>NZ_CP124855.1:1306609-1959913 GCF_030012525.1 Chryseobacterium gotjawalense
CTCCTCGATTTTTCCTATTTCACCAAAGAAATAGAAATGGACTTAGCGGTCCGTCAAAAAGTTGAGGGAATCCAGCAAAGAGCAAAATCAGATAAATTTGCAAAAGTGAATATAGTTGAAAGTCCCGATGGTAAGGAATATATCGTCGATTATTTCATTTCTGAAAGTCCGGAAAAAGGCAGTTCTTTTATCGAGTATAATGTCTACCGTTTTAAAAAGTATGACAACGGAACCTCAAAAAGCTTCCTTATTTTATCTCATGCAAAAAGAATGTACGGCGACCTAAAATCTGCCGCGAAATCTCTGGCGAGACAAAGGGACCATCTCATTGCCACGATGATTGAGTTCAAGATTCCGGAAATAAAAGTTGTTGCTAAAAATTAATCTTTAATGATAATCAATAAAACACCCGGCAACCGTTGGGTGTTTTTTAATTCAGATGAACCACGAAATTTACATGCGGCGCTGCATCAATCTCGCCCAAAAAGCTTTAGGACAAACCTATCCAAATCCTTTGGTGGGTTGCGTAATTGTATATAATAACGAAATTATCGGCGAGGGATTTCATGAAAAGGCAGGTTGTGCTCACGCTGAAATCAATGCAATTAATTCTGTCAAAAACACAGCATTATTAAAGGAATCTACGATCTATGTTTCGCTGGAACCCTGCGCACATTTTGGAAAAACACCTCCATGTGCCAACAAAATTGTAGAAATCGCTTTCAAAAAGGTGGTCATCGGAACTTTGGATGCTCATGATAAAGTGAATGGAAAAGGAAAACAGATTATAGAAGACGCAGGAATTGAAGTTATTTCCGGAATCCTGGAAAAAGAATGTCAGGAACTGAACAGACGGTTTTTTACTTTCCATCAAAAACGGAGACCTTATCTTATTTTGAAATGGGCCGAATCTGGCGATGGATTTTTAGATCAGGATTTTAGACCGACTCAAATCGGTAATGCTTTGACCAGGCAATTTGTTCATCAGTTGAGGAGTCAGGAACATGCGATTTTAGTGGGAACAAATACGGCTTTGACAGACAATCCAAGTTTGACAACCAGAGAAATTGTGGGAAGAAATCCGGTGAGAATATTAATCGATTTTGATTTAAAAGTTCCTACCCATTTTAATTTATACAATGACGAAGCGGAAACACTGGTTTTCAATGCTGTGAAAAATTCAGTTGAAAGAAATATTACTTTTATTAAAATTGAAAAACAAAATTTCTTAGAAACGTTAATGGAAAAATTATTTGAACAGCAAATTCAATCGGTTATCATTGAGGGCGGGAGTTTTACTTTGCAACAGTTTATCGGCCAAAATCTTTGGGATGAAGCCATTATCATTAAAAATGAAAATCTGCATTTACTTCATGGAACAAAAGCACCGGAATTTGATTTTGAAAAGTTGGAAACAAAACAATTTCGGGACAATAGAATTGAATTCTATAAAAATTCTTAACCATGGAATTTTCATTTGACACCATAAAATCGCCGGTCGAAAACATCCTTATTAAAGAAAAAGGAAGCAAATTCATTGGTTTTGCTTTTCCCGTAGAAAATGAAAAGGAAGTAAAAGAGGCTTTGGCGAGAGTTAAGGAAGCACATCCAAAGGCAACCCATCACTGCTACGCTTTCCGTTTGGGAATAAATGGTGAAAATTACCGTGCAAACGATGACGGCGAACCTTCCGGCAGCGCAGGATTACCGATTTACAATCAGTTGCTGGCGCATAATATTACCCAGGTCCTGCTGATCGTGGTAAGATATTATGGCGGAACAAAATTAGGCGTTTCGGGTTTGGTTAAAACGTATAAAGAATCGGCTAAATTCACGTTGGAATCCTGCGAACTGATTACCAAAGAATTACAGTCTGAAATAGAAATTCAGTTTGAATTCGACCAGCAAAATGTGATTTTCACTTTATTAAATAAATTCGGTGCAAAAATAATTGATTTTAAAACAGAAGAAAAATGCACTATTTCCGCCCAACTCAAAACTTCTGAAAAAGAAAACATCTCAGAGCAGTTGTCTGAGATGCAAAATATTTCGTTTGAATTTGTGGATTCTTAGGAATAAACTCTTCCTAAATTAAATTCCATAGCGTAAATCCCTATCATCCATAAAATCATTCCTCTGGTAATTGGTTCTTTTTACTTAGCCTTTTTTACCTGGCTCTTTTAATCCCTCCTTCCCATTAGTAGTGATGCCCAGTATAAGAGTTGTGCCAATGAACCCAATGCTGCAACCACATATGTTCTAGCCGCCCAGGTCAGGGAATCTTTTACCCCTACATATTCTTCTGAAGTCACCGTTCCGGTATCTTTCAACCATTTCATCGCCCGGTTACTTGCATCGTATTCCACAGGCAAAGTCACAAAGGCAAAAAGAGTGGTTACTGCAAACATGGCTACCCCAATAGCAAGAACGGTGGTATTCCCATTTGGATTTTGGATGGTTCTGGTGGCGCCCATCAAGACGATCCCACCGATTAATACAAACTGCATTAAATTAGAACTGATGTTGACCATCGGAACCAATTTTGACCGTAACTGCAACATAGAATATCCCACAGCATGCTGAACAGCGTGACCGCATTCGTGTGCCGCAACTGCCGCTGCTGCTGCATTTCTCTGCATATAAACCCCTTCTGATAAATTTACTGTTTTGTTTGCCGGATTATAATGATCCGTCAATTGTCCCGGAACTGAAATTACTTTAACATCATTGATGCCGTTATCTCTCAACATTTTTTCGGCGACTTCTTTTCCGGACATCCCGTTGCGCAAATGTACTTGCGAATAATGTTCGAATTTTGCTTTTAATCTGGATGAAACCAACCAACTTACCAACATTGAAATCCCAATAATTACATAATACCCTGTCATTTTTTCTTTTTTTATCTAAATTTAATAATCGACTATCTAGCAATAAAAAACGTGCCAAAGTTTTTAGTTTTGGCCGAATGATTTATCTTTGTTTTCTCAAACTAAAACTGATGAATGTGATTACGATTCTTGAAGTAAAAACCGATGCTGATTTAAAAAATTTCATCAAATTTCCGATGGAACTCTACAAAAGTAATGAAAATTACGTTCCGCCCTTAATCAATGACGAAAAAAACATCTGGAATCCCAGGGAAAATGCGGCTTTGGATTATTCAGAATTCAAAAAATATCTGACTTACAAAGACGGAAAAGTGGTGGGCAGAATTGCGGTGATGATTAATCATAAAGAAGTCAATGAATTAAAAATCAATAAAGTAAGATTCGGATGGTTAGATTTTATCGATGATATTGAGGTTTCAAAAGCGCTGATTGAGAAAGCCATTGATTATGCCAGAGAAAAAGGCATGTCTAAAATCGAAGGACCGATGGGTTTTACCAATTTAGACAAAGCCGGCATGCTGACCATGGGATTTGATAAGATCGCTACGATGATTGGCTTATATAACTTCGAATATTATCCACAACATTTAGAAAAATTAGGTTTAGTTAAAGAAAAAGAATGGGTAGAATTTGAACTGGATTTTCCGGAAGTTCTGTCAGAAAAAGTGCAGAAATTCAGTAATCTAATCGCTGAGAAATATAAATTGAGAGTACTGCAGTTTAATAATAAGAAAGAAATACTTCCTTATGTGGAACCCATGTTCAGACTGCTGGATGAAACCTACAAAACCCTCTCAACCTACACTCCTATTACAGATGAGCAAATAAAAACCTACCAGGAAAAATATTTTGGTTTTATTGACAAAGATTACATTGTTTGTATCGTCGATGAACACAACGAACTTATTTCCTTTGCGATTACAATGCCTTCTTATTCGAAAGCTTTGCAGAAAGCCAACGGTAAATTATTTCCTTTTGGTTGGTACCATTTTTTACAGGCGGGCAAAAAGAACCTGCGTGCTAATTTTTATCTCATCGGAATTCATCCGGATTATCAAAGAAGAGGCGTAACTTCAATTATATTTAAAGAAATTTGGCGTAATTTCAGTAAAAAAGGGGTTAAAATCCTTGAAACGAACCCCGAACTCGAAGAAAATAAAAGTGTACAGGTTCTCTGGCAGGATTACAATCCTGTAAATCACAAACGCCGCAGAACTTATTCAATGGAAATTGGCAACGAAAAACAATAAGACGAAAATGAAGAAACAACTCTACATCTACATGGCGATGATCATCGCATTCATCGTCTACAACCAGTTTTTTCAGGTCAAAGACGCCCGGCTTAATGAAGCGATCAACATTATTTTTGCCAGTTTTCTTTTTCTGTATATCGGGTATTTGGCGTATCTGGTCCTGAAAAGGATAAAAGATACCGGCAAAAAATAAATTATATGCTTGTCATACATTTAAATTTGTTTGGTAACAACGATATTTAAGGGTTATAATTTTTTCTATTATACTTAATTCCTTAAATTTGCATGATTAAGAAAATAATGACAAGATGAATCTCCCCGAAAATTATATCCCGATTATTCTTCAGATTGCGGTTGGTGCTGGTTTCGTTTTACTCTCTATCTTAGGAACTCATTTTTTAGGACCAAGACAAAAATCGACGTCTACCAAAAAGAATGAAAGTTTCGAATGTGGTGTAGAAGTAGAAGGAAATGCAAGAACGCCGTTTTCTGTAAAGTATTTTTTAACAGCAGTACTTTTTGTACTGTTCGATATCGAGATCGTCTTTTTTTACCCTTATGCGGTTAACATCCGTGAATTCGGTGTCGAAGGTTTCTTCGCAGTACTTACCTTTATCTCTGTATTTTTCATCGCTTTCGTTTATGTATGGAAACGCGGCGCACTGGATTGGGATAAATAACAGTCTGAAAATTTGAATTTTTAGTAACTTTAAGAAAATTAAAATGTCTGATAATAAACCAGTAATAAGAATGGATGCGGAAGCTCCGGAAGGTTTTGAAGGAGAAGGTTTTTTCGCCACCAAACTCAGCAGTGTGATTGGGATGGCAAGAAAATTCTCGCTTTGGCCATTGCCTTTTGCAACTTCATGCTGTGGAATTGAATTCATGGCTACGCTAAATCCAACTTTTGATGCTTCAAGATTTGGTATGGAAAGAAACTCTTTCTCGCCAAGACAGGCAGATATGTTAATGGTTTGTGGAACCATTTCAAAAAAATTAGGACCTGTTTTAAAACAGGTATATACCCAAATGGCTGAGCCAAAATGGGTGATCGCTGTGGGTGCCTGTGCCTCAAGCGGTGGGATTTTCGATTCTTATTCTGTATTGCAGGGAATTGACAGAATAATCCCGGTAGATGTATATGTCCCTGGCTGCCCGCCAAGACCTGAACAAATCATTGAAGGCGTCATGCAGGTACAAGCCCTTTGCGAAAGTGAAAGCATCCGCAGGAGAGATTTGCCGGAATACCAACAATTATTAGCCTCTTACGACATAAACTAATGGAAATGACGAATGAATTTGTTTTAGAAGCAATTACCAGAGAGTTTCCAGAATCCGTACTGTCTCATGATACCCCTTACGATTTTTTAACTTTAGAAATAAAGAAAGAAGATATCAAAAAGGTAATTCATCATCTAAAGGATTCTTCTCTTCAAATCAATTTCCTGACTGATATTTGCGGTATTCACTACCCTGAAACTCCCGAAAAAGAAATTGGTGTGATTTATCATCTTCATAATATGATGACTAATTTCAGAATACGCCTGAAAACATTCATGACCAGAGAAAATGCAGAAGTAGATTCTATGACAGATCTCTACGCAGGTGCCAACTGGATGGAAAGAGAAACTTTTGATTTCTACGGAATTAAATTTAAAGGACATCCGGATTTAAGAGTCATCCTGAATATGGAAGATTTAGGCTATCATCCCATGCTAAAGGAATATCGTTTAGAAGATGGAACCAGAACCGACAAAGACGATAAAATGTTCGGAAGATAATTAGTTGAAAGGGAAATCCTTTTAACTTAAAGTCAAATAATTATGAAAGACAACGCACTCTCAAATATACTGAACCAGCACGATTCTAAGGAACAGATTGACGGACAATTATACACCTTGAATCTCGGTCCAACTCACCCGGCGACCCACGGAATTTTCCAAAACGTCCTTACCATGGATGGTGAAAGAATTTTGCACGCCGAACAAACCGTAGGATACATTCACCGTGCTTTTGAAAAAATTTCTGAAAGAAGAAACTTCACACAGATTACAACATTAACCGACCGGATGAATTATTGTTCGGCTCCTATTAATAATATAGGATGGCACTTAACAGTTGAAAAACTCTTAGGTTGCGAAATTCCTAAACGTGTAGACTATATGCGGGTGATTATGATGGAGTTGGCCAGAATTTCAGATCACCTGATCTGCAACGGAGTTATTGCGATGGATGCTGGTGCAATTACAGGATTAACTTATCTTTTCCAGGAAAGAGAGAAAATCTACGAAATGTACGAAGAAGTATGTGGAGCAAGATTGACGACCAACATGGGTAGAATTGGAGGTTTTGAAAGAGATTTCTCTCCGAAGTTCCATGAACTTTTGAAAACCTTCCTGAAAAAATTCCCGGTTGTATGGCAGGACTTCTGTTCTCTGAATGAGAGAAACAGAATCTTCATGGACAGAACCATTAACGCCGGACCAATTTCTGCGGAAAGAGCTTTAAGTTATGGCTTCACCGGTCCAAATCTACGGGCAACAGGCGTGGATTATGATGTACGGGTTGCCCAACCCTACTGTTCTTATGAAGATTTCGATTTCATAATTCCCGTTGGAACTTCCGGAGATACTTACGACCGATTCATGGTTCGTCAGCAGGAAGTTTGGGAAAGTCTAAAGATCATCGAACAGGCCTACACCAATTTACCGGAAGGACCTTTCCATGCTGATCTTCCAGAGTTTTACCTACCGGAAAAAGCAGATGTGTATAACAATATGGAAGCTTTGATTTACCACTTTAAAATCGTGATGGCAGAAACAGAAGTTCCAAAAGGTGAAGTTTACAGTTGTGTAGAAGGTGGAAATGGTGAATTAGGATTTTACCTCGTAAGCGATGGTGGAAGAACTCCTTACCGACTTCACTTTAGAAGACCTTGCTTTATTTATTATCAGGCCTATCCGGAGATGATACAGGGCAGTTTGATTTCTGATGCGATTGTTACTTTATGCAGCATGAACGTAATTGCAGGAGAATTAGACGCGTAAAATTGAGTATTAAGAGAAAAGAAAATAGATGAAAGATGAAAAACTTTTCAACTTTTATCATTAAAAAAATTAAATAGAATACGGAACAATTTTAGAGTTTTTACTCTTTGTTCTTTGTTCTTTAATCTATCAAAATAATGAGCGAAACGATTGCTTTTAAACCTGAAACCTTGGCTCAGGTCGATAAAATTACCGCACGATATCCAGCAGAAAGAAAAAAATCAGCGTTAATTCCGGTGCTTCATTTGGCACAAAAGGAATTTGGTGGCTGGCTGCAGGTTCCAGTAATGGATTATGTTGCAGAACTCTTAGAAATCAAACCTATCGAGGTTTATGAAGTAGCGACGTTCTACAGCATGTTCAACATGAAACCTGTAGGAAAATACGTTTTAGAAGTTTGTCAAACGGGACCGTGTATGTTAAACGGTAGCGATGAAATCATTCAACATATTAAAGAAACATTGCACATCAATGCCGGAGAAACTTCTGCCGATGGACTGTTTACTTTAAAAACAGTAGAATGTCTCGGTGCTTGCGGCTACGCTCCGATGATGCAACTCGGGAAATTTTATCATGAACATTTAACAAAAGAAAAAGTAAACGAAATCCTTGAGCTGTGCAGACAGGGAACGCTTGCTTTGGATTAATTTATAAGAATAATGAGTAAAAAACTTTTACTTAAAGACGCCCATATAGAAGGAATCCGCACTTACGAAGTTTACCGCAAACAAGGTGGCTACGAAGGGGTGGAAAAAGCTTTCAAAATGGCTCCCGACGCCATTACCGAAGAAGTGAAAACTTCTGGACTCAGAGGTCGTGGTGGCGCAGGATTTCCCACAGGAATGAAATGGAGTTTCCTGGCAAAACCAGAAGGCGTGCCAAGATATTTGGTGGTCAATGCAGATGAATCTGAACCGGGAACTTTCAAAGACCGGTATTTGATGGAACATATTCCCCATCTTTTAATCGAAGGAATGATCATTTCCTCTTTCGCTTTAGGAGCGCATACTGCCTATATTTATATTCGTGGTGAGTTCGCCTGGATTCCGGATATTCTGGAACAGGCAATCGAAGAAGCCAGAGCTGCTGGATTCTTAGGCAAAAATATTTTAGGAACTGGTTTCGATTTGGAAATTTATGTTCACCGCGGTGCTGGTGCTTATATCTGTGGTGAGGAAACTGCCCTTTTAGAATCTCTGGAAGGAAAAAGAGGAAATCCCCGTTTGAAACCACCCTTTCCAGCGGTCAAAGGACTTTGGGAATCACCAACAGTTGTAAACAATGTAGAAACAATTGCGGCAGTTGTTCCAATTATCAATATCACCGGAGCAGAATATGCGAAGATTGGTGTTGGCCGTTCGACAGGTACGAAATTAATTTCTGCTTGTGGGAACATCAATAAGCCTGGAGTTTACGAAATCGACATGACCATTACCGTAGAAGAATTCATTTATTCTGACGAATATTGCGGCGGTATTCCAAACGGCAAAAGATTAAAAGCATGTATCCCTGGCGGTAGTTCTGTGCCGATTGTCCCAGCAAATTTATTGCTGAAAACCATCAATGGTGAACCAAGACTCATGAATTATGAATCCCTTTCAGACGGTGGTTTTGCTACCGGAACAATGATGGGATCAGGCGGATTTATCGTTTTAGATGAAGATCAGTCTGTCGTTAAACACACCATGACTTTAGCCCATTTCTATGCGCATGAAAGCTGTGGCCAATGTACGCCTTGTAGAGAAGGAACGCCTTGGTTGTATAAGATTTTGAAAAAAATACACAGCGGTGCAGGAACGTTGGCAGATATTGATCTGCTATGGGATGTTCAAAGAAAAATCGAAGGAAATACAATTTGTCCGCTTGGTGATGCTGCCGCTTGGCCAGTTGCTGCAGCGATACGTCATTTCCGTGATGAGTTTGAGTGGTATATCGATAATCCGGAATCTCAAACCAGAAATTATGGTTTGGCCAATTACGCTGACCCAATTCCGGTGGCCGCAAAAGCAGAGTAAAAAGAAGTTTTATTAAGAAGATATAAAGAGTGCACACTCTTTAAAACATGAAGAAAGTAGTAGTTTTAGCAGCGGTATTTTTAGGATCTGGTTTTGGCTTTGGTCAGGATATAACCCCTAAAAATGAACCATTGACCAAAAAAGGTCAAATGTTCGTTTTTTACGGTTGGAACAGAGGTGCTTTTAGCAATTCTGATATTCACTTTAAAGGAAATGGATACGATTTTCAGTTGAATAATGTAGCCGCGGCAGACAGACCTACGAAATTTGGATTGGTTTATTTTGATCCGGTCTGGTTTACGGTAACACAGTATAATTTCAGAATAGGATATTTTATCAAAGATAATTTAGCTTTAGTTTTGGGAATCGACCACATGAAATATGTGATGGACCAAAATCAAACGGTTAATTTTTCAGGAACAATCAGCGATCCAAAATATGCAGCTTATGTGCAAAACGGACAGGTGAATTTAGCAGATGAAAACTTCCTCACTTTCGAGCATACCGACGGATTGAATTATGAAAACCTGGGTTTGGAAAAATATCAAAATCTCATTAATAAAGACAAAATAGATTTGGTTTGGTCTTACGGTGCAGGTATTGGAGTGATGTTTCCAAAGAGTAATGTAAAATTATTCGGGAACGAAAGAAGCGACCGTTTTCACATTGCAGGAATGGGAACCGATCTGAGAACAAGTTTGAATTTAGTCTTCTGGAAACACTGGATAGCCAGAGTTGAAGCAAAAGCTGGGTACATCAATATGTGGGACATCAAAACGACTCTAAATAATAAACCTGACAAAGCGACCCAGGATTTTGTTTTCGGACAGATTAATGCAGGGATAGGATACACTTTTAATACAAGAAAAAATAATTAATTCATTTTTGAATTCATCCATAATGAGCGAAGAAGTTAAAAAATTCAAAATAACCATCGATGGTCAAACTACCGAAGTTTTGCCTGGCACTTCTATTCTGGAAGCCGCGAGACAAATCGGCGGTAAATCGGTACCACCGGCAATGTGTTATTACAAACCGCTGGAATCTAGCGGCGGTAGATGTAGAACCTGTCTGGTAGAAGTATCTAAAGGATCTGACGCTGATTCACGACCGATGCCGAAATTAGTAGCGAGTTGCAGAACAAGCGTGATGGACGGAATGGAAGTGAAAAACCTCACCTCCGAAAAAACGCAGGAAGCCAGAAAAGCCGTAACAGAATTTCTACTGATCAATCACCCGCTGGATTGCCCTATCTGTGATCAGGCAGGAGAATGTCATTTACAGGATTTAGGTTACGAACATGGTTTAGAAAGAACAAGAACAGAATTCGAAAGAAGGACTTTTGAGCCGGAAGATATCGGTCCAAATATTAAGTTGAACATGAACCGGTGCATCCTGTGTGCAAGATGCGTTTTGGTGGCCAATCAATTGACCGAAAACAGAGAACACGGTATTTTGTTCCGGGGAGAACACGCAGAGATTTCGACCAATCTGAACAAGGCTTTAGAAAATGATTTCATTGGAAATGTCATTGATGTTTGTCCCGTTGGTGCTTTAACCGACAGAACGGCAAGGTTCGCAAGCAGAGTTTGGTTTACCAAACCAATGAATGCCACTTGCGAATGTTCAAAATGTGCAGGTAAAGCAGTCGTTTGGATGAAAGGCGAGGAAGTGATCAGGGTAACTGCCAGAAAAGACCAGTACGATGAAGTACAGGACTGGATCTGCGACGACTGTAGATTCCACAAAAAAGATTTGAAATACTGGACGATTGAAAGACCACGTCATATCGATCGTCATTCGGTAATCTCTTTGAACCATTACGAAAAACCTAAAAATATGATCAGTCTTTTGGATAATCCGGATGCAAAAGAACTGAGCGATAAAGACGAGAAATAATTATGGAGTTAATTACTTTTAAAATAATATTAGTTGTTACACTTTTCGCTGTATCCTTAGGTGTTGCGGCCTATTCTACATGGGGCGAAAGAAAAGTGGCGGCGATTCTTCAAGACAGAATTGGTCCTAACAGAGCCGGTCCATTCGGGATTTTGCAACCATTAGCCGATGGTGGAAAACTCTTCTTCAAAGAAGGATTTGTACCACAGGGAGCCGATCGGTTTTTATTCTATGTCGGTCCTGCATTAACCATGTTTATTTCCCTGATTACCGGAGCAGTGATTCCGTGGGGGAAATCTTTGAATATTGGTGGGAATTCTTTTTACATTCAGGTGGCCAATATCGATGTAGGGGTTTTGTACTTGATAGCAATGGTTTCCATCGGAGTTTACGGAATGATGATTGGAGGTTGGGCTTCGAATAATAAATACTCGCTGATCGGTGCAATCCGTGCTTCATCGCAAATGATTTCTTACGAACTGGCAATGGGTCTCTCTCTTCTTTCTATTATATTAATGGCCGGAAGTTTAGATTTACATTTCATCACTTCTTCACAAGGTGAAGGTAAAATATGGGGTTTTATTCCGGCAGACGGAATGAACTGGAATATCTTTTATCAGCCTTTAGCATTTATCATCTTCTTCGTTGCAGCGATGGCAGAAACAAACCGTCACCCTTTTGATTTACCGGAATGTGAATCCGAGCTGGTGAATGGTTATATGACCGAATATTCCTCCATGAACTTCGGGCAGTATATGTTCGGTGAATATGTCAACATGTTTATCTCCAATGCTTTAATTGTAACTTTATTTTTCGGTGGATTTAATTATCCTGGAATCAACTGGGTTTCTGAAAACTGGGGTGAAAATATTGCCGGAACATTAAGTATTTTCGCAATGTTAGCGAAAGTAGTATTTGGAATTTTAGTCTTTATGTGGATCCGTTGGACCATCCCAAGATTCAGATATGACCAATTGATGCATTTGGGTTGGAAAACATTAATCCCTTTAGCATTAGTGAATTTAGTGATTACTGCAGCAGTGATTGTTTTCTTCGCCCATTAATTAAAAATAGAAGTTTTAATGCAACACTGAAAAGTGGCGCTAAAACCCATTAATATGAAACTGACAAACAGATCAAAAGTAGTCTCGAACAAAGAGATGACTTTTATGGAAAAATTATACCTCCCGGAAATTTTCAAGGGAATGGCAATTACGTTGAAGCACGCGATAGCAGGACCGAAAGGTAAAGTTTATTCTTACCCTGAAGTTCAAAAACCAAGAACTAAAATCTGGCGCGGACTTCATGTCTTAAAACGTGATGAAGAAGGCAGAGAAAGATGTACCGCTTGTGGACTTTGCGCAGTGACTTGTCCTGCAGAAGCAATTACCATGACGGGTGCAGAACGGACCAAAGACGAACAACATCTCTATCGTGAAGAAAAATACGCGTCGGTTTATGAAATCAATATGCTGAGATGTATTTTCTGTGGTCTTTGTGAAGAGGCTTGTCCGAAATCAGCTATTTATTTAACAGACCGTTTGGTAGATGTAGAAACCAACCGCGGAAGTTTCATTTATGGTAAAGATAAATTGGTGGAAAAAATCAACGAAAGAATTGATATTACGGAGCGTCAAAGTGAATTGCAAAAAAAATCAGTAAAATAGTATGGAACAGATCATATTTTTCTTCGTGGCATTTTTGGCGTTGGCAAGCGGATTTTATTTTGTTTTTGCAAGAAACGCCATTTACTCTATTTTGTCACTCATCGTTACTTTCTTTTCGATTGCAGCCTTATATATTTTACTCAACGCACAGTTCCTGGGAATTGTACAGATCATAGTTTATGCAGGTGCGATCATGGTTCTGTTCCTCTATATCTTAATGATGCTGAACCTGAATAAAGAAGATGAAAGTAAAAAGAAAAACCTTCCCAAATTCATCGGTGTATTTTCCGCAGGATTATTATTGGTAGGAATTTTAGGAGCATTCAAAGGTTTGAACCAAAAAACATTTGCAGGAAATATCGATTCGTCGGTTGGTTTAACTAAAAACCTTGGCCGGTTATTGTTTAACGAATATGTTTTGCCGTTTGAGTTGGCCTCAATCCTTATTCTTGCCGGAATTGTAGGAGCAGTTTTAATTGGTAAAAAAGATTTATAGAGTTATGGGAGAAGTAAATACATTTATACAGGCAGTTCCGCTGGAATATTTCATTATTCTAAGTTCTGTTCTGTTCAGTCTCGGTGTGCTGGGGGTTTTGATCCGCAAAAATGCCATCATCATTTTAGGATGTGTAGAGTTGATGCTGAATTCTGTAAACCTTTTGCTCGCAGCTTTCTCATCTTATAAAGGTGACGGAAACGGGCAGATTCTGGTTTTCTTCATCATGGTGGTTGCCGCTGCGGAAGTTGCCGTAGGTTTAGCAATTATCGCGATGCTGTACAGAAATACAAAATCAGTAGACATCAGTATTTTTAATAAATTAAGAGGATAATAAAGGATGGAAAATTTAGTTTACGCGATTATACTTTTACCACTTGCAGGATTTCTGATCAACGGATTATTCGGAAAAAAACTTCCGAAGATGTTGGTAGGAACTTTGGCCACTGCGGTAGTATTTGCTTCATTTATTATTGCTTTGAGTTTATTCTTAAAGTTTAATGCAGATTCACAACCCGTTATTGTAAGAGCTTTTGAATGGTTCAGGATTAATGGTATTCAAGTGAATTTCGGTTTTCAAATCGATCAGTTATCATTAATGATGATTATGATTATTACGGGAATCGGATCTTTGATACACCTCTACTCTATCGGATACATGAGTACTGACGAAGGTTTTCATAAATTCTTTTCTTACCTGAATTTATTTATCTTCATGATGTTGCTTTTGGTAATGGGAAGCAATTATCTGATTCTTTTCATCGGATGGGAAGGGGTTGGATTATGTTCTTATTTATTGATTGGATTCTGGTACAAAAACAAGGAATATGGTGCAGCGGCTAGAAAAGCCTTCATCATGAACCGTATTGGTGACTTAGGAATGATTATCGGAATTCTGATGATTGCCTCTCAAACCAATGCTGTCGATTACCTTTCTGTTGCGCAAAACTCAGGGAAATTCGAATTAGATTCAACGGTTATTATTTTCATCACCGCGAGTTTATTTATTGGAGCAGTAGGAAAATCTGCACAGATTCCATTATTCACCTGGCTTCCTGATGCGATGGCCGGACCAACTCCGGTTTCTGCATTGATCCACGCGGCGACGATGGTAACTGCAGGGATTTATTTAGTAGTTCGTTCGAACTTCCTGTTCTCGTTAGCGCCAACCACGATGGACGGAATCCTCTTCATAGGATTATTAACCGCTTTGGTAGCAGCGTTCATTGGCCTTCGACAAAATGATATTAAAAAAGTTTTAGCCTATTCTACCGTTTCTCAGTTAGGATTTATGTTCGTAGCAGTAGGTACTGGCGCTTATACAGTAGCAATGTTCCACCTGATGACGCACGCGTTTTTCAAAGCGTTGCTATTCTTAGGTTCTGGTTCTGTAATTCATGCGATGAGCGGCGAACAGGATATGAGATTAATGGGTGGATTAAAGAAAAAAATTCCAATTACACATATTACTTTCTTAATTGGAACATTAGCAATTTCGGGATTCCCATTCCTTTCAGGGATGATTTCCAAAGATGAAATCTTAGCAAATGTTTATGGAAGAAGTCCTTATTTATGGGCAGTTCTTTTCATCATTGCAGCGATGACTGCGATTTATATGTTCAGAGCATACTACTTAACTTTCCACGGTGAGTTTAGAGGAACGGAAGAACAAAAAAATCATCTTCACGAAAGTCCTTTAAATATGACTTTACCTTTAATGGTTTTGGCTGTACTTTCAGTGATTGGAGGTTTCATCAACCTTCCGCATTTTATCGGCCACGGCAGCTATGCGAAGTTAGGAACCTGGTTACAGAATATTTACGTTTATGATGTAGAACTTCCAGAAGTTCCTTTGATGACAGAAATGATTCTTCTGGGGTTAACTGTTTTAATGTTCTTCGTAGTTTGGTTCATTGTAAGAAACATTTACGTTACTAAGAAAAAAATGGCTTTACCGGAAGAAAATTATACCGGCTGGGAGAAACTTTCTACTAAAAAATTATACATCGATGAACTGAATAACGCAACATTTGTGAAATTCATCGAGGGTCTTGGTATCGGCGGAAATATGTTTGACAAAGGTATTCTCAAAAGATTTGTAGATTACATCGGTATCGGAGCAGAAGATTCTGGAAGAGCCGCAAAAAAGCTTCAGAACGGAAATGTAGAGAATTATGTTCTCATCATGTCTTTAGCCATCGGAATTATTTTAATTGTTAACTTTATATTACAATAGTAAATGTCGTACCTATTATTAACATTACTGCTTTTACCTCTTATAGGCTCAGTATTGGTGTTCGCGTGGAAAAATCCCGCCAGTAAATATCTCGCATTAGGAATTGCATTTGCACAAATGTTATTGACCTTTTATATGCTGACCGGTTTCGATTTCAAACCTACCGTTGACGGAGTTTTGCAATATGAAATCAATTATCCGTGGTCCAACTATATCAAGAGTAATCTGCATTTCGGGATCGATGGAATGAGTATGCTGATGTTGTTATTAACCAATATTTTAACACCGCTTATTATCCTTTCTTCCTTTAATGAAAAACCGGGATACAGAAATACTTTTTACGGATTAATTTTATTAATGCAATTCGGTCTAATTGGAGTTTTCACTTCTTTAGATGGTTTATTATTCTATATTTTCTGGGAAGTAACCTTGATTCCAATCTGGTTGATTGCCGGAATTTGGGGACAGGAAGACAAAAAAATTCAGTTTACAACAAGATTCTTTGTGTACACTTTTGTCGGATCCCTGTTTATGTTGATCGGTTTGATCTACGTTTACAATCACTCTGCTTCATTTACACTGACCGATTTGTATAACGCCGATTTAACCTCAGGAGCGCAAACCGTAATTTTCTGGTTCATCTTCTTTGCCTTTGCAGTGAAGTTACCGATTTTCCCATTCCATTCTTGGCAACCGGATACTTATACGTATTCACCAACACAAGGTTCCATGTTACTTTCGGGAATTATGTTGAAAATGGCCGTTTATGGTTTACTACGATGGTTATTACCAATTACGCCAGAACCTATTTTAGGAATTTCAGGACAGATTGTATTGGTTCTCGCAATTATCGGAGTCGTTCACGGTGCTTTAATTGCCATTATTCAAAATGATTCAAAAAGATTAATTGCCTATTCTTCTCTATCTCACGTTGGTTTAATGACTGCCGGTATTATGGCGTCTGCAATCTTGACGGTGAAAGGAACTTTGATGATTGAAGGTGGCGAAGGAGCGTTGATTCAATCATTTGCTCACGGGATCAACGTAGTAGGACTATTCTACTGTGCTGATATTCTTTACAAAAGATTCAAAACCAGAGACATCCGACAAATGGGTGGTTTGGCAAGAGTCGCACCGAAATTCGCCGTTTTATTCATGGTCATTTTATTAGGATCAATTGCGCTTCCATTAACCAACGGATTCGTGGGAGAATTTATCTTAATCAAATCGATTTTCGATTACAGTATTATCGCCGCGGTGATTGCCGGAACAACCATGATTTTCTCCTCAGTTTACCTTTTCAGATTTTATGCAAAAGCCATGTTTGGAGAAGGTGACGAAGAAGTATTGGCAAGCGCAGGAGATTTAACCGGTGTTGAATTTTCGGTATTGGCAAGTTTGGTTGTTTTTGTAATATTCTTAGGAATATTCCCGCAGCCAATCCTCGATATGGTGAACAGTTCGTTGAAGTTTATTTTCACTTCAATGATGAATTAATAAAATTAATAATTAAGAAATAAAGAGATCGAGACCAGGACAAAATCTAAAATCTCAAATCTATAAATCTCAAATCTATACTCAATGAGCGTTTTAATAATTATATTCCTTACCGCAGTTATCGCATTATTTGCGGGTGTTTTTGAACAGGGAAAATTCTCAAGATACATTGGTATTTTGGGACTGATGATTGCTTTTTATGTCAGTTTCTTACCGGAAATTTCATTCTTCAGCCAATACCAACACATGTTTGAGTTTGGCGCCAATGCTGCATTATTCACTAAAATAGCGATTGTTATTACAATCTTGTTATTCTTTCTGGGAGGATTTTCTTTCAGCAATCACCGCAATCACCAGTCAGAATTATATGCGCTGATGTTATTTTCACTCTGCGGAGGAATCATTTTATTTGGATTTCAAAATTTAGTGACCTTATTTTTAGGAGTCGAAATCCTTTCAATTCCACTTTATGTTTTAGCAGGAAGTAACAAAACCGATTTACGGTCCAATGAAGCTTCTATAAAATATTTCCTGATGGGCGCTTTTGCCACAGGATTCCTTTTATTCGGTGTCGCCCTGATTTACGGAAGCAGCGGAAGTTTTGATCTCTATAAAATCCACGAATTTGCCGTTGTAAATCCTAAAAACTTAATGTTTATTTTAGGTGCGGTTTTAATGTTAGTCGCTTTAGCTTTTAAAGTTTCTCTTGCGCCTTTCCACATGTGGAGTCCGGATGTGTATCAAGGTTCGCCTTCACTCATCACCGCCTTTATGATGTCGGTGGTAAAGATCGCTTCCTTCTTTGCTTTCTTTAAATTAATGACCATCGGCTTCCTGGGAATTACCGGAGAATGGATCAATATTATCGGTGTTTTAATTATCATTACTTTATTCCTGGCCAATGTCATGGGATTAGCACAAACCAACGTAAAAAGAATGTTGGCCTACTCTTCCGTTTCTCACGTGGGATATTTATCTTTGATTTTCTACGGAATGAACAGTCTGTCAAGTTATAATCTTGCTTTCTACTTATTCGCTTATTCCTTAGCAACGGTGGGCGTTATGATGTGTCTGATCTGGGTAGAAAAACTGAAAAGAGAAACATCTTACACCGCATTTAATGGCTTGGCACACACAGAACCAATTCTTGCGGTTGCTGCAACAGTATCATTATTATCAATGGCCGGAATTCCATTAACAGCGGGATTCATGGGGAAATTTTCGATTTTTGCCCAAGCGATTGATCAAGCACCATTTTTAGTTTTAGTAGCTGTTTTGGGCTCTGCAATTTCAATTGCCTACTATCTCCGTTTGATCATGGCCATGTTCTTCCCGAAAGAAAGCAGTTTCAAAACCTCAGAAAGAGTTTCCTTAACTTACAATATTGTGGCGGTTTTCATCATCTTCGCTTTAGTAACGATGGGTGTTTTCCCGGATTTGTTTGCGAAACAATTTGGACTGTAAAACCAAATTACCATATAATATTAAACGTAATTCTTCTGAGTTGCGTTTTTTATTTCATATGGTTTAATCATTTGATTAATTAATTTGTTTAATTCATTTGTTTAAATCAAAAAAATAATGCTAACTTTACTTTAGATTAAAAAGATATGAAATCAGACGAGCTTTCTTCCGAAGACAAAATATTACTCGCAGCCTCTAAAATATTTACCGAAAAAGGTTTTTCCGGAACCAGAACGCGCGATATCGCTGAAGAAGCTGGAATTAATGTGGCGCTTCTCAATTATTATTTCCGAACCAAAGAGAAATTATTTGAACAGGTCATGAAAGTGAAAATCGTTTTGCTTTTCGGAAAAATTATTCCAATCATTACGAACGAGAAAACGTCATTAGATGAAAAACTCGACTTGGCAAGTGCAAAATATTTCGAGATTCTGTCTGAAAACCCTAATCTTCCCATCTTTGTTTTGAGCGAAATTCAAAAGAAAACATCAGATGTGAAATCAATTCTTCCCTTTGACAAAGTATTGAAAAACTCATTCATCATAAGACAGATTCAAGAGCGCAAACCTGAAATCGATCCTTTTCATTTTCTATTGAACTTTTTAAGCATGACCGTTTTCCCATTTTTAGGAAAACCCATTTTACAGTCATTTGATTTAATGGATGACGCTGAATTTCAGAAATTCGTGGAAGAAAGAAAAACTCTTGTTCCAATGTGGATGAAAATGATGCTAAATCATTAAAATACCTGCGCACCATTTTTTTAAATTGATTAAAAATGAGAATTTTAAAATATCTATTGCTCTTCCTTTTCGTTTCGGTTAATGCCCAGACATTGACTTTGGAAGAATGTTACGGTTTGGCGAAACAAAATTATCCGCTCATCAAAAGAAATAATTTAATTGCCAAAACAAAGGAATACAATCTGCAGAATGCCGCAAAAGGCTGGCTTCCACAAATCCAGATAACCGGACAGGCTACTTATCAGAATGATGTTACGCAATTGCCCATTCAAATTCCTAATTTCACCATTAATCGAGTCAGTAAAGACCAATATAAAGTGTACGCAGATGTTCAGCAAAATATGTACGACGGCGGAATGATTGCCAATCAAAAGAAAATGGCTATCGTAAATTCAGACATCGAATTGCAGAAAACCGAAGTCGAAATTGATCAATTGGAAGTAAGAATCAACCAGATTTATTTCGGAATTCTACAAACCGACGAACAAATCCAGCAAACAGAACTCACAAAATCCGACCTTTTAAACGGATTAAAAAAAGCAGAAGCACAACTGCAGAATGGTGCTATCTATAGAAGTAACGTGGATGTTCTGAAAGCTCAACTCATCAATTTGGAACAGAAACAGTTGGAACTTCAAAGTATGAAAAAAAGTTTCTTACAGATGCTTTCCCTTTTTATTCAAAAAAAACTAGACGAAAATACTGAACTACAAAGACCGCAAAAAATCCTCATCCCTGAACAGAATAAACGCGCAGAACTAAAACTTTTCGATTTGCAGAAACTGGCTTTAGAAGACCAAAAATCATTGATTAATTCTAAAAACACACCGAAGTTAGGCGCATTTTTCCAGGGCGGTTACGGAAAACCGGGTTTCAATATGCTGAAAAATGAATTCGATATTTTCTATATCGGCGGTTTGCGTTTGAATATTCCCATCTCGGGATTTTATACCCGGAAAAACGATTTGGCTTTAATCCAAAACCGACAACAGGAAATCGACGTACAGAAAGAAAACTTCCTTTTCAATCTCCAGTTCGAAACCATTCAGAACAATAACGATCTGGATAAAATCCAGGAGTTTATTAATAAGGACGATGAACTCATCATCCTGCGCGAAAGCATTAAAAAAGCTTCTTTGGCTCAGCTTGCAAACGGCGTTATCACAACAAGCGATTATCTGCGGGAAGTCAATGAACTCGACCGCGCTAAAAACCAGAAAATCACTCACGAAATCCAATATCTCTTAACGCAGTACAATCTGAAAGCGCATCTTAATCAATGATTAAGTGTTTGAATATTTGAATGTTTGAGTTCTAAAATGAACGGCAATTTTATTTAAAAATCAAAAAACTTCTCATGAAAAAATATATTTTCTTAATAACTGCTCTCACGCTCTTTTCCTGCAGGAATGTAGATCATAAGTACGATGCTTCGGGCACTTTCGAGGCCGATGAAGTCATGGTCAGTGCCAAAGCCAATGGCACCATCACCCGACTGAATGTGGAAGAAGGCCAACAGCTTACCAAAAATCAAAACGTTGGGGAAATCGATCCGAAATCGGTCGAATTACAGAAAGCGCAGGTTATCGCAAGTCTCGATGCAATCGGGGAAAAAACCAATTCGGCAGTTCCTCAGATTCAGGTTTTACAGTCGCAGTATCATTCTCAAAATGCCAATATTTCGGTATTAAAGGAACAGTTGCAAAACGCAGTCAGAGAGCGAAACAGAACAGCGAATCTTGTCCGTGAAGATGCGGCAACCAGAAAACAACTCGACGATGCAAACGGGCTCACCGATGTTATTCAAAAACAAATTGCAGCAGCACAAACTCAACTGACAACGCTCAATCAACAAATCTCCGCAGCTAAAGAAAATGTTGCCATTCAAAACAGAGCAGTTTTAAGTGAAAGAAAACCAACAGAAAAAAAAGTTGAACAGATCGATGAACTGCTGAAAAACAACACCATTGTAAGTCCCATTTCCGGAATGGTTCTGACGAAATATTCCAGTGAAGGTGAGTTTGCCACGGTGGGAAAACCAATTTTCAAAATGGCCGGTCTCGACCTGATGACTTTAAAAACATTTATCACCGGCGATCAGTTGCCAAAAATAAAAACCGGTCAGCAAGTCAAAGTCTTACTCGACAAAGGCGACGGAAAAACCAGCGAAGTTCCCGGAACCGTTTACTGGATAAGTTCCAAAGCCGAGTTTACGCCAAAAACAATTCAAACCAAAAACGAAAGAGCGAACTTGGTTTATGCCGTAAAAGTTCATGTAAAAAATGATGGTTATCTAAAAATCGGAATGTACGCCGACGTGAAGTTTTAAAAATAAAAAATTAACCATGAAGTTACAAAAATGCAATGTAAAACTTCAATCACAAAAATTCGTAACAGGAAGCTTTCATTAAAACCAAAACTTTTACAGTCTTTTGACTCACTGAAATATACAGTTAACTTTTGTCTCTTTTGCGGTAAAAAAAATTTAGATATAATCCTACATCCAGCACCAAACATCCATCATCATGAAATCAATCACCGTCAATAACCTCGTAAAAACCTACGGCAAAGGAAAAGAAAAAATCCTTGCGGTTGACGACGTGAGCTTCGGCGTTGACCACGGCGAAATATTCGGATTGATCGGTCCCGATGGTGCCGGCAAAACTTCCATATTCAGAATGCTGACCACGCTTCTTTTGCCCAACTCCGGTTCTGCAACCATTGAGGATTTTGACATGGTAAAAGATTATAAAAAAATCAGAAATATCCTGGGATATATGCCCGGAAAATTTTCGCTCTATCAGGATTTAACCGTTGAAGAAAATCTGAAATTTTTCGCCAGCGTTTTCAATTCAACCATCGAAGAAAACTACGGTTTAATCAAAGATATTTATATTCAGATCGAACCTTTTAAAACCCGGAGAGCCGGACAATTATCGGGCGGTATGAAACAGAAACTCGCCTTGTGTTGCGCCCTAATTCACAAACCGAAAGTTTTATTTCTCGATGAACCTACGACCGGAGTTGATCCCGTTTCGCGAAAAGAATTCTGGGAAATGCTCAAACGTCTGCAAACGCAGGGAATCACCATGGTCGTCGCTACGCCTTATATGGATGAAGCTTCTCTCTGCGACCGAATCGCTTTAATGCAAAACGGAAAAATCCTGTCCATTGCAACGCCTGAAAACATCAGCAACTCCTACCCTGACTTATTATTTGAAGTAAAAGCGGGCCGGACTTCTGAAGTTTTAAAAGCGCTGGAAAATTTCAAACAGAAAAAAAACGCCTATGCATTTGGTGAATTCGTGCATTTAAGCGCAGACCAGAACAGCAAGTTCGAAATCGGTTCCATCTATCAATTTTTAAAAAATAAAGGATTTGAAAATATAGAAGTCACAGCCATAAAAGCAAATACCGAAGACAGTTTCATACAGCTTCTTTCAAATGAAAACCATTAAAATGAATCCTGAAAATCCAAATACCGCCATCACTGCTGAAAACATCACCAAATCGTTCGGTGATTTCGTGGCGGTTGACCACATCAGTTTTGAAGTAAAAAAAGGAGAAATTTTTGGTTTCCTCGGAGCGAACGGTGCCGGAAAAACAACCGCGATGAGAATGTTCTGCGGACTTTCTGTTCCTACTTCCGGAAATGCAACGGTTGCCGGTTTTGATATTTATCGCGATACAGAAAAAATCAAAAGAAATATCGGCTACATGAGCCAGAAATTTTCACTCTACGGCAATCTGACCGTTAAAGAAAATCTGGAGTTTTTCGGGGGAATTTATGGAATTCCAAGAAAAGAACTGAAAACAAAAAGTGCAGAACTCATCCGGAAATTGGGGCTGGAAGAGGAAAAGAACAAACTGGTATCGCAGCTTCCTCTAGGTTGGAAACAGAAACTGGCATTCTCTGTCTCCATCTTTCATCAACCTGAAATTGTGTTTTTAGATGAACCCACAGGCGGCGTTGATCCTGTAACACGGAGACAGTTCTGGAGCATGATTTATGAAGCGGCTGACCGTGGAATCACCATTTTCGTAACCACCCATTATATGGATGAAGCAGAATATTGCGACCGCGTCTCTATCATGGTCGATGGAAAAATTGCCGCACTGGATACGCCATCCCATCTGAAAAAACAGTTTAATGCAGTAACGATGGATGACGTTTTTTATGAACTGGCGCGTGGCGCGCAACGGACTGAATAAGAAAGAACTTTAAAAATGAACCAACTCCTCACATTTGTACAAAAAGAATTTTATCATGTGTTACGTGATAAAAGAACTTTGCTTATTCTTTTCGGGATGCCGGTCGTGCAGGTTCTGCTCTTCGGTTTCGCCCTAAGTACGGAGGTTAAAAACACAAAAATCGGAGTTCTCGATCAGGACAAGACCCAAATCTCCGCCGAGCTGATCTCGAAAATAAATGCCAACCAATATTTCGATGTCGATAAATATTTGAAATCCATCGATCAGGCCGAAAATGCTTTTAAAGGTGGAGAAATAAAAATGATTCTGGTTATCCCACAGCAGTTTACGGAAAATTTAATCTTAGGAAAAAAAACACAGCTCCAACTGATTACCGACGGAACCGACATCAATCTCGCCAATCAGATTTACAATTTCATGTCCAATATTTTAATGGATTATAATGGTCAACAAACCTTGCAAAATGTTTCCGGTGTGCAGCCTGAAATACGGATGCTCTACAATCCTCAACTTAAAGGGGCACCCAATTTCGTTCCCGGCGTCATGGCCTTAATTCTTCTCATTATCTGCGTATTAATGACCGCCGTTGCCATCGTACGCGAAAAAGAATCGGGAACCATGGAGGTTCTTTTGGTATCGCCTATGAAACCATCCACCATCATTCTGGCCAAGGCGATTCCGTACTTTATATTGTCGATGGTTATTCTTATTTCCATCATGATTTTAAGTGTGACCCTACTCGATTTACCCATCAAAGGAAACCTGATCCTGCTTTTTCTGGTCAGTACGATATTCATTATCACCAATCTGTTACTCGGGATTTTAATTTCAATTTTAACCGATACGCAACAGGTCGCCATGCTGATTTCCCTCGTCGGAACCATGCTTCCCACTTTAATGCTGAGTGGTTTTATGTTCCCCGTCGAAAACATGCCGGTTCCGCTGCAGCTCATCAGCAACCTCATCCCGGCAAAATGGTATTATGAAATCGTAAAAAACGTGATGATCAAAGGCACCGGCCTGGAAGTCATCTGGAAACAGACACTGATCCTTTTAGCAATGATGGCGCTCTTGTTCGTCATCGCTGTGAAAAAATTTAAAATACGATTGGAGTAAGATGATAGACGGATAGATGCTAGACGGATAGACAGCTAGACGGATAGATGAAAGAAAAAAGAGAAAAGATTATAGACAAGAGATAAAATGTTCAGAACTTTAGGCATATTAATCAAAAAAGAATTCCTGCAGATTTTCAGGAACAAAGCAATCCTGGCCGTGATTTTTGTGATGCCGGTTATTCAGCTCGTGATTCTTCCTTTGGCGGCGAGCTATGAAATTAAAAATATAAAAATTGCAGTTGTTGATCATGACAAATCCACTTTTTCCAGAGAACTCATCCGGAAGATTACCGCTTCAGGGTATTTTGAAATCATCAATTACGGTGAAAGTTATATGCAGGCTTTTCAGGAAATTGAAACCGATAAAGTCGATTTAATTTTAGAAATCCCAAACAATTTCGAAAAAAATCTGGTTCGTGAAAACAACGAAAAAGTACTGCTCGCCATCAACGCCATCAATGGGACAAAGGCAGGACTTTCTGCCAGTTATCTTGCGCAGATTCTACAGAATTACAACCGGCAGATCCAGGTAGAACTCGCACCGGAAACCGAAAACATCACAAAAACATCGGGTTTGGAAATCGTTCCCCAATTCTGGTTTAATGAAAATTACAATTACAGGCTGTCTTTGGTACCGGGAATTTTAGCGTTTCTGATTACTTTGATTTCCGGCTATTTGACAGCGCTAAACATCGTTCAGGAAAAAGAAAACGGAACCATCGAACAGATTAATGTATCGCCGGTTACGAAAACAGATTTTATCATGGGGAAACTCATCCCTTTTTGGTTACTGGCGATGCTGGCCTTTACTATCGGACTTTTGGTGACCATCTTGGTGTACGGAATTCAAATGCAGGGAAGTTTTCTGCTGCTCTATGGATTTGTTGCGGTTTATCTCATCGCCATTTTAGGACTGGGACTTTTGGTTTCTGTTTACAGTGAAACCCAGCAGCAAGCCATGTTTGTCGTCTTTTTCTTTATGATGATTTTCGTTTTGATGAGCGGACTATTTACACCTGTAGAAAGCATGACCGACTGGGCAAAATATATCGCCTACGCCAATCCGGTAACTTACGGTGTAGACGCTATCCGGTTGATTATACTCAAAAACAGCAGCTTCAAAGATTTACTGCCTCATTTTGGGTTTATCACCGGATTGGCAATCGTTGTCATTTCGTGGGCGGTATTGCGGTATAGAAAAACGAATTAGAAATAAAGAATTTAACCATTAGGAATAATAAAGTATTAAGAAAATTAAGTTTTATAAAAACAGAACAAAGTGTTCAGACAAAAGCGGCGAAAAACACCTTTCCTAATCCAATTAATTTCTAAATGATAAAAAAGTAAAATACTGATTTTTCTTTTGCAGACTGAGTAGAAGCCCTTTAATTAAAGAACATCAATTATTAAGCGTATATTTATGTATTTACAATTATGAAAAAAACAATACTACTCATCTTCCTTCTCCTGTTCGGATTCCTCACACTTTTCATGAGCAGTTCGGTCTTATTTGACTGGTTTGGAATCAGAGCAAAAGAAGGCAATTTTGTTCCGTTCATCGTTTGGGCGAACTGGCTTTGTGGAGTGCTTTATTTAATTACTGCCTATGCAATTTTTAAAAATCAGGTTTGGGCGAAGGTGCCTTTAATTATTTCATTAATAATCCTGATTCTGGCTTATGCTGGGTTATTTATTCACATCAATAATGGGGGATTATTTGAAACAAAAACCGTGGGGGCGATGGCTTTCAGAATTTTAGTGTCGGCAACATTTTTATATATCACAACAAAAATTTCTAAAAAATGAAAAAACTATTTGTATCTGCAATCCTCGGATTAACAATCGTAATTTCCTGTGAGAAGAAACAGGAGGAACATGTACACCAGGAGAAAACAGCGACAGAGCAACACGTTGCTGACGAACATGCAACAGAAAATAAGGAAAAATCTGATGACCATGACGATCATGTAAAACTGGAATTAAACAACGGCGCAAAATGGGCTGCGAATGCAGAAATGAAACCTTTTATCTCCGAGATGGAAACCCAGCTTAATGCGTACAAACCGGAAAATGGTGACTATAAAATGTTGGCGGCTCACCTGAGTGCCACAAATGATAATCTTGTAAAAAGCTGTACGATGACAGGGACATCTCATGAGATCCTGCACGCCTGGTTAGCTCCTTACATGAAAGAAATAGAAAAACTAAAGAAAGCTGAAAACCGGGAAGATGCCAATCACATCGTTGGCAAACTCAAAGAATCGATGAAGGAATACCATCAATATTTTGATTAGAAAAGAGTATCAATTGTAACCTTCAGTATATCTGGAGGTTACTTTTTTAATCTCAATTCCTGTTCAACTTCATTTTTGTTCCGCGGATCTTCTTTTCTATAGTGGCGATTAAAGTGTGGTGATGCAAAAACCATCCAGCAGCAAGTCCGATTAAACTTCCGATGACCGTATCTAAAATCCTTGCTCCCATTAATTCATTAACATTAATCATCGCTCCCGAAGAATTTTCAGCGAGAAAAATGGTTAAAGGCGTAATGAAAATAACTGCCAAACCGTAATTGCGGACCACGATGAGTTCGATCACAAACTGCAAACCTGCAATAATTAAAACCAATGCCAAACCTTTTGGTTCTAAAATCAAAATGATCCAGGTAACTCCCATGCCAATAAATGTCCCGATGATGCGGTGCAAATTGCGCTGTCGTGTGTGTAGTAAATCTTTGCCCTGCATAATTGCCAAGGCGGAAACGGGAATCCAATAAGCGCTTTTCATTTCTAAAATATTGGCGGTTAAAAGTGCTGAAAACATCGCGACGGCAAGAATAAGACTTTCGACAATACCCGTATAGCGTTTCTTTTTCAGAACTCTTCTCGCTTTTGGTGCTTCTGCTTTTTTCGCAATGAAAACCGAATAGAAAAATGCCAAACATACAGAAAGCATTGCACCCATCGAAACCAAACCCACTCTCACAGGAATCGATTCGAACTCAAAAGGAAGGGAAATGGCCACTGCACCAATCATAATGAAAAAGAAATTTCCCGGCGGCGGAATATCAAAATAGGTTGATATTAAATGAGCAAGAAAAGCGATCAGTCCAAGCGCAGCAGCACTTACGTAGGGATTAAAACTCAAGACCGATCCCAACGCAAACGAAAGCGTAAAACCGAAGGCACAAACACACAGATGAATCATTCTTTTAGCGAGGGGCGCTTGCGTAAAGTAAAGAATTACCAAGGCACCGATGCTCGCAAGATTTCCGTATGCAGGTTTCTGAAAATACCACCCAATAAAAAGGCAAACACCAACACAGATTCCCGCTAAAAAAGGAAAATGCCAAAGTCGCTCTGTTTTTTTGATTTCCACGAGCGATTTTACGTGGTCATTTAATTGATGTTGAAATCTCATTTTTCTTATTCAAATAGTTTAGCTTCTTCCCAAAGTTCATCCATTTGCTCCAGACTTAAATCTGATAAACTGATATTTTTTGCGAGTGCCAGATTCTCCATTTTCTGAAATCTGCCGATGAACTTATTATTGGTTCTTTCCAAAGCCGAATCAGGATTGATCCCTAAAATTCTGGCATAATTAATGAGCGAGAAAAAAACATCGCCCAACTCCGATTCTTTTTTGTCCAAATCGGTTTCAGCGTGGAATTCCGCGAGTTCCTCATCTACTTTTTTCCAGGCATCTTCGGCGTTGGCAAACTCAAAACCGATTCCTTTTACTTTATCCTGAATCCGGTACGCTTTTATCAAACTCGGAGTTCCTTTCGTCACGCCAGAAAGTACGGATTTGTTGCCTTCTTTCAGTTTCAGTTTTTCCCAGTTTTGTTTAACTTCTTCTTCATCTTTCACCTCCAAATTACCATAAATATGGGGATGGCGGAAAATAAGTTTTTCATTTAAAGAATTAATCACATCAGCGATATCAAAACTTCCTTTCTCAGATCCGATTTTTGCATAAAAAACCAAATGGAGCAGAACATCTCCCAACTCCTTTTTGATCTCCGGTAAGTCCTCTTGCAGCAAAGCATCAGAAAGTTCATAAACTTCTTCCAAAGTCAAGTGCCGAAGGGTCTGCAAAGTCTGTTTTTGATCCCACGGACATTTTTCGCGCAGATCATTCATGATATCGAGTAAGCGGTCGAAAGAGGCTAATTGTTCTGCTCTGGAATTCATGGGGTGTAGGGTGTTGGGTGATGGATGCAAATTTAGTTTAAATAAAAAAACTTCGACAAAAATTTAATTCCTTGTCGAAGCAGATTTATTTTAATGGAAAAAAAAATTGCAATATTACTGATTAAAAATTGCGGCTGTTTATCCCATTTTTCGGTGTGTACTTTTCGGCGCTGATTTGGCTGATGAAGTAGAAGCTTTCGCTTTTGGAGTGGTTGCTTTCTCTGTTTTTGGAGCTGCTTTTTTAGTTTCCTTTTTTTCTGCGATTGCCGGTTCTTCTTCGGCCTCGACCTCTGGTTTAACAAAACTGTCCGGCGTAATATATCCCGCTTTGTGAAGGATATTATACCATTGAGCCAATTTTTTGATGTCGGAAACATATACTCTTTCCTTGTCATAATTGGGCAGAGATGTAGACATCAATGCTCGCAAATCCTCTTCGGAAGATTTATGAGAAATCGTTTCTTTATAATCTTCGTTTTTTGCTAAGTTTTCGAAAACCTCAAACAAAGGAATTTCATTGTCTTTCGTAAACATCGCGATATTATCGAGCAAGCTTACTTGTGAAGAATTAGAAATACTGACTTTTTTCTTGGTCAGCACATCTTCGATGATAAATCCGTTTTTCAACTGCGAAATCAATTTGTAAAGTCCTGGTTTCCCGGAAATTGATATTATTTTCTCTAACTTCATTTTTTTAATATTTGTTTGAATTTTATTTTTAGCTGGATCCGCCTTTTAGCTGGATTATTTACTTGGGAAATCTCATTTTATAAGTCACGGACACGTCCCCATGGGAAATCTTCAACAGTTTCCCTTTGACTAATTTTTTCTTTAATGAACTCAAATGATCGGTAAAAAGAATTCCTTCAATATGATCATATTCATGCTGAATTACGCGCGCTCTCATGTCTGAAAAAGTGTCGGTATGTTTAACGAAGTTTTCGTCATAATATTCAATCAGGATGGTTTCTTTTCTTTTCACATCCTCACGTATATCGGGAATGGACAGACAACCTTCATTGAATTTCCATTCTTCGCCACTTTCTTCCAGAATTTTCGCGTTGATGAAAACCTTTCTGAAATCCTTCAGTTCATCGGCAATATCTGCATAATCCTCATCTTCTGCCAACGGAGAAACATCTACTACAAAAAGGCGGATATCCAAACCAATCTGTGGTGCTGCCAAACCTATGCCGTTTGCGCTGAGCATGGTTTCGAACATATTATCCAATAAGGATTTCAGCTCCGGATAATCTTTGTTAATTTCGTGACAATGTTTTCTTAATACAGCATCTCCAAATGCTCTTATCGGTAATATCATTTCTGTTTCTGTTCTAAATAATTTTGCAATATAATGGTTGCACTTATTTTATCAATCAATCCTTTTTCTTCTCTTTTCTTCTTCGTCTTTCCACTTTGTGAGATAAAAAAAGAAGCCATTTTTGAGGTAAAACGTTCATCAAAACGATCTACTTCAATGGTCGGAAATTCGGTTTTGAATTTTTCTATAAATTTCAAAATATGAACTTCCACTTCATTTAAATTTCCTTTTAAATCAGTGGGAAGTCCTACTACGATTTGCTCTACCTTGTTTTCACTAAAATACTTTTTTAAAAATAAAAAAACATCTTTGGTGGCAACAGTATCCAAACCACTGGCAATGATTTGCATATCATCGGTGACCGCAATACCGCACCGGGCTTTTCCATAATCAATTGCTAAAATTTGTGACATCGGGTACAAATTTACAAATATTTGTCTTTGCGTACAATATTTAAAAAGTAGTGATTAAAATCATTTCTTTTTTCGGAAAAGTCACCGGTAATCTTTCTATCTTTAATAAGGCAAAAAATGTCTCATTAATAATCACATTCATTATGAAAGCTTTAGTATTTAAAGGACCCGGACAAAAAGACCTCGTCGATTGTCCGATGCCGGTGATAAAAGAATCAACCGACGTGATTGTAAAAATGGTAAAATCTACCATTTGCGGAACAGACCTTCATATTTTAAAAGGCGATGTTCCTGAAGTAACTCCGGGAAGAATCCTGGGACATGAAGGAATTGGTATTGTAGAAGAAGTCGGAAGTTCCGTCATCAGCTTCAAAAAAGGAGATAAAGTATTGATTTCCTGCATTACCTCCTGCGGAAAATGCGAGAACTGTAAAAAACAACTCTATGCCCACTGTTCTGATGGTGGCTGGATTTTAGGACATTTAATCGACGGAACTCAGGCGGAATATGTACGGATTCCTCACGGTGACAATTCGCTTTATCCTTTGCCAGCAGATATGAATGAAGAAGGAGCAGTAATGCTGAGTGATATCTTACCCACCGGTTTTGAAATCGGCGTACTGAACGGAAAAGTAAGTCCCGGCGATACCGTGGCTATTGTTGGTGCAGGACCTATCGGATTTGCAGCACTGCTGACGGCTCAGTTTTTTGCTCCTTCAAAAATCATTATGATTGATTTGGACCAGGAAAGACTGGAACTTTCAAAAAGTTTTGGTGCTACCGATATTATTAACAGCGGAGACGGTAATGCCGTAGAAGCCTTGAAAAAAATAGTAGGCGAACAGGGAGTTGATGTCGCCATAGAAGCAGTGGGAATCCCGGCTACGTTTGACATTTGTCAGAAAATCCTGAAACCCGGTGCTCACCTCGCGAACGTAGGCGTACACGGAAAACCTGTGGAATTGCATATCGAACAACTGTGGATCAGAAACGTAACGATTACCATGGGACTGGTTTGTACCAATACGACACCGATGCTTCTGAAAAATGTAGAAAGTAAAAGACTGCAGCCCGAAAAACTCATTACCCACCGTTTCGATTTCAAAGACATGATCCGCGCGTATGAAGTGTTCGGTAATGCCGCAAAAGAAAAAGCACTGAAAGTTATTATTAATTTCAACTGATTTTTTAAAAATGTTTAATATTTCACTTTAAAAAAGGGGAAGTAACCTCACTTCTCCTTTTTTTTATTTAATTTTAGTCTCCGAAAAAAAACCAAATGAAAACACTGATTCTTGTCCGCCATGCTAAAAGCGACTGGCCCGAAAACACCGAAGATTTCGACCGGCCACTTGCTGAAAAAGGGATACATGATGCCGAGAAAATGTCTCATTTTCTGAAAGAAAAAAACATTGAAATCGAGAAATTCTTCACCAGTCCTGCTTTACGGGCATTTTCAACGTGTGAAATTTTCAACAAAGAATATAAAGTTGAAATCGAGACCATACAAAAACTGTACAACGCATCCGACACTAATTTCGAAAATATCACTTTGGGGTTAGATGACCAACTGAATAAAGTGGCGATGTTTTCTCACAATAACGGCATCTCGAATTTTGCCAACACCATGACTGATGATATGCTTATCTTCCCAACTGCCGGTGTTGCGGGTTTTGAAATAGACTGCGATTCATGGTCTGATTTTCATTCTGCCAATAAAAAACTGATCTTCTTTTATGACCCCAAGCACATTTAAATCATCTACCGAAAAACATCAATGAAAATTGAACGATCGGTTTAAGGTGGTGAAAAAATTTCTGTAAAATTCACCTTTCTGGTTTTTTTAAAGAAGAATTTACTATAAAAAAATCCTGAAGATGATCTTCAGGATTTTTATTTTTATTTCAATTTAATTACATATAACTTTCAATCGGTGCACAGGTACACACCAGATTTCTGTCGCCGTACGCTTCATCAACACGGGAAACAGACGCGAAGAATTTGTGATCACGAACCCAATCCAATGGATAAGCTGCTTTTTCGCGGCTGTATGGTCGATCCCAGGCATCCGAAATCACGACCTGTTCTGTATGTGGCGCGTTTTTCAAAACATTGTTTGCGGTATCATACTTTCCTTCTGCGATTTCATCAATCTCTCTTTTGATTGAAATTAATGCTTCTGCGAAACGGTCCAATTCTGATTTACTTTCAGACTCAGTCGGTTCAATCATTAAAGTTCCAGCAACCGGGAAACTTACTGTTGGAGCGTGGTAACCGTAATCCATCAACCGTTTTGCGATATCCGTAACTTCAATTCCAAGAGGCTTAAACTGGCGGAAATCGATGATACATTCGTGGGCAACTCTGCCCTTCCCATTCGAATAAAGTACCGGGAAATGCTCGCCCAGAACTTCTTTCAAATAATTAGCATTAAGAATCGCATGACCGGTCGCTTTTTTCAAACCAAACGTTCCCAGCATTTTGATATAAGCGTAAGAAATATTCAGCACTAAAGAAGAACCGTAAGGGGCACTGGAAATAGCTTCAATAGACTCTTTGGTTCCGATTTTAATATTAGGATTACTCGGTAAAAATTTCACCAAATGCTCTGCCACACAGATTGGGCCAACTCCGGGACCACCACCACCATGCGGAATTGCAAAGGTTTTGTGTAAGTTCAGGTGACAAACATCAGCTCCGATATTTCCAGGCGACGTGTAGCCAACCTGCGCATTCATATTCGCGCCATCCATATAAATCTGTCCACCGTGGGAGTGAATTAAATCTGTTATTTCAATGATATTATCATCAAAGAAACCGTAGGTTGACGGATAAGTAATCATCACTGCGGCAAGATTTTCACTGTGCAGTTCGGCTTTTGCTTTTAAATCTTCGAAATCGATTTCACCGCTTTCAAGATTTTTCACTACTACCACTTTCATGCCCGCCAGAACTGCAGACGCAGGATTTGTTCCGTGCGCAGATTGTGGAATCAAAGCGATATTCCGGTGACCTTCACCACGGGATTTATGATACTCGCGAATCACCATTAATCCTGCATATTCTCCTTGAGCACCAGAATTTGGCTGTAGAGAAGTTCCTGCAAAACCTGTGATTTCCGCTAAATCTTTTTCTAATTCTTTAATTAAGATTTGATAACCTCCAGCTTGTTCAACGGGTACAAAAGGATGAACACTTCCCCATTCTGCCCAGGATAACGGTAACATTTGGGTTGCGGCATTCAACTTCATCGTGCAGGAACCAAGTGAAATCATCGACTGCGTCAAAGAAAGATCTTTCTTTTCTAAGCGTTTGATGTATCTCATTAACTCGGTTTCTGTATGGTATCTGTTGAAAACTTCTTCTTTCAGAATTTCATCAGTTCTTAAAAATTCCTGTGGAATTTGAACTTCCTCTTTAAAGGTTAATTTGAAACTTTGTTTATCTAAAAATCCTGCAAAAGCATCAAAAAGATATTGAACTTTGGCCGTAGTTGAAGATTCGTTTAAAGAAACACTTACAATTCCTTCCGAGAAATAATTAAGGTTGATTTTTCGGTCACGCATCATTCTCATTAAACGACTTTTATCGTCTTCATTAATTCTGAATTTTACGGTATCGAAAATTGGTCCTTCTACCACTTTATAACCCAAAGTTGCCAGTCCGTCCCGCAAAGCAACCGCTTTGAAATGGATTTGGTCAGCAATGAAATTCAATCCTTTCGGGCCGTGGTAAACAGCGTACATTCCAGCCATAACCGCTAAAAGAACCTGTGCGGTACAGATATTAGAAGTTGCTTTTTCTCTTTTAATATGTTGCTCTCTGGTTTGAAGCGCCATTCTCAAAGCTCTCTTTCCGTAAGCATCCTGAGAAACTCCGATAATTCTGCCGGGAAGATCACGTTTGTATTCGTCTTTACAGGCAAAAAATGCTGCGTGAGGACCGCCGTAACCCATCGGAATTCCAAATCGCTGGGTAGTTCCAACTGCGCAATCTGCGCCCATATCTGCCGGTGATTTCAGTTTCACCAAAGACATCGGATCACAGGCAACAACTACCTGCAGCTCAAATTCTTTATACTGTTTAATGCTTTCTGAATAGTCTATAATCATTCCGTTTTTCCCCGGATACTGCAAAATCACACCAAAACAAGACTCGTCGAACTGATGCATTTGGTGATCTCCTACAATCACTTCGATTCCCAAACCTTCTGCTTTTGTTTTCAAAACAGCCAACGTTTGCGGTAATACTAAATCTGAAACGAAGAATTTATGAGCCCCGGATTTTTTCTGCGTTTTTGTTCTGCTCTCGAAGAACATGTGCATCGCTTCGGCAGCGGCAGTAGATTCATCTAAAAGGGAAGCATTCGCTAACTTAAAACCGGTTAAATCACAAACTACCGTTTGAAAATTCAATAATGCTTCTAATCGCCCTTGAGCAATTTCTGCCTGGTAAGGCGTATAAGCAGTGTACCAGGACGGATTTTCCAAAATATTACGTTGGATAACACTTGGCAAAACCGTGTTGTGATATCCGAAACCGATATAGTTATCGAACATTAAATTTTTGGCAGCTAATTCTTTGGAATGCGCTAACATTTCCTGCTCCGACAGTGCTTCCGAAATATCGAGCTCTTTCTGCAATCGAATGGAATCCGGAATGGTCTGACCAATTAATTCTTCAATACTTGCAACGCCTACTTTTTCTAACATCGCTTGTGTATCGGCTTCATTCAAGGAAATGTGACGATTTACAAATTGTGTGGTATTCATATGTTTTTACTAGATTTTTTCTGAAATAAAGGTTCGTAAAAATACAAATTTTTGCGCATTACCACAATTGATAAATCTCATTTAATTAAGATCATAGACCGCTTTGCCGATAGACAAAAGATAAAATACTTTAATTGCAAAGAAAACTTTAATCGCCTGAAGAATACTTTTAAATTTCCACACTCCTTATTTTGATTTATTCTAAATTAGATTTATATTTGCATCATGAATGGTCAGATTATCCCTTTTAAAGTATCACCACTGATGCCCTTTAGCGAAATTAAAGAGGAATTAACCTGTGGTAAAAAGAACTGCTGTAAAAAATTTAAGAAAGGAAAACGGTGTAAGAAATGTCCCGGCCGGCTTAAAATGGTCTGAAAAAACCGTCGGATTTCTTTTTAATTAAAGAAATTCTTCCATAATATCATCATGACAATCAGAATCATGACGAGTGCGATGATGATCCGGATGGACCTCGGAATTCCGTGCGGATTGATGGATGTTGGTTTTTCGGGTTTAAATAAATTTTCGACATCATTTCTAAATTCCTCGCTTTTATTCTCAAAGATTTCGGTGATTGTAATTCCCTGCACCACCGTTTTATTCAACAGCGAATTGGTCACGTGCAATAACAATTGAAATTTGCCGTCCTGAAATTCCGTAATTCGGATTACTTTCTCGCCATATCCTTTCTGCAAGCCAAATGGTAACACTTTTACAATATCAGCATTTTGAGTCTGCCACGAAATAATCACTTCCTCCCCTTTTTGAACCCTCACTTTATTCGCCGAAAAAGATTTGATTGAGGGTGGAAGATTCGGCCGATAACTTCTTTGCAGATGACTTAAATTGTCATCGTAAATTCTTCGTTTCTCAGCATCAATCAACATTTCATACGCTTCTTTAATTTCCATGAAACGGCTTTCGAAAAAATAATCGTCCGGATTTTTATCGGGATGGTATTTTAAAGACAATTTACGATACGCTTTTTTGATGTCTTCTTCTGAAGCATTTTCTTTAACACCGAGAAAATAATAGTAATTTTTCATTCCAGTTTAAAAACGTTTTCCAAACGTAATTTGATGAGCAAAAGTAAGGATTTTAAAAATTAATTATTGCAAAAAAAGTCAAGTCTGTTGTAATAATAAGCATCTGCGAAATATAAAACTTATCCTTTAAAGAGAAGATCAATAAAAAAGTGCAAAAGAAAGGATTCTCTGCACTTGTAATAATAATTTAGGATGAAATGAAATGGCACTTAAGATTCACTTCATTTTTTACAGCATTCCGACTTATATTGATTTTTAATTTTATCCTTCATTTCCGTATACTTTTCGTCATTCATTTCCCGGATTTTATCAACAACACCAAAAACCGTTTTTTCAATGATTCCATATTCCTCAAGAATAGCTTTCATGGCTTTTCTTCTTTGATACATTTTGTTTGCTGCCATAACCAAACCTAGTACAGCGAAAGCTCCAAAGGCCGTTTTTACATTTGAATTTTTCATTTTTTTAAATTTTAAATTTTACGTTGAACTGATCTTCTTTTTATTAAAGAGGAATGAATTCCGTTTTTACTTTAATTTTTAAAAGAAACAATCTCCTTTTATTTGACAGATGGATCAGCTGAAAATTTACTTTAAATAAATTTTGTAATTTTTATTATGTTCAAAAAGCAGCAATCATTATTCCACAATAAAAAAAAGCAGATATAAACCTGCTCTCATTTTTTTCTATTCTTTTTCGGCCAGCTTTTTCAGCATTGCGAAACCTTCTTTAAAACCTTTATTCATCAAATCTTCATTTTCATTGCTGGTATGAAGACTCGCCCTGAGTTGCGTCATATTTTCGTCAACCGCCCGCAGAAAATATTTTTCTTCGGCGCCACTCCAGTCTTTAACGTCCTTTGTGTACGTATCTTCTACCCCATCTTTTACAATTCCCAAATGCTTGAAAACAACTTCATTGGGCTCGTCTAAACTTTCAATGGTCGAAACCATCCCTTCACCTTTCTGATTGGTAAAATAGGTTTTGCCACCAACTTTCCAGTCAGATTTCATTTGTGAATCTGGTGCAAAAAACTGCGTCCATATTGGATATGTTTCCGGGTTCCATAGTAAATCCCAAACTTTTTGAATCGGCGCATTGATATGAATTTCGTAATCTAAAGTTTCCATGGTTTTGCGTTTTAAAATTATTGCTCTTCCGAAAGTTCTTTTATTTTTTCAAAATTTTTCGGATATTTTGTATTGAAGAAATCTACAAATTCATCCAGCGAATTTACCTTTCCTATTAAAAGAGTTTTGTTTTCATAGGGTTCTAAAAGATAGCTGATGGTCGAGTCTTCCCAATCCTGAGGACTGACTTCGCCATCAAAAATCCAGCCCAAATGTTTCATGCTGAGTTCCTGATTGGGAATATTTTTAATCACCTGATTGTACATTCCATTATTTTTGGGATCAAGAAATTTCATCACGCTTCCCTCTTCCCAATTTCCTTCGAAATAGGTACCTTCATTCATCGCAGAAGCCCATTTTTGGTAAGCATCCTGAGTGAACAGCACTTCCCAAACTTTTTCAGGAGTGGCATTAATCTGTATTTTAAACTCTAATAATTTCACTTGTATTCAATTTATTTTTAAGAATTATAGGCGTATTCTAACGCTGAAATTTCAATTTTCTGCATGCTCATCATTGCTTCTACAACTTTTTGCGCTTTCACCGGTTGATTGAAATCATTCATTAATTCTAATAATCTTTTGGGAACAATTTGCCAACTGACGCCGAACTGATCTTTTAACCATCCGCACATCGACGGTCGTCCGCCATTCTCAATAAGCGAATTCCATAAATGATCCGTTTGTATTTGGTCATCGGTCATTACGACAATTGAAATTCCTTCATTAAAATCAAATTGATGATCGTAAGAATTATCCATACAGAAGAATGAATAATGATCAATTACAAAATGAGCATGCTGTATATTTTCGGGATTTTCCTGACTTTTACCGCCGATTCCTTCCCCATATTTCAGGACACTTTCTATTCTGGAATTAGGAAAAATTCCGGTGTAAAACTCCATCGCTTTCATCGCTTTTCCATTGTTCTGATGAATGAACATCAAGGTAGGAATTATTTTCTGACCGTTTTTTTTGTCCGTAAGATTAATCTGCCAAGTAACGCCAAACCGGTCACGAACCCAGCCGTATTTTTTCGACCACGGATATTCGCCCAAATCCATTAAAATGATGCCGTCTTGAGAAATATTTTGCCAGTATTTCTGAACTTCCTCTTCGGTTTCACAAAGAACCATGAAAGAAATAGAAGCATTTTTTTCGAACTGCGGACCACCGTTGAGAAACATTAATTTCTGCCCGAACAATTCGATATTTAAAACAACCGGAGTATCAGCGGTAATTTTTCCACCAAAGGTTTCGCAGTAAAAATCAGCGGCTTCTTTTCCATCGCCGTTGAACCAAAGACAGGGAAATATAGTATTGTTCATATTTTTGAATTAAAAAACAGCATAAAAAAACGCTGTAAATTTATTAATTATTCTCGACGTATTTATGAAAGCGGTCTAAAATTGCATAATAACCAACGCGTTGCATTTCTGTGGAATATTGTTCTTCCGGTTCGAAAACCTCTACAACTTCGGTGGTAGTTTCATCAATTTTATTAAAATACACTTCGATCATCCTGCCATCATTTAAAATACTTTTCACATATTCCAAATCTCTGATTTCTACGATTTGGCCGGAGAAATCATAACCGAAGCTTTTATCTTTATATTCCAGACGATAATCAAAGAGTCCACCTTCGCGAAAATCGATCACCGCTTTGGGGCAATGCCAGTTGGGTGTGGTAAAGTTCCATTTTACAATATGCTTTGGGCTGTAAAAATAATCCCATACTTTTTGAATGGGTTTTAGAATGGTAATGTTTATCGTTATCGGCTCCATAGATTATTTTTTATAAAAATACGGAATAATTTTTAAAATTTAATATAAGGAAGTCTGTACGGTTAATAATTCTCTACATATTTATGAAAATTATCAAGAATTGCATACCAGCTTTCTCTCTGCATGAGCTCTGGCTGCCCTGGATCCGGCTCGAAGATTTCGGTTACAGTTGTTGTATTCTGATCTAGAATTTCAAATAATACCTCCACCTTTCTGCCATCTTCCAAATGATATTTTATCTTTTCAAAAGGAGCAACCTCATCATAGATTCCTTTAAAATCAAAACCGAAACTCTGGTCTTTTGCTTCCATTCTATAATTGAATTCGCCACCGATCTGTAAATCATTTTCTGCTTTGGGGCAAGTCCATTCATCACTTGCGAAATTCCACTGGGTGATATGTTCGGGTTGGGTGAAAAATTCCCACACGGTTGAAACGGGTTTTAGAATTGTTATTTCAATTTTTATTGAATCCATTATTTAAATATTTAAAGTTAAAAAATTTCGGTATAAATAAAAAAACTTGCCAGTTTACTACTGACAAGTTTTATGATTGGTTTTTTACAATTTACTTTAAAGCATTCAAAGCTGCTTCGTAATTAGGTTCCTGTGCAATTTCGGGAACCTGCTCTGTATAAATTACTTTTCCGTTTTCATCGGCCACAATTACGGCACGGCTCAAAAGATCCTGCATTGGAGAATCGGAAATTTTCACCCCGAAATCATCTCCAAAAGAGCCACGATAATCTGATAAACTTACCACATGATCGAGACCTTCTGCAGCACAGAAGCGGTTCAATGCAAAAGGCAAATCTTTTGAAACATTGATCACTACGGCATTTTCTAACGTCCCTGCTTCTTCATTAAATTTTCTCGCAGAAGCCGCACAAACACCGGTATCAATACTCGGAAAGATATTGAAAATCTTCTTTTTGCCGGAAAAATCATCATTGGTTTTTTCTTTTAAATCCACATTGATCAGTTTAAAGTTTTTCAACGTGGTTCCTATTTCTGGCAAGTTCCCGACTGTGTGAACCGGATTGCCCTGTAATGTAATGTCTGCCATAATTTCGATTATTTATATTCATTCAAAATTAGGAAAAATTTAACCAAGATCGGTACGATGAAAGTTAAATTAATCTTAATTAAACCTTCTGTCTCAGAAAATATTTTTCAGTCATCATTTATTTTTTTTAATAATTTAAGCATTTCTGCGGCAGTCAAAAAAACATTTAAATGAAAACGAGCCAATTAAATTATGACAATATCATATTTATCCAGCAGTCCGGAAATTCCTGAGACTGAAAATTTCGCCTTTTTGAGACGGTTATTTTCAGGATCGATGGAATAATTGTAAGCGGTTCGGAAATCTGCTTTTTCTAAAATACTGTGCGCAAAAATGGCCTGTAAAAGATCGCAGTTGTCAAAAATAACACCGGTTAAATTGGATTCTGAAAAATCGATTTCCCGTAACTGACAATTTCTAAAGACGGTTTTTTTGATATTCATCTGAAAAAAGGTCGAATGGTTCAATTGGCAATTTTCAAAAGAAAAGGACAGTCCAAAATCATTGCACGTTTCAAACTGAAGACCGAGCATTTTACAGCCGGTGAACTTCACCTCCCGCAAAACCGTTCCATGCAGCAGCGCCAGGCTCCAGTTGCAATCCCGGAATTCGCAGTCAACGAATTTAAATTCAGTGAGATTAGTTTCTTCAAAATTGCAGTTTGTGAACAGGCAGTTTTCATATTCGCCTTTAATTAAAGGTTTTTGGGAAAAATCTATTTTGTCAAAAGTTTGGTCGTGTAAATTATAAGACATGAATCTTTTTGTTAGTGTTTAGATCACTGCTAATTATCGTATAAATGAAAAAAGCAAATTTTTTATTTATCTTCTGTTTTTCTCCATCTCATTTCCCGCCACTCTTTTTGCTCTTCTTTCGACAGGAAAGACCACGCGATAATTCGACTTGATTTATTACCTGTTCCGATGGGAATGGTTTTAATTTGGGCAACTTCCATTTCATTTAAGGCTTTATAAATCCCTTTCAGATTTGATTGTTTTGACACCAAAGTCGAAAACCAAAAACAGTTCTCTGCAAATTTCTGACTTTCGGTAATCATATCGTGAATAAACCTGGATTCGCCTCCTTCACAAATCAATTCACTGCTGATGCCGGCAAAATTAAGCGCCGGTCTTTCGGTTTTTTTTCCTTTGAGGTTTTTCACTTTTCGATGACTTCCTTTTTGAGCTTCTTCAGTGGAAGAGTGAAAGGGAGGATTGCACATGGAGAAATCAATTTTCTCCTCACTGCTTAAAATTCCATCAAAAAAAGCTTTTGGATTCTCCTGTAAACGAACTTCGATTTTTCCTTCCAAAGATGGATTTGAAGTGACAATATTATTTGAAGATTCCACAGACTGCGGATCAATATCTGACCCGATAAAATTCCAGCCATATTCTGAAACCCCGATGACCGGATAAATACAACTGGCGCCGACACCAATATCTAAAACTTTGATTTTATCACCTTCCGGCAGATCACCAAAATTACTTTGACCTAACAAATCGGCCATATAATGCAGATAATCGGCTCTACCGGGAATGGGCGGACATAAATTTTCATCCGGGAAATCCCAGTTTTTTATTCCGTAATAATGATTCAGCAAAGCTTTATTGAGCAATTTCACCGCTATAGGATTTGCAAAATCAACCGATTCGGTACCATATTTATTAACTGTAATATGTTCAGCCAATTCAGGTACCGCTATTTTCAGGGCATCTAAATCATATCTTTCGCGATTTTTATTACGGATATGAAGTCTTATTTTTTCTTGCGTATTTTTTTCTGTTGACATAATTGATATTGATTTCTTGGCTGAGATTCAGGCGAACTCACCTCTTAATTCTTAATTTGCAAAGAACGAAAAAAGCAGGTTGGAAACCTAACAATCTTAGTCAGTACTTTTCTCTTTTGCTCGTTTATTTCGGAATGGAACCACAATACTTTAGATGAGTTGAGAAAATTTATGATTTTCCCGCGAATGTGCAATTCCGTTTCTTGAAACTATTCGAAACCAATGCGACTGAGGTGTATTTAAAAAAGCGCTTAGTCTAAAGGTGTTCTTGTTGTAATCGCTATTCTGTTCCAACCATTGATGGCGACAACTGCCATGATGACGGCAGCCAATTCATTTGGTGCTAAATGTTCTTCGGCATTTTTATAAACATCGTCTGGAACATGACCGTCAGTAATCAAAGTCATCGCTTCTGTCAACGCTAAAACTGCTCTTTCTTTCTCTGTAAAAAGTTCGGTTTCCCGCCAGGCATCCAATAAAAATAATCTTTGTGAGGTTTCACCCAATTTCATCGCATCACGCGTGTGCATATTAATGCAGAATGCGCAACCATTTATTTGCGAAGCTCTGGTTTTAATAAGTTCGTAAAGTATTTTATCCAAACCACTTTGGGCAAGATATTTTTCAAGTCCTATCATGGCTTCGTACGCCTTGGGATCTACTTTTGAGATATTTATTCTGGTTTTCATTGTTGAATATTTTATATGTTTTTACCTCAAAAACAACTACTGTTTTAATTAAAAAGGTAGAAAGGAGCTGAATTAATTATTACAGTTTGATCTCAAAATAACACACGTCGGCATTTTGATAATGTTCCTGCAATTCAGAAGAATCTTTTAGCTTTTTCATTCCTAAAAATTGAAATCCACTATTTTTATAATGATTGATTAACCGATCGTTTTGTCCGCAAGTATCCATTCTTACAAATTTTTTATTTTGTTTTTTGGCAAATTCTTTTGACCATTCGGCAATTGTCTGAACAAAGTTATTTCCTCTAAAATCAGGATTTGTCGCGATTCGATGAAGGTAGATGGCATCATTGTTTTCACTCTCCTCCCAAATCTGCGCATCATTATAAGTAATCGCCCAAATGCAGGCAATTTTACCGTCGATCATTATTTTGAACTGTCGGTTTTCCATGACTTCAGTTGCAATAAAATCTTTATCAAATTCCGGCCAGACATTTCCGGGAAAGGTGATTTTTTGATAATCGGTTGCGAATTTATAAAGTCTGAAAATTTCGGGGATATCGTCTAAAACGCTGTTTGTTATGATCATTATTTAAGGTGAAATTTAACTTCTTTTCGTAAAGATAATGATAATCGGCTCGAAAATGCGGAGATGCGACAATAATAAAACATCTAAAAAAACAAAAATCGAAACTTTTAATTTTCACGTAACGAAAAAAGCGACTTTTTCAGGCCGCTTTCTATTTTTATTTTAATATCAAAATTATATGGTCATCGAAAAAATCCTTGTTTCGGGTTTGTTCCGCATCATTCTTAAATCAAAAGTCATCGCTACATTTCGGGTAAAAGCGCGGCCTTTTTCGGTTATTTTAATGGTATTGTCAGCAATTTCTACCAAGCCATCGGTTTCCATTTCTTTTAAGGCTTCCAGCGCATTTTCGATTTCGGGGAAAGCAGTTTGCAAATCCCAGGAAGTTTCCAGACGGCACATTAAATTCAGAATATGTTTTCTGATGATTAAATCTTCCTGATTCAAGACATGTCCTTTTACCACAGGAATAATTCCTTCTTCTACGATTTTCTGATACTCCTCTACACTTTTATTATTTTGGGCAAAAGCATACCAGGAATCTGAAATTGCCGACATTCCCAAACCAATCATTAACTGGGTTTTGCTGGACGAATATCCCATAAAATTTCGGTGAATATCGCCGGAAACCATCGATTGATAAAGGTCATCGTGTTCCAAAGCGAAGTGATCCATTCCTACTTCGATATAGCCTAATTCTTCCAACAGTTTTTTTCCGTTGGTATAGAGTTTTCTTTTTTCTTCACCGCTTGGCAAATCGTTTTCGTCGAAACCTCTTTGTCCAACTCCTTTAATCCAGGGAACATGGGCGTAAGAATAAAATGCTAAGCGGTCCGGTTTTAATTCCAAAGTTTTGCGAATTGTATATTCCATTTTTTCCCAAGTGTGAAATGGCAAACCAAACACCAAATCGTGAGAAACGCCTTTGTAACCGATTTCACGCGCCATTTCGGTCACCTTTTTTACATTTTCAAAAGGCTGAATTCTGTTGATCGCTTTCTGAACCTGAAGATCATAATCCTGCACCCCGAAACTGGCTCTTCGGAAACCTAAATCATATAAAGTCTGCAAATGCTCTCTGGTCGTATTATTCGGATGTCCTTCAAAAGAGAATTCCGGATGCTCGGCGATTTCTGCTTTGGCAAAAATCCCTTCCAATAGAATTCTTAAATTTTCTGGAGAAAAGAAAGTGGGTGTTCCGCCACCTAAATGGAGTTCTTTGATTTTGGGAGTTCGGCCAAATAATTTCACATATAAATCCCACTCTTTCAGAACCGTTTCCAGATACGGAGTTTCTACAGAATGTTGCTTGGTAATTCTTTTGTGACAGGCACAAAACGTACACAACTGCTCACAAAACGGCAAGTGAATATAAATGGAGATCCCTTCGGAATCATTGGTTTCATTAAAAGTTCTCAAGACAGACTGCTGCCAAAGATCGCTGGTAAAACTGGCGTCATCCCAAAAAGGAACGGTTGGATAAGAAGTATAACGCGGTCCGGGAATATTATATTTATCGATTAAAGAATTCATTTGGAAGTATGGTTTTTACGGATATTTATGAAATTCATTTTGAAATTTCATTTTGCAAAAATACGAAATAACTTAAGAGTGGTCGAATTCTGAAATAGAACTTGTAAATCGTACAGATGAGTTTTGACAGTTTTCTAATGTTTGAAAATGACTAAAGACCATTACTGAACTTCATCTTCACAATCCTGTTTTTTCCTGCAAAAACAGCCGTATTTTCATCAATCCACTCGCAAACATACAATCCTTTTTCCTCTGAAATGGTTTTCCAGGTTTTGCCGTAATCATTAGAAAATTCGATATTTTGATCACCGACTGCGATCATATCTTTTCCTTTCGATTTCGGACGGAATTTTACGCAGGTTTTATAACCGCCATTTTTGCCGGAAGCTTGAATCTGCCACGTTTTTCCGCCATCGTTTGTGGTAGCGATATTATTAATATTTTCTGCTTGTTTGGTATAATCGCCGCCGACAGCAATTCCGAAATTTTCATCATAGAAATCGATGGAGTAGATTCCTTGGGAAGAAGTCCCCTGAATAAATGGTGTTTCAAATAAATGAATTTTTCCTGTTTTCAAATTCATCTTTATTATTCGGGACACCATTCCGCCTGTCGCTATCCAAATATTTTTCTTGGAAGAAGCTATATTGGTATTGCTTGCAGCAAAAGCAGCTTCTCCTTTTTTCAAATCCAAAAGCTCTTTATTAAGATAATTAATATTAAAATTTCCGTTGCCGGTGAATCTTGCAAATTTCAATTTTAAATTCTCTTCAGGATCGCTGAAAGTATAAAAATAATTACCTTGAAAATACAGGGCGTCATAAAAAGCGTTTTTCGCGCTATCGGTATGCACCACTTCCGGTTTCAGCGTCAACTTATCAATTCTAAAAAAGTAAGCAGGACTTTCAATATTAATAGCGTAAAAATAAGCATTATTCTGCGCTAAGGTGCGAAACTGCAAATTCTCACCGGACAATCTTATTTGCTTTTTATCCGCAGAATCCTTTAAACTGACATATCCGAATTTGGAATCTGTTCCGGAATACCATACTTTTCCATCGTAAATCTGCAAGGCACGAATGGAGATATTATCTTTTAATAACGTTTGAAATTCCACCTTTTGAGCAAAGAGAAAATTTAAGCATAAAAGAAAGAGCACGAAACCGAAAGCTTTTTTCATTGAGATTTAATTTAATCAAAAATAGTAAAAAAAGGCGAGTGTCTTTTTAACATTGAGAGATTAAGGAAAATTAAGATTTTCATCGAGTATTATAATTAAATGAATCTAACTGGGGTTTAGCTCTAAAAAAATCCGATTTGGGAAACAGTTAGGATTTTAAGTTTTGACCAAAAAAAATCCCGCCAAAAAATGAGGTCACTGAAAAAGTGCTTTATAATAAACAAAGGAGGGAAAACAGTTTTGTTTTCCCTCCTTTTTCGTATCTTAAAGGCGTATTTCAAAAGCAGAATATATGTTGGTACAGCAAGAAAAACTAGCACTGAGTTCCTATTCCGGATTATATGATTTAATTGTTCCCAGAGAAAATCTTCTTCGTAAAATTAATGAGCTTATTGATTTTTCTTTTATCTATGATGAGCTTTTGAACAAATATTGTTTAAGCAACGGTCGTAATGCAGAAAGCCCTGTGCGGATGTTCAAATACCTGCTTTTGAAAAGTATTTATACGGTTTCTGATGTAGATGTGGTGGAGCGTTCCCGGTATGATATGTCGTTCAAGTATTTTTTGGGAATGACTCCCGAGGAGAATGTCATTAATCCCAGCTCGCTTACAAAATTCAGAAAACTGCGTTTGAAAGACAGCGATCTGTTAAGTTTACTTATAGGCAAAACTGTGAGCATTGCCATTGAAAAAGGGATCATCAAATCCAGATCAATTATTGTAGACGCGACGCATACCCTGTCCAGAAGTAACCCTTTTTCCACGATAGAAGCATTGCGGGAACGCTCAAAATTACTTCGGAAAACCGTTTATCAGTTTGATGACGAATTTAAAACTCAAATGCCTTCAAAAAACACCGATAATGATCTAAACAAGGAATTGGATTATTGCAGAGAACTCGAAAAACGTATTGAAAACGACCCCGCTGTCTGTGAGATCCCTGCCGTAAAGGAGAAACTAAACCTTCTGAAAGAAATGATGGAAGACACCAACGAGCAATTGGTTTTTTCAAAAGACGGTGACGCCAAAACGGGTCATAAATCCGCTGACAGTTCTTTTTTCGGATACAAAACGCATCTGGCCATGAGCGAAGAGCGCATTATCACGGCAGCCGTTGTAACTTCTGGAGAGAAGGGTGATGGCCCGGAGCTTCCAAAATTATTGCAGATGAGCCAGGATAACGGGATGGAGGTAGATGCCATTATTGGCGATGCCGCTTACAGCGGAAAAGAAAATCTGAAATTAGCAAAGGAACAAAACATCAAAGTGGTCGCCCGACTGAATCCCGCCATCACGCAGGGGTTTCGAAAAGATGAAGATCAGTTTGACTATAATAAAGATGCTGACCGTTTTGTTTGTCCTGCCGGGCACATGGCAATCCGCAAGGCTAGGCAGGGCAAGAAAAACAAAGGGAAAAATCAGGTTGACACTTATTATTTTGATATCGAAAAGTGCAAGGTTTGCCCACTGAACGAAGGCTGCTACAAAGCCGGGGCGAAATCCAAAACCTATTCAGTCTCCATTAAATCAAATTTCCATCAGGAGCAAATGGCTTTTCAGGAAAGCGATTATTACAAAGAAAGATCCAAACACCGCTATAAAATTGAAGCCAAAAACAGCGAACTTAAAAATGTGCACGGCTATAACAGAGCGATTGCCTACGGCATCGAAAACATGCAAATGCAGGGAGCAATGGCTATTTTCGCAGTTAATTTGAAGAGGATACTGAAGTTAATATAGAGAAGAACGATATCTGAGCAGTAATTTATCAAAAGTCGTCACAGAGCACACATCCAAGACCATAAAGCCACAAAAATTTTATACACAAAAAAAGAAAAGAACTTATTACGAAAGTTTTAAACATCGTAATAAGCTCTCCTTTGTAACCCAAATTAGAAGAATAAACTAAAAATCATAGGGTTTTTCAGTGACCTCCAAAAAATGACGGGAAATCTATTGTTATATTTTGATATTTACTTTTTGTATTTAAAGAAATAATATCCATATAAAACAGTGTGTACAATAAGCATTCCTATAGAGAACATGATCAGACCACTGTCATCAACTTCTGCATTCTGGTGATGCAGATAAGCCAATACTCCTAAAAGTACGACTAAGAAAAAACCGGAAATAGCAGTTATAGAATAATTTTTCGGATCGTCAGTCGTGCTGTTTTGTTTTCCTAAAATAGAGTTTTTAATTCCACGATAGAGATAAACATCCAGACCGATCATCATCCAACACACCAAACGGATCCAGGTATCAAACGGTAAGAAAACCATCATTCCCAGACACACCAGTATTCCTAAAACCGGAATCAACGGAACCAGCGGCGTTCTGAACGCACGCGGCGCATTGGGTTGTGTTTTTCTTAAAACCAATACTCCTACACAAACTAAAATAAAGGCAAATAAAGTCCCAATACTGGTCATCTCACCCACAACTCTTCCCGGTACGAAAGCCGCAAACAAACTCACAAAAACCAAGAAGAAAAGATTGGATTTATAAGGAGTTCTGAATTTTGCATGAACTTCGCTGAAAACTTTTGGCAACAAACCATCTTTACTCATGGAGTAGAATACACGGCTTTGCCCCATCAACATTACCAAAATAACCGATGAATACCCCAACAAAATCGCTAAGATAATCGTGGTATTCAACCAGGGATATGCAGGAACCATTGTTCCGTTCACTACACTTCCCATCGCTTCAATTGCAATGGCAACCGGCGCTAAATGATCGCCACCACCACCGGCAGTAAATGCTTTATAGTTTACTACCCCTACCATTACGTAAGCAAAAATAATATACAGCACGGTACAGATAATGAGCGATCCCATAATCCCGATCGGCATCGATTTTTTAGGATCTTTGGTTTCCTGTGCAGCGGTTGAAACTGCATCAAAACCAATATAGGCAAAGAAGACTACGGCAGCCGCCCGTATAATTCCAGACCAGCCATATTCACCAAATTTACCAGTATTGGCGGGAATTAGCGGTTGTAGGTTTTCTGGTTTTACATATTTCCACCCCACAACGATAAAGATAATAACGATGGAAACTTTAAGAATTACAATTAAAGTATTAACAAATGCGGATTCGCTTGTTCCTTTAATTAAAATCAAGGACATAATGGTTACAATGAAAACAGCAGGCAGATTGATTAAACCTGTGTGAGCTACACCATCGACTATATAATTGTCAAAGGGCGTCATCATTAAATTATTAGGCAGTGAAACCCCAAAACTGGAAAAGAATTTTCCAAGATATCCCGACCAGCTCGAGGCTACAGTGGCTGCTCCTACCGCATATTCGAGGACTAAATCCCAGCCGATAATCCATGCTATAAATTCACCCATCGTGGCATACGAGTAGGTATAAGCACTTCCTGCAACAGGGATCATTGAGGCAAATTCTGCATAACACAATCCGGCAAAAGCACAGCCAATAGCTGCGATAATAAAGGAAATCATGATTCCAGGCCCGGCGTAGTTAGCAGCCGCAAGCCCGGTGATTGAGAATAATCCGGCACCAATAATGGCACCGATTCCCAAAGCCACCAACGAAGCGGAAGACAATGTTTTTTTCAATCCGTCTGAAGTCTCGTCAGATTCTGACAAAAGCTGGCTCAGAGGTTTGGTTCTCCAAAGATTTGACATTTTATATTTTTTTTAAGATTTTCAAAAATATAAAAATTAACTAATTATCACCTCTTTTTAATCAATTTCTTTTTGAAAAACTCCTTAAAAATCGCTAAAAACCTGAATTCCATAGCGAAACCGCAAAACCATATAAGCATATAAAACGTATTAAACAACTACTTTTCTGATTAAAAGCCGTAAGAACTCATAAATTGTTATAATATCAAATACGAAATGATAATTTTGTTAACTTTATGCCATGGTTTTAAAAGATATTTTCCAGTCAGATTTAGTGAAAGAAATTGAAGAATCCGGCAACCTGAATCATTTCAAAGCGGGCGAAACTATCGTGAATATGGATTCGTACATCAAAAATATTCCGGTGGTGATTTCCGGAAGTATTAAAGTAATCCGGACCGAAGAAGATGGACGTGAAATCCTGCTCTATTATTTAACTCCGGGGGAAAGCTGCATCGTTTCCATTCTTTCAGGGATGAAAAATGAGACTTCAAAAATCAAAGCCATCGTAGAAGAAGACGCAGATATCATGCTGATTCCTGCAGATAAAGCCAAAGAATGGGTGAAAAAATATCCCGATTGGACCGAGTTTATTTTTGATCTGTACCAAAAACGTTTTGAAGAACTTTTGGATGTGGTCAATTCAGTTGCTTTCCAGAAAATAGATACCCGGCTTTTACACCTTATCAAACAAAAAGTACAGTTATATAAGTCCAAAGAAATTTCGGTTACCCATCAACAACTCGCTGATGAATTGGGCATTACCCGCGAAGCAACAAGCCGGGTGCTGAAACAGATGGAAAAGGAACATCTCCTTATTCTTTCCCGAAATAAAATTGAACTTCTGTGATTGGAGGAAAAATTTTCTACCGCAAAAGCGGCAAAAGAAAAATTTGGATTTTAATCACTTCAAAAGAAAGCAAATGTAGGAACGATAATCATTGCGCTTCTGCAAACTTTTGAATAACTAAATTTTTAACCTGAACTTTTGTTTCTTTTGCGGTAAAAAATTTAAGCTTCTGTGATATAGATTACTGTAGCCATATTTTCTCTGACTTAAATTTGCATTATTAAATCAATCAAAAACGCAAAATTATGTTAGACACCATTAATCATCTTTTCGGATTCAAAAAAACAGATTACGCAGACCTTATTAAAAAAGGAGCTATTATTTTGGATGTACGCAGCAAAGAGGAATTTGCCGGAGGTCATATCAAAAACTCCATCAACATTCCTGTAGATCAACTTCTGAAAAATCTATCGAGATTGAAAGACAAAAACAAAACCATCATCACGTGTTGCGCTTCCGGAATGAGAAGTGCTTCTGCAAAAACGCTGCTTGTAAAAAATGGCTATACCGATGTTCATAACGGCGGCGGTTGGGCAAGTTTAAACAGTAAAATTTAAAAAAATGGAACCTCATTTATATAACGTAGATATTACCTGGTCGAAAGACCGGCAGGGAGAAATGTCTTCACCGGAACTTTCCACAACCGTAGAAATCGCTACTCCACCGCAATTCCCAAAAGGCGTGGAAGGAATTTGGTCTCCCGAACATTTGTTCACTTCTGCAGTTGCAAGTTGCCTGATGACCACATTTTTATCTATCGCGGAAAATTCCAAATTAGAGTTCACAGGTTTCACGTGCAAATCACACGGAAAACTGGAGCAAATAGAAGGAAAATTCCTAATGACAGAAGTTATTTTGGAACCAACTGTTACCATTGCGAATGAAAGCGACCGTGAAAAAGCAGAACGTGTTTTACAAAAATCTGAGCAGCATTGCTTGATCTCCAATTCAATAAAGTCGAAAGTCACAATGAAAACTACAATCGTCACTCTTTAAAAACACATCTTATCAATGATAGAAATAAAACCTCGAGAAGTCGGGGTTTTGTTTTTTTCATCCAATATGAAACCAGCAAAATTTCTTTATTAATGGGCTTTGTGATAAACATCACTGTACAGGATTTTTCACAGTCTTACTTTTGTCATCAAATTAAGATTTATGAAAAAATTATTGTTTTTACTCTTTATTTCTACCCAAATTTTTGGTCAGGATACTCTTCAGATTTCTAAAAAAGATTTAGAAGCCCGAATTGAAGGACAAAATTTATCGGTAAAATTAGCCAACGATGAAGTGAATGCTGCAAAAGCAAGTTTACTGGAAACCAGAGCGATGTATTTGCCTAATGTAACCGCTTCTTACACGGGAATTTCCACCAATAATCCATTGATGGCATTTGGTTCAAAACTGAATCAGGAGCGCATTACGATGATGGATTTTGATCCGGCAAAACTCAACAATCCAGATAATATTTTCAATTTCGCCACGAAACTGGAAGTTCAGCAACCGATTTTTAATAAAGATGCCGTTTATCGGAAAAAAGCGGGCGAAGTTCAGGTAGATGTTTTAAAAATAAAAGCAGAACGAACCAAAGAATATCTTCAGTTCGATTTGAATAAAGCGTATCTCCAGCTGCAAATGGCGTATAAAGTGGTCAACGTTCTGGAAGAAGCCCAACAAACTACGCTTGCCAATAAAAAAGTCATCGACAATTATTACAAAAACGGCATGATTCAGAAATCAGAAGTGTTGTACATGGATGTGCGTGTTTCTGAAATTGAAAACCAGATCCAATATGCAAAATCCAATGTGAGAAACGCTTCGGATTATCTCTATTTTTTGCTAAATGAAGATTCTAAAAACAAAGTATTCAAACCATCCGAGAAATTCTCTTATCAAGAACATATTTTAGAAGAAAATCCCCAACTCAACATCGATAGAAAAGATTTGCAGGCGTATGAGAAATCTATGGAAGCATACCATTATCTCATCAAATCATCGAAAGCGAAATTCTTACCCAAATTAAATGCCTTCGGAAGTTTCGAACTTTATGACAATAAACCCTATCAGTTTGATGCCAACGGATATTTGGTCGGACTGCAGCTTTCCTGGAACGTGTTCGATGGCCTGAAAGCGAAAAGCGAACAAGAAAAATACCGCGCAGATTTATCCAAAGCACAAACTGAAATTCAGCAATACCAAAAACAGAATCAGCTAGAACTCAATAAATCATACCGCCAGGTTTTAGATGCGGACCGAAAAGTTTCCCTTTCCAAATTAGCCTGGGAACAAAGCGGAGAAGCTTATAGAATAAGAAAAAACAGATATGCTCAGGGTTTGGAGAAATCATCAGATTTACTTTCCGCGGAAACCCAAATGTCCCAAAAAGAACTGGAACATCAGCAGGCGATTTTCGAATATAATTCAGCTCTTGAATACTTTAAATTTTTAAAATAAAAAAAAATCCAATGAAAATATTAATTTACTCCGTCCTTTTATTAGGATTAACGATAAGTTGTTCAGAAGACGAAAAAGACGCAACCCTGCAGCAAAAACCCATTGAAGTAACCGTGAGTCAGTCCCGGTCCAGCTCTGAAGGTGCTTTTGCCACCGCAAGCGGAAAATTAGTCTCAAAAAACTCCATAAATGTAAGCACCAGAATAATGGGCTACATAACCGGAATGAAAGCCGAAGTGGGCCAAAACGTAAGCGCCGGACAATTGTTGGTAAGCATCAACAGCGCCGACATTCAGGCAAAAGGCGGACAGGCCGGCGCGCAGATTTCACAGGCGCAGGCAAATTTCAACAGTGCTAAAAGAGACTACGAACGTTTTTCTAATTTATATAAAAGTCAAAGTGCTTCTCAAAAAGAACTCGATGATATGAGAGCGCGTTACGAAATGACAAAAGCAGGATTAGATGCGGCTCAAGCAATGAAAAGTGAAGTGAATGCACAATACAGATACACCAATATTACCGCGCCCATTTCCGGAGTCATTACTGCAAAATATGCCGAACAAGGCGATATGGCAAGTCCGGGAATGCCTTTGCTGACGATCGAATCTCCATCTGCTTTAAAGGCGCAGGTATTGGTTTCTGAGCAAAATATCACTTTAATAAAACAGGGAATGCCTGTGAAAATCACCTTGAAATCAACTAATCAGGAAGTCGGCGGAACAGTTGCGGAAATCAGCAGATCATCCGCAAACACAGGTGGACAATACTTGGTTAAGGTGAATGTCTCCAACAGTGCCAATCTCTTGTCGGGAATGTTTGTGAACGTTCAATTCCCCTTTAAAAATAATGGAAAAACGAATCAGGATTCCCAGGAAGGTGTGATGATTCCCAAATCTGCTTTGGTAGAAAACGGACAATTAACGGGAGTTTATACCGTAAGCGCAAATAATACTGCGATTCTTCGTTGGGTGAAAACCGGAAAAGATTTAGGCGATCAGGTAGAGATTTTATCTGGTCTAAATGCAAAAGAACCGTACATCATTTCTGCACAAGGCAAACTTTTCAACGGAGTGAAAGTAAAAAAATAATGTAACAGTTTATCAATGTAATAATTTACCAATCAATTCAATAATGAGTATTAATTGTCCATATTTTTCTTAAAAAAAATTGGTCGATTGAATAACTAAAGATTGTTACACTGGTAAATTGATACACTGTTAAATAAAAAAAATAAATTATGCAAGAAGGAATAGCAGGAAAGATTGCCAAAGTCTTTATCAATTCAAAACTCACCATTCTATTAATGGTTGCTTTGATGGTGATTGGCGCATACAGTTCCACTTTAATACCGAGAGAAGAAGAGCCGCAGATCATTGTTCCTATGGCCGATGTAATGGTCGGTTATCCCGGTGCAAATCCCACAGAAGTAGAAAACCGTGTGGTGAAACCTTTGGAAAAAATAATTTCCAACATCAAAGGTGTAGAGCATGTTCACAGCATGGCAATGAACGGAAAAGCCATGATTATCGTACAATTTTACGTGGGCGAAGACACCGAACGTTCTTACGTGAAACTCTACGATGAGATGATGAAGAACAAAAACATCTTCCCAAAAGGAGTGTATGAACCTTTGATAAAAACGCGTTCCATCGACGATGTTCCTATGTTGGGTTTAACGCTTTGGAGCGAAAAATATAACGATTTTCAGTTAAGACAAATTACAGAAGAACTTTCATCTGAAATAAAAAAGGTGAAAGATGTTTCTTTAACTAACGTGATTGGAGGAAGAAGCCGACAGTTAAAAGTAATTGTTGATAAAGATAAAATGGCAGAATCCAATGTAGATGCATTGGGAATTATGCAGATGATTCTGGCGAATAACGGAAGTTCACAATCCGGAAGTTTCTCCAGTAACGATCAGGAATATTTACTCACCACCGGAGAATTTTTAAGTTCTGCCGAAGAGGTGGGAAATCTCGTGATCGGAACTTCGCAAAATATGCCGGTTTATTTGAAACAGGTAGCAAAAATTGAAGACGGTGCTTCCTCTTCCACGAATTATGTAAATTTCGGATATGGAAACGCAACCGAAAAAGGCAAGAGTTTCTTATCAGAATATCCTGCGGTAACGCTTTCTGTTTCGAAAGTTAAAGGTGCAGATGCAATGCATATTTCCGAGGAAATTTTAGCAAAAGTAGAAACTTTAAAGAAAACTCTAATTCCCAATGATGTTCATGTAGAAGTCACCCGGAATTACGGGGAAACTGCGTCTCATAAAGTTTCAGAATTAATGGGACACTTGGGAATCGCCATTGTTGCCGTAACCATTTTGGTGATGCTTGCCATGGGATGGAGAGGCGGATTGGTCGTGTTTCTATCGGTTCCTTTAACTTTTGCTTTAACGCTTTTTTCCTATTATATGTTGGGTTATACGCTCAATAGAATTACGCTTTTCGCCCTGGTTTTCGTAGTGGGAATCGTTGTTGATGACAGTATTATCATTGCAGAAAATATGCACCGGCATTTTCACATGAAGAAATTACCGTTCAAGCAAGCCGCAATTTTCGCCATTAATGAAGTAGGAAATCCTACAATTTTAGCAACATTTACGGTAATTGCAGCGATTTTACCGATGGCATTTGTCTCCGGAATGATGGGACCTTATATGTCGCCAATGCCGATTGGAGCGTCGATTGCGATGTTACTTTCTTTATTTATTGCTTTAACGATTACGCCTTATTTAGGATTCCATTTATTAAAAGTAAAAGATTCTGAAGAACATAAAGAAGAACAGGGTCTGGAAACGGGTTTCATCTACAAAATTTACAAAAAAATTGAGCAACCATTGCTGGATAATGGTAAAAAAAGATGGACGATGCTCGGAGTTACTTTTATATTATTAATGATTTCCATGTTGGCTTTTGGTGCAAAATGGGTGGCGGTAAAAATGCTTCCGTTTGACAACAAAAATGAAGTTCAGGTGGTCATCGATATGCCCGAAGGAACGACTTTAGAACGAACTGCGGCAGCTACACAAGACATCGCGCAATATCTGAAAACCGTGCCGGAAGTGGTGAATTATCAATCTTATATTGGGTCGGCATCTCCCATTACTTTTAATGGATTGGTTCGTCATTACGACATGCGTGGAAGCAGCAATACAGCGGATATTCAGGTGAATCTTTTGCATAAAGAAGACCGGAATCTGCAAAGTCACGATATTGCAAAAGTCATTCGCCCAGAAATTCACAGGATTGCGAAAAAATACGGTGCGAATGTAAAAATTGTAGAAGTTCCGCCAGGACCACCGGTTTTATCCACCATTGTTGCGGAAGTTTACGGTCCGGATTATAACGAGCAGGTGAGAATTGCAAATGAAGTTCAGAAAATCCTCATCAATACGGATGATGTTGTGGATGTGGACTGGATGGTAGAATCGCCACAAACGGAATTCAAAATTGTGGCTGATAAAGAAAAAACAATGTTGAACGGCATTGTTCCACAACAAATTGTAGGAAACCTCACTTATCTGATTGGCGAACATTCCATCGGGAATTTATATGATCCAAAATCCAATGACGCCGTTGATATTGTAATAAAATTAAAAGATGGCGATAAAACCAGTATTTCGGACATTACCGATCAGAAAATAAAAGGTCAAAGCGGAATGGTTCCCGTAAGCGATTTGGTGAAAGTTCAGCGGGAAACTTTAGAAAAATCAATTTACCGAAAAGACCAGAAACGCGTGGTTTATATCCTTGCAGATATGGCTGGAGGATTAGAAAGTCCGGCTTATGCGATTCTCGGAATGGATAAAAAACTGAAAAACATTCAACTTCCGGCAGGATATTCATTGAATGAACTGTACATGAATCCTCCGAAAGATGAATCCGATTACACCGTGAAATGGGACGGAGAATGGCAAATCACTTTGGAGGTTTTCCGGGATTTGGGAGCGGCGTTTTTAGTGGTCATCATCATTATTTATATGTTGATTGTGGGTTGGTTTCAAAACTTCAAAACACCGATTCTGATGATGATTCCAATTCCACTTTCATTAATCGGCATCGTGCTTGGACACTGGTTATTAGGCGCTTTCTTTACGGCAACTTCGTTTATCGGAATGATTGCTTTGGCAGGAATCATGGTGAGAAACTCGATTCTTCTCATTGATTTTATTGAAATCCGCCTGAAGGAAGGAACACCCATTAAACAAGCCATTATTGAAGCTGGAGCGGTAAGAACAACACCAATTTTATTAACTACTGGAGCAGTTGTAATCGGAGCGGTAGTCATTCTCTTCGATCCAATTTTCCAGGGATTGGCAATTTCGCTGGTATTTGGAGCCATTATTTCCACTTTGCTCACGCTGATTGTCATTCCGCTGATTTATTACATGTCTGAAAAGGACAAATGGCTTTAGAATGAGCCTGTAGTTATAAAAGCAGAACCCGATTCCATTGAAGAAAATCTTAAGGATTAATTAACTCATTTCTCTGCTGGAAACTATTTCAGCAGAGAAATTTAAAACATCAAACTATGAAATTATTACTCATCACGGCCATCACGGAATTTGAAAATGAAGTGAAAAATATATTGGTGAAATCCGGGGCAAAATCTTTCACTTATCACACTGTTCAAGGTTTTAAGAATGAAAAAACCAGCAATGTATTAGAAAATTGGTTCGCCTCTTCCTATTCAGAAACAGAATCTTTGTTGTTCACAGTTTTTGCATCGGCGGAAAATTCCGTTCAAATTCTCGAAAAAATCAAAGAATTCAATGGAAAACAAGAAACACTTTCGAAGATCCACATTGCGCTTGTCGCTTTAGAACAACAATTTTAAAATAAAAAAAAACAATTATGAGAAATAGAATAATCCATGCTTTCGCAGGAACCATGATTTTGGCAAGTATACTTTTAACCCTTTATATGAGCCAAAACTGGTTGTGGTTAACAGGATTCGTAGGTGTTAATTTACTGCAGTCCTCAGTGACGAACTGGTGTCTGCTGGATAAGATATTAACAAAAATGGGATATACCAATGACGATACGGATGATTTGTGATATTCAACTTCACCGGAAAAATTTCATCTGTAATTCAACCTTCTCTAAGTAACGTTCCATAATTGAAACAAAAAAAGGCAGCAATAAATTATCGCTGCCTTTCTAAATATAATTTGAAAAATAAAATTTCAATAAATCTATTTGACTAAAACTTTTTGGGATTTTACTCCTTTATCAGTCTGCGGCATCAGCATAGATGTGTTATATTCCTGTCCCCATCAAACAATTAAATACTGTTATTGTTCCACTATTTTGAATCTTGTTCAGATTTCTTTTTTTTAAAGTTTAAATTCTCTGGAAGAAATGACGCTAATCATCTTATATTCTTGCTTTTCCGCATTTTAAAAAATCATTGCCGTCAGCCCAATGAAAATAAAAAAAACGAATTTAGTCATAATTAATTTCATCCCTCATTCTACTTCAATAAAATCTGTCACATATGTAATTCTTACAGCAAATATGTAACACTTTTCAGGTAATTATATCTCATATTTACGTTTGTTCTACATTCAAAAACTGGCTAAATCTTTCAATTTTAAGTAATATGAAACCGTAAGTTTTTCCGCGGGATTGTAAAAATTGAAAAAAACAGTTGTTCATTATTCTAAACTTATCAAGATGAGCAATCAAATGTATCCTTTAAAATTCGATCCTATTTATCAATATCGGTTATGGGGCGGTAGGAGATTAGAAAATTTACTTTCAAAACCACTTCCTGAAGACGAACCTGTGGGAGAAGCATGGCTGTTAAGCGACCGGAAAGATTATGCAAACGAGGTTTCCGAAGGAGCATTGAAAGGAACAACTTTGACAAAGTTAATGCATGATTTCCGGTACGAAATTATGGGTAAATTGGGTGGCCATTTCGATCACTTTCCACTTTTGTTAAAATTTCTGGATTGCAAAGAAGTACTGTCTGTTCAGGTTCATCCGTCGGATCATCAAAAAGAATATATCCCGGAAGGCGATTCCGGAAAAACGGAAGCCTGGGTCGTTTTGGAAACCAGTGAAACCAGCCGCATCTACGCAGGCTTAAAAAAAGGAACGACCAAAGAGAAATTGCTGGAATCTATTCAGAACAATACCGTATCCGATTGTTTGCACAGTTTCGTGCCCAAAGAAGATGACGCCATATTTATTCATTCAGGAGCGGTTCACACCCTTGGCGGGACGGTCGTTTTTGAAGTTCAGGAAAACAGTGATGTCACTTTCCGCCTCTATGATTGGGATCGAACTGATCAGAAAACGGGAAAACCACGCGAACTTCAGGTCGAAGAAGCTGTTGCCTGTATTGATTTTAATCAAGTGGATATTGGACCGGTGAATCCTTTAATAACTCCAGATCTTAAAGATACCGAAAAACTTTTCGACAATGAACACTTTAAAGCCTGGCGAATCAAAACCCGATCAGATTATATGGTAGGCTTTAAAGATGAACCGGCAATTTTAGTTTGCATCGATGGCAAGGGCTCGATGAATTACAATGGTAAAGATTACCACATCGATAAAGGTGAAGTGATACTCTTGCCGGCAATTATAGGTCTGCTCAATCTTCAACCGACGCAAGAAATCACGCTTCTGCAAATCGCTATTTCCGATAAAAAACTTCATTAAAAAAGATGAAAAGGCTCATTATTTTTGATTTAGACGGTACTTTGGCCAAGAGCAAATCAGCAATTGACAGGGAAATGGCTGAACTCTTAAATAATTTACTCGAAGTCGCCCAGGTCGCTATTATATCCGGTGGCGACTGGCCTCAGTTCGAAACACAGGTGTTGCAGTATTTACCAAAAAAAGCAATGCTTAAAAAATTAATGATTCTTCCGACTTGTGGAACAAAGTTTTATCAGTACAGAAAAGATTGGGAAGAATTGTATGAAGAAAATTTCACTGCAGAAGAAAGAGAAAAAATTCTGAACAATCTGCATACTGCAATAGAAGCAGCCCGTCTGGACATCAAGAAAACCTGGGGTGAGCAAATTGAAGACCGGGGAAGTCAGATTACCTTTTCAGGGTTAGGACAACAGGCACCTCTGGACCAGAAAAAAGTCTGGGATCCTGATTTTGAAAAACGTAAAAAAATTGTCGAACCACTGAAAGAAACGTTAAGTGAATTTTCGATCGGTATGGGCGGAACAACATCCATCGATATTGTAAAACCGGGTATAGATAAGGCGTATGGAATAAGAAAACTTAATGAAATTTTAGAAATAAAAATTCCTGAAATGCTCTTTATCGGCGATGCATTATTTGAAGGCGGCAACGATTACCCTGCCAGAAATACCGGTGCAGATTGTATTCAGGTAAGAGATCCTGAAGAAACCAAAAGAATTATTGAAACAATCATTGCCTGCTTAACCTCTAAAAATAAAAAACAATGATACCCTTCAAATTACATCGACTTTGTACCATCATGAAACCAGAGGAAGGAAACGAATTTGAAGTTGAAGGAGTACTGAACCCTGCGGTAACCCGCGGTCCAGATGGAAAACTTTATCTTTTTCCACGTTTGGTGGCCAAGAATAATTACTCTCGGATCGGTATTGCAAAAGTACTGTTTAATGATGCTGGTGATCCTGTCGGCGTAGAACGTTTGGGTGTTGTGCTGGAACCTGAAGCAGACTATGAGAAACGTCCGAATGGCGGTGGCGGTTGCGAGGATCCGCGCATAACCTACGTAGAACCTGTGGAACATTATATTATGACTTATACCGCTTATGGCCCACACGGACCGCGCATCGCCATGGCAAGATCGAAAGATCTTTTCACCTGGGAAAGAATGGGTTTGATTGGTTATACCCTTTATAAACCACTTGATTTTAATAATGTGGATGATAAAGATGCCAGTTTTTTCCCCATTGCTCTGCCCAGTCCGCACCACCACACTTCTATTGCCATGTTGCACCGTCCACTTTTTCCCGACAGTATTCCGGAAGAAACAGTTAAGAGAGGCGAATACCGAAATATCGATAAAAATAAGGAAAGCATATGGATTTCTTATTTCAACCTGAAAGAAGGGAAAGATACTTCTTTGCAAAATGCAAAATTCACGTCCCATCATTGCTTAGCGAATCCTGTTTACTCCTGGGAAAATTTAAAAATTGGCGGCGGCGCCCCTCCGATCCTGACAAAACACGGCTGGTTAATCATTTATCACGGCGTACAAAAACATGAAAACTGCACTAAAGATGATCCTAAATATTCTTATTCTGCAGGCGTGATGATTTTATCTGAAAAAGAGCCTCAAAAAATCTTGTACCGTTCGACGAAGCCTGTTTTATTTCCAGATTTACCGGAGGAAAAAATCGGAACAGTTGGTAATGTGGTTTTTCCCACCGGTACAGACCGCCGTGACGACATCGGCCAACCCAATAGAATTGATGTGTATTACGGAATGGCCGATGACAGAATAGGTGTCGCAAAAATGACAGTCCCCGAAAGCTTGCCCGAAAATTAAAAATCATATAAAACGCTATTCCGGGACAATCCCTTAACGATAAAAGCAATCAAAAATGGAGAATTTTAAATCAATATCATTACCCGATATTTCAGATGCCACTCTACCCATGGCCTATCCTTCCCGCGAAAAGAAATTACCCAGCTCTGGATTGGTTTTGGCGGCTGATGTGGGTGGAACTAAAACAAATCTGGCACTTTTTGAAATTCAAAAAGGAAAATTAATTTCGATTAAAAATCAACGTTATCCTACCACAGATCACGGTTCTTTTGTAAAGGCAATTCTTCATTTTCACGAAGATAATTCCTCTACTATTGATTGTGCCTGTTTGGGTGTCGCAGGTACCGTGGATGGTGACAAAGTTCGGGGTGTAAATTTCGCCTGGGAAATCGATGCTAAAAAATTAGAATCTGATCTAAACATTAAACGCGTACTTCTGATTAATGATCTGGAAGCCAACGCTTACGGCCTATCTGCACTTGAAGAAAATGACTTTGAAGTTTTGACAGTGGGTAAAAAATCCGAAGGCAATGCAGCGGTAATTTCACCGGGCACAGGTCTTGGCGAGGCGGGAATGTATTGGGACGGTTCACATTATCATCCGTATGCGACAGAAGGTGGACATTGCAATTTTGCGCCCAGCAGTCCGCTTGATATAGAATTATGGAAATTTCTAAAAACTAAATTTGATCATATTAGCTGTGAAAGGCTTATTTCAGGCCAGGGGATTCATAATATCTATCAATTTTTACGAAACTTCAGAAACGAAAAAGAACCCAAATGGCTCACTAAACAATTTCAAAATGAAGATCCACCTATCGCAATATCTACCGCAGCTCTGGAAAAGAAAGATCCGATATGTGCCGAAACTTTGCAACACTTTGTAAGATACCTTAGTGTGGAGTCGGCACAGCTTGCCTTGAAAACCAAAGCAACCGGTGGCATATATATCGGTGGCGGGATTGCTCCAAAAATTCTAGGTCTCATTAATAAAGAAGAATTTTATAAGAACTTTATCAACTTCGGGCGTATGGAACATTTGCTGAAAACAGTTCCTGTGAAAATAGTACTGAACGATCAGACAGCTTTGATCGGGGCCGCGTATTATGCAGCAATGGGAATTATTGAAACCGTTTAGAAACGGCAGCGTATTGCAATTTAGATCAATACCATAGTTATGTATAATTAATATCATTAACTAATGGGGTCATTAACTATTCTTCAATTAAAGCATCTGATGAAAAAACTAACCTTCTTACTATTACTCTCGGTCTTATTAAGCTGTAATAAAAACAAGCAAAACCCTGGAAAATCTGGGACGGCCCCCATAGCTGCTTATAAAGTAGCACCGGTATATTATGGAGATGCCGTTATTACCTATTCTTTTCCTGCAACCATAAAGGGAGAGCAGGACGTGGTTATTATTCCAAAAGTAGATGGGTTTATCGAAAAGATGTATGTGGACGAAGGTGCTGATGTTAAAAAAGGACAGCTTCTTTTTCAGTTAAGAAATCCACAGTACGAGGAAGCGGTTCGGAGCGCCAATGCTGCAGTAAAAATAGCAGTTGCCAATGTGAAATCTGCGCAGATGCAGGTGAATCAGGTAAAACCTTTGGTGGATCGCAATATTGTGAGCAAATATGCTCTTGAGGCCAATCAATATGCGTTGGAATCCAGCCAGGCATCACTTGCTTCAGCAAAAGCAAACCTTACCAACGCCCAGGTAAATCTCGGTTATCTTACCATTCGAAGTCCTGCTGACGGAACGGTGGGAGTCATACCTTACAAAACGGGAAGTTTGGTAAGCAGCAGTGCCGGAAATAGCTTGACGACCGTTTACAATACCTCAAATGTGTATGTTTATTTTTCAGTTAATGAAAAACTGCTGCTTGGTTTCACCCATCATTTTAAGGGAAATACGCAACAAAATAAATTTAGTAATTTAGAAGAAGTCTCCCTACAACTGGCAGACGGAACCGTATATCCTGTAAAGGGAAAAGTAACTGCCTCTTCCGGGGCCGTAAGTACCGAAACGGGATCTGCAAATTTCAGAGCCACCTTTCCCAACCCAAACAGGCTGATACAGAGCGGAAGCAGTGCCAACATTTTAATCCCAATCCCCGTGGAGTCGACAATCTTAGTTCCTCAGGAAGCCTCTTTTGATCTTCAGGGCAAGAAATTCGTGTACCAGGTGATCAACAAAGACAGCTTAATAAGCACCAGCATAGAAGTTAGTGAAAACACCATTGGAAATCTATTTATAGTAAACAAAGGATTAAATAAAAACGCCATCATCGTTCTGGAAGGTATAGGTGGTTTAAAACCGGGAATGCGCATAAAACCAGTTCCTGTAAAAAAAGACAGTGTTTACCAAGCTGTCTTAAAAGAAGTAAAATAATAACTCTTATAAATAAAATCAAATGTTCAAGATATTTATTGAAAGACCATTATTATCTGTCGTCATTTCGGTAATGATAGTGATTTTGGGAGTATTAGCCTACCTCTCATTACCTGTTACCCAATATCCACAAATTGCACCTCCCACCGTGAATGTTACTGCGACCTATCCTGGTGCCAATGCAGAAGTAGTTCTCAACAATGTCGTTATTCCACTGGAAGAGGCAATCAATGGTGTTGAAGGAATGTCTTATATGACCTCAACTGCTACCAACGACGGTACCGCGGCCATTACTATTTATTTTAATTTGGGGAGCGATCCCGATATTAATGCAGTAAATGTTCAGAACAGTGTTCAAAGCGCCACAAAACTTTTACCCGCTCAAGTCATTCAAACTGGAGTTACGGTAAGCAAAAAACAAAGCAGTAACCTCTTATTTTTTGCCCTGAAAAGCGACAATCCAGATTATGACCTAAAGTTTTTGAGTAATTATGCCACCATCAATATTGTCCCAACTATTCAGCGGATCAATGGTGTAGGTGGTGTAAATGTTTTTGGATCGCAGGATTATGCCATGCGTATCTGGTTAAAGCCCGATGTTATGGCTGTGTATGGACTGTCTCCTGATGATGTGGTGAATGCTCTCGCAGAACAGAATATCGATGCTGCTCCAGGAAAATTTGGCGAAAACAGCAATCAGGTATTTCAATACAATATTCAGTTTACAGGACGCCTTCAATCGGTTGCAGAATTTGAAAATATCATCCTGCATGCTTCTAAAGACGGATCACTGTTACGGTTAAAAGACATCGCACGGATAGAGCTGGGTACTTTAACTTACGCATCTACCCAAAGTACAGACGGAAAACCGGCGACCGTAATTTCCGTAAGCCAAACGGCAGGTTCAAATGCACAAAATATTGTAACGCAGACCATTGCTACACTCGACGCCGCTTCAGCGTCTTTCCCTACAGGAATTCATTATATTTCTTTATTTAATGTTAATGATTTTTTAAGCGCTTCTATTAGTAAAGTGGTCGAAACACTGCTTATCGCCTACTTCCTTGTTTTTTTGGTTGTGCTGTTATTTCTGCAGGATTTTAGGTCGACCCTTATTCCGGCGGTTTCCATTATCGTTTCCATTGTCGGCACCTTTGCCTGCCTCACGCTTTTTGGTTTTACCATTAACCTGCTTACGCTTTTTGCCTTGGTTTTGGCCATCGGTATTGTGGTGGATGATCCAATTGTGGTGGTTGAAGCGATACACGCCAAACTCGACGAAGGCTATACTTCATCAAAACAGGCAGCGATTGATACCATGTCCAATCTTAGCAGCGTTATTATCGCAATCACATTGGTAATGGCTTCTGTATTTATACCGGTTTCATTTATAAGTGGATCTTCGGGAGTGTTTTTTAATCAGTTTGGTTTGACGCTGGCATCAGCTATTGTTATTTCTGCAATCAGTTCTTTAACTCTAAGTCCAGCTTTATGCGCCTTATTTCTTAAACCACATCACGAAGATCCAAATCAGAAAAAGACTTTCCTTCAAAAATTTAAAACTGGTTTCAACACAGGTTTTGATTCTATAAAAGGAAAATATCAAAAATCCATTTTATTTTTATCCCGCAAAAAATGGATGGTTCCGGTCGCGATATTGGTCGCTATTTCGCTATTGATTTATTTTATGAAAATTACCCCATCCGGCTTTGTGCCTGATGAAGATCAAGGAGTACTCTTTGCGGACATTGCCCTAGCACCAGGGAGTTCTTTGGACAGAACCACCGTAATTGCCAATCGGGTTAATGACATAACATCAGGGATACCGGACATACAGAACAATGCTGTAGTAACAGGCAACAGCATCATCAATGGAAGCGGAAGCAATTATGCTTTACTGATCATGCGTCTGAAACCTTGGGGCGAAAGAAAAGGAGTAGGCATCAATGATATTATAGGTCTACTGTTTCAGAAAACATCACAATTCAAGGATGCTAAAATTCTATTTTTTGCGCCACCGACGGTTACCGGCTTTAGCGTTTCCGGAGGTTTTTCATTACAACTGCAGGATAAAACCGGAGGCAGTCTTGAAAAATTCAACAGCGTTTCAGAAAAATTTCTGGACGCATTAAATAAACGGCCGGAAATTCAGTATGCTGCGACAGGTTTTGCGCTAAACTACCCCAAATATTTAATGGAGATCAATGTTGCAAAGGCAAAAGAAGCTGGCTTTACTATGAATTCTATTATTTCGACAATGCAGGGATATTATGGAGGGGACTACGCTTCCAATTTCTATGAATTCGGGAAACAATACCGGGTCATTGTTCAGGCAGATGCACCTTACAGAAGCGTGCTTCAGGGATTAAACAATATATATATTAAGAATTCCGCCGGCACGATGGCACCCATTAACGAATTTATAACGATGACCAAAACGTTTGGACCGCAAAGTATTTCCCGTTTTAATTTGTATACCAGTATGGCTGTTACCGGGCAGCCCAATACAGGATATACCAGTGGCAACGCACTGAATGCCATACAGGAAGTCGCCGCGAAAACCCTTCCTCAAGGCTATGGATTTGAATATTCGGGAATTTCACGGGAAGAAAGTAAAAGTGGTGGTCAAACGTTGTACATCTATATCCTGTGTCTTGTTTTCGTGTATTTTCTTTTGGTAGCGTTATATGAAAGTCTTCTTATACCATTTTCCATATTATTCACCTTACCGGTTGGTTTGATGGGGACCTATTTTTTTGCCCATTTGTTTAAAATTGATAATAATATTTATATGCAGTTAGCGGTCATTATGCTCATAGGACTGCTTTCCAAAAACGCTATTCTGGTCGTGGAATACGCCTTGGAAAGACGACATTCGGGAATGACGATTATTGATGCTGCTGTTGCAGGAGCCACTGCAAGATTACGCCCTATTCTCATGACCTCTCTTGCTTTTATTGTGGGACTGCTGCCATTGGTTTTTGCATCAGGTGTCGGTGCTGCTGGTAATCAATCCATTGGCGTTGGTGCCGTCGGAGGAATGCTTGTAGGAACTTTATTCGGAGTTTTTGTGATACCGGGGCTTTTTATTCTCTTTCAATCATTGGAGGAATTTCTTACAGGAAAGAATAAAAACAACAATACACCAAAGCCGGAAGTGAAATAGTTCAATATTTTAGAAATAAACAATAAAATATTTAAAACAAAGCCCAATACGAAGAAAATACCGCGAACTTCTATTCTACTTTGTTGGGTCCGAGGCAATTTATTTTAAAAGGCCAAAATCTCCCAGTCGAATTGATTGGGAGATTAAAAAAATGGGATTTATTTAAGAAATTTTTAAAATAGGACATCAGCCTACTTTAAAATTTATAGAAAAACATTTTAATCCTCTAATTTAAATAAGAAAATTCCTGAAAATTCTTCTTAAAGTGATCATTAACTTTTTTGTTGAATTCTACAGTTCTTTTCTCCCAGACATTATAATCTGCCTTCAATTTTTCCCCTTCCATAACCAAATCTTTGTGATCTTTTTGGGCATCTTGTTTCACGGTCCGTTCCGTATTTTTAAGGTTAGCAAAAGTGACATCGAATCTTTTGGAGGTTGTGTTTATTTCCGCAGCGTCGGGATCTTCCCAAATCAATAAATCATCACTGCTTAAGTAGCTGTGATTCGCAATAATCTCGGCATTGGCTATAAGATTCCTTATTAGGTTGATCTGTACAGCCTTCCCGTTTTCGAGATCATTAGAAACCTTATTTAAGTGAGAATTAAGAGAATCTAGTTTTTGTTTTTCGCTCTTATTAATGTTTTCCGCTTCTTTGTTGAGTTCAGCAATTCCCTCTTTAATTCTTTTTGAAGCTTTAGGTAATTGCCCATTTTCAATAAATTTTAAAGCTTCAGCAAATTTAATATCAGATCCATTGGGTGTAGTTTGGACTTTATTATTCGTTACCTGATCACCCATCTTCCTCTTTTTGCAATTGGCTAAGGTTAAAAAAATCACGGCAAGTACAATATAATGTACTGTTTTCATTTTTGTCAATATTTAGAAACGATTTTACTTTAAAATTTTACCATTGGCATCGGTATGAACGCGTTTGGTCTTTCCATCTTTATAAAGAAGAAATCTATAATGTTCCACGGTTCTTCCGTTGGCATAATTAATCATATGATAGTTATCTTTACCGATAGTCCAGCCAGGATATGCTGATGCAATAGATCGGGATACGGCTGATGGCGGAGGAACATCTTTTATATTTTCTACGGTGCTCATCAATTTACCATCTCCATCCAAATTGGCGACAAGTTTTTTATTTTTTGAAGAAATTGTGATCTGATAACTATTTATATCTGAAAGGTCTACATCGTTATTTACATATACATTTCCCGCTACATAATCAATAGGAACTGCGTTATAACCTTCCACAACGTAATTCGGAAAATTTGTTTCAATTGATTTAAGGACCACTTCCGGTACGTCTCCCCTTTTCAAGACAGCACTGTAAAGAACTGAAGTATCCTGTGCATAGGATTGAAAACCCAATCCTATCATTGCTAAAATTAAAATTGACTTTTTCATTTTTTTAAAATTTAATTATGATGATTTGTTAAAACTTATTGATATCAGAAAAACTGGATGCTGCTTTATTATTACAAAATCTAACTTTTTCAAAGCCTGCTGTTAGGTTTTAAAATGAAGTCTGATAATTTGCTTGTTTAAACCAGATAAAAGAGATTTTTTATAATTACAGCAGACCCGCCACCTGAGATAAAATGTAGTAAAAAACAATTACTGGTACCTTTTTAAAATTGCAGGAATCTCCAGTGAACGGTTATCTTTTTTATCTTCTTCTACCTGAACCCTGAGGCATCCTGTTTTCGGAAGAACGTGCGGGACTTCTCATTTCTGGCATCCGCTCTACATTTTGTCGTTGTACAGCCCTGTCGACCGAAGGCATTCTCTGCTCTTCTGTATTGCGAATTTGGGGACTGTTTTCTATCGGTTGTGATCTTCTAACCTCCGCATTTTGATTTTGACGATTATTCTCTATCACTTGTGGGTTTCTATTATTGTTTTGTTGATTGGAGTTTCTTGATGGAAAAGCGCCTCTTTCTTCTCCAGTTCTAATTGGAGGGTTTTCAATATTCATCCTTTTAAAAACTGAGGGTTGCGGATGAATGACTTCAGGACGATAAAGCTGTAAATTATTACCCTCTCTTTTGGCCGGCATTATTTTAGCCGCTGATTTAATTGATACAGGAGGGATTTGCCGGTTGGTATATTGTTCAACATTTTTCAGTTCCGGTCCACGGGAATAATAATGATTATGGATGGACGTTCTGTCGAAATTATTAAGCGTCTGGATTCTATTTGTAAAAGCATTATCTCTGCCTCGGTCTTCTGCGAATCTCGATATATCTCTATCATGAATATGCTCCCTTGGAACGATATTCCAGTAAAAGGCATTCGGTCTCCAGTTGTTATAGGCAAAACCTACACTTACAAGCGGTCCCAAAGGTGCCCAGGCATAATAATTATCGACTTCTCCCCAAGTCACCCAAGCTGGAGACCATTCGTAACCAGGAATCCATAACCATCCATATTGAGGATCATACAACCAACGGCCATAATGAAAAGGTGCCCAGCCCCAATCATAATTAGAGGCCCACGCCCAACCATCGTTCGTATATTCCCAATTTCCGTTGGTTAAATAAGGTCTAAAATCGCCATTTACATTGGGGCTCCAAACATGATCATACCCCGGATATTCGATCCAGTTCCCATAAGGAGAAAGTTCATCATAAAAAGTTTGGTAGGTAATCGTTGCAGAAATCCGGGACTGTGCAAAAACTTTGGTTATCCCAAAATTGGCATACATCGCAATAAATAGCGCGAATATAAAAACAGTTTCAAATAACTTTTTCAATGTATTCGTACTTGTGTTCGTTGTTTCCATTGTTAATATTATTTATGTTTTAACCACTATCAGAATAAATCCATTAATAAACTTTTATGCTTGTAATTGATGATCAGGTATGTGATTACAACTTTTAGAATTATTGTATTTCATCTCTTTTATTTTAGGACGTAATCACCAATTGCCATTCAAAGGTGAATAATTCTATACTTAAATCCATTACACAATTGTTAAAATAATTTACGCCATTCACACCCTGAGATCCGCAGACTAAAACCTGTATTTTACCATTTTTAAATGGGAGTCATTTTTAAAAAGGTCTTTCAGCTGAACTTTTTTCATCTGAGTTTGGTGTACAATTAATGCTTCCCAAGCCGAAGTTTCGGCAGGATTTATTTTCGGAAACATTTTCGAATCTTTTAAAAATATAATAGGAAGTTGTACAGAAAATTTTTTCAGCTATAATCGGGACGCCGCTTTTTTATCTAAAAACCACTGCACTTTCTTTTGTTCATTTTTAATTAAACGCGCTGGATATTGACTTTCCGAACCGGATTGATCGTTCAGAACATGAAATACTGCCTCAGATTTCTCTTCTCCGAAAACCAAAAACGCAATTTTTCTAGCCTGATTTATCAGGGGTGCAGTCATCGTAATCCTGTACATATCCACTTCTTTCACAAAAACGGATTTAATGGCAGCTTCAGTTTCCTCCAATACAGATGTATTTGGGAAAAGAGAAGCGGTATGTGAATTGTCGCCAAGCCCCAGCAGAACAAAGTCGAATTCAACTGTTTTGTTTTGAAAATGTGCTGCGATGGATTCTTCATATTTTCGGGCAGCTTCTACCGGAGAACCGGTTGTGTTGACATTGAATATATGAGATTTTTTGATCTTCAGAGGATCAAATAAAACTTCTTTTACCATGAGCGAATTTCTCTGTGGATCGGTTTCGGGCACAAACCTTTCATCACCAAAGAAAAAAAAGGTTTTGTTCCAGGCAATCTTATTGTGGTATGTTTTTGATGCCAAAAGTTCATACAATTTACGCGGCGAACTTCCACCCGAAAGTACAAAATTAAACTGTCCGCGCTTTTTAATCGCCAGTTCTGAAGCATGGCAAATGGTTGTCGCCAAAGCGTTCATCACTTCATCAATAGTATTATAAATATTTAAGTCCATTTTAAGCCTTCTTATTTATTATCTGGTAGGTTGAACCAGTGATAACCGTCTCTTGCAATCAGGGCTTCGGCATTTTCAGGCCCCCATGAGTCTGCCGAATAGTTCGGGAAATTCTGTTCCTTATTTTTTTCCCAGTAATTGAGGATCGGCATAATCAATTCCCAGGCAGCTTCTACCTGATCGGCGCGCATAAACAGCGTTTGATCACCGGTAATAGCATCAAGCAAAAGCGTTTCGTATGCTTCCGGCGAATCTGTTTTTTTACTTGCGGAATAATCAAAAACGACATCTACTGTATTTAAATTCATTTCGAGTCCGGGAACTTTACTCTGCAGTTGAAAACGGATTGCCATATCAGGTTGAATACTGATTACCAAACGATTTTGTTTGGGAGCACCGGATTCTTCCGACAGAAAAATATTGTGTGGGATTTCCCGAAACTGCAGGGTAATTGTAGAAGCTGATTTGAAAAGCCGCTTGCCTGTTCTCAAATAAAAGGGAACGCCTTGCCAGCGCCAGTTATCAACATAAAGTTTAAGAGCTGCATAGGTTTCTGTATTCGAATCGGGATCTACATTTTTCTCTTCTCGATAGCCTAAAACTTCTTTCCCTTCTATCCATCCGGAACTGTACTGGCCTCGTGCGGACATGGTTTCCACTTTTCCAGTTTCAATTTTTCGCATTGCTTTTAAAACATCAACTTTTCTATCCCGAACCTCATCAGCATTAAAGTTTATCGGTGGTTCCATTGAAATAATACAGAGCAGCTGCAACAAATGATTTTGAATCATATCCCGCAAAATGCCGGCATGTTCGAAATAATTACCTCGACCTTCAATCCCAATCTGTTCCGTAACCGAAATCTGAACATGTTCCACATGATTTCGGTTCCAAAGTGGCTCCATAATAGAATTCGCAAAACGGAAAGCCATGATATTCTGCACCACTTCTTTACCCAAATAATGGTCGATTCTGTAAATCTGCGTTTCATCAAAAATACCAAGCAGTTTTTTATTGAGTTCTCTGGCAGATTCCAGATCGATTCCGAACGGTTTTTCTACAATAATTCGCGTAGTGCCAGGATCATTTTCGAGGTTAGCTTTTGATATATTTTCAGCGATTGTACAGAAAAAACGCGGCGCCACGGCGCAGTAATAAATAATAGAAGGCGTTTTCTGCCACTCCTTTTTATATTTATCTATAAGTTTTCCAAAGGGTTTAAATGCTGCAGAATCAGTGATATCAGCATCCTGAAAAGTAATATTTGCAGAAAATCTTTTCCAGTCTTCATCATTTGTTTTACCATTTCGGGAAAACTCGTCGACTGCTGACCGTAAATCATCAATATACTTTTGAACATTCATTTTAGTTGACGAAGTACCAATAATTGCAAAATTTTCAGGCAACCATTTATTGAGAAAAAGGTTGTAAAGCGCGGGCATTATTTTCCGCTTGGTCAAATCTCCAGTCCCGCCGAAAATGATAAAAATAGTGGAATCTGATTTATTTTTTGAGGTCTTTAGCATTTCTTTAATTTTTAAATCTTTGGATTTTTGAACAGATTTTTTAATGGCTGGAATCTTCCCAATCGGTATGAAAAACGCCTTCTTTTCCTTTGAGTTCATAAGTGTGTGAACCAAAAAAGTCCCGTTGCGCCTGAATGAGATTTGCAGGCATTTCTTCATTCCGTACATTATCAAAATAACTCATTGCTACCGCAAAAGATGGTATTGCAATCCCCTGGAGCACGGCATCTGAAATAACAGACCGGACAGAGGGAACACTTTTAAGGAGACTTTTATGAATAGAATCGTCCAGAAACAGATGTTTCAATTTCGGATCTTTTTTATAGGCTGCATAAATATCTTCCAGAAATTCTGAACGGATAATACATCCGCCTCGCCAGATCTTTGCAATCAAATCTAAATTCAGATCATATTTGAATTCTTCATTGGCCCGATCAAGCAGATGCATTCCCTGCGCATAAGCTGAGACCATCGAGAAATAAAAAGCTTCCTCGAGTTTGGCTATATATTCTGTTGTATCAAACTCCGGTTTCTTATCATCAGGATATAGTTTTGACGCTTTAATCCGGAGGTCTTTGTATTTTGAAAGATCACGCATGGAAACGGCAATATCAATCATCGGAATCGGAACGGTTAAATCCATTGCCGCCTGAGAGGTCCATTTGCCGGTTCCTTTTGCTTTTGCTTCGTCTTTAATATCATTAAAGAAAAGATGGTGCGCCCCTTTCTTTTTGTAGGCAAAGATATCACCGGTAATTTCTATTAAATACGACTTTAAACGGCCTTCATTCCATTTTTCAAAAACCGAATGAATTTCTCTGTCTTCCATTTGAAGTCCTTTTTTCATGACTTCATAGGTTTCAGAAATCAACTGCATCAACGCATATTCGATTCCGTTATGCACCATTTTTACGAAGTGTCCGGCAGAGCGTTCACCCATAAAAGCTACCGTAGGTTCGCCATTGACATGGGCCGCAATTTTTTCTAAAATAGGTTTCAGGGTTTCATACGCTTTTTTATCGCCACCCGGCATCATACTCGGTCCTTTTCTGGCACCTTCTTCACCTCCGGAAACACCCATTCCCACGAAATGAAAACCTTTTTTCTCCAAATCTACAAACCGTCGCTCGGTATCGGTGAAATGAGAATTTCCGCCATCAATAATGATATCTCCTTGATCCATAACCTGAAGCAATTCTTCAATAACAGAATCCACTATTTTACCGGCCGGAACCAGAAGCATGACCACTTTCGGACTTTTTAAATTTTGCACAAAATCCTTTAAATCTGGAAAAGCATGAATATTTTCCCGATTCAAAATATTCACCGTATCGACTTTTTTAGCATCGTTATCGTAGCCGGAACAATGGTAACCGTGATCCGCAATATTTTGCAAAAGGTTGGAACCCATGGTGCCCAGTCCGATCATTCCAAAAGAACTTTGATTTTTATTTTGATGTGTCATCATATTATTTTCGTATAAAATGTTCGAGAATATTTTTAGTGGTTTCAAAGTTTTGATGTACAATACTGTTCATTCCCAGCTTTCCAGCCGCATTAACTAACATGGGGCGGTCGTCAAAATAAATGCATTCCTCTGGTTTTACCTGCGTAATTTCTAAAGCGGTCTTAAAAATCCGCGGATCAGGTTTACGATAGCCAACATAACAGGAGGAGAAGAATCCATCAAATAATTCATGTAAATTAAAAGTCCGGATTCGATACTCATTAAGCTCTTTATTTTCATTACTGATGGCAAATACGGGTAAATCGGTCTGTTTTTTCCAGCTCTTAAACCAGGATAACATCTGTGGCAATTCTACCGATTGGGCATACATAAATTTTTTGAATTCCTCTTTTGTAAAATCCCGCGGATTTTCAAATAGTACAGTGTCGAGATATTCATCCAACGAAATACTGCCAATTTCAAAAACATTGTAGATGAAATTGTGCAGGATATTCATTTCGGTATAATCAAAACCAAAAACGTTTGCCGCTTTCTCACGCGATTCATGATCCCATCCGTTCGTTAAAATCACGCCGCCGATATCCAAAAAAACAGCTTTTATTTTTGATGTTTCAAAATCGGTCATTACTTTTAGCTTTCTTTATGTTTTTTACTTTCAATACTTTTCATCAACTTATCGTAGGCTTGAATAAATTTTTCTATTCCTTCGTTTTCAAGTTTTTGGGTAATTTTATCAATATCAATTCCTGTTTTCTCAAGATCTTCCATTGCTTTATTCGATTCATCAAGCTCTTTGGTCAAAGTTTCGGCAACTTTTCCGTGATCACGAAATGCATCGATGGTTTCCATCGGCAAAGTATTGATGGTATCTTTTCCAATCAAATTTTCAACATACAACACATCGCTGAATGAGGGATCTTTTGTGCCCGTACTTGCCCAAAGTACACGCTGTCTTTGCGCTCCCTGCTCTTCTAATTTTTTAAAACGCTCACTGGAAATCATCTCTAAATAAATCTGATATGCTTTTTTCGCCGAAGCGATTGCAATTTTACCTTTCAGACGCTGTGCTCCTTTTTCTTCGAGCATAGGATCGACCATCACATCGATCCGACTTAAAAAAAAGCTCGCTACAGAAGATATCTCCTTTATGGAGTTCCCTTCTTTGAGTCGATCTTCAAGTCCGCCCATAAACGCTTCTGTTATTTCCCGATAGCGGGGAAGTCCGAAAAGCAGCGTGATATTAATGTTGATTCCTTCCCGTAAACATTCCCGAATTGCGACTAAACCTTCTTTGGTTCCCGGAATTTTTATCATGACGTTTTTCCGGTTCACCCGCTTCCACAGATCTCTTACCTGCTCGATTGTTGCGTCTGTATCACGCGCCAAATAGGGCGAGACTTCTAAACTTACAAAACCATTGGTACCGTTGGTTTTATCATATACTGGTTTAAAAAGATCAGCTGCTCTCTGAATATCAGCAATGGCTAAATCGAAAAAAATCGCAGGATTGTTGCCCTCCTTTTTCGAGAGAATTACAATATCTTCGTCGTAGTCTGCACTGCCACTGATGGCTTTTTCAAAAATGGAAGGATTTGAAGTCAAGCCACCAAGGTCATCATTATCAATGAGATCCTGCAACTTGCCGGAGTCCATAATTTCGCGGTCGAGCAAATCGAGCCAGATACTCTGACCTTGTTTTTGTATTTGATTTAATGGGTTCATTTTCTTTATTTTAAAATTAATAAGAATTAAAAATCAATTTAGAAAAGCGACCATTTTTTTAAGATTATTTTTCTAAATTCTGAATTTTGTGGAGTCGCCGCAGATGTTTTTCAGCACCGATAAATCTGGCATTTAAGAACGCCAGAACCAACTCTTCAGCACTTGCATAACCTGTAATACGACCGCCAAGACAAATCAAATTCATGTCATCATCTTCTACTCCCTGATGCGCAGAAAAATACTCTGTAATCAGAGCCGCTCTCACTCCAGGAACTTTATTGGCAGCAATACAAGCACCAACTCCACTTCCACAAATAGCAATCCCCCGGAAAACTGCTCCAGACGCAACTGCTCTTGCTAAAGGAATTACGTAGTCTGGAAAATCATCGGCATTGTCCAGTTCTTTTGCTCCAAAATCCACGGGTTCAAATTGGTTTCTAATTAAAAACCTTTTTAAACTTTCCTTGAGTTCAAAACCACCGTGATCTGCGCAAATTCCTATTTTTAATGATTCGTTGGACATTGTTTTTGATTTAATTGGGATGCGGTCAATAAAAAAAGAAGAACAGGAAAAAAAATCTTAGTCTTTTTTCAAAAGCAAATCCCGTGCTCTTTTCATTACATTTTCTGCAGTGAAGCCGTATTCTTTCATCACTTCATCTCCCGGTGCGGATTCACCAAATTTTTCGATGCCGATAACATCGCCATCATCGGTTGTATATTTCATCCATCCAACGGGAGAACCTGTTTCTACCGCTAATCTCTTTCGAATATTTTTCGGAAAAACCTTTTCTTTATAGGTTGCACTTTGCCTGTCGAATAAATTCCAACAAGGCATACTCACTACTCTCGCCTGAATATTTGCTTTTTTTAATTCTTCCTGAGCTGCCAAAATCAATTGAACTTCTGATCCACTGGCCATTAGAATTAAATCCGGTTCGCCTTCTGAATCAGAGAGAATATAAGCTCCTTTTTCAAGATTTTTAGCTTTGCCATATTTTTTCTGATCGATGACCGGAATTCCCTGGCGGGTTAAAACAATACAAACCGGACCGTCCGTATGTTCGATTGCGACGCGCCAAGCCTGAGCAGTTTCATTGGCGTCTGCCGGACGAATTACCGTCATATTTGGAACTGTTCGCAATCCTATTAATTGTTCGACCGGTTGATGCGTTGTACCGTCTTCGCCTAAACCAATACTGTCGTGGGTATAAACCATAATGGGACGGATTTTCATAATTGCCGCCAACCGAAGAGGAGGTCGCATATAATCTGAAAATATCAAAAATGTAGCACCGTAAGGAATCAGATAATTACTGAGTGCCATTCCATTTAACACTGCTCCCATCGCATGTTCACGGATTCCAAAATGGAAATTACGGCCATCGCGGTGCTTTACTGAAAACGATTGATAAGCAGTGAGATTGGTATCGGTAGACGGTGCAAGGTCTGCGGAACCTCCGATCAACTGTGGAAAAAATTCTGCGATTGCGTTCAAAGTTTTGCTGGAAGCTTTTCTCGTGGCCAATTCTTCACCCGCATCAAATACCGGAAGTTTTTTTTCCCATCCTTCAGGTAATTTTCCTGAAGTAATGTTTTTATATTCTTTGGCGAGTTCGGGATGTCTTTTTTTGTAATTTTTGTATAATTGGTTCCAATCTTCTTCTTTTTTCGCCGATTTCTTTCCGGCCTTCCGGTAAAAATCTAAAACCTCATCAGGAACGACAAAACTTTGATCAGGATCAAATCCGAAATTTTCTTTCACCAAACGAACCTCCTCTTTTCCTAAAGGAGAACCGTGAGCTGCTGCAGTATTGTGTTTGTTGGGACTTCCATACCCAATAATACTTCTGACTTTAATAAGAGAAGGGCGAGCTGTTTCTGTTTTTGCATTTTTAATCGCTTTCGAAATTGCCTCTAAATCATTAATATCGGATACATTTTGAACATGCCATCCGTACGCTTCAAACCGTTTGGAAACATCTTCATCAAAAGCCAAATCGGTGTCCCCTTCTATGGTAATGTGGTTGCTGTCATAGAAATAAATTAAATTCCCAAGACCGAGATGAGCGGCAAGGGAGGCCGCTTCCGCTGAGACCCCTTCCATTAAATCACCGTCGCTACAAATCGCATAAATTTTATAATCGAAAATATTGAAATCCGGCTGATTGTAGCGGTCTGCCATATATTGCTGAGCAATCGCCATTCCCACTCCATTGGCAAATCCCTGTCCCAAAGGACCGGTCGTAACTTCAATTCCGGGAGCGAGTCGATATTCGGGATGTCCCGCGGTAATGCTGTGAAGTTGTCTGAAATTTTTAAGATCATCAAGAGAAATTTTATATCCGGTCAAGTACAAATAACTGTACTGCAACATGCAGGCATGACCACAGGAAAGGACGAACCGGTCGCGGTTAGCCCACTCAGGATTTTTGGGATTGTAATGCATGACTTCCGACCATAAAACATGACCTAAAGGAGCGAGCGCCATAGGTGTTCCGGGATGTCCGGAATCTGCTTTTTGAACTGCGTCAGCGGATAAAACCCGCACGGTATCAATACTTTTTTGAATTAAATTTTTCGTTTTCATTTTTATACTTTTTCTTCTTCCCTTTTTTCTTGGTTTTGTCTTGACTCCTTGACTTTTGCAGAAACTGGATGAGTCATAAAGGTCTGGCATAACTGAAATAGCATATAAACCATGCAAATACGCCCTGACATTTGTAATGCGGCAAATCGACCACGGTTTTATTTCTTCCAATGATCACCATCACTCCGTTTTTTTTAAATAAGATTGAGCATAATAAAGGTAATATTTAATTTGCAGTTCGATTTACAAAACCCAATACCCGACTTACAACATTCACACGTGAATGCTATTTTAGGTGTTTTTCTGTAAGAGATAATGAATATTAAGTAGTAATTAACTAAAACCTAAGAGCAGTGATTTTATTTATTTTCAAAGTACTTTGGTTGTTTTAACAGCTCTTTTTTACGAAGCAATACATCATTAATGATATTGAAAAATTTCTTTTCTTGGAATTAAATTCGGCATCATCACATCAGAATAGTTAAAGTGAGGAGCTTTTGAAGTGCAGATTCAAGAAAAGTAACAGCACATAACAACGGTTACACAGTTTTCCCGAAAATACACCATAAAGCAGTATTCCCAAAAGGCTGAAAAGAAATTGCAAAATACGCTAAAAGAGGGGTATACGGTCTAACACCAACTTTAATCATTAAAACAATTGTTAATGCTTTTAATAATATTGATCCCATTTTATTTGCAGACAATGCAATTAACGTAATAATCAATACCAATATTCCATCCACCAAAATTCCGATGAACGGCAGTTTAAAAGCATGCATTACCCCTCCCAATCCGCATTCATTTAAAGCCCATAAAGCTGTTAAACGTTCTACAGTTTTGGTAGCGTTTATTTCATTTGATTTTAGAAATTCTTCCTGCTGACTTATTTTTTCTGAGGTTAACTGAATGGACTCAGGCACTCTTCAAAGTTCACAAAGGACTCACAACAAAACAGTTATCTTTTAATATAATTGAAATCATTTAAAAGTAAGTTTTTTGTTGAAAAGAAAATCTGTCCGAGGTTACAATTAACCTGTTCTTAATTGAGATGAGCCCGCAGCATCCAGGCAGTTTTTTCGTGATACTCCATCAAGCCGGTAACGTAGTCACTGATTCCTTCTGCTTTCAGTTTATCTGCCATCGGTTTTATATTTTCTCTTAAAAAGATGATGATACTTTCGTGATCCCGCAATAATTCCGCAAAGAGAGACTGGCTGTCATTCTTGTCGAGTGGCTGCTCAGAAAGATGGGTGAGCTGAAGATATTTATGAAGTTGTGCCGGTACATAATGTCCCATACCACGGATTTTTTCGGCCACGGTATCCACGATTCCCTGTTGGTCATTATACAGCTTTTCGAAATATACATGCACGGTGTGAAAATCAGGACCTTCGATATTCCAATGCGCATTCAATGTTTTGGAATAAAGCAGAAATTCATCTGCCAATATTTTTGATAACTGGTCAGTAATTATCTGTTTGTTTTCTTCGGAAATTCCGATGTTTGCATTTTTCATTTTTTTGGTTTTTAAATTAATATTATATGTAGTTTTTTTTAATTAAAGTAGATATAGGGCTTGTAACCGAATTAAGAAGGATTAAATTTAGACTCATCAAAAGCAGGACTGTCTTTGATTGTTTCCGTTGAAATATTCACAAAAATCGTGGCGTTTTCCCACTGAACCTCTGTAATCGTGCTGGTTTTAATGAGAACTTTTGTTCCACCAAACCATTTATGAGTATCTACAACAAGGTATATGATTTGCCAGGTAGTATCGTCGAGGATAAAATCGCTGACATGTCCAAAATCGCCATCAATGGTATGGATCTGATAACCTTTCACATTATCTGTACTTCTTAAATGATCATCTCCTTTATCAGTTGAAGGATCGATGACAGGATCATTATCCATTACTGCTTCTAAACCTCCCACATAAAAGCCGGTGCCATACCATTCCCAGTCATAATGGCCATAAAGTGGCATCGCTTGTTGTCGGGAAACGGGTTGATTTGTATCAATATCCGGGCTGGTTCTGATTTGTTCCGTCGTTAAATTTGTTCGGAATACTTCTTCCTTTGCATCGTTTTGTTTAATGGCTTGTGGACTTATCAGCACCTTTCGGTTAACAAGCCAGTTCCCGGTTTCTACAATAAGATAACGGATCAGCCAATTGGTATCTTCAAAGTAAAACTCTTCTACTTTTCCGATTTCGCCATCTGTCGCTTCCATACGGTACCCGATCAAACTTTTAACATTGCGTTGCATACTTTTATTTTTTAAAGTTCTGATTGTGAAACGGTCTCATCTCCTTTTATCACCTTGGACTTTTCCTGTAATGTATCAGCATTTTCTTTATTCTTTTTTTCCTGACCAATTCCCATTGTTAAAGCCGTTATTCCTGCCATGCTTCCCAATTGCATGGTTTCCACCGCGGAACTTGGCACAATTACAATGGTTGAATTTTCCTTTAATCCTTCATAAAGCATATTCATCGCTCTTAAATGTAAAGCCACAGGATTATTGGTATAAGTAAGCGCCGCTTCTCCAAATTTTTCGGCCACCTGTTTTTCGGAATCTCCAAGAATTACTCTTGCCTGTCTTTCCCTTTCCGCTTGGGCCTGCATCGACATTGCATTCTCTAATGCCGGAGGAATCAGCACATCTTTTACTTCCACGGAATTCACGTGAATACCCCAAGGCTCGGTGCGTTCATCAATAATATTCTGTAGAGTTGCGCTGATCTTATCTCTGCCTTCCAGCATGTCAGAAAGCATGGTCTTTCCTATCACGTCGCGCAATGCGGTTTGAGAAGCCCAACTGATTGCACTTAGATAATCCGCGACCTCAAGAGCAGCTTTTTGCGGATCCATCACTTTCCAAAACAATACGGCATCTACATCAACGGGAACGGTATCTTTGGTCAATGTTTTTTCTGCTTTAAAAGAAGTGGTAATCACTCGGGTATCAATCCAGTAGGGAATAGTATCGATAATGGGTACAATGAAAAACAATCCCGGTCCTTTAAGCGCTTTAAATTGACCAAGACGCAATATCACGGCTTTATCCCAGGGTTCAGCAATTTTTATTGCAGAAGAAACAATGAGCGCAACAATGAAAGTGACCACTATAATAATCGTGGCTTGTAAAAAATCAGAAGTTGAATAGGCAGAAAATGCGCCTATCATTCCGCTTGCTATGATGATGACAAATACGAGTCCGGAAAATAAACTTTTACTTTTCATTTTTAGTATTCTTAAAGATTATTTACGCTTTTCAAGGCCTTTTTCTTATTAACATAAGAAAGAAATTCACCCTCTACTAAAAAAGCTTTTCTGATATGATTTCCGGTGTTGCTGGATTAACCAGTCCGTAATTTTCTGAAAGTAATTTTTCATTTTTATTCTTATATTTCATCCTACTCAAAAGATGCGTAATCAGCGCAATATGTGTTGCCATTTTATTATCTGCATTGACCACGAACCAAGGCGCATTTTTGAAATTTGTTTTGCTCAACATGATATCGCGGGCATCAGAATAATCTTTCCAGTATTTTAGTGCGACCTCATCTATAGGACTGATTTTCCATTGTTTCAATGGATCTGTCTTCCGGGAATCCAATCGTTTTTGCTGTTCTTCTTTGCTGATGTCCAGATAATATTTCAAGATGATGAAACCGGCATCAGCCAGACCATTCTCAAATAAATCGACTTCGGTGAAAAATGACTTATATTCTTTATTCGTGCAAAATCCCATTACTTTTTCGACACCGATTCGGTTGTACCAACTTCTGTTAAAAAGAACAAGTTCACCGGAAACAGGCAGATGAGCCGTGTAACGCTGAAAGTACCACGCCCTTTCCTGAAAATCTGTAGGTTTGCCCAACGCCACTACAATTGTTTCGCGGGGACTTAGGTGTTTTATAATTCTTTTGATCGTTCCGTCTTTACCGGCCGCATCCCGTCCTTCGAGTATAATCAGGAGTTTAAGATTTGAGGCAATAACCTCTTTTTGCAACTTTACCAACTCTATGAAAAGCCGATGCAGGATTTTTTTCTTTTTCTTTATCATTTTAATCAAACTTTACTCGCTATTATTATGCTCCTTTTAATTCATAACATTAAAGTTCTAAAAATCAAATAGAGAAACCATTACACAACTTCGCAAAGAAATTATACCATTCCCACCTTTACAATGCATTCTTATTTGTTCCGCTAGAATATGCCTGGAGATTTGAGTTCGCTTGCTTTTCTAATTGGACTTTTTTTGATGTAAAGAGTAAATCATTTACTCATTTATCGACTTTCCATTGATAAAACATATTCACCACGGCGCGCTGCAGCAGCAATTCTTGCATGGTGATTTAATAATTTTTGTGCTTCTTCGACATTTGACTGCTCACCTTTCCAGGCATCCAATGCGGGCTGCTGAATTGCTCTTGCAAAAGAAAAAGCAACGACCCAAGGAAGCCGGTCTTTAAAATTTGTATTGATGGCATTCAGATGTTCAGCGGCCAGCTGAGGTGATTGTCCGCCGGATAAAAACGCAATGGCAGGAACCGAAGCAGGAACCGAAGAACGCAGGCAATTGACCGTTGCTTCCGCGACTTCATCAATACTGTTCTGGATCGGACAACCTTTGCCGGCAATAACCATATTTGGCTTCAAGATGATTCCTTCTAAATCAATTTTAAACTGATACAATTGAAAAAAAAGGTTTTTTAATACTTTCTCTGTTACTTCATAACATCGCTGCATGGAATGATCTCCATCCATCAAAACTTCAGGTTCGACAATCGGTACCATATCTGCCTCCTGACATAAAGCTGCGTATCTCGCCAAAGCATGAACATTCGCGTTAATACAGGCATCGGTTGGGATGCGGTCACCGATTGTAATTACGGCGCGCCATTTCGCAAAACGGGCTCCCATTGTTTTGTATTCCTTTAAACGTTCGCGCAAACCATCTAAGCCTTCTGTAACCAATTCATTTGGAAAGGCCGCCAGGGATTTGGCGCCCATATCTACTTTGATTCCGGGAATAATTCCGGCATCCATAAGCACTTGCGCCATCGGTTCACCAGCATCGGTTTTTTGCCGGATGGTTTCATCAAATAAAATAGCACCACCAATGCTTTCGTTCAAACCGGGGGTAGTCACAATAAGTTCGCGGTATTTACGGTACATCTCGCCGGTTTGCGGAATCCCGGCTGCTTCAAAACGTTTTTTACAGGTTGGTGTACTTTCATCCATCGCAAGAATACCTTTACCATTGGCAAAAATCTGGTCAATCGTATCTTTCAATATTGGCGTATTCATGTTTTATATGTTTAATGGTTGTAAATGGTTGTAAATGGTTGTAATTGTCAATTTTTACCACTCTTTAGAAAAGTATTCCCTGACAAAATCATGCTCCTGATTCTCCGACATTTTATCGGTTGGTATTACCTCAAATTTTATTTTAGAAAAAAGGTGATTCTTACCTAAAATATTCAATAGTTCAGTTTTAGCGTCGGTAGGACCGAACAATAATACACTATCATAATTTCTGATGATTTCACCCAATTCTTTGTAATATTGAGAGTTATCGTGCTGTTCCGTATTGTGCATCGTCTTTTCGCTCATATCGGGAGATTCTACTTTTTCAGCTTCAGTATAGTGTGAAGTCAGCACCTTTGTTACCATAGGTTCGGCATATTCCATCAAGTGGGCATGTGAATGATCCATCCAGATGCCTAATCTATTTTTTGTTTCCATTGTTGTTGAATTTTTATGATTTTTAAAATTATTTTGCTTTATCTATGTTATTCCATTTCCAGTTAAGAATTTCAGGCAGATCTTTCCCATGTTCACTCACATAATGTTTATGCTCTATCAATTTGTCCTTCAATTGCTGTTTCAGATAATCACCTTTGCTTCCTAAACTCGGCAAACGGTCGATGACATCGATCACAAGGTGAAAACGGTCAATTTCATTTTGTACTCTCAGATCAAAAGGAGTGGTAATCGTGCCTTCTTCTTTATAACCTCTTACATGAAGTTTGGTATTTGTGCGCCGGTACGTCAAGCGATGCACCAACCACGGATACCCGTGAAAATTGAAAATAATATGTTTGTCTTTGGTGAAAATAGAATCATAATCCTGATCATTCAATCCGTGTGGATGTTCAGAACTGGATTGTAATTTCATGAGATCGACGACATTCACCACTCTTATTTTAACATCAGGAAGATGTTCCCGTAATATGGAAACCGCAGCCAGGGTTTCAAGTGTTGGGGTATCACCGCTACAAGCCATTACGACATCGGGTTCTGAACCCTGATCATTACCCGCCCATTGCCAGATCCCAATACCTTCGGTACAGTGAATCACTGCTTCATCCATTGTAAGCCATTGTGGAAGCGCATGTTTACCGGCGACCACCACATTTACATAATGCCGGCTGCGAAGACAGTGATCGACAACAGACAGCAAACAATTGGCATCTGGTGGCAAATAAACCCGCACGATATCAGCCTTTTTATTCATCACATGACCCAGAAACCCGGGATCCTGATGCGTAAAACCATTGTGATCCTGCTGCCATACGTGAGAGGTCAGCAAATAATTCAACGAAGATATCTTTCTGCGCCAAGGCAGTTCCAGAGTGACCTTCAACCATTTGGCATGTTGGGTGAACATGGAATCAACAATGCGGATAAAGGCTTCATAACAATTAAATAATCCATGTCTGCCTGTAAGTAAATAACCCTCCAGAAAACCTTCACATTGATGTTCGCTCAGCATAGAATCCACGACTTCCGCAGAAGGGGACAAAAATTCATCATCCTTTTCGGTTCGCGCCTCCCATTGGCGATTGCTTGTTTCGAAAATTGCTCCTAAGAGATTAGACAGGGTTTCATCCGGACCAAACACCCGAAAATTATGATGATCACGGTTCAGCGTAATGACCTCTTTTAAAAAATATCCCAGCACCGTCGTATCAGACGCTTTTATTGCTCCGGGTGAAGGAACGTGCACCGCATGATCGTGAAAATTCGGCATGTGAAGATCTTTTAAAAGCACCCCTCCGTTCGTATGTAAATTGGAGCCCATCCGATAATTTCCTTTTGGAGCTAATTCAGAAAGTTCTTTGTTAAGCGTTCCATTTTTATCGAATAACTCTTCAGGCTTATAGCTTTTCATCCAGTTTTCTAAAAGCTTTACATGATCAGGATGATCGGCATCGACAAGAATTGGCACCTGATGAGATCGGAACGTCCCTTCAATTTGTAATCCATCGATTTTTTTCGGTCCCGTCCAACCTTTAGGTGATTTAAAAATAATCATCGGCCATCTCGCACGGGTATTATCGTTATTTGTTCTTGCATTTTTTTGAATAGCGTGAATATCACCGATCACTTTTTCGAGGGTAGATGCCATCAACTCATGCATGGTTAATGGATCATCACCTATTACGAAATAAGGATTCCATCCGCAACCTTTAAAAAAATGCTCTAATTCATCATCTTCAATCCGTGCCAATATTGTTGGATTGCTGATTTTATAGCCATTTAAATGAAGGATCGGCAAAACAACACCATCGGTAATAGGATTTAAGAATTTATTTGATTGCCAGGAAGTTGCTAAAGGACCTGTCTCTGCTTCGCCATCACCAACCACGCAGGCAACAATTAAATCAGGATTATCGAAAGCTGCACCAAAAGCATGACTTAAGGAATAGCCCAGTTCGCCACCTTCATGAATCGAACCCGGCGTTGTTGGAGCCACATGACTTGAAATTCCACCGGGAAAAGAGAATTGTTTAAATAGATTTTTTAACCCCGCTCCGTCTTGTGTTACATTCGGATAAACTTCAGTCCAGGTTCCTTCCAAATAAACATTTCCCACGATAGCCGGACCGCCATGACCAGGACCGGCAATGTAAAACATATCGAGATCGTATTTTTTGATGATCCGGTTGAGATGTACATAAATAAAATTTTGTCCTGCCGTTGTTCCCCAATGTCCAACCACCAGAGGTTTTACATGCTCCAGTTTCAGCGGTTCCTTTAATAATGGGTTGTCATATAAATAAATCTGCCCCACGGACAAATAATTGGCCGCGCGCCAGTACGCATTTATTTTTTGCAATAATTCAGGCGACAGAGTTTTTGTGATTTTATCTTTAGCTTCTGTTTCCATACTATTTTCTGAATTTAATTCAATAAAGAATTGACCAGCTTTGCAATCATTAATTCTTCGTTGGTTGGGATGACGAATACTTTTACTTTACTTTTCTCTCGGGAAATGATTGTTCTGTTGTTCATATTGTTAATCTCATCCAGTTCGATTCCGAGGAATTCGAGTCCGTCGCATATTTTACACCGGACTTCGGGAGCATGTTCTCCAATTCCGCCTGAAAAAACCAAGACATCCAGACCTTCGAGTACCGCCGCAAATGAGCCGATCCATTTTTTTGTCTGATAAGAAAACAAATCGATTGCCTCAGCGGCCCGGCTATCAGTCTCCTCGATATCCATTAGCTGCCGCATATCACCACTTGTTTCCGATATTCCCAACAACCCTGATTCCTTATTGATGAGATGGTTAAAACCTTTTGCCGAAAGATTTTCATATTTCATCAAATACCAGGAAACACCAGGATCCAAATCGCCGGTGCGTGTGCTCATCGGCAATCCCGATGTCGGTGTAAAACCCATGCTCGTATCAAGACTTTTACCATTTTTCACTGCCGCCAAACTTGCTCCGCTGCCGAGATGTGCCAAAATTATTTTGCTTTTTGCCGTTTCTTCGTCGGTTAACCTTTCGAGTTCACTCATTAAATAGGTATAGGAGATTCCATGAAAACCGTATCTGCGGATCCCCATTTCATAATAGCGTCGGGGAAGAGTTAATAATTTTGCAATCCTGGGCATTGAGGTATGAAAAGCAGTATCGAAACATGCGATTTGTTTCATGGCGGGATAACGCTTCTTAAATATTTCTATCAGCATAATTTCTTCAGGCAAATGTTCGGGGTCAAAGGCGCTTATTTTTTTTAATTCATTCAAAAGGTCATCTGTTATTATTTCCGGTTCGGTGTACGCCATTCCATGGACAATACGATGGCCTATTGCTTTAACTGAAGCAAAATCCTGTTGCTGCTCCAGCCAATTGATCAGATAATTTGCGGCCTGACCATGATCTTTGGCTTCAATAGTCCAACTTTTTTTTTGCGGGTCAGCAACAACGGTGAAATTCAGTTGCGTGTTTTCAGTTCCAATATTTTCTATCGCACCAAAAAGCACCTGCTCAAGTGGTTTCTGAATTCTGTATAAAGAAAATTTGATGCTGGACGAACCTCCATTAACAGATAATATCATGGTATATTATTTATGCTGATTATTCCTTTATCCGCGATCTAATGCGTAAAATCTTCAAAATCGTTGTCTTCCTTCATGGGTTTAGGATAATCATTATCTAATTCTTTCTCAAATTCCTTTTCATCTTTTTGATTACGGATGATAAGAAATACAATTAATGCAATTGCAAAAATTCCAAATATTATCAAAATTAACCAGTTCATTGATTTGATTTTTAAGTGATTTTAGTGCTGACAAATAAACTTTATGCTAAATATTTCTGAATTTAAAAATCAATTGTCACCGTAAAAAACGGATGGTTCTTCCGCACAAACAGGTACTATTCAAAACCCGGTTTTTTCACCAAAACGATATTTGAAGTCTGCGCAATAACGCGTTTAAAACCTTTCAAATCCCAAGATTATAAAGGTAGGATTTCAACTTACTACGGGAATTATACAATCTGATCTATAACTTACATTATTCTCACTTGGAAAGTTTATCATTAACGGTAAAAAGCTGTGTTAAACTAAAGGGCGTTTGACTTCGTCGGATCTTCGGTTTCGATGAAGTAAGTTCGCGAAGACTTTACAATAGTACTCATTACGGATATCATAATTTATTTTAATGATTTACGGTGAGTCTTCAATTAATGCTTCAAATCCTGAAACGACATCAAATAATTCTTCATCGATCGAACTTTGGCGCAGGCAGTGGTATTTTTTATGGAGATCATCTAGGAGATCGGCGATGTTTTTTTCAGCTCTCTGCATGGCGTCCAGGCGGCTGGCATTTTCACTCGCCAAAGATTCAACGCAGGCTTTAAAGAGCGTCGCAAAAAGATAACCATTAATCAATGCAACCAACGTCGGTTCTGAAGCACCGGCGATTTGCGGATGCAATTTAGTAGGCCACTGAATTTGCTGTAACGTATTTTTCCACGTGGAATCTAAAGGTAAAAAACGCTGCATAACAGGGGTATATCCTGAATCGGATTTTGGTTGATTATGGAAAATAAAAAAAGTAGAAATTTCTTGCTTCTGCTGATTTTCTCTGCTTTGTTTTAAAATTTCAGTTACCAATGGAGTCACGGCGTTAATGTCACTGGGAACCGGATATAATTTTGAAGTATTAAAACCCTGATCCGACAAAAGCAGTTGAACGCGATCGCCAACTACCCAAAACTCCTTTTTGCCCGGAACCTCTTTCAGTGAAGCTGACACAAAACTTGCCATTTCATCATTAAATTGAGCTACCAATCCCTGATCGGAGCCAAATACAATAGCGCAGACGGTTTCTACTGATTTTGGTTGGTGCTCATTTGGATCAACAATTCCTTTAATATGCTCTGCCTCAAAATAGGCGATAATACCTAATGCGATGGTTTGGTAATAATCATCCAACGATCTTACGGCCGTTTCGTATTGCACAATTTTCGACCCTGCCAAAGCTTTCATTGCCCTTGTTACAGATTTCAGATCTTTAGCACCTTGTATTTTATTGCGTAAATTCTCTAAAGTGTCCATTACTTTTTATTTTGGTCAGCATCGGTTTTCGGTTTCTCTTGAAATGGCACCAGTATCGTTTGGGCGATCTTCAAAATGGTCTTGGTGTCGTTGTCATCAAGTTTTTTGTTTGACAGAATACGCTCTTGAATTTCATCGGGAATCATTGCACTGCTTTTCAGAAGTGCATCTTCTGCGTCCTTTATTTTTTCGATCGGAACGGTATCCAAAAAGCCTTCTTTTAAAGGAAGAAGAATGAAAATCTGTTCAAAAGCAGTTAGTTGCTGAAACTGTTCCTGTTTGAGACATTCGCGGATCCGTTTACCATGTTCGATGGTTTTGCGCGTGTTATCATCAAGTCGAGTCCCAAAGCGGGCAAAAGTTTCTAACTCTTCAAACTGCGAATATTCCAGCTTCAACTTCGAAATAGCAGCGTAAGCATCCAATTGGGCTTTATCACCAACGCGCGAGACCGATTTGCCCACATCCACCGCCGGCAAAAGCCCTAACTCAAAAAGTTTTGGTGAGAGATAAATCTGTCCATCGGTAATTGAAATTAGATTTGTCGGAATATAAGCCGAAATATTCTGGGCTTCGGTTTCGATAATAGGCAATGCCGTAATGGAACCACCTTTTAGTGGGTCACTTAAATGAGTAGCCCGTTCCAGCAGTCGGGAATGGATGTAAAAAATGTCACCTGGGAAGGCTTCACGACCCGGAGGTCTCCTTAACAGCAACGACAGTTCCCGGTACGCTCGCGCATGATGGATCAAATCATCATAAACGATGAGCACATCTCGGCCTTCCTCCATAAAATATTCTGCAATACTCGTAGCAGCGTAAGGTGCTATATATTCGATTCCCGGAGAATCATTCCCCTCGGCGACTACGACAATCGAATATTCCATAGCGCCTTTTTCTTCAAGGCGGGCAATCACGGTAGCGACTGCCGAGGCCCGTTGTCCGATGGCACAATAAATACAAACGACGTTTTTATCGTATTGGTTCAAAATTGCATCAATGGCTATGGCCGTTTTACCGGTCCCGCGATCTCCAACAATCAATTCCCGCTGACCGCGACCAATAGGAATTAATGCATCAATTACTTTTATTCCGGTTTGCAGGGGAACCGATACGGCGCTACGATCCATAATACCAGGCGCTGGTCTTTCGATAGGTAATCTTTTATCATATTGAATTCTCTCTTTGTTATCTAAAGGCTGACCTAAAGGATCAATTACTCTTCCAATTAAGGAATTGCCCACTGGGATATCCATCACTCTTCCTGTTCGTTCCACTTCATCTCCAGCTTTGAAACAGGAGTCTTTGCCCAAAAGAATAACCCCGATTTCCTCTTCATCCAAGTTATAGGCGATTCCAAAAAGTCCGTTCTGAAATTGCAGCAATTCTTCAAAACCTACATTTGGCAGACCAGAGACTATAGCAATTCCAGTTGCTACGCTCGTTACCATACCTATTTCACGAAGTTGCAGAGAAAAGCTGAAGTTTTCTATTCCCTTATCGATTTGTTTAAATGGATCAATTTGAGTCGGATTAATTTCAAGTGCTGACATGGTTATTTTTTTTCTGGCGGTGGCGTGCTCTTTTCTTTTGCTTCTGAAGAAATATGTTTTTGCAGTTCGGTGAGATATTCTGACAAACTCCACGACATTTTATAACCATTGGCTGAAAGTTCGATCCCACTTATTAATTCGGGCGCAGTCTTAAACTGCAACTCAGTTTTTATACTGAGCAGTTCGTTGACCGCATTGGCGATATCAGCTTTTTCTTTTTCGGGGAGATCAAATGCACTTTTCACCAAAATTGCTTTTGTATCCGTTTTTAAAGCCTCCCTAAAATGTTGTTTCTCCTCGTCTTTTGCCATACTTAAATGTTTGATAAATGCATCTACAGACTGCACTTCTAAGCGAACTGAAGCAATTTCTGTAAGCGCTTTCCTGACAATGGCAAATACCTGTTCATGCGTATTTTGGGCAAGGTCTTTTTCATTTTGATGCTGTTGCTCTTTAAATACTTTTTCCATAGAAGAGCTTAAATCATTGGCTTCTGTTTTTGCAGCCGCTATCAACTGCTGCTTCTTTGCATTAGCATCTTCGACCGCCTTAGCCAGCAAGTCTTTTTTCTGGTTCTCAAAATCTTCATTTTTCTTTTTGAAATCATCCTGTTCTTTCTGGGCTTCAGTTTTTTGCGCATCAGCATCCTTTAATTCCTCACTGATTTTTTTTTCCCTTTCGTTTACAGCATTGAGTATGGGTTTATAAAGAAATTTCTTGAGCAACCATACCAAGACCAAAAAATTAATCACTTGCGCAATTACAGTGAACCAGTTAATATTCATAATGTTACTTTGCTACGATGTGAGTCCAAAACGGATTGGCAAAAATGAGGATCATCGACACTACAAAACAGTAGATGGCCGTAGATTCTATCATCGCCAATCCTACAAATAATGTTCTGGTAATTATTGGTGCAGCATCTGGTTGCTGTGCAATTGAACTTAGTGCAGCTGCTACGGCTTTTCCTTCGCTTATTGCGGGCATCATACAGCCAACAGATGTTGTTAAGCCTGCTGTAATAATTGATGCTATTGCAATTGAGGTCATACTGTCCATTTTTATTATTTTATTTATTAGTCGGGACTTTAGGTTCAGAGGGTTCGTTTTCGTTCCGAACTGCGGCAGCAATATATACGGTGGCGAGAACACTGAAAATATAAGCCTGCACCGTACCTGTAAGTAAACCTAATACCTTCATTATTACCGGAAAAATGAAAGGTGAAATACTTAGTAGAATTGCCACGATCATACCGCCACTCATCATGTTACCAAATAATCTTATTGCTAAAGCCAGCGTGCGCGAAACTTCACCTATGATATTGAAAGGAAGCATCAACCACGTGGGCTGTAAAAATGATTTGAGATATCCCATAAATCCACGTTTGCTGATCCCATAAAACGGAACTGCCAGAAACACACATAAGGCCAATGCAGTGGTTGTGGAAAGCGATGCAGTGGGCGGCGTATAACCTGGTAAAACAATACCGATATTAGAAAAGCCGATAAAGAGAAATAAAGTACCAATAAAACCTATATATTCTTCAGGCTCATTCAGGCCCACTTCTTTAATTTGCTGATTAATTCCGGTTACAATCATTTCTAAAAAACATTGCCACCGGGAAATCTGAATATCGGTTTTCAGTTTTCGGGTGACCAGTATTGCGCAAACTGCCAGCAAAAGCATGACTCCCCAAGTGGTCACAAGGGTAAGGTTGATGGTGACAAAACCATACTGCCAGAATACCGTTTGATCAGGACTGAGTTCCATGTAATTCTTCTTTATTTAAATTTACCTGTTTAGCGTCTATTATTTTGGTAACAAAAAGCACCAGGAATCTTGCTGCTACAAATCCAAAAAGGCACATTAAAAGTCTTTGCCAATTATTGTTCCCGATCATATAAAATCCAATCATGGTAATGCTTATACGCACGAAAAGGCTGCTTAGAATTAAGAGCGCCGGTGATTTTGCGCTGACCGATTTCTTGACTGTGATCCAGAGCCCACCGAAGAAGATAATTCCCAGTACACCTCCTGCCACAAAAACAAGTACCATTGTTATTATATCATTCATTACTGTCATTTTTTATGTATTTCTTCATCCTCATTATGTACCCAGTATCCTGCTATGCCGATTCCCGTTACGAGACCTGCCAACAGCAGGGATAATGTCCAGGAAAAATTCTGTGGGTAGGATTTATCTAACCAAATACCGATTGCTGCTCCTGCCAATGTGGGTACTGCCACTGACCAACCGACCAGACCCATCATTCCCAGACCAAACCATACTCCATTTTTATCACGCAAGGCTTTCAACTTCCGTTGTTCTTTTTTAGAGACTTCATCACTAAAAAAACCTTCTTTTTTATCAGGGTCGGTCAACTTCATTTTTTTATTGATTACGAAATTTATCAAAGCTGTAAACAAATCCTACTTCCAGTTTTGCTATGACGGATTTATTTTCGAATTCAATTTCATTCTGACTGTTAAATTCACTTTTTAGGAGTTCACTAAGTTTGCCCAAATCTGTACCGCCGAAAGCATTATGTACTGATACCAAAACCTCAGCTCCTGCTTTTACTAATATCCCCTGATCTACCGCCACATAAATATCCTTCTGGTCAGAAGTGGTGTACGTTAAAATACCTGGTACTAAAGCAGCCACACAATCTAATCTTTGCGGCAAAAGACCATAAAAACCTTCACTCGTTTCTATTACCATCCTCTTAACATCTTTGATATGGGCGAATATTTCATAAGGAAGAAGTATCTTCAGGTTCATTGCTTTTACTTTTTTGAATTGATGACGGACTTCTCAGCGCCTCATTTGTTTGTAGATCTAGCACCGTATCCGTTTTCTTGTTTGCTTTCGGTAGTTAGTTATGTTTGTTAGCGTTCATTTCCGGCTTTTTGATTTCATCTATAGAACCAATCATATAAAAAACACTTTCCGGTAGGTCTTTAAATTCATCGGCCAGGATGCGTTCGCAACCCTCCAGAGCCTCCTCCAGACTCACCTGTTTCCCTTCGATTCCGCTAAACTGCTCCGTGGCGAAAAATGGCTGGGTGAGAAAACGTTCCAGTTTTCGTGCACGATTCACCACATTTCGGTCTTTTACCGACAATTGCTCCATACCCAACATGGAAATGATATCTTTTAATTCCTCATACTGTGCTAATGTTCGCCGGATCTGCTGTGCCAGATTGTAATGTCTTTCTCCAATAATTTCAGCAGTGGTCATTTTTGAATTAGACTGCAAAAAATCGATAGATGGATATAAGCCTTCACCGGCTTTTTTTCTTGAGAGCGCAATAGATGCCGAAAGATGTGAGAATGTATGTACCGCAGCGGGATCCGTCAAATCGTCAGCAGGAACATATACGGCCTGTATTGAGGTGATGTCTCCTGAACTGGTATAGGCAATACGCTCTTCCAGTTCGGAAAGCTCTGTTCCCATGGTCGGTTGGTATCCCAGTCGGGACGGCATTTGCCCCATCAAGCCGGAAACCTCCATTCCTGCTTGGATAAACCTAAAAATATTATCAATCAGCAACAGAACATCACGGTGCTCCTCGTCCCGAAAATATTCCGCCATCGTTAAAGCAGCATGTCCTACACGAAAACGTGCTCCAGGCGGCTCGTTCATCTGCCCGAACAACATTACCATGTCTTTCAGCAGATTCGCATCTTTCATTGTGTTATAAAGTTCATTCCCTTCCCGGCAGCGTTCGCCAATTCCGCAAAACATACTTACCCCTTTGTCATTACCTACCATATTGTGAATAATCTCAGTAAGCAAAACGGTTTTCCCAACACCCGCCCCGCCAAATAAGCCCGCTTTGCCACCACGTTCTAAAGGAATCAGGACGTCGATGGCTTTAATACCGGTAATAAAAACTTCTGACTTGGTTGCGCGTTTTGCCAGTGGTGGCGGTGACTGATGAATAGTTTTCCAGCGGACATCTTTTGGTGACTCCTGATAATCAATTGGATTCCCGCAGACATCAAACATTCGCCCCAAAATCGTTTTGCCTACCGGAACCAAAAGTTGCTTGCCAGTGGACACTACCGCCATACCGCGCGCCAAACCTTGTGTTGGATGTAATGAAACGCCACGCACATGATTACCGTCAAGTTGGGTATACACCTCAATTTTAACTTCATTATCCTTTCCTTTAACCAATAAAGTATTGATTGCCGGTAAATTATTTTGAAAAAAAACATCCACCACACTGCCGCGTATCCTGGTTATCTTGCCGATATTGAGATTTGTATCCACGATAAAAGGAATATTTTATTACTTTTCAGCTTAAGTTAAAAAGCCATCGTTTCCAAGATTGTTTTTAAGCTTGCACTCATAAAATATCGTCAATCTTGGATTACCTTTTACATTATTTCCTTATTTCTAACGTTCTGGGTAATAGGATTTTTTTTTAAAGAGTATTGAAAATCAAATGTAAAGTTGGCTCATAATAATCTGAAAAGCGTTGCAGTATCTGGGATTAAGTTTATAAATTTCACACTAAGAACCTGTTTAATTTTTATTCAATAAAATTTTATGGCGGCTAATGGGACCTTATTTTCAGAGGTATATATAATGAGTTCATCATTTCCAGACCATTTCTGTCAATATCAAACCAAGAAAATGCACGTTCAATAATCCATTTTCCAGAGATGGGCTGAAAATCAGTTTTTTTCTGCTTGCTTCACATTGCAACATTAATCAGGCAACCAAAGAGGGTTTTCACTTGCATTTGCTGATATTTTTCCTTTTAAAAATACACCGCTGCCGCACGAATCCTTTCGTGTGGTCAACTTAACAATCAAACATTCTAAATACTCCAAAAAGTCCTTTTTAATCAGCAATCAGTAATTCTGGTTTCTGTTTTTTTATACTTCGAAAAACCAAATGAAGGTGAATTGTCATGATACAACTCCGTTGAAACATAACCGAAAACTAAAGAAAAGACCGAAGAACGATTCCAGAAACTTCAGCTACAAAATATGCAGTTGAAGCGTTCTTTCAAGTTTATTATTTATATTTGTATAGTGATATATCGATTTATAGTCTGTATCATTATTTCCGGACGGATCACGTTCCACCCTCCAAGTGCGATACTCCATAGCGAGTCCATAGCAACTCCACAACCACACCAGTAATTTTATAGTTAAGCCATTAATCTGCAGTATATTATTTTAAAATTTAGGTACTCTGTAAGGTTAAGGATCCCTAGCTATATCTTAAGCTAATAACCAAGATGATGGCAAGAATTTCCAAAACGGTATTCTGAGCGGAGCTTTAGGAAACCTGGTTTTCGTGAACAGCGAATCCCAAAATATTGGGGTATGGAAGGTCTTTATTTTCAAATTAAAAAGTGATTTTTTTTTCTAAAATAGTGAGAACTGATTGAACAGGTGCATTTAACCGGCGTATCATTTTGCAGCAGATTTTAATTTAATCCCTATTGATGGTACATATCCATATTTAAAAAAAATTTACGATTTATACAGAAATTTGTATCTTTAAACTGACCAATTACGAAGAGAAAAATATCAAAAATAATTCTTTTAGAAGATATAAATATGTTTTTCACATTAGATGAGCGAATACCTTAAGGGAACCTTAAAAAAACAACCTCACATCTAATTCTTTTAAAGAGGTCAAAAAAAAACAAAACTACTTAACCACGTTCTAAAATAAACCTCATTGCGTTCGTTTTGGAACACCAAATTTCCGAAACACCATGTTTATCTATATTAAATATATGGTTAGCTTGCGCTGTAAAATAATCGTAAAGCAAGAACTACAGAAATTAGGACTCCACTGCGTAAATGTCGAACTTGGAACCGTCGAGATCCGGGAGTCTATCACCGATTCGCAAAAAGAACAGCTGCGCCAACAATTACAGATTTACGGCCTACAACTTCTAGACAATAAGAGGAATATTATCATTGAAAAAATAAAAGCCATCGTTATTGAAATGATTCATTATTCCGATGAAATACCCAAAGTAAATTATTCAGACTATATCAGCGAAAAATTAGGGTACGACTACACTTACTTAGCCAATACATTTTCCGAAGTGAAGGGAATGACCATTCAACAATATATCATTTTAAACAAAATTGAAAAAGTAAAAGAACTCCTGATGTATGGTGAATTAAACCTTACGGAAATATCTTATAAGATGCATTACAGCAGTGTCGCACATCTGTCAAACCAGTTTAAAAAAATTACAGGTCTTACTCCAACCTATTTTAAAGGCCTTAAAAAGAAACGTTTGAGGAATCTTGAAGATTTGTAGCATAAAAGGAAAATGTCCCGGAGCAGAAGCACTGTTTCTCCTCCTTATTATCTGACTTTGGAGCGTTTTAAAATGAATGTGGGAATACTATAATTCTTCTTCGTTACTCTGTAATACATTATTCCTTAAAATCGAGCACCTTTATACTAAGATTTTATTAAAATCCAATTACGTCTGGCTTTTAAAATTTTGGAGATGGAAAATACAGAAATTGAAAAATCGAAATCCTTTATTATTTTAAAGAGTATTGAATACGTTCCCAATTCTGTGGTTACAAAAACCATTATAAAAAAAACAACGGGTAATATAACCGTTGTCTCCTTTGATACAGGAGAAAATCTGACTGAAAAGCTGTCCCGGTTCGATATGTTTATACAGATCATAGAAGGTCTTGCGGAAATTGAAATCGACAACGTTTCACATACGTTGAAGTCCGGCGAAGCGATTATTATACCTGCCAATACCAGAAATACCATAAAGGCAAAAAAAAGGTTTAAAATGATTTCTACGGTCATTAAAAGTGGCTATGAATTATAACTTACAGTACAAGATCCCCTAATTGCAAAATTCTGTTTCTGACACAAAAAGAATATGGAGTTCTATAAAAACATAGCAGTAATTGTGGCTCATCCTGATGACGAAATCCTCTGGTGCGGCGGCATGATTTTACTTCATCCTGAATGTAACTGGTTTATAGCCTGCTTATGCAGAAAAAATGATCCTGACAGGGCTCCCAAATTTCAAAGCATATTAAAAGAACTGGATGCACATGGTATTATGGGTAATCTGGATGACGGTCCAGAACAAAAACCTCTCGACATCAAAGAAGTACAGGATGAAATCTTAGAACTGCTTCCAAAATCCAACTTCGATCTTATGATCACACACAGCCCTCGGGGCGAATACACCAGACATCTCCGTCATGAAGAAATTGGCAGCGCAGTTATCGAATTGTGGAACGATAAAAAAATAAAAACGAAGGAACTTTGGGCTTTCGCTTATGAAGACGGAAATAAAAAATACAATCCGAAGGCAATAAGAGGAGCCAGCATTCAGCAGACACTTCCCAACAATATATGGGAAGAAAAATACCGTCTCATTACGGAAGTTTACGGTTTTGACAAAACAGGATTTGAGGCCAAAAGCACCCCAAAAAACGAAGCCTTCTGGAAGTTCAGAAATCCCGAAGATGCGCAAAATTGGTTAGAGCGAAATTCAATGCTGCACAACGCAGCACTGCCATAAAAACAGCCATTACAAAAGTGAAATCAAACTGCCCTTTTTAAAATAAAAACTTATGAAAGTTTTAGTCTTATATGATTACCCTCCTTCGCCAGGGGGCTTAGCAACTCAGGGAGACATGCTTTTCCGTGGACTGCTTGAACTTGGAGTCGATGTGAAAGCTGCTCATTTCGAATCGGCTCAGGAAAAAGAATGGTATTACCGCTGGTTCGAGCCCGACATCGTGGTAGGAGTCGGTTATTGGGGCCATACACCGGAGCTTATCCTTCATCCGCAGCGTTACGGAATTCTGGCCGTACCCTGGTTGGTCGCAGATGGATATATTGCAAATTATCAAGAAGTTTTAAACCAACTGCCTCTTATTTTGGTGACCTCAAACTGGGTGAAAGAAATGTACGTACGAGACGGCATCAAAGCTGAAAACATCGAGGTACTTCCCGTAGGATGCGACACTTCATCTTTTATTCCTTTTGATAAAAATGATCCTAAAATTTTGACGGTCCGCGAATCATTAGGAATTTCTCCGGATCAGATTATGATTCTCACCGTAGGTGGTGACGCCGCTTCAAAAGGCGCTCAGGAAGTAATGCAGGCATTGGCACTCATCGACACCAAAGCACCCGACTGGAAATATGTTTGTAAAGTATGGCCACAGCCCCGCACGGAGGTTCAAAATATGCTCGATCTGAAAATGGCAGAATCCCTCGGTCTCGAAAAAAACATTACCTACGCGACCAACAAGATTTCGCGAAACTTTATGCCCTATTTAATTGGAGCCTGCGATATTTATGCGGCTCCATCGAGGCTTGAAGGTTTTGGCATGCCTCAGGTGGAAGCTGGAGCGTGTGGCAAACCGGTAATAGGGATCAATGCCATGGGCTTGTTAGATACCCTGATCCATAATGAGACTGCTTTTTTGGCCGACGTCGCCAAAAAAATTGTCGTAAACGAAGTTATTTTAGGGGAAGAGTCGGGATATGAAGCCAATCGAAAAGTTCAATTTGATGTGCCAAGGACCGTTGATTATCGAGCCAACATTCAGGATATCGCCACCTATCTGCTAAGGCTGATGGAAGATGAGGAACTCCGAATAAAAATGGGAAAAGCAGGAAGAGAGCGTGCTGTAGAACACTTTGACTACAAGGTCGTCACCAAAAAGTTTCTACAAATTTTAGAAGATAGATTAGGAATCAAGTAAGTCCTAAAATGAATCAACAGTTTAAATAAAGCAACGATGAGAGTTCTGATAAAACAAGACGGGAATGAAATCGCCCATTGGACTTCCGATTATTTAATTAAAAAAATAAATGATTTCCATCCGACAAAAGAAAAACCATTTGTGCTTGGATTACCAACAGGTTCTTCCCCAATTGAAACTTATAACGAACTGATCAGAAGGAATAAGTCAGGCGATATCTCCTTTCGTCATGTGATTACTTTCAACATGGATGAATACATTGGCATTCCGGAAAATCATCCCGAGAGTTATCATTATTTTATGTACGAAAACCTCTTCAAACGTATTGATATTCCTCAAGAAAACATCAATATTTTAAACAGCAATACAGATAATCTGGAAAAAGAGTGTATTGAATATGAGAAAAAGATATTGAAATACGGCGGCATTGAACTGTTTCTAGGCGGAATAGGAATGGATGGACATATCGCATTTAACGAACCCGGATCTTCGCTGACTTCCAGAACAAGAATAAAAACACTGTGCTATGATACCATTCAGGCAAATTCCAGATTTTTTGAAAATGATGCATCTCAAGTTCCTACCGAAGTTCTTACTGTTGGTGTCGGGACAATTATGGATGCCAGAGAAGTTCTGATCGTGGTCACCGGTTATCATAAAGCCAGAGCATTGAGAGAGGTAGTAGAAGGTTCTGTAAACCATATGTGGCCTGCTTCCATACTTCAAATGCATCCAAAATGCGTATTAATTTGTGATGAACCAGCCACAATGGAATTACAGGTTAAAACAGTGAAATACTTTAAAGATATCGAACGTATTTCTACGAATGGAACACATCTGTAAACAAAAAAAATAAAAACGTCATGCTACCTGAAGAAAACCTACAGATTGAAGAAGCCAAGAAAGCAGCTATTGAAGTGCTTTTGCACAATTCTCATGGGACCGTTGCCGATTTACCAAGAACCGCAGGATGGGGATATCCGGAACCTTATACCAGAGATCTGTTGATAGCAGTATTGGGAATCGCAACCAGCGAAAATACAGAACTGATACAGAGTTCAAGAAATGTCTTATTGACCTTAGCCAAAAATCAATCGAAAAATGGACAAATCCCGTCACTCGTCAGTGATAAAGCCAATCTTGGTTCGAGTGACACTACTCCATTATTTTTACTGGCAGTCGGGATTTTCAGAAAAGTACTCGGTGACCCAAACTTTCTCGAAGACGCGGTAAACAAAGCAATCATTTGGATGGAATACCAGTGCCCAACCAGCTATTATTTAATAGCGCAACAGCCAACCAGTGACTGGCGCGATGAACAATGGGTGCTCGGCCATGGACTTTTTGTAAATGCGCTGACCTACTCAGGACTTCAACTTTTGGGAAAACATCAGGAAGCTGAAAATCTTGGAAACGCAATGCGACAGCTAACCTATTCTTCAGACCAGTCCCGCAACTGCCCGCACGAAGGATTTGCCATTAAAGACAAACCCTATTACGCGTTGTGGTCTTATAAAATTTACAGCAGCAACAGGTTTGATTTATTGGGAAACAGTCTCGCTATTCTATCCGGATTAGCATCAGCGGAAAAAGCCAAAGAGATGGTAAAATGGGTAGAAAGTGAATGTGAACAAATGCATAAAACCAACGATTTAGAAGTTGATCTGACGCCCAATTTTTTCCCTTTTATTCTCCCGCAAGATTCGGATTGGTTACCGAGATATTCAGAATTTAATAATCCCGGAGATTATCATAATGGCGGAATCTGGCCATTTATCAGCGGATTTTATATTGCAGCGCTGGTTGCAGCAAAAGAATTCGATGTGGCAGAGAAGAAACTTCTGGCATTGACCAAGCTCATCAAAAAAGGCAGAAACGAGAACTTAGCATTTGGCTTTAATGAATGGTATAAAGCCCAAACCGGAAATCCAATGGGTCAGGACTGGCAATCGTGGAGTGCTTCCAATTATTTATACGCAGCAGCTTGTGTTCAAAAAAGATATACCCCGTTTTTTGATGGTATTCGTTTGGACTAATTACGCTCCAAACGTGCAATACTATTTATCATAAATTTAAAATCATAATAGTAAGTATTTTATTTTGAACCAAAAGAATCTATGAATTATGTAATTCTAAACTGGTTATATTCAATTGTTTTCACGTGTAATTTCTTACCTTAGCTCGGAATTTAATACCTATCATGCTGATTAGCAGCTTTTTATTTTTTAAAATTTTAGAAATGAAAATCGTCTTTATAGCTACATATCCACCACGAGAATGCGGAATAGGAACTTTTACGCAGAGTTTAGTCCGTGCCATGAAAGACAATAATGAGATCATTATTATTGCCATGCATGACGGTCAGGAAAATTACCGGTTTCCTCCTGAGGTTAAATTTACAATACGCCAGGAACATCAAACCGATTATCTGAAAGCAGCGGATTTCATTAATCAAAGTGATGCAGATGTCTGTATAGTTCAGCATGAATTTGGGATTTATGGGGGACAAAGCGGCGTCTATATTTTGCCGCTTTTACACCGTTTGCAAATTCCACTGATTACAACGCTACATACCATTCTTCAGAAACCGTCTTACACCGAGAAAGCCATTTTAAAAAAGATCTGCAACATGTCCGATAAAGTAGTGGTCATGAGTCATAAAGCCATTCAATTTCTTGAAGATATTTATCATGTTCCTTCTGCGAAAATTATACGGATAGAACATGGTGTTCCCGATATCCATTTTGATAAAGAAAAATCGAGGGCTGAATTGAAATTTACCGATAAAAAACTGCTTTTAACGTTTGGTTTCGTGGGCCGCAATAAAGGAATTGAAACCGTAATTAAAGCTTTGCCTGAAATCATTAAAAAGCATCCTGATACCGTGTATGTTGTTTTAGGGAAAACACATCCCCACTTACTCAGATCCGAAGGCGAACAATATCGAAACTACCTTCAACTCCTCATAAAAACGCTGAATATAAGCGACCATATACTGTTAATCAATGAGTTTGCAGAAGAAAAAGAGCTCTTTAAATATTTGGCGGCCTGCGATATTTATATCACCCCGTATATTAATGAAGCTCAAATTACGAGCGGTACGCTAACTTACGCCATGGGTTCTGGCTGCGTTGTGGTTTCTACTCCCTATTGGCATGCAGCAGAACTGTTGACCGGAAACAAAGGATGTCTTTTCGATTTTAAAGATGAGCACGCTTTAGCAAAAGTTCTGAATGAACTGTTTGACAACCCGCAATTAATGAAAACCATTCAGCTAAAAGCTGAAAAATATGGTCAGGGAATTATCTGGCCAAAAATCGGTAAGAAATATATTGAACTGGCTGAACGATTGACCTACGACCCCGTAAAATCAGAACAGAAAAATAACACCGATATCGATCCCTTATTATTACCCCCATTATCATTAACCCATATCAAAAGGCTGACTGATGATACCGGAATTATTCAGCATGCAAAATTTGGAATTCCTAACCTGAAAGAAGGCTATTGTTTGGACGACAATGCCCGCGCTATGTTGATGGCCTGTATGGCATATAAACTAAAAAAAAATCAGATTGCATTAGACTTAATGCCAATTTATCTTAGCTATATTCATTATATGCAAAATACAGATGGGACTTTCAGAAATTTCCTCAGTTTCAACCGCAATTTTCTGGATGAAGTGGGGTCAGAGGATTCTTTTGGAAGGACGATCTGGAGTCTGGGGTATCTCATGCAGAACGCTCCGAATGATGCCTTTTACCAAACAGCAAGGTTAGTCTTCTTTGATGCTGCTCCCAATTTTGAAAACATGAAATCAATCAGAGGTATTGCCAATACAGTGATTGGAATTAGCTATTACCTTAAAGCAAATCCGGGAGATCTCGAAATAAAGATGTGCCTTGTAAGAATGACGGATGTTCTTGTGGCACATTTTGAACAAAACAGATCTAAAGACTGGGACTGGTTTGAATCGCTTTTGGCATATGATAATGGAATTCTGCCCTTAGCATTATTACATGCCTCACAAATATTAGAAAATAAAAAAGCAAAAGACATCGCCTTTGAATCCATGAATTTCCTAACCACCCACACGCTGAAAGATGGCTATCTGTCTGTAATCGGCAATAGACAATGGTTCGTAAAAGATAAAGAACGATCGATTTACGCTCAGCAGCCGATTGATGCGATGGCCATGGTGCTGGCATATTATCAAGCGTTTGTTTTAACAGAAGACAGGAAGTATCTCGAAAATATTTTCACTTCTTATCTCTGGTTTTTAGGTGAAAATGATCTTCGGCTGAGTCTGTATGATTTTGAAACCAAAGGATGTTGTGATGGTTTTGAAGATTACGGTATCAACCGCAATCAGGGAGCCGAAAGTTCATTGGCCTATCTCATTTCGCATCTTACGGTATTACAAGCGTATGAAGAATCAGCTCATTTTCGGGAAGTGAGTACTGTAAATAATTCAGTAAATCACTCAGCACTACACAGTGAGACAGAGATTTCGAAGATAGATTAGATATTCCTTCATAAAAATATCATACTCATCCGCTTTAAAATTTAAAATGCATAACCATCTTTAAATTATAATGAATTTTTTAACGCGATGACGCAATTTGAAAATGTGATTTTTCCCCACTTTTAAATGGCGTTTGACTTCGTCAAATTTTCGATTTCATTTAACAAACCGCAAAAAGTTATATTTTCATTACTGATGAAGATACATAAACTTCAATTCAATATTTTAAATTTTCCGATGCGGAAATTTAATCGGAATGATTTAACTCAAACCATAACGGCTCAATGTTGAATAGCTCACATTAATTATTTTAGAAATACTCTTTCTTAAGCCTAAGTTTTGTACCAGATCTTTTCTTTTACCAATTCAATTTAATATTATTTAGATCTTTAAACCTTCAAATAATGCAGCCAACTCCACAACGGCATAGGTGGTAGAATAATCGGAAACTGCATAAGGCAAAATCAAGTAGTTATTATGGATAATGGATCCGCATGAATACACGACATTGGGAACATATCCTTCCCGCTCGTTTGCCAACGGAATGAGTAACGGTTCTTCTAACCTTCCAATTTCTTTGGTCGGATCATCTAAATCCAGTAACGACGCGCCAATACAATATCTTCGCATCGGTCCTACTCCGTGGGTAATGATCAACCATCCTTTTTCGGTCCAGATTGGCGATCCGCAATTTCCTATTTTCGAAAATTCCCACGCATATTTTGGTTTCTGAAGAAGAATTGGATTATCCCAAAGCGTATTTCTATCAGAGAACATGATATAGTTATTAATTCCGTCTATCCGCGAAAGCATGGCATATTGCCCTTTTATTTTCCTGGGGAAAAATGCCAGATTTTTTCCCATCGCTCCTTTTCCGCGCAAAGGCATAATTCTGAAGGTGCAGAAATCTTCGGTGGAAAGAAACTTTGGCAAGATGGTATGACCATTATAAGCCGTGTAAGTAGCGTAAAACTTCACACTTCCATCATCATCTACAAACTGAACAAAACGGGCATCTTCGATCCCATTGCTTTCCGACTCTGAAATGGGATAAATAACACGTTCGCTAATGTCTGAGTCATGCTGGAATTCAATATCATAATAGGACTCCAGCAACCAGGCAATTTCTTCCAGAGCAATCCTTCTATCAGTACTTATGGTTGCATCCTTCAATGTACTGTCTACAGAGTTTTTTAAAGTAGCATAATCAAAATGATTGGGTAGATTTGCAACAATGTCGGTATAATACTTATCAGGAATTTTCATCTCCTGCATTTTTTTCACAAACCTTCCTTTGTGGTAAGAAGTTTTTTGTAAAACTTCGGCCATATCCATCGATTTGCCGATACTCATCAGGTGTAAATCATTGTTTCTATCAAGTATTGCCCGCCGGAAAACGATAGATGAGATATGACCTTCTCCGGTTGCTCTGAACGAAATGATAACGCGCTTTTCGCCTTTCTCTAAATAAGTCTGATCAACATCCGGAATAATGGAAGGGTTAAAAAATGCAGTCGACTCAAGGGAATATTCCATCGTAAGATATGCACCTATAAGAAGTTTACGCTCCTCTGATATCTCATTGGCATTTACCTGCATTTGCTCAATAATCCCGATCACATTATTATAATGCTTCTTAAAAAGAAAAGTAATGTGACGATGCCTATAGGCAAACTCTCTTAATGTTTGGTTTAAAGCGGTATGAACTTCGCACTCACTCATCGCAAAGACCAATGCTAAAGTATCTTTCGTCGCAGAATCGCCATTCATAAAATACCGTGCTACTACCCTACTGGAGTCAGGCAGAAAATGCAATTGTTTTCGTGTAACTGGAACTCTCATCGTATTGATTTTGAACATCTAAGGTACAACGAAGAATAAAAAAACAATAAATTGCAACGATAAAATTATGTTAAAGTTTTATTCTTAACTTCCAGAAACAACAAGAAGCCGTCTCAATACTGAGACGGTTTTTTTTGTTTTTTTTCTACATTTTTTTTGGTGAAATTATTAGATTTTATTATCTTTAAGTATTGATAATCAATGACATGAATATTAAATTTAAGGATTATAACCAACAACAAAACTGGTTATTCCCGCCATCAATCGAAGAGTTGATTCCTGAGAGTCATCCGGTTCGGATTGTCAATGGAATAATTGAGCAACTGGATCTGAAATTGCTCATTGAAGAATACAGCAAAGATGGCAAACCAAGCTTTCATCCCAAGATGATGCTTAAGGTGATGGTTTACGCTTATATGGATAATACGTATTCCAGCAGGAAGATCGAAAAAGCGATGCGCGAGAATATTAATTTCATGTGGCTATCGGCTCAACAGGTTGCAGACCATAATACTATTGCCCGTTTTCGGAGCAAGAAACTCAAGACTATTTTCAAAGATATTTTTAAACAGGTCGTCCTGTTATTAGCCGAGGAAGGACTCGTTAGTTTGAAAGAAGTTTTTACCGATGGCACCAAGATAGAGTCTATTGCCGGGAGGTACACCTTTGTTTGGGGCAATGCCATTAAAACCAGAAAAGAAAAGATGGCAGAGCAACTTGAGCAAATGTGGAACTATGCTCAAAGCATTGCTGATGAAGAAGACAGCGATCCTACGCCACCGGAGTTTAAAACCATCGATAAAGATAAAATAGAGAAGACCGCCAAGAAAATAGAAGAGATTATCAGCAAAAACCCGAAGGCTTCTACTAAAGCAAAGGCAAAACTGAGATACATTCAAAAGAATTTTTCTCAGAACCTGGATAAATACGAGGAGCAGGAAAAACTTTTAGCAGGTCGTGGCAGCTACAGCAAGACCGATCCCGACGCTACCTTTATGCGCATGAAAGATGATCATATGCAGAATGGGCAGCTTAAACCCGCCTACAATGTGCAGGTAAGTTCCGAATCCCAGTTCGTCATTCATTATAGTTTGCACCAAACCACCAACGATTTAAATACGCTCAAACCACACCTTAATACTTTTGAAGATCTTTATCAGTTTTTACCGGAAGAACTCACCGCTGATGCAGGTTACGGCAGTGAAGAAAACTATGATTTTCTGGAAGAAAAAAATATAGAAACCTTCGTAAAATACAACACCTTCGATAAGGAACAGGGGATTTTAAAATCGAAAAGAAAGAAAATCAACGAGGACTTCCATCGCGATAAACTCTATTATAACGAAGAGAAAGATCAATACATCTGTCCGATGGGACAACCAATGAACAAAATCACCAACCGAAATCGAAAAACCAAAAGCGGCTATGCTCAGACAAGCTCACTTTACCAAGCTCAAAACTGCAATGGTTGCCCGCTGCGAGGGACTTGCCATAAAGCCCAGGGAAACAGAGTAATAGAACGGAACCAAAATTTAGAACGGCATAAGGACAGAGTTCGGGAAAATCTCTTAAGTGAACTAGGTGAAATAAAACGCAGACAACGCACTGCCGATGTAGAGCCTGTATTCGCGCATATCAAATCCAACCGGAACTTCAAGCGTTTTACGCACATCGGAATAGAAAAAGCAGAACTGGAGTTCGGATTACACGCTTTAGCACATAATCTAAGAAAGAAAAGTGCTTAAATGGAGCACTTTTTTAGACTATTCTGAAAAACCACATTATCATCTAAAAATTTAACGTCTTAAAAAAGAAAATTAAAAACCGCCTCAAATTTTATTTTGAGACGGCTTCTTGAACACCAAATCACAAAATATTAATATGAAAAAAAAAATTACTTCCGAAAAAGTAATTTTGTGACCCGGCTGGGATTCGAACCCAGGACCCATACATTAAAAGTGTATTGCTCTACCAGCTGAGCTACCGAGTCTAGAACTGCAAATAAGAAATCTGCTTTCTAAAATTTTTGTTTGTGCCTGCGACTGGACTCGAACCAGCACATCCTTAGGAAACCACCCCCTCAAGATGGCGTGTCTACCAATTTCACCACGCAGGCAAAAAAAATCCGTAAAAACATACGGAGGTTTTTCGCTTGTGACCCGGCTGGGATTCGAACCCAGGACCCATACATTAAAAGTGTATTGCTCTACCAGCTGAGCTACCGAGTCGGTCACCTCTAAATATAAACTGTTGTGTTCTTGTTTTAGAGTGGTGCAAAGATACTTCTTTTTTTAAATTCTCAAAATTTTTTTAGAACTTTGTACAAAATAAAAATATGATAATTTCACTCATCGGGTATATGGGCAGCGGCAAATCTCACATTTCCAAACTTTTGAGCCAAAAACTTCACTTCAAATTAATTGACTTAGACCGGGAAATATTTTTGAAAAACAGTATGACGATTCCCGAAATCTTCGAAAAAAAGGGTGAAATCTACTTTAGAAAACAAGAAAGACTTCTTTTAGAAGAAATTTTTGCCACCGAAAAAGATTGCATTTTAAGTTTAGGTGGTGGCACTCCGGCTTATTATAACAATATTGAACTCATTACCCAAAAAAGCGAAAGTATTTATTTACGAAGTTCAGTAAGAACATTGACGGAAAGACTGTTAAAACAAAAGCAAAAACGTCCGTTGATTGCAAAAATCCCTGATGAAGATCTCCCTGAATTTATTGCGAAACATCTTTTTGAAAGACAGGTTTTCTACGGCCAGGCAAAATATACCGTAGCCACAGATGCTAAAACTCCTGAAGAAATCGCCGATGAAATCATTGCCTTAATTTAATCTTCCTTAGAGTCATCTACATCACTGAAAAATAGGTCCCAGTCACTGTTTTCCATGTCAGAACTGCTGTCTCCTGCGACAAAGCCATCAAGTTCCCGTCGGTCTTTTTTGGTGGGTCTGCCTTCTCCTTTGTTTCGGTAATGTTCCTGATTGAGATTTCGTAATTTCAGAATTTCATATTGTTCTTTTTCCGTGCGGTCTTCGATATGGAGCGGAACCAATTTTGGACCTATTCTGCTTTTAGGAATCTGTATAATTTTAATCTGGTAGTCGATCTGGTTTTTTCTAATTTTAACCAAATCTCCGTCTTTCACCTCTCTGGAGGATTTTACAGTCTGACCTGCGAGTGAGACTCTGTTCTTTTTAATCTCATCTGCAGCAATGCTTCTGGTTTTATAAAAACGAACACACCATAAAAACTTATCTATTCTCATATTTTATTTATACTTTTGCTGAATTAAATAATTTTAGCAATTTAATGATAATATTAAATATGAAAAAAACATTTTTGTTCCTTGCTCTGGCCTCCATTGCAATTACTTCCTGTAGAAAAGATGATGAGGAAAAAGTGACACAAGTAAGTATAGAAACTCAAAATACCAATGATGACCTTGCTGCAAAGAAGTTTCTGGAGACCCATTACCTGGATGCAAAAGGAAATCTTAAAGATTATGTAGACACGGACGTCATCAATGTAAAATTATCAAAATTAAATCCCGTAACCCTGCCTTCCGGTGTTATTTATATCATGAGACCCAATGCCCAGCCAAACCCTGGAAAGGAAATAGGCAGTTCTGATATTGTAACATTAATGAGCACCTCGATGACTTATGTTGCGACCGATACTGATGGCAACGTCGCGTTCACCTCTCCTTACTCTTTTAGAAATACAATTAACGGCTCAGGAATCCCAGAGCTGGATCCTGCATATTACTATGTAAAACAATCTGTATTGGATAATGCAACTACCGATCTGGCGAAACAACGCAGTTTCTATGAAATAGAAGGATTTAGAGAAGCGCTTCAGAAGTTCAAAGCTTATGATATTCCAAATGAGTCCAATTATAATTTACAAGGCGTAATTATTGTACCTTCCCGTGCAGCTTTTGCGCGTGACGCTCATTTTAATTATAATAATATTTCGTTTAAAGACAGAAGTTTTATATTTAACTTCCAGGTTTATAAAACGGCCTCACGATAGAAAAGTACATTGCATAAAAAGATCAAGTTCCTTATTTCAAGGAACTTTTTTATATCTAAACTTTCTATTCGAAAATCTGCCGAACGACCGCTAAGGAATTCGGTGTGTAGAAACCGGTGATGTGAATCCGGCAATAAATCATCAGTGCATCCAGAAACGAGCTTCTTTCGTCACGCTTCAGCTGGATTTCATAAGTATTAGGGCTATTTAAAAATCTTTTCCACAACGCAGAAATAGCTTCATCAAAAAAAGGATGAGAAACAGCATCTTCAAATATTCCACTTTCCGGATTTAGAAATTTCTGATCACCATACAACGGTGCAACTCCTGAGATGGAAAGAAACTTAAAAACAAAAGCCAAATACGCATCGTAATTTTGAGCGCTGATTTCTTTTCTTACTGATTCTATTTCTTTAAACAGCAATATATTTTTTCCTTCTTCGCGTAAAACCTGATGTAAGAAATCAGCAGTAAAAAACAAAATAGAATTCAAGGCAACTCCCTGAAAATCATAATGACCGGGAGCCAAGTCTATTTTTGAAATTCGGGATATTCTATTTTCTGTACCAGTTTTAGAAACAGTTATATTTAATAAATTAAGCGGAAAAAGATAGGGTTTCATTTTATTCTTGGCTGAATAAATTCCTTTTGCAAAAAAACTCTGAAAACCGTTTTCGATGGTGAAACAATGCAAGACTGCATCATTATCGCCATATTTTAAATAAGAAAGAAGAAAACAGTTTTGAGTTTGCATTAATTCACCACCGCTATTTTGGCAGTGGAGGTATCTGTTCCATCTTCATTGGTCATTAAGACAAAATAAATTCCAGATGCTACCCGCACACCGCGATGATTAGCAAGATTCCACTCATAAGATCCACCGCGTGCTACGACCTGATGAACCAAATTACCAGCTGCATCGGTGATTCTGATATTTGTCTTTGCGGCTAAACCCCGAATTCGCACATTTCCTTTATACTGGGCATAAACGACAGGATTTGGATACACTAAAACATCGCCGAAGTTTTCAGTAACTTCCAAAACATCGCCTTGGTATACGACCACTCCGTCTAAGGTAACAAAATATACTTTTCCTGTTTTACTATCCACCTTAATGTCGGTAACACTATTAGTGGGAAGAGGGGAATTTTCTTTTGTAAAACGATTAATCGTCTTTTCTCCTGATGAATTTAAATAGAAGACTCCACCCTCATTAATTGATATCCATTTTTGATTTCCACTATCTACTTCGATCTGTAAAATACTGCTATCTCGAAACAGCTCTTCACCAACATTATTTTCTTCAATTATTATGGGATCTACACTGGGATTATTTTGAATATTTGATACTGCAGAAGAAAGAATCCTCACTCCACTATCAGTCCCAATCCACAAGTCACCTGAACGATCCATCGCTACTGAGATTATCCCCTCTGAGCTTGCTGGTAAACCTGCCATTTTTCGTACAAAATAAATGTCATCATCCAAGACACTTGAGGTCCCTTTATAATTTACTGTAGCCAAAGCAGCATCTCTAGGTAGGGGTATCCAAATATAGCCATCAGAAATTAAAGGTTTCTGTACTCCTGTCCCCATCTTAAGGCTTTTATAAGAAAATGAATCCGAAGATTTGTCATAAGCCATCATTCCAGAATTTCCTGCATTATTTTCAATATCCAAATAGGCAACAGTACCAAAAAGATTATTTTTTTCATCGTATGCAAGACCTAGAGGCCTACCATGATAAAAATCTTTTCCTGTTGTGTACACTTTCTTTACCTCAAAATCTTTTCGAGAGGGATCATATTTCATTCTATATACACCTTGACTACTCGTTGGGATATAATTTGTAAAAAATACTTCTGTCATATCCGACGGATTAGCGACTACATCCATCACATTAAATCCTAATGAGCTGTTAACAAAAAAGCTCGGATATATCCATTCTGAACCCGTGAAATAATAAAAACCAAGATTTTTAGCACTTGGAGATGCGTCATTATATCTGTTTGTTCTATTGCCCGTTGAAACATAAAGTTTATCGTCTATTAAGGAAATTTTGTATGATGTGTTATTATAAGGTCCATCTGGTTTTAAAACATCACCGTTTTCATTTAAAATTCCCGAAACTTTAGTACCTGCATAAATTTTTGAAAAGGAGAAAAATCCTGTATTCAGCTGCTCGGCTGTTGAATATGATTTTATCAGATTGCCGGTAATTCCGAAAACTGAAACTTCATTTAAATCTGCAACAATGATATTTTGGGGAGTTACAATAACATCCTGAATATTTAAAAAACTCTGTGGCAATGTCGAAAATGTGGTTCCATCTCCGTATGTCACCGTATTGACGTTAGCATAAGCTAAAATACTTCCTGTAGCAATTTGGGTAAAACTTCCACCTGCAACCGTATCCCAACTGGTATAAATTGGAAAGGTCACATTCATTTCATGCTTTTTCAAACCAGTAGAGGTGGCAGCGTAAACGAAATTATCTTTAATTACTGCTTCTCTGGACGCCTGATAAGTACCTCCATTTATAAAAAAGGCAGAGTCGCCAAATTCTTTTTTATCTAATCTGAAAACGGAAACCCCATAACCGACTGAAATTACGGCTAAATTCCCTGTAATAGAAATATGATTGATCTTTTTATCACCACTATATCCTGTTGCAATGGGAATATCTACAACATACGTAATCCCTTCGGGCGTAATCACATCTAATGATCCGTTTTTGTACCCTACCAGTCCAAATTTGGTTTCGGGGTTATAATCAAAGGCGGAAATCTTCACTTCATGGAGTCCGTTGGCTTTTGATAATTTGGTGATCTCACCTGTCGCCGGAGTGTAGAAAAAGATTCCATTTTCTGTGGCTGCAATGAGTTTCCCACTGTCTTCCCGAATAGCCAAAACATTATTGTAAGAAAATAAATCTGACCATTTGGCCGAGGAAATTTTTTGCGCAGAAAAATTCAGTGAAAAGAAAAAAAGTAAAAATGGCAGTATTTTTTTCATGGGATTATACTAAAATACGATCATCTATAACTTGATTGTTCCATGAAATATTTTTCACTTTTTTATTTTTGTCGAAATAAAAGGTAATTTTACCTAAAAGCAGTCCTGCCCAACCCACCTGATTGACCAAAACATTCTTCCCGGATCGGTTCAAAAAAGATTGTGGTTCCGGCAAAAAAGTATGGGTATGACCTCCTAAAATCAAATCGATGCCGTCTGTATTTGCTGCTAAGATCTTATCCGAAACTTTCTTGGGATCGTCTTTATAATCATATCCGATATGGGATAAACAAATTACCATATCGCATTTTTTTTCATTTCTTAAAAAGTCTGCGTAATGTTGTGCGATTTCGATGGGATCCAGAAATTCCGTTTCACCATAATCTTTCTTGCCCACTAAACCAGCCAGCTCAATTCCGACTCCGAAAATCCCGACTTTAATTCCGTTTTTATTAAAGATCTTATACTTTTCAGTTTCACCATCGAGAATGGTATTTTTAAAATCATAATTGGAACAAATAAATGGAAACTTCGCGTTTGGTCTTACTTTTTTAAATCCCTGCAAGCCATTGTCGAAATCGTGATTTCCCATGGTAGAAGCATCATAACCCATCATCGACATTAGCTTAAATTCCAGTTCGCCCCCAAAAAAATTAAAATAGGGCGTACCCTGAAAAGTATCACCGGAATCCAGCAAAAGAACATTGCTTTCCTGACTTCTTATTTTTTGGATTAAAGCAGCTCGTCGTGCAAAACCACCTTGGTTAGGATTGCGTGTGTAACTGGAATCAAAAGGTTCAATTCTGCTGTGTTGATCGTTAGTATGAAGTATGGTAAGTTGATTTTCTGAAGCCAGATTTAAAGCTATGAAATTCTCGGCCATCAAAAGATTGGGCGCCAATGTCATCGCCAATGTTCCACCACCAAGGGTTTTTAGAAACTGTTTCCTATTCATCAATTTTATTTTTTTTGTTTTTAAAATTAAGGCGCAGATCTGTCGGAACTTTAATTTCCGGATTGGCTATGAATTTCTCCAAAAACAAATCCCGTAACTTTATTCCTGTAGGAATCATTTCGCCTTTCTTAAAATAATCCATATTATCACCACCCAGCGCTAAATAATCAGAAGTTGCAATATAATAGGTTTGGCCCGGCTCTACTTCTTTTCCGTTCACCAATTCCTTAACATTCATTCCGTTTTCAGTTTCAATATACAAATGAGAAACAGGATTGTTTTTCAGTGTTTTCAGGTAATAATCGAAAAGTCCCTGCAAATCACTTCCTTTCATTTTCACGATGATTACTTCATTTTCAAACGGCATGACTTCATAAATCTGTCTGGTCAGAATATCGCCGGCTCCAATCGTAGTTCGGATACCACCGATATTAATTACCGCAGCGTCAACTCCATTGGTAATTCCATTTTTTTTTGCCCACTCATCAGCTCCTTCAAAAGTATAATCTGCCAGGAGATTTCCCAGAGTACTGTTGTCTCCTTCTTTCGTTAAATCCACCGAAGTATGGGAAATTATTTTATTCATTTTTCCTTCCAGTTCAGCTTTATAAGGCGCTATGGTCTTTGTGAATAAAGCATCTTCCGGTAAATCTGTCGATAGCGCAATATTTTTCTCGGTCTGCACATTGGCAACATTCAGCGGCGTTCTACACGAAATAACCGATAAAAGCGCTACCCCAAAAATGAGATATTTTGTCTTCATATTCATAAAATCTATTATTGCAAATATAAAGATATGAATACAAACTAATCCTTTTTTTTAATAAATTCTCGTATTAATTTTCGTAATTTTGAAACATTAATTTTATAAAAATGAACAATTTAAAAGGTCTTGGTGTGGCTCTGGTTACGCCTTTTAATGAAGATTTATCTGTAGATTTTGATTCTTTAACCAAATTGGTAGAGTACAATATCACCAACGGAACAAACTATTTGGTTGTGTTAGGAACGACCGCTGAAGCAGCTACCCTTTCTGACGAAGAGAAAAATGCAGTCATTCAACATATTATAAAGGTTAACAATAAACGTCTTCCTTTGGTTTTGGGAATTGGCGGAAATGATACGATGCAAGTGAAAAGACAAATCGAAGAGACCGATTTATCAGATTTCGACGCTATACTTTCGGTATCACCTTATTACAACAGACCGAGCCAGGAAGGACTTTATCAGCATTACAAAGTATTGGCAGGAACGGGCAAACAAATTATCATTTATAATGTTCCGTCGAGAACAGGCCAAAACGTTGAAGCGTCCACTACTTTAAGATTGGCTAAAGATTTTCCCAATTTATTTTTAATTAAAGAAGCTGCGGCAAACATCAATCAATATTTTGATATTCTGCGTCAAAAACCTGAACATTTCAACTTGGTTTCCGGTGATGATGAATATACGCTTCCGGTCACTTTAGCTGGCGGACATGGCGTGATTTCGGTGATTGGGCAAGGATATCCGAAAGAATTTTCAACCATGGTTCAATTGGCTTTTGATGGCAAAGTAAAAGAGGCGTATGAAATTCATAACAAATTAGTAGAAATTACAAGATTGATTTTCGCTGAAGGAAATCCGGCCGGAATTAAAACTATTTTAGCAGAAATGGGAATTATTAAAAACCATGTAAGATTACCTTTAGTAATTGCTACTCCAGGTTTACAGGATAAAATTAAAGCTGAAATGGCAAAAATATAACTGCGCGATTTCAGATATAATTAAAGGACTCTTTTTCGGAAGAGTCCTTTTTTTCGGATTAAAGATTGGTTTAATTAAAATATTTCAGCTTTAAACAGCAACCACTTTCACCAAAGATTTAATATGAATTAACTGTTCTAAAAGTTCTTCACGGGAATCTGCCAAAACATTGATGTGACCCATTTTTCGCCCGGGTTTAGTTTCCTTTTTTCCGTAGAGATGAAGGTAGGCATTAGGTAATTTCAATACATTTTCTAAACCTTCGTATTTTACTTTTCCGCTGCAATTTTCTTCACCAACCAAATTGAGCATTCCTGAAAACCCCAAACTGGAAGTATCTGCCAACGGAAGATTTTTCAAGACGCGGTAAAACTGCTCAAACTGTGAATTGGCATTGCCTTCCTGAGACTGATGACCGGAATTATGCAGTCGCGGCGCGGTTTCATTAACCCAAACTTTCCCCGATTTATCTAAAAATAATTCGATGGCAAATAAACCTTCAGAATCCGCCGCTTTCATAAATTTTGCGGCAATGACATCGATTTGACTTTGAACATCATCAGAAATCTGCGTCGGAGAAATATTAAAATCCAATAAATTTAATTTTGGGTCAGCAACCATTTCAGTTACGGGGAAACTTTTGATTTCACCCCGTTCATTTTTAGCGATAATTAAAGAAAGTTCTTTGTCAATATCTACCAGATTTTCTAAAATAGAAGGTTGGTCCCACAAATTATTAAAATCGTTTTCATCTTTAATGATCTGAACTCCTTTCCCGTCGTAACCGCCGGTATTTAATTTCTGAACGAAAGGAAAACCGATGATAATTTCTTCTTCATTCGATAAAATAATCTGAAAAGCCGGACTTGGAATTTCATGCTCTTCATAGAAAAGTTTCTGCAATATTTTCTGCTGAATCGTTTTAATGATACTGGAATTGGGAATCACTTTTACGCCTTGCTTTTCAAGTTCTTCTAACGCTTCCACATTCACATGTTCGATTTCAATGGAAACTACGTCTTTGTCTTTTCCAAAATCAATTACTGCCTGCTTTTCATTGAAATCTCCTTTTGTAAAAAAAGAAATATTTGCACAGGAACAGTCTGCATTCGGATCGAGGGTGTGAAACTCATCATCGTATTTCAAAGCTTCCTGAATCAACATTCGTCCTAATTGCCCGCCTCCTAAAATTCCTATTTTCATTTTTTACTTTAATTTACTGATTTTTAAATAGCCGATATGCGTAAAATTTTCCTGATTTTCACAGTCTGATTTTTCTAAAATGACCGAATATTCTTCTTTCATTTTCTTGGGTAAAATATCATTAATTTTAAAGATTTCATCGATATCAACACCGTGTTTGTCATCGATATGACTTACCGCATCTTTGAAACCCTTATTTTTATAGAAATCGGTTTTCTTGACTCTTCTGATGATTTCTGACGTTTTCTTTCCGACCATCAGATGCTGTTCATGCAACTCCTCAAATTTCCCAATCTCGTAACCGCCCAGATTAATAAAAAAAAGCTGCCCGTCTGAAACCTGAGTATTTTTCTTTACAATTTTCACTTCAAAACCATCAACAAACTTCACTTCCTGATAACAATCGATATGAATTTTACCTTTTGCTTCGGGCCAAAATTTCTTCATGTCCGGAATCAAATCCTTTAATGATTCTGCAATTCCAAAAAAAACGTCGTGTTGCTCGATGTTTCTGCCTTTTGGAGTGGCACCGAGAATGGTATAGAATAATTTCATGTTCAAAAAAAACAAAAATACGGTTTAAATAAATTCTATAAAATTTATTAAGGTTTTTTTAATCCTAAATATTTTCTAAAAAATTAAAAATACCTAAATTTGTAGCATGTCGGAAATATTAATTCTGTTCTTCGGAGCTGTTGCTGCTGGATTGCTGGGATCCTTAACCGGATTGGGCGGCGGCGTTGTCATCATTCCATTGCTTACACTTGGCTTCGGCGTCCCAATGCACTATGCGATTGGCGCTTCATTAATTTCAGTTATCGGGACTTCTTCCGGTTCTGCGGTGGCTTTCGTCAAAGAAGGCTTTACCAATGTCCGGATCGGGATGTTCCTGGAAATCGCCACGACCACCGGAGCGATTATCGGTGCTTTAATTTCGGGGATTTTAAATTCTAATACGATTGGGATTATTTTTGCGAGCATCTTAATTTTAACGGTAATATTAAACCTGCGGAAAAAACCGGATCATCAGGAACCTCTAATCGAAGGCAGTTTAGAAGACAAACTTCAGCTGTACGGAGCGTTTCCAGACAAAGGCGTTGTAAAAGAATATTCTGCAAGAAATACCGTTTCCGGATTTTCAATGATGGTATTTGCCGGAATTATGTCTGGACTTTTAGGAATCGGTTCGGGTGCGCTGAAAGTTTTAGCCATGGACAATATGATGAAACTTCCCTTTAAAGTTTCTACAACGACCAGTAATTTTATGATTGGAGTAACTGCTGTAGCGAGTTCTCTCATTTATTTTCAGCGGGGAGAAATCATTCCTGTCATTGTAGCGCCGGTTTTAATCGGTGTTGTTGTTGGGAGTTTTATCGGATCAAAGACTTTGATTGTTTCCCAAACCAAAAAACTGAAAGTCGTGTTCGCTGTTGTAGTGAGTGTCCTTTCGATTTATATGATGTATAACGGAATTAACCATAATTTTAAATAAATGAAACGCCACTTTGCAGATTTTGACCTTAACCGTTCCGTGGGAAACCTTCTTCGGATAGGTGTTCTTTTATCTGTTATTACTTCATTTATAGGGTTTATAAAACTTTCTTTTGAAGGTTTTGAAATGCCCAAAGATTATTCTTTATTAGAAATATCTGAAGAAAATATCTGGCAAAGTTTCTGGACTTCTCTGATGAAACTGGAAGGAATGGCCATAATTCAGCTCGGAATTTTATTGCTGATTTTAACGCCTTTGGTACGGATACTATTTGCGCTGATTGGCTATCTGAAAGAGAGAGATTACACGTATGTGCTTATTTCACTGATTGTTCTGGGAATTATGGTGGTGAGTTTTTTAATGGGATTCGCGCATTAATTTTTATAAAACTCTGAAACTTTTTCCGGTAAATTCACCATTTTAGGTCTTTAAGTAAAGGACAGGTTTTTTAAAACCGCCCCAGCTTTTAATTCGGTTTCCTGCCACTCTTTTTCAGGAGAACTGTCTGCTGTAATCCCACCGCCAACGTAAAGTAATGCGGCATTCTGAAAGAATTCGGCACATCTTAAATTGACAAAATATTGAATGGATTCGTCGGTTTCCACTTTAATATAACCCGCATATAAACTACGTGGATGACCTTCGAATTCTGCAATTGCCTTTTGGCAAAATTCTTTTGGAAAACCACAAACCGCAGGAGTTGGATGTAATTCCGAAATTATTTTTTCTAAATCCTGACGTTTAATTTTAGCTTTGAAATCGGTTCTTAAATGTTTGATATTTCCCGACGGATGATCGTAGGTTTCAGATTGCTGAACCTCATCAGAATACTCCTTTAAAATGTTTTTAATGTAATCGGTAACCGGTTGCTGCTCTTCAATTTCTTTGTGAGTCCAATCTTCTTTTAAAGGAATGGTGCCGGCTAAACTCATGGTTTCAAATTCCGAAGTTTTCCTATTGAATTTTCCCAAAACTTCTGAAAAAGCCCCCATCCAGCATTTCCCGTCTTTTATAAAAAAATAAACGAAAGCGTTCGGATAAGCTTCACAAAGGTTTAAAAAAGTCTGAGTTAAATTGACTTTATCCGTTTCGAGATTCAATAATTTTCTCCGTGAAATAACCAGTTTCGAAAGATTATTTTCTTTAACAAAATCAATAACCTGTTGAATCTTTGCCAGATAATCGCTTTCTTTTTCTTCTTTAAAGTCAATTAATTCAGACGATAAAGAATCTGAATCTGTTGTATTATCTAAAAACTGATCTAAAGAAATTTCTTTACTATTTCCATTAAAATCAATTATTTCATCAGTATCAAAAGAAACAAAACGAACCGCTTTTTGTACAGAAGCTTCATCAGTTGTTAAAATTTGGTCAGAAAAAGGATATCTATAGTAAATCATAAAAAAATCTTTGTCAGGAATTATTTTAGTAAGATTCTATTCATTAAAATCTACCGTGGAATAATATTATTGGTCATTGTGGTATGGTTGATCAACTCTCCTTTTTCATCTCTAATCTCAATTTCAGAAACATGCATGGTTCTGCCTTTTCTAATAAATCTTGCTGTTCCGGTAACGGTTCCATGTTTTTTACTCCGCAAATGATTGGAATTGATATTGGTTCCTACCGGCGCGAATTTTTCGGTATCCACATGAATAACCGACAGACAGGATCCGAGGGTTTCTGCCAGAACGCAGCTCGCGCCACCGTGCAAAATTCCGTAAGGCTGATGCACTTTGGGCGTTACCGGCATGGTCGCAGTCAATGTATCATCGGTAACATCTGTAAAAATAATATCTAAAGTTTTCCCCAGGGTTTCGCCACCCCAATTATTAAGTTTTTCTAAGATCTGTTCTTTATTTTTCATAAAAAGGAAAGGTTAATAAATTTTCGGGTTCCAGTTTTCGGGAACTTTGGGCGTTCTTTTTTTGTAGTACTCCTGAAGTTCAGCCATGATATTTTCGTAAGTTCTGGTTTCTAAATCTTCAACTGAGATTTTTTTTCCGAGATAAATGATTTTTTCTTTAAAATCTCCAGATGCAATCACGAGAGGAACTTTCGCCGCTAAGGCCATATGGTAAAAACCTTTTCTCCATTTAGGCACCCAACTTCTGGTTCCTTCCGGAGTAATTACCAAAGAAAAATCTTCTTTTTTGAATAAGTCAGCTACAAATTTCACCAGATCATTTTTTTGGGAACGGTCAATTCCTACGCCGCCCATCGCTTTTACCAAAAAGCCGTACCACGCTTTGGTGTGCTGGTCTTTTATAATGACTTTCAGCGGTTTTCCCAGAGACCAGTACGCGAAGTTGCCCAGCATATATTCGTCGTTTGCCGTATGTGGCGCAACCACCAGAATGCAACGGTCCAGGTTATTTACATCGCCTTCCAGGACCACTTTCCAACCCAGGATTTTTAGCATTAATTTACCGAATAGTTTTTTCATAAAGTGGAAATTTAGGAATAAAAACGAGTTTTTTTAAAGGTTCTAAACAAAAAAGTATAACCAAACTCTATTGGTTATACTGTACAAAGATATTGAATTAATATTCTTACAAAAATAAATTACTTACGAAATCTATTATCTTGATTGCGATTTCTAAAACAAACTGTACCATAATTATACGTTTTTGACTGTTAATTAATTGACCGATAAAATTAACTCTACGAAATTAGGAATTATATTTTATAAAATGAATTTTGTGAGTGTTAATTTTTAATAAAATTTAGGAATTTGAAAATCTGATCATCTACAGCATGCAATTACCTAAATTTATTACCGCCGGTTATTTGGTTTTAATGGATATTTCCTTTTTTCCGTTTTTGATGGAGATATTTACATCTTCGATATCATGCGTTTCCATCTTCATTTTTTTGATGATTAATTCCGCTTCTTTCTTTCCAACTTTTTTACCATTGATAATAATAGAATCGGCGTTATCAGAAGGAACGACAATCGAATTACTGCCGGAACTTACCGATACCGAATCACTACCGGTATCTCTATCATGATCATCATTGCGCTCGTCATCATTTACAGAGAAACCACGCTCATCATGCAGCGAAATCACCTTCATGTGTTTCGGTATGATTAACTCATAATCCACTCTATAATCACGAAAACGATCATTGTAAGGATAAGAAAAATAATTCGGCAGCGTAATTTTATTGTCAATAATTTCCAGTGGAACGGTTACGCGCAATGGCAAATTGTAACCGTCTGCTCTTTTTTTGATTTCAAGATAAGGAGCTTTCACGTCTTTTCTGGTCACATCTATTCTTGGGTAATCCTGCTTGTAAATAGTTTTTCCATCAGAGTAAACATCGTCCCAGAATGATTTGAAATTTTGTGGAATGACGACTTTTTTCACATCGATAAGGATAGAATCTGAGGTGGTATTGATGGCAATATTTTCGATATCATCATTGGTTCCACTGTATTGCGTTTTGAATTTAATAGCAGTAAACCCAGTTGCAGCGACCAATCCAATCCATATTAAAGCTAGAGCGCCAATAACATAGCCCGTATTATGAAATTTAGTTTTAGGCGAAAACAACTTTATTGCGAGGTAAGAAAAAATCAATCCGGGAATAAAGGTCGTAAGAAATGACAATGCGATCACGATAAAACCAAGATTGCTGTCCTGTAAATAAAATCCTAAATTGCTGAAAAAATTAATATTGCTGGCTCCGGAAAAACCGAAACCGAGGATTGCAAATGATCCAATCAGCAATGAAAGGCCCATCATTGCAAGAATTACGCCCAATACATATCTCACTAAATTCCAAAGTCCGTTTCCTGCTTTGTCGATATAGGGTTTATTTTCATTATAAATTTCGCCTACCCGTTGGGTAGATTCATTGGCAAACTGCACAATCTTGGTCGATTCTTCCTTTAGATTATCAAAATTTAAAGGTTTACCCTTCATTTTTAAAAAGTCGGTAGCCGTTTCTGCTTTGGGTAAAACAATCCACAGGATGACGTAAATTAAAATAATTAATGAAGTAGAGATTGCAGCAGTGAAAATTCCCAAAATGGCAATTCCTAACCAAATTGCGCGCATTGCACCAACATCCATTCCGACATAATGTGCCAAACCTGCGCAGACGCCACCAATTTTCGCCCGTTCAGGATCACGGAATAATTGTTTCTGACCGGTAAAACCTGCAGAAGATTTTTGGTCTTTTTTGGCGTTGGTCGTTTTTTCTGAGAAATAAGCTTCTTCCTGTTCTTCGATTTTTTCTGGTGAACCAATTTGAGCAATTACTCTTTCAACATCAGTATCATTTATCACTTCGCGTTTTCCGAGTGCGTCATTAAATATTTCGACCATTCTGATTTCGATATCGTGCATCACTTCATCAGCTTCGGTAATATCCAAAGAACTTCTGAGGGCGGCAAGATAGTCGCTAAGTTTGATGTATGCGTGTTCCTCTATGGTGAAAGAGAAACCGGCAAGTCCTATTGAGAGTGTCTTATTCATCGTTTTAGTTATTTGGTTCGAACGAGTTTTCAGGAGCGTCCGCAGGGTTATTTTTGTTAGTAATTTGGTTTACAGAATCGGTTAGTTCATTCCAGGTATTGAGCAGTTCGGCGAGAAATAATTTTCCTTTCTCGGTCAGCTGGTAATATTTTCTCGGTGGTCCGCCGGTAGATTCCTCCCAACGGTAGGAAAGAAATTCTCCGTTTTTCAATCGGGTCAGCAATGGGTAAAGAGTTCCTTCAACCACATCCAGTTTTCCTTTTTTCAATTCATCAATGAGGTCAGAAACATACATTTCCTTTTCATTGATTAAACTCAAAATACAGAATTCCAGAATGCCTTTTCGCATTTGCGCTTTGGTGTTTTCTGTGTTCATTATTTATGGGTTATTAATTAAGTCAATTATCGAGTGCAAGATTTCATTAAATCAAAAAATCATCATTAACCAATCTTACAATGCAAAGATATAATTTTATTTTAGTATTATGCAATACAAAGTAGTGAAAATATACAAATATTTTGCATTTATTTTTGATTCCCTGATAAAAAGCCAGCAAAACCACATTGAATACTGAAAAAGAGTCATAAAAAAACCGCCTCGAAACGAGGCGGTAATTATTTCAATAATAAACAAATATTATTTTTTGATTGTTTTGAACGTTTTAACCGTTCCGTCTTCCATGTTAAGGGTAACGATATACATTCCAGTTTTCAAATCTGAAAGGTTAAGTTCTGCAGAAGGCTTCATGTTTTTAACCTGTTTCCCGGAAACATCACTTAAAATGCACGAAATCACTTATCCCAACTTAATTACTGTAAATTTTTCGCTCGAAAGCTTTTCAATCTTATTTAATAAGTGACTGATTACTTCTAGGCCTGCCATATTTACCTCCAAATCATAATGCCAATTAATGAATTTTTCAAAGGTCGATAAATCATCATAGGGCAAATATTTGATTTCGTTTTCGGTTTCGGTTGTGAGCAGGCCGGCTTCTTCCAATGAATCAAAAAAAGTGATCTCCACATTGTAGATTCTTACCAGTTCTTCGCGTGATATTCTTTCGCTCATGTTGCTAGTTTTTTAAGTTGAAGAAATAACTCTTTTTCTTTATCAGTCAGGTTGGTCGGCATTTTCACCACATATGTCACGTACAAATCGCCAAACTCACCTTCTTTTTTGTAAACAGGAAAACCTTTCCCTTTTAATTTAACCTTCGTTCCATTCTGCGTTTCTGGTTTTACTTTTAAATTAACAGATCCATCTAATGTTTTCACTAAAGTTTCGCCACCGAGAACTGCAGTATACAGATCGATTTCCAGCTCTGCACTCAAATCATTGCCGTTTCTTTTAAAATGATGATCTTCTTCAATATTAAAAGTAATAAACAAATCTCCGTTTGGCCCGCCGTTATGACCGGGATTTCCATGACCTTTCAATTTTATTTTCTGTCCATTGGCAACGCCGGCAGGAATGGTAATTCTCACCTTTTTACCGTTGATATCAAAAGTTTGTTGATGGGTTTTTGCCGCGTCACGCAACTGCAAGTTCAAAGTCGCCTCCAGATCCTGACCCTTAAATTTCCCTGAAGCACTTCCGCGCGAACCCCGGCCAAAACCACCGGAACTTCCGCCAAACATACTTTGAAAAAAATCAGAAAAATCGGCACCTTCCCCAAAGTCAGCACCCGAGAAACCTCCATAATTTCCACCTTGGTGAGATTGATATTGCCGTTGCTGCTGTTGTGCTTTTTCATACTCTTCACCATGCTTCCAATGTTCGCCGTATTGGTCATACTTTGTCCGGTTGGCAGGATTGCTCAGAACTTCGTTCGCTTCATTCAGTTCTTTGAATTTCCGCTCCGCTTCTTTATCACCGGGATTCACATCGGGATGGTATTTCCGAGCTAATTTTCGGTACGCTTTCTTTATTTCGTCGGCAGTCGCTTTTTTATCAATGCCTAAAACTTTGTAATAATCGATATATGCCATACAATAATCATTTAATCAAATTTAAAAAAACAAAAACGAATGATGTTCTAAAGTTCTGTTAAATCTTTGCAATTGTATCTCCTTAGCTTCCAAAGAATATGGTGGAAGGAAAAGGAATTCCCCGCGTTTTGTTTTTGGATCATTTTACAAAACCTATTTAGTCGCCATTACCACCAATGAAAGGACAGTCTTTAAAGTTCTGATACTTTTCATTAAAATTTTAAAATGTGATTTTTAAAATTTACTCCTATCTTTGAAAAAATTAGAAAATATGAAGGACATTCTGAAAAATTATTCCGGCATTATTTTACTCTTAGGTGGAATTATGGTCGGAAGTCTTATTGGAATATTTTTCCCAAATATTGTATCATATCTGAAACCGCTCGGAGATATTTTTCTGAATTTACTTTTCGTAAGCGTAGTTCCTCTGGTTTATTTTGCGGTGGCTAATTCAATCGCAAGTGTGGAAAAAGGCGGAAAATTCGGAAAGATTATTTTCTCTATGATTTTCACCTTTTTACTGTTTATCATCATTGCGGCACTTTTTACCATCGCTGTGGTTTACTTTTTTCCGACCGAAGCCTTGCCTTCGACTTCACATCAAGTCATCGAAAACTCTGGAAATGACACCTGGGGCGACCGAATCGTAAGCTTTTTTACCGTGGGGGAATTTGCGGAACTATTTTCCAGAAAAAATATGCTGGCGTTATTAATCTTTGCATTTTTAACCGGAACAGCAGCCAGAAAAGCGGGAGAAGCAGGAGCCGTTTTCCGGACTTTTTTAGCTTCGGGTTACGAAGTGATGAAGGAACTTTTACTTCTCGTGATGAAAGCGGCACCGGTTGGTTTAGGCGCTTATTTTGCTTTTCAGGTCGCGACCATCGGACCTCAACTTTTTGGTTTTTATGCAAAACCGCTCGGTTTATATTATACTTCCGGGATTGTTTATTTCTTCCTGTTTTTTACGATCTATGCATTTGTAGCCAAAGGTAAAATCGGTGTCCGACAATTCTGGACGAACAATATTTATCCGAGTTTAACAGCCATTTCGACCTGCAGCAGTTTTGCCACGATGCCCGCAAATTTACAGGCAGCCGCAAGAATAGGAATACCCGATGCTATCGCCAACATCGTAATTCCGATTGGAAGTACGCTTCACAAAAACGGCTCCTCCATGTCTTCTATCATTAAAATCTATGTTGCATTTCTGATCATCGGCAAAGATTTCTTCGATCCGATGAATTTACTTTTGGCATTAGGGATTACAATTTTTGTGAGTATCGTCGCAGGTGGAATTCCGAATGGCGGTTATATTGGTGAAATGCTGATGATTTCGGTGTATCAGTTACCGGTGGAAGCGATTCCGGCGGTGATGATTATCGGAACTTTGGTTGATCCATTAGCAACGGTTCTAAACTCCACCGGTGATACGGTTGCTGCGATGTTTGTCACGAAAATATCTGGGGAGAAATTTGAGGAACCGAAAGAGTTTGCTCCTTAATTATCATAAAAAAAAAAGAACTTCCGAAAATGGAAGTTCTTCTTTTTTTATCAATTATTTTTGAAGTTTATTTATACGCTTCAATCGTTTTATTAATCAAATCAATTTGCTGATGAATGGTTGGGCTTGAAGGATTGGCTTTCAAAACCGCCATCTTTTTGGCAAGACCGTCTTTCAGAATCTGTACAATCATCATTTTAGCCTGCGGATTATTTCCGATTTGACCTTTAACCTGTGTTAAAACTTTCGTTATATTTTCCGTAGCTTTCAAATTATCAGAACTCATAATCCAGTTGAATCCCGCTTCTGCAGCATCTCCCAGTTCCGGTTTTTGAAATTTAATGAAAGGATAAAATGCCGCCGTCGATGCAATTGCAGGCATTTGTTTCTCGATTTTATTTTTTACAATAATCGGAAGAAGTTCTGCAATAACCTCATCACCTGCTCCTTCCAGATCAATTTTATCCGCTAAAGAAGCTATTCTTGACGGATCAACCGCTGCAATCCCAGCAAGTGAATTCGCCTTCACCGAATTGGAAACTGCATTCATCCCTTTTTCAAAAAGTGGCAAATGTTTTTTATCTTTTGTTTTTCCTAAAGCGGAAATTGCCGCTCCCTGAACCAAAGTTTTCGGATCATTCGAAGCCATTTTTTCCACTTCAGAAATCGCCGCTTTTGCCTGATCCGGTTTAGATAAATCTAATCCGTTTAACGCTTTTATTCTAATTCTAAAATTGGAATCTTTCAGGCCGGCGACCAATACCTTTAAAAAAGCGGGATTCTTAGAAACGTTTTCGGCTGCATTTTCAACTGCGTTATATCGGCTCAGAAATTCGTTCGAATTTTGATATTGGGTAAAATACTGATCTGGAGTTTTATTATCTGTAAACTCGGCAAGCAAAACGCCATCGGCATTAATATTGACCAATTCAGGATTTTTTGAAACCGTAAAAGTGAAATCATTTTTTTCTTTCGCATCTACCCAAACCTTTTTTCGGGAAGGTTTTCCGTTTTCGAAAATATCAATCGCCAAAGGAAACTGAAAGTTTTTACCAATCTGATTTTGACTGATCGAAATGGTTACTTCTTTTTTTACCGGTTCAAAAGTGGTGGTATAAGAAATTTTGGGATTTCCGCTGTCGAAATACCATTGGTTAAAGAACCAGTTTAAATCTTTGCCCGAAACTTTTTCTAATGAAAGTCGAAGTTGGTGTGCTTCTCCTGTTCCGTATTCATTGGTTTTCAAATAATCGGTTAATCCGGCAAAAAAGGCATCGTCGCCCAAATAATTCCGCAACATGTGAAGAATTGCGCCCCCTTTATTATAAGAAACGCCATCAAACATGTCTTCGCGCGAATGATAATTGAAACGCACCAAATCTTTAGAAATATTCGAAGGATCCATCATATATCCTCTTATCTCTTTCATTAATCCATAATCGGCGATATCTTTTCCGTATTTATGTTCGTTCCAAAGGTATTGCGAGTAGTTGGCGAAAGATTCGTTAACAGTCAGATTACTCCAACTTTCGGCAGTGACCAGATCGCCAAACCAGTGGTGAAATAATTCGTGCGCGATGGTATCTTCCCAGCGGTTTTCATCAATTAAATCGCCAGGTTTTTGCTGCGCAGATTCCTGATGAAGCGTTGCTGTAGTATTTTCCATCGCACCGGAAACGTAGTCTCTGCCTGTAATCTGGGCATATTTAGACCATGGATAATCGTAGTTTAATCTTTTGGAGAAAAACTCGATCATTTCCGGTGTGTTCCCGAAAATCTGTTTTGCATAAGGTTCGTATTCTTTTTCAACGTAATAATCAACATCGATATTTCTCCATTTATCTTTCACAATCGCGTATTCGCCAACTCCCATGAAAAACAGATAAGGTGCATGTTTTTTGTCCATTACCCAATGGTCAGTTCGCAGTCCGTTTGCTTCTTTGGTAGAAGACTTCATTAAACCGTTGGATAACGTCACGTATTTATCGGGAACGGTCATGTAAATTTCCTGCGTCGTTTTTTGATTGGTTTTATCAATGGTTGGAAACCAAGCAGAACTGGATTCCGTTTCACCTTGCGTCCAGATCTGAGTCGGCTTATCTTTATCAGTTCCCTGCGCATTGATGAAATAGAGACCTTTAGCATCAGAAATTGCGGCGCTTCCCTGTTGAGTTACTTCATTGGGACGGGCGGTATATTTGATATAAACGGTGTAATCCTGATTCCTGTTGTAAGTTTTATCGAGATTAATTTTGAGCATATCATTTTTATACTCGTATTTCAAAGGACTTTTGCTGCCACTTTTATCTAAAGCAACTTCGTGAATCAACATTCCTTTCGCATTCAGAACCAAAGAATCGGTCGGATAAAAGTATGGGGAAGCGGTGAGCCATTCTTCGCCAGCCATCTGTTCTTTCTGGTAATCGAAATTGACTTTTAATTTGGTGTGTTTCAGTTCCGTCATTTTGGTATGCGACGCTCTGTAGATCTCAGTTCGACCAGAAGTATCGGTCTGTGCGAATGCGGTTTGGGAACTAAAAATCACACCCAATAAAAGTGCAGAAATTAATATTTTTTTCATAATCTATTTTATTGAATTTTTGAAAAGAGAGGTTGTTGAAATTGGTCTGTAATTTTCAGAAAAAGTTACAAAAAAAGCGAAGTTGTGCTTCACTGGAGTTTTGATTGAATTATTTTTCTAAAAGATTTTTCAGTTTTCTTGGATCTTGTTTACAATGCCAGAAAAGTTTAATAACGACTATATTTCCCTTAATCTCATAAAATAATTTAACTTATTTTTTACCAACGAAAGCGTATTGAATTTGAGGAAAATTATCTAAAGATTGATGCTTAACAATCCCATCATTAATGGTTTGTTTGAATTTCTTAATATCGTTTTTAAAAGTATTAATTTCTCTTTTCGTCCATCTCAGTTTTAAGAAATCGAGAATTTTATTTAATGAAACTCTTGCCGTTGGAGAAATTACAAATTTCACTTTTTGTCAAAAATTTGGTCTAACAAATCATCGGTTAATTCTTGATAATTTCCTTTTTTATATTCGTTATCACTTTGCTCCATTACTTTCCCGAAATCTTCAGAATTTTCAATTTCTTCCCAAGAATAGTTTTTTTCTCCCTCGGAAATATCGAAACTTTTAACGCCTTTTATTTGTGACAAAAGTTTTTTAATGAAAGAAACATCTGCATTATCTTCTAATTTTATGGTAATTTCCATCGCTGTATTTTTATCAAAGTTAAAGATTTATTTGTGAACTTTTTCTAAATTAAAGAATTCTCATCAAGTGATTTATACCGCAACCGGCGCTTTAATTCCCGGTTCAGGATTATAATTTTCTAAAGTAAAATCCTCAAAATCGAAATCGAAAATATCTTTAATTTCTGGATTTAATTTCATAGTTGGTAAAGCTTTTGGCGTTCTTAAAAGCTGTTTATTTACTTGCTCAAAATGATTGTTATAAATATGAACATCGCCAAAAGTGTGTATATAATCGCCGACTTCTAAACCGCAAACCTGCGCAACCATCATCAACAGCAAAGCATAACTTGCGATATTGAACGGAACGCCCAGAAAAACATCTGCGCTTCTTTGATAGAGTTGCAAAGATAATTTTCCATCAGCAACATAAAACTGAAACAAAGCGTGACAAGGCGCTAAAGCCATATTTGGAATTTCCGCCACGTTCCAGGCGGAAACGATTAATCTTCGGGAATCGGGATTTTTTTTGATCTGGTCAATAACTTCTGTAATCTGATCGACTACTTTTCCGTTTGCTCCGGTCCAGCTTCGCCATTGTGCGCCGTAAACAGGACCTAGATCTCCGTTTTCATCGGCCCATTCATTCCAGATCGAAACGCCGTTATCATTCAAATATTTAATATTGGTATCACCTTTTAAAAACCAAAGCAATTCATAAATAATCGATTTTAAATGAACTTTTTTTGTGGTCATTAAAGGAAAACCTTTCGACAAATCGTAACGCAACTGGTATCCAAAAACGCTTCTTGTGCCGGTGCCGGTTCGGTCGGTTTTATCGGTTCCGTTGTCTAAAATATGCTGAAGAAGATCGAGGTAGTTTTGCATTGATTGAATGTGTTGAAGTGATGATGCGTTAATTTGAAAATTAAATTTGACAGACGATAACGGTTTTCAAATTTACCAAATTTTTACAATGTTCTGTTTTATCTTATTTAAATAAAATTCTTCGCCTTCACATTTTCCTGTCATTGCCAGTGCTAAAGGACTTTCTGGTGATATTAAAAATATTTTTTGATTGTGATTTTCAATATTTCCTAAAGAAACTGCGATGTAAAACAATCCTTTATCCGTTTCTACCAAACTTCCCAAACCGATTATCTGATGAAGATTGGTATTGATTGATTTTAAAGAATTTTTCGCCCTTACATTTTCATTCAGTTGAACTTGCAGATTATTGATTTCCTGCTGAACCATTTCCCGCGATGTTTCATACTTATCGCCCATCGAACTTTTGGTTTCGTTGTTGGAAGCTCGGGTTTCGGCAATTAAATTTTCTAAATTTTTAATTTTTTCGGCGAGTTTTGTTTTGACGATATTTAAAATGTCTTGTTTATTCATTTCTTTGATTTGTGGAGTTACCCTTTCAGCGTTTTTTTCCTTATTTGAAATTCTTTTTCGGGTAGTGAAAACGCTGAAAGGGTTTTGTTATTTTAAAAAATTAAATCTTCATCATTCAAATTTTCATGGCAAAAAATGAAATTTTCTTTTCCGCCAAATAATTCAATTACTTCTTCCCGCATAATTTTGGTTGAATTCTCGGAAATAATTGCATTGAATGAACTCCATTTATAATCTTTCACCTTTTCACAAAAACCATGATTTACCGGATTTGAATGAATATAAACAATCAATCTTTTCAAATATGCTTCGTCTTCAATTCTTTTGCGCTCAAAAGGTTTTTCAAAAAGACTTCCTGTTCTTTCATATTTTTTATTTACAGCCTGTGAATAAGCATTAAAAAAATGAGACAATTGCCTAGACGCTGAAATTATTTTGGGTTTAATAACCGTTGTGTATTTTAGCTCATGTTCTTTTACAGAACTTTTTTCTTTAATTCTTAACAAAAAATGAAAATGATTTTTCATTAAACAATATGCATAAACATCGGCAATTGGTAAAACATAACGATGCATCAATTTTGTAAAATAGGCATAGTTTTGTTCTTCAATGAAAATATTTTCACTGTTATTTCCTCTGTTATAAATGTGATAGAAAAATCCTTCTTCTAAATTGTCAATTTTCATATTTTGAAATTAAGAAAAATTTTGTTTCCAATTCAAAAAACCCTTTCAGCATTTTATCATTAGAAAAGGAATATATCAAAAGACGAAACGCTGAAAGGGTGTCTTAGGTTTGAAACACATTTATTTCTCGAAAAATATTTATTAAAAACGGGCCAAAGCCCGTTCCTATTGACATTTTAAAAAGAGGTCATTTATTTCTCCATTACGGCATAACCGCCTACAGGCAAATAAAAACTTTTATCCTGAGCAAAATCCTTTACCGGACCGGAAAAAACATTTTTAAAAATTCCGGCAGCATTCTCATCATCGATGGTAAAAGAAACCGCTTCTTTAGAAAAATTTAAAACAGTCAAAACCTCATCTTTCCCATTTTTTCTAACAAAAGCTAAAACTTTATCATCGGCAGAAGTTTTTAACAGGTGCGTTGATGCAGCTGCGTCGCCACCTCTTAATGCGGGATTATTGGCTTTTAAGTTAAATAACGTTTTGTAGAAATCCGCCATTTGATAATTTCCGTTCCAGTCAATGACATCTTTTTCAAAAAACTCTAAACGTTTCATATTCGGCAATTCCTGACCGGAGTACATTAATGGAATCCCGTCCCAGGTGGCAGAAAAAACAGCCAAAGGTTTTGCGATCACGCCATATTTTTCATACTCAGTTCCGTTCCAGGTATTTTCGTCATGGTTGGTCGTAAACCAGGCTCTCATAGATTGGTCACCAATTGCAGTATATTTTTGAAGTAAATCCTTTAACTCAGAAAGTGGAAGATTTTTTTTGTAATAATCTTCGGTTTTGTGCATCCAGGTCCAGGAATAACTGGCATCGAAAACTTTACCGTATTCCGGATTTTCGAGTTCATCAAATTCACCGATGAAAAATAAGGGTTTTATCTTTTCAATTTCGGGTCTTGCCTGTTCCCAGAAATCGACTTCTACCCAACTTGCCAAATCACAGCGGAATCCATCGATATTGGTTTCACGAACCCAAAATTTCATGGCATCGATCATTGCTTTTCTCAGGTCAGGATTTGAATAATCCAGCTCGATGATATCGTCCATTCCAGAAGCAATGTGGAATTTTCCGTCTTCATCGTGAAGATAATATTCGGGATGAGAAACCGTCCAGACATGATCCCAACCGGTGTGATTGGCAACCCAATCGATGATCACTTTGAAACCCATTTTATGTGCTTCATTCACCAAATGTTTGAAATCTTCCAAAGTTCCGAATTCCGGATTGATGGAAACGTAATCGTGCGCTGCGTACTGACTTCCCATTGTTCCCTTTTTCACTTTCTGGGAAATGGGGGTAATCGGCATGAACCACAACGTCTTCACGCCCATTTCTTTCAGGCGCGGCATTTCTTTTTCAAAAGCGCGGAATGTTCCTTCCTGGGTATATTGTCTGAGGTTAACTTCGTAGATATTCGTCGTATGTTTCCACTCGCTGGGTAAATCCATTTGTTTCGTATTTTTTTGGGTGGTGCAGGAAATCACTCCTATTCCCAGAATTGCTAAAAGAATCAGTCTTTTCATAGGTTAAGATTTAAGGCAAATATATCGTTTATTATTCAAATTTGCCAAGTATGACGGTGGCTAAATTGCCGATTGCTGATATAAAACATTAACAAAATGAGTTTCTGAATCTGTATTTTCTCCATTAAAAAAACCCCGAGGTTTTCGAGGTTTTTATTATTTACAGATCAATTAGTTTAGATCGTCATCGAAGTTGCCATCGTCATCGAAGTCTTCGTCATCATCAAAATCATCATCGTCGTCATCGTCATCAACTTCAAAACTGGTGGCTTTAAATTCGTCCTCAAAACTTGGAAATTCGTCATCGGATAAAGGGATTACACTATTTCTTTTTGCTTTTGCTCCTGTTTTAGTAGGCGCTTTCAGCGGCATTTTGCCAAATCTGAAGACGGTAATGGGATAATTTACGGCAGGTTTCTCGTCGATAATTTCAATGAGTTCACAAAAGAATTCCCACAAATCCATGAATCCATATTGGAAATGAATTTTGTCTCCTGATTTTTGAAAGGCCTCGGTGATATAAATATCAGACATAATTTCTCCTTCACCGTCGTCACTCATGTCTTCCAGTGGTACAGTTTTTACCACCACTCCATCTTCATCCAGGATATTGAAAACAGACAAATCATCACCCATCAATGAAAATGCACTTTTGATTCCCAAGTGCAGGTTCCAAAGATTTTGCTTGTCTTTAATTTCAACATCTCTGAAAATATTCTCTTTGGTGTCTAAAATAATTCGGAGTTTGTAAACCATTATTACCTTAAATTTTTACGATTAATTATTAGTTTTATTCTTCGACTGCAAATATAAAACAATTGAAATTTGGCAAAAAAATTATTACAGACTTTTTATTAAAAAGTTTTGCTTAAATTTCTCGCCTTTCTAAATCGTTTTGGGCAAAGAAAAACTGAATCGCGTACCTTCCAGGTAAACACTTTCTACGGAGATATTTTCCCCATGTGCTTCTAAAATATGTTTTACAATCGCCAGGCCGAGACCCGAGCCGCCATCATTTCTATTTCTGCTGGATTCAATCCGGTAAAACCGCTCGAAAATCCGATGCAGCATTTCTGGTTTGATGCCCATTCCATTGTCTTTAACTTCGACCAAAACTTTTTGATTTTCAAGACTTGTTTTGATGGTTACCGTGGCACTTTCGCGGTTGGAATAATAAATGGCGTTCGAAATTAAATTGATTAAAACCTGCGAAATTTTTTGTTTATCTGCCTTCACCAACATTTGATTTGAAGAAGTTTCCAGAATAATTTTGGTGTTTTTTTTCTGGGCTTCCAAATCCAGGATGTCAATAAGTTCACGGATAAGGTGATTGAGATCGAAGCGGCTTTCAGATAAAGTAATCTCGCCACTTTCGAACTGATTCATCATGTCTAAATCCTTCACTATATTAAGTAACCTCTCCACAGATTTATCAATTCTCTCCAGGTATTTATCACGGATTGCCAGGTTTTCTACGCCACCTTCCAACAAAGTATCCACATAACCCTGAATCGTAAAAAGCGGTGTTTTCATTTCATGAGAGATATTACCGATGTATTCTTTGCGGTAGGTTTCCATTCCTTTCATCGTATCGATTTCGGCGGTGTTTTTGAGATTGAGATCCGAAACTCTTTGACCCAATTCCTTGAAATTCAAATCATTATCTTCATCGGTTAATTCTTCGGGTAAAATGGTTGAGATTTTCCTGATCTGTCTTTTTCCGTAAAAATTAAAAAGAAAATCGACCACCAAATAATTGATAATACCCAAAATAAGAGCGCCCAAAATTAAGGCCTGAAAAAACTGCTGCCTGTTTTCCGGAAAGGAATGTTTCACAGAATCGAAAACGTATACCAGCAAAAGCATAACGACGGTAAGGAATAAGGAGGCTAGAAAAGTAAGACGGTAAAATTTCATTATTTAGTAAATTAATTGGGTAGAAGATGCTAATTTACTAAAGTTAAACCACTAATTTATACCCGATTCCCTTTAAAGTCTGTATTGTATTAATACCCAATTTTTCCCGCAATCTTCTGATGTGAACATCGATGGTTCTTTCGCCAACAACCACATCATTTCCCCAAACTTTTTCTAAAATCTCTTCCCGTTTAAAAACCTTTTCGGTGTTTGAGGCTAAAAGGTAAAGCAAATCAAATTCTTTTTTTGGCAATAAAAAGTGCTGTCCGCTTTTGGTCACTTTCACATTGTCTTTGTCGATAACCAGGTCGCCAATTTTCAGGACTTTGGCGTCGTTGCTTACTTTTGAAGTCAGTTGCAAAAGCGCATTAATTTTAGAAATAAGAATTTTCGGTTTAATGATTTTTACGACGTAATCGTTTGCTCCAGCCTGAAAACCAGCCAATTGAGAAAACTCTTCGCTACGGGCAGAGAGAAAAACGATGAGGGTATTCTGCAATTCTTTAATCTGACGAAGTTCCTGACAGGTTTCAATACCATCTTTTTCCGGCATCATCACATCGAGGAGAATCAGGTCGGGAATCATTTCTTTGGCTTTCAGAATTCCATCGTTCCCATTGGTTGCGGTGGTAACCAGATACCCTTCTTTCTCGAGATTATAGGAGATTATTTCTATAATATCAACCTCATCGTCGATCAGAAGAATCTTTTTCTTGTGCATTGTAAACTTTTTATTCTTTCAAAATTACTCAAAATTAATGTTCCAAATTTCATTAATTCAAATATTCATATTAAATTAATATTACCCCGTTTTTGTTAAGGCAATGGTAATCTATAATTAAAACTGGCGCAACACGAAATCAACGCATTATCTCTTCCTTTGCCTCGAAAGAAATCTAATAAAAAAGAAATGAATATCAGAAAACTCAGCGTTGCGGTTTTGTTCTTATTATCATCCTCTACCATATTTTACGGACAAAAGAAAGAAAAGGATTCGACACAAAGAGAAAAGAAAATCGAAGGTATTGCCCTGAAAGGTTCTCTAAAAAAAGGTTCGGAAAGCAATATCATCAGTTTACAGAGAAAATCAGTTGAAGTCATAGAACGTGTAGGTTCTGCCCAACTTGAAAAACAGGGAATCGGTGATGCAGCGACTGCGGTAACTAAAGCGTCGGGTACGCAAAAACAGGAAGGAAGCGGACAGATTATTATTCGCGGTCTGGGCGACCGTTATAATGGAACTACTTTGAACGGGCTCCCAATTCCATCGGATAATCCGGAATTTAAAAACATCAATCTGGAAATTTTTAAAACTTCTATCATTGAATATATTTCTCTGGATAAAGTGTACAATCCGAAATTCTCAGGTGATTTTGGTGGGGCAAATATTAATATTGTTTCTAAAGAACATTCCGGCAAACCTTATTTTAAAGTCGGGATCGGAAGCAGTGTAAATCTACAGACTTTTGATAAAGACAATTTCAAGCTGCAAGATGGCGGACCTGGATTTTTCGGTTACAAGGAAACAACATTCAGAAAAGGGGACCCGAACGTAAGATATCCTTTCAGCACCAGCTGGAATTTTAAAAATGCTGACAATCCGTTCAATTCAAATATGGATTTTGAAGGTGGCGCAACATTGGGAAAATTTTCAATTTTCGGATATGCCGGATTTGACAATAGTTATGTTTACAGCGCAGGGAAAGAAGGATTTTACGACTCTACGGGAGATGCCATAAAAGCTTTAGATGTTGACCGGTATACTTACGGCACCAATTCCACGGCCTTGGTTAATTTGGCTTATAAAATCAATGCTGCAAATAAAATCAGTTTCACTTCAAATTTCATTCATTCTTCTGAACAGGACGCAAGGTTTTTCAAAGGCTATATGCGTGAAATCGGCACCGATATTATCATCAACAGAGGTGACAATAAACTGACGTCTACCCTAATTAATCAATTATACGGAAATCATAAAGTGACCGATTCCTGGACAACCGACTGGGGCGTGAGTTACAACATGATGAACAGCAAAAGGCCGGACCGTTTACAAAATACGTTCGATGCAAATACTTTAAATCTTATTGCTGCAAGTACCATTAATAATCACCGTTATTTCGATGAGTTATCAGACAATACGCTTAATGGATTTATAAACATTACCAAACAGTTAGAAAATCTGAAAATCAATTTCGGTTACAACGGTTCTTATAAAGACCGACAATTCAAAGATACAACGATCGGACTTAACTTCGACATCCAAACCGCTGTAAACCCCAGCAATGTAGATGCTTTCATTAATGCTTCCAACAACGGGATCATTCGGTACAATACTTTCAGAAATGACAGTGAAAGGTATATTCCTTTTTATTACAACTTTAAGCAAAATATCCAGGCTGGATTTGTAAATTTTGATTATAAATTCAGTGACCGTTTGGTTGTACAGTTAGGCGGAAGATTTGATTATATAGATATCCAAAGTAAATGGGACGACGCTATTTTTGGTAAAGACAAAAGCAATAAAACCTATAACAAATTCCTGCCTGCACTGAATGCCAAATACAGCATTAATGACCGACAAAACTTAAGATTTTCAGCGTCGAAAACTTATACGCTGCCTCAAGCCAAAGAATTGGTACCAACAGGATATTACGACGTTACCACCAATGTTTATGGTAACCCATTCCTTTCTCCTTCAGACAATTATAATGTTGATTTAAAATGGGAACTCTTCAGCAAACCAGGCGAAGTATTTTCTGTGACCGCCTTCGGAAAATATATTGAAAATCCGATCGCAAGAACAACTTATTCCACTGCGGCATCAAGTGACATGACTTACTTTAATATCGCAAATTCGGGATATGTTGCCGGTGCTGAAATGGAATTCAGAAAAGACATTTACAAAGCAGGAAATTCCAAATTATACACCTTTCTGAACGCAACTTATATGCACTCTGAACAAAAGCTGAAATCTGAATCAGAATTTGCCAAAGAAAACGGCGGAAAGACAATTCAGTTTAATGGTCAAACGACAGATGCTATACAAGGTGTTGCTGATTTTCTTGCGAATGTAAACTTGGGTTATAATCAGAAACTCAATTCAAACAACACGGTTGATTTCGTGGTTTCCTATTCTTATGTCGGCAAAAATTTGTTTGCCCTGGGAACTAACAGAGTAGGAAATTTCTACGAAAACCCGATCCATCTTCTGGATGCGAATCTGAAATTCAATTTTAAACAAATCGGAATCGGAATTACTGCGAAAAACCTGATCAACTCCGAAAACAAAATAGAACAGGTAATCGATCATGTAGGTTACACGAACAGAAGTTATACAAAAGGACGACAAATCGGTCTAAACTTATCTTATCAATTTTAAAAATCTAATAAAAATTATCCTATGAAAAAGAACTTTTTAAAAGCAGCATTTTGCCTGACGTTAATGGCCTCTGCCTCGACCATCATGGTATCGTGCAGCAGAAATAACGATGATACAGAAGTGGCAACTTCTTCAATTGATCCGGCAAACTTTAAGGGAACGATTGCATCCGGCACAACCATCACGCTGGATCCTGCAAAAACGTACAACCTCAACGGTAAATTACTGGTAGAAAACGGAGCAACTTTAATTATTCCTGCAGGGACAAAAATCGTAGGAGCGCAAGGCGCAAATTACCTGATCGTAGACCGTGGCGGAAAATTATTTGTAAACGGTACCGAATCTAAACCAGTCGTTTTTGAAGGCGCTCAACATACACAGGGTTATTGGGGAGGAATCGTCATCTTAGGAAACGCGCCTACCAACAGAAGTGCTTCCGGAACTTCTTCTTCAGAATTAGGAGATCTGGTTTACGGCGGAACCAATAAAACTGACAATTCTGGATCTATTAAATATTTGGTAATCAAAGACAGTGGTTTTAAATACAATCCTGAAAAAGAATTCAACGGACTTTCTCTATTCGGTGTCGGAAGTGGAACTACAATTTCTTACGTTTCTATTTTAAACGGAGGAGATGATGGTGTAGAATTTTTCGGAGGAAATGTTAACGCTGATCACTTAGTGGTTATCGGTGTTGGTGATGATTCTATCGACTGGACTGAAGGTTGGCAGGGAACTGCAAGTTATATCTATGCTGCAAGAAGCAAAGAATTCCTAAACGCTGTGGAACCGGGAAACAGAGGCGTAGAAGCAGATACCCAGGATACAGATCCTAATACCACGAACGGAAACGGCGTATCAAACCCAACCATCAGCAATATGACATTAATCGGAAATACAAAAGGTTCTGAATCTCAGGGAATGAAGATCAGAGCGGGATCTAACGGAAAATTCGACAATGTAGTAATCGCTAATTTCGCAACAGGTCTTGATTTCGAAACCGACAGAACTTACAACTGGTTCTTAGGCGGAAATTATCTCACCAACATCCGTTTCGTAAATGTAGGAACCAACTGGAAAGCAAAAGCAACAACAGCAATGCCAAATCCTGAACTTTCAACAGTGTTTACGATTAGCAGCACCTCAACTGGTGCCGGCAGCGGAACCGCTTTACCGACCTGGGCAAAAACATGGTCCGGTTACACAAGCTTTGACGTAGCAGACGCGGGAAATTAAATTCCATATTTCTTCATAAAATTTTTCATTAATAAAAACCATCCTCACCGATGGTTTTTTTAATGACTAAATCCATCGCACTGCTTTAAATATAAAATACTGATTTTCAAACACTTCAACCTTACCAATCACATTATTTTATTTTTAAAATTAAAAAAAATAACATAATGCGATTTTCAATATTAACTTAATATGAATTATTTGTTAATTTAATGTAAATTTCATTACTTTGTAATAGCAGTTTCACAAAAGACACTGATTATTTAAATAACAGCAGAATTATGAAAAATACAATTAGATTAATAGGGATTTTAGGAATTATGATAACAACAGGATTAACTTATCATATACAGGCACAGGAAACCAACCTGATCAAAGAAGTGAAAATCACCGCAAATGATGGATTTACAGAATTAAGAAATCTCGTCGCTCAGAATTTCAATTTCACCAATCCAAATCTTACAGAAGGCATGATGAACAGCGAGGTGAAATTTGAAGTCACTGACAATGGTAAAATAGCAAATGTGAGCGTAAAAGGCGACTGCAAATACGTGAATCAGGAAATCCAGGAAGTGATGAGTCATCTTCTTTACCAATTCCATGATTCATCTAAAATGAATAAAGTTTACATTTTACCGATTTCGGTTGCTATAGCGTCGAGATAAAAAACTTTAAATAAAAAAGAAAGCACCTGAATACGCATTCAGGTGTTTTTTTTAATCCTGATCTTCATACTGTTCAAGATAATACGAAAATGAAAAATCATCGAGTTCTTCATCAGCATCTTCCAAAGTAGTCAGCAAATCTTCGAAATCTTCGAGTTGTTCTACACTCATATTCACAAATTCAATATGCAGCGGAAGCTCTACAAATCCGGTTATTGAATCGTAAAGTGCGTCCAGATTGTCGCCGAACGTTTCCGGAAGTTTTAATTTTTCTTTTAATTGATCGAAAAAATCTTCCATATCTCCGATTTCCAAGAAATCTATATATACTGTATTCATAATTTTAGGTCGTGGGTTTTAGTTTGCAGATTTAAGGACTTAGTCAATAGATTGCAAAAGTCTTTATTCTTTTCTCTTTATTCTTTAAGTCTTTTATTTATTGTCTCTCAAAAGTTTTATAATGGTCTTTGGTCAGCCAGACTTCACCGTTTTTGGTAAAGATAATTCGGTCTGCATTTCGGTTGGCGCAATTGTAATTAACATCAGCTTCGAAATAATTATTTCCGGCAGGAAGTTTTTTTTCCCGGTTGCTGAAATGATCTCCGCCAATGGCTTTTCCGGGAAGAACATCGCACAGGTTTCCTTTTGAAGCGATCCAGCCTTGTTTTCGTGCTTCGGATTTGGTCAGATAATAATCGGGAAGCTGGTGATTGGTTTTTACATAATTAATAACCGTCTTTTCTCCGGTGAGTTCATAGATATTTCCCGAGAAATTGGTTGATGGTTCACTTTTATTCTCTTTCGCAACTTCAACATTTGCCGTGTCCGTGTCCGTTTTCTTTTCAACTTTATAATAGTTGATGAGATACATGGCCAGAAATGCAGTCAATAATCCGATGATAAAAAAGAGGACGAGTTTTATTTTGTCTTTGTTCATTAATTCAATTTGAAATTATTTAAAATTTAGCTTCGCCATTCTTCCGGAATATCGCACACCGGAATCGGCTGAATTTTATGTTGAGCAGCTTTGTTCATCCGGCTGAAAATTTTGAAAACTTCCAGATCTCTTCCTGAATAATCACTTTCTGTTTTCGTTCCCCATTCTTTCTGAATTTTTTCAAGCTCCGAATAAGTCGCTCCGATTTGCTGTTCATCGGTTCTGGCTTCATCCCACAATCCATCTGCAGGAATTGCATTTTGAATAGATTCTACAAGATCCAATGATGTTGCCAAAGCATAAACTTCGGTTTTATACAAATCGGCAATCGGCGAAACATCCACGCCGCCATCGCCGTATTTGGTGAAAAATCCAATGCCGAAATCTTCTACTTTGTTTCCGGTTCCGCAAACGAGAAGCCCGTTGATTTGTCCGTAATGATATAAAGTTAACATTCGCAATCTTGCACGGGTATTGGCAAAAGCAAGTTTTTCAGCCGGAAAACCGTCATCTTTAACATCGAAAGTTTTGTATAATTCTTCGAACACTGGAGTCAGATTCACAGACATTGTCTCTACATTTGAGAAACGGTTTTTTAAATCTTCCATGTGTTCCCAGGCGCGGTCTACTTCATCTGGATTTTGGCGAATCGGCATTTCGATTAACAGGGTTTTCAATCCTGTCATGGCGCACAATGTAGAAACCACCGCAGAATCTACACCGCCGGAAACGCCGATAACGTAGCCTTTTACGTTTGCTTTTTCGGCGTAATCTTTCAACCAACTAACGATTCTTTCTGTTATTTTTTTTGTTTGCATTTAATCTTTATTAAATTTCACTTTTTCTAATTCGTACCAATAACACGTTGCATTATCTAAATCATCAATGAAAGTTCCTTGAGATTCGAAACCCAATTTGTCTTTCAGAATTTTATTGGAATCAAAGTTTTGAATATCGGCACAAGCATAAATTTTATCTAAATTCAGTTTATCAAAACCATATTCCAAAACTGCCTTTCCAGATTCTGTTGCATATCCTTTGCCCCAAAATTCTGGTAAAAAACGATAACCTAATTCGTAGACATTTTTGAAACCGTTGAGTGGTTCAGTTAATAATTTCAAACCGCTCCATCCGATCAAGAGATTCGATTCTTTTTCAATCACTGTCCATCTTGCGATTCCGTTTTCCAGATATTGTTTTCTGATTTTATTAATGGTTTCTTCAGATTCCTCCAATTTCGTCACTGGTTTTACTCCAATATATTTCATGACATCAGGATTGCTATCCAATAAAAATATTCTTTCAACATCTTCAGATATAATCTCTCTTAAAATGAGTCTTGGTGTTTCAATGAATATTTTTGCCATTAATTTTCCTTATTTTTGCCTTTCTAATTTTGATGTAAAAATAATGAAGTTTTTTAGATATCTCTTATTTTCTGTGGTATTCCTAACAGGATTGGGTTCGTGTAAAAAAGACACCACAAATATTTGGAAAGTAGACGTGAAAAATCCAGTTGAAAAAGTACATTTGACTGATATTTCTAAAGAATTCTACGATCCCAATATTCCGCTGGAAACTTTTACCCAAAAATATCCCTGGTTTCAGGGAACTGTTCCTAATGAAGATTTTGTCGAAAGAAGAAAAGATCCAGAGGAAATTAAAGTGTACAAAGAAGCGATTTCAAAAATCGATATTCAAAAACTGAATAATGACTTGGCTTCTTTATTTTCAAACATTAAAAACTATTTCCCCGATTTTAAAGAACCTCAGGTTTTCGTGTACTCTTCAGCGTTACAAGGCATCATGGAACCCATCTTTTATGAACCAAAAAAAGACATGTTGTTCATTGATATCACCGCCTTTATGGGTGAAAATAATCCTAATTACAAAGGTTTGGAACTGTACTTTCAGAAAAGCATGAATCCAAAAAATATTATTCCGAAAGTTTCTGAAATTTTTGCGGAACACTTTGTGAAACCCAATTTTGAACATCAAAAATTCATAGACCAAATCGTATATTACGGAAAACTGATGACTTTGCAGGATGCCTTTTTACCAAACGAATCAGATGCTTTAAAAATGAATTATACGCCCGAGCAATATGAATGGGCCAAAGCCAACGAAGCAAATATTTGGAATTATTTCGTAGAGAACAACTTGGTTTTCAGCGATGACCAAAGATTACGAGAACGGTTCATCAATCCTGCGCCGTTTTCTAAATTCTACACCGAAATTGATAACGAATCTGCACCACAAATCGGAATTTTTACCGGTTGGCAGATCTGCAGAAAATTCTATCAGGAAAAACCTGAAACCAAACTGGTGGATTTTCTAAAAATGAATGCTCAGGAAATTTTTAATCAAAGTAATTACAAACCGAAAAACTAAAAACAATAGACAGGAGATCGCTTCGCTGACAGATAAGAGACACGAGATATGATTACTATTGCTTTAAAAACTAAAATAGAAATATTTAAATAATTCAAACTCTCAATTTAAAAAAATAAAAATCTACATATGAAAAAGACCCAAATTACCATCGATATTGAATTAGACGAAAACCACGTTCCCGAACGAATGACGTGGAACGCTGAAGACGGAGGAGTTGAAAAACAGGAAACCAAAGCCACCATGATTTCTGTATGGGACGATGAAAAAAAGGAAGCCTTAAGAATCGATCTCTGGACAAAAGACATGCCGGTTGACCAGATGAAAATGTTTCTGCACCAAATCTTAATTTCTATGGGTAATACCTATGAAAGAGCGACTGGTGAAGAAGATGTTGCATTTTGGCTTGAACAAATGGCAGAAGAATTTGCACAACGTGCTGCGATAAAAATGTAAAAACAATAAATATAATAATCTAAAAGTCTAACGATGTAACAATCATTGGTAAACTGCTAAATTGATATATTGCTAAATTATAAAATTATGAACTTCAATACCAAAGTTATACATGGTGGCCAACACAACGAGTCAGCCACAGGATCTGTAAACGTTCCCGTATTTTTAACATCCACTTTTGCGCAAAAATCTCCGGGAATCCATTCCGGTTATGAGTATTCGCGGGCGGCAAACCCAACAAGACAAGCTTTAGAAGACAGTTTAGCTTCCATCGAAAACGGAGCGAGAGGACTGGCTTTTGGTTCCGGTTTGGCTGCGATTGACTGTGTTTTAAAATTATTAAATCCCGGTGATGAAATCGTTGCCGTAGACGATTTATATGGTGGAACGTACAGAATGTTCACCCGATTATTCGAAAAATACCAATTGAAATTTACATTTGTGAGTTTTGATGACGTTTCGAAAATCTCCGACGTAATTACGGATAAAACCAAATTAATCTGGCTTGAAACGCCTACGAATCCCTTAATGAAACTGGTAGACATCAAAGCGGTGACGGATCTGGTAAAGGGAAAAGACATTTTGGTTGCGGTCGACAATACGTTTGCTACGCCTTACCTTCAGTTGCCATTGGATTTAGGTGCAGATATCGTCATGCATTCCGCTACGAAATATTTGGGCGGACATTCTGATGTGATTGCAGGAGCACTTATTGCAAAAACTGCGGAACTCGGTGAAAAGCTCCATTTTATCCAGTTTGCGAGCGGCGGAATTCTCGGACCGCACGATTCTTATTTGGTTTTAAGAGGAATAAAAACATTGGCTTTAAGAGTTCAGAGACATTCTGAAAACGGGATTGAAGTCGCAAAATATTTAGAAAATCATCCGGCGGTAGCCCAGGTTTTTTATCCGGGATTAGAATCTCATCCGCAATTTGATTTGGCTAAAAAACAGATGAAAGATTTTGGCGGAATGGTTTCATTTACCTTTAAATCAGGAAAAAAAGAAGATGCCATCCAATTTTTAGAAAAGGTAAAAGTGTTTACTCTGGCTGAATCTTTGGGCGGTGTTGAATCTTTGGCCAATCATCCGGCTTTGATGACTCACGCTTCTATTCCTGCAGAAAAACGCGCAGAATTAGGAATCACCGACGATTTGGTGAGATTAAGCGTTGGAATTGAAGACAAAGAAGATCTGATTGCCGATTTGGAAAGAGCTTTCTGTTAAAATCCTTTGATTTTTTTTAAAGATTTATAGTCACAAAATAAAGAACATTTCTTTGCTTTTTAAAGTACAAATAAGGTGAAAATAGCTGGTTATTTGTACTTTAAAAAGTGTTTTATATTTCTTTAAATAAAACTTTTATGCCTTTTGTGGTTTAAAATAAAATTTCGAATGACCGACTTTCAAAAATATATCCAAAGATATCTCGATTTAATTCCGGGTGTAAACTGGCTGGAAGAATTAAGAAACTCCGGAACCCAAACTTTAGAAATGTATGAAAGTTTTTCTGAAGAACAATCGGATTATGCTTATGCAGAAGGAAAATGGAGTTTGAAAATAGTACTGCAACATCTTATCGACGCCGAAAGAATTTTCGTGTACCGTGCATTACGGTTTTCCAGAAATGACAGAACGGAATTGCCGGGTTGGGATGAAGAGGAATATGCAAAACATTATTTTCCGAAAGAAAAATCTTTAAAAAATTTAATTGAAGAATTCGAACATCTGCGCAAATCAACAGTTCTTTTCTTTGAAAATATAAATCCTAAAACTCTTTCTCAAAAAGGGATTGCAAACCATAATGAAATCTCGGTAGAAACGATTGGGAAATTAATTGTCGGACACAATATTCACCACCTCAACATTATTAAAGAAAGGTATTTACCCAATCTTACTTAAAAAAAAATGAACTGTCCCTGTTGCTCTGGAAAATCCTACGGCGAATGTTGCAAACCTTACCACGAGGGAGAAAAACAGGCGCCAACTGCTGAAGCTTTGATGCGCTCCAGGTTTTCAGCCTTTGCCATTCCTAATGGAGAATATTTGATGGAAACGACTTTTCCGGCGAAAAGAAAACTTCACAACAAAGAAGATTTACAGGAATGGGGAGAAATCAATGAATGGACGAAACTAGAAATCATCCGCAAACCGAATTCCAATCAGGTCGAGTTTAAAGCCTTCTACACCGATGATAATGGAAAACAACAGGTTCATCACGAACTTTCAGATTTTAAACAAAAAAACGAACGTTGGTATTATGTGAAAGGAAAATTCTTTGATTAAAATTTCAGACAGGAGACTTATAGATAATAGACTGGAAGACCGAAATGACTTCGGAACATTCACCTTAATTCCTTTCCTGTTTCTTCTTTTGCCTTAAAACATACAAATACAGACTTTCTACTTTGGTTCTTGCCCAATCTGTTTTCCGTAAAAATTTCAGAGAAGATTTAATACTCGGGTTATCGGTAAAACATTTGATATTGATCTGTTCGCCGAGTTTTTCAAAACCTTCGTAATATTCCACCAATTCTTCTAAAATAGCATCGAGACGCTTTCCGTGCAGAGGATCTTTTGATTTTTGTTCCATAAGGTGTAAAAATAGGTAAATTAGTTTTCAGGAAATAAAAAAAGATGCAATCTTAGCAAATTTTGAACAAAATCTCCAGAGAATACAAGCTTAAAATATTGGCAAATAAAATTAGAAATAAGTTTGATCTTTTTTTTAAAAAGAAAACGGACCAAAGCCCGTTCCCCTTTAAAATTGATTGCTGTATAAATTATCTCACGATTGGCGCTACTTTTTCACCAAATAACTCAATCGATTTCATCATGATGTCATTTCCGGGATCGCCCACATCCATGTGTCCGATAAATCGGGTGATGCCGAAAAGCTCTTTCATGTAGGCAATTTTATCAGAAACTTCATTTGTATTTCCGATAAACAACGCGCCCTCTTTTACTCGTCCACCGTCGTACTGCATTTTGGTGTAAGGTGCCCAACCTCTTGTCGCGCCAATTCTATCCATTTGCGATTTATAATTTTGAAAATATCCGTCAATCACCTTCTGATCTTCACTCACGAAAGTATGGGAATGAATCGCGATTTGCATTTCAGACTCTTTGTGACCGGCGGCAAGATATTCCTGCTTGTAAAAATCGATTAAATTTTTAAACTGAACCGGCATTCCACCGATAATCGCCACGATTAAAGGCATTCCTGATTTTGCGGCACTTAAAACAGATTTTGGCGTTCCACCAACCGCTCTCCAGATTGGAATTTTTCCGTTATTCTTAGCTCTCGGATACACGGTTTGATTTTCCATTGGCGCACGGAGTTTTCCTGTCCAGGTAACGTTTTCTTCGGAATTTATTTTTAATAATAAATCTAATTTTTCGTCGAAAAGCTGTTCGTAATCATTCAGAGAATAGCCATACAATGGAAACGATTCGATGAAACTTCCGCGACCTACAAATATTTCAGCCCTTCCGTCTGAAATTAAATCTAAGGTTGCAAAATCCTCATAGACTTTTACAGGCTCGGAGGAACTTAAAACCGTTACTCCACTTGCTAATTTTATATTCTTTGTGATGCTTGCGGCGGCGGCTAAAACCATTTCAGGAGACGAAACCGCGTAATCAGGACGGTGGTGTTCGCCCATGGCAAAAACATCGATTCCTACCTCATCCATTAATTTTATCTGCCCTAAAATTTCACGGATTTTAATTCCGGCATCTTTATATTTCCCGGTGTTTTGGTCGACGGCTAAATCACCAAACATTCCAATTCCTAATTCCATAACTTTATGATTTTATGATTTTTGATGAAACAAAATTACGCTTATTGAGATTTAAAACCATTGATGAATGATAAGAACCGATCATAAAAATAAACTTCTATTTTTTAATTACTTTTGCAATTGGCAAAATGGTCTTTAAAACATTTAAAATAATTCATGGAACAACTCATCGAAACTTTAAAATCCGGCGGAACAATTCTTTACCCAACCGACACCATTTGGGGAATCGGCTGCGATGCTACAAACCCAGAAGCCATCAACAAAATTTTTGAAATTAAAAAGCGGGAGAAAAACAAGTCGATGATTATTCTGGTAGAATCCGCAAAGCGTTTGGAGGATTTGGTAGATGTTCCCGAAATGGCGTGGGAAATCATGGATTTGTCTGAAAAACCCGTGACTCTAATTTATGACGATCCGAAAGGTTTGCCGAAAGAAATCCTGGCGGAAGACGGAAGCATCGGAATTCGGCTGGTGAATGATTTATTTTTAAAAAAGATCATTACAAAATTAAATAAACCCTTGGTTTCTACTTCTGCCAACTTTAGCGGACAAAAATCGCCGATGAAATTCTCCGATATTTCGCAGGAAATTATTGATTCTGTTGATTTTGTAGCCGAAGAAAATCATGACAAAGTATCGGAATATTCCGGTTCGTCTGTTATCAGAATATGGAATGACGGTAGAATTAAAGTTCTCCGGGAATAATTTTCAGAAAAGATCTGTTTTTATTTTTTATAAAGTTTTTCATAGGTTGAAATCCAATCCTGTGGCTCTATTTTTCGACACAGTTCCGCAATCAGTTCAAATGGAATATCATCTGTTTTTTTGAAACGGATGCACGATTTTCCCATATCTAATTTTCTTGCAGAATATTTCGGATATTCCTCCGTAAACCATTTCAGCAAATCTTTATTGGCGTAAATCCCCATGTGATACAACGCGATGAAATTTTTCTGAGAAGCCAAATTAATAAAGGGAAGCGGCGTATTTGGAGTACAGTGATAACCGGCGGGATACGTTTCCAAAGAAATATTCCATCCGATCATTCCGTAACTCAATTCTTCCTGAAAACCCTGAGGCAAATTCTGCGACACCGTTTCATACAGTTTCCTGAACGAAGATTTTCTTTCTTCGGGAACGTTATTTAAATAGTCTTCAATAGAATTTGCCTCGATTTTCATTGTTTATTTTTTTAAATATTCATCAAAATAATCAGTTACTTTTTGCATCAGATGCACTCTGTCTTTTCCTACCACATTATGTTCATGTCCGGGATAAACGAAATAATCCATTTGCACCCCATGATCGACGGCTGCTTTTAGAAAATTTATGGAATGCTGCCAAACCACCACATTATCCTGCGCTCCGTGAATCATCAGTAAATGTCCTTTTAAATTCTGCACTTTATCCAAAAGATTGGCTTGCCTGTACCCTTCAGGATTACTTTGGGGGGTATCCATATATCTCTCGGTATACATAATTTCGTACATATTCCAGTCGATGACCGGACCGCCGGCAACTCCTACTTTGAAAACGTCTGGATGCTTCAGCATGAAACTCGTGGTCATAAATCCGCCATAACTCCAACCATGAATTCCCAACCGATCAGCATCCACATAAGGCAGAGATTTCAGATAATCGACTCCCTGCAACTGGTCTTTCATTTCAGTTTCGCCAGCATTTCTAAAAATGGCCTGTTCGAATTTTAATCCGCGGTTAGAAGAACCCCGCCCGTCCATAGTGAAAACGATGTATCCTTTCTGCGCCATGAATTCATACCACAAATTCCCGGAAGCAGGGAAAGCATCTGTTATCAATTGGGCGTGCGGACCGTTGTATAAATAAACAATTACCGGATATTTTTTGTTTGCATCGAAATCGGTCGGCAAAATAATTTTACCATATAAAGGCGTTCCGTCATCAGCTTTTAAAGTCACATTTTTAATTTCGGGTCTTTGATAATTTTTTAAAGTATTTTCTGCGGACAGTATGTTTTTAATTTTTAAAGTATTGGTATTAATGAGATTAGCAATTCGCGGCGTATTTGCATTGCTGTAGGTATCGTACAAATGATTCCCGTCTTTACTCAAAATACCTGAATGCATACCGGCTCCCTGATCTAATCTCTGGGTTTTAAAATTAGTCCAGTCCAGTTTATACAGATGTCTTTCCAATGGAGAAACCTGGGTAGAAACGTAGAAGATTTCTTTCTTTTTTTCATTAAAACCGAGAATATCGGTGACGGCCCAATCTCCTTTCGTCAACTGTGCAACCAGACCTTTCTCTACATTATAATGGAATAAATGATTAAACCCGGTACGCTGACTTTGCCAAATAAAATCGGTCGTTGAATTCGGAAAAAACAACAATTGCTGTTGTGGCTCAACATATTTATCAGACTGTTCCTCAAATATATTTTTCATAAAACTTCCGGTAGAAGCGTTGTACTGATTCATTTTCAAATCATTCTGATCGCGGTTCAGCACTCCTACGAAAACCGATTTCGAATCTGGATTCCAGGTAAACACGGTCAGATATTGTTCTGGATCACCTACGGTATTTAAGAAAATAGTTTTATTGGTTTTGAGGTCATAAATCCCTAAAGTAACGTGGTGAGAAGGGGTTCCTGCCATTGGATATTTAATATTTTTATTCACCGCGGGAACCACACTCCAGTCGATAACCGGATAATCGGCAACCATCGACTGATCCATTCTGTAAAAAGCAATTTTCGAGTTGTCGGGAGAAATAAAAATACCTTTGCTGATGCCAAACTCTCTTTGATGAACCGCCTGTCCGTACAAGATATCTTTATTTTCATCATTGGTAATGGCAGTGACTTTTCCGTTTTTATTGAGGTATAAATTATTTTTCACAGTATAAACGAAGCCTTGATTATCTCCCAACATTTGGGTATTCTCAGCTTCTTTATTGAGTTCCGTTCCTTCTTTAATTTTCCATTCTTTGCCAGAACGCTCGATCCAAAAATTTTGCGATCCCTTGTTAAAATATCCTTTATCCTTATTGATAAAAGTTATTCTGGGAATTGATTTTAATTTTTTATCTGAAGACAAAGTCTTATTCAGCTGATACAATGAAACCAAAGTATCCTGTTTATGGGTAGAAACCTCAGTCATTAAATAACCGTTTTGAGTCGTTTCATAATATGATTTACCGTCATCAGCCCAGGTAAACTGGGAAATATTTTTCACGGCAAGATTGCTTCTTAAACCGTTTACTGATTCAGCAATCGTAAATTTTTGATTTTGTGCAAAGAGAAAACTTCCTGTAACAAGGAATAATAAAGAGAATTTTGAAAACTTCATTTCTTAATAATTAGATGGCTAAAAATAAGAAATAAATTCGAAACTGTTAAGAAATGTTAAATCAAAAATCAACGTTAATTCCCATCAGTTGGATTCCATAAAAATTGGTTGATGAGATATTGAGTTTATATTTTTTCTGCTGAATCGCAACAGTACCATTGGTCTTTTTTATCATTGCATTTTTGGCGACGTTTTTGCCAATCAGATAACCCAGAAGAATCGCAATAGGGTAATCTGATGCCCAATGCACTTTACTTTGGACCATTTCAAAACTCATCAATCCCATCAAACTAAAACCGAGTGGTTTGATCCATTTTTTTTCAGGGTAATTTTCAGATAAAACAATCCAGGCAGCGATTCCGGTAATTAAATGACCGGAAGGCATTGCATCGTACTTCGAGGTGTTTTTCTGGTAAGCCGGAAATGAAGGCACAGGATTCCAGTTACTGTGATCTCTCACTGAATTTGCAGTCTCAAAAGGACTTTCTCTTCCGCTAAGTCGCTTTAATGGCTGAGAAATAAGTCCAGACAGCAAAATACTTTGCACCAGTTGCATCGATGTACTCTGAGCACGGTAATCATCGGCCAGCAAGCCGTAGGTCGCTAAACCTGTTCCGATGAGAATAAAGACGGTTCCGTTTCCCATAAAATACACAAAAGAACCTATGTCACCCGGGATTATTTTAAAAGGACCCAAATTATAATAGGTATGATCTTCGCTAAATCCTACACTTTCCCCCAATCTTCTGCCCGTTTTCAAAATAGCGGGATCTACGGCAACCAATGCAATAGTAGAACCCAGTGCAAGTAAAGAGTAGCCATAGATATTTTTAGAAACAACATTCTGACCGACTCCAGCCAAATTTTTAGGAATCTTTCTGTAGATATCTGATATCCTTGGTTTCTGATAAATTAAGGTCGTGCTTTCCGAAAGCTGAAACTCCTGTATTCCTGTTTGAACCGCCGAATCTATTTTCTGCGAAAAAACGGATACTGAAAACAACAGAGCCAATATGGATACACTTTTTCTCATGTCAGTAAATCGTTCCTGCGAAAGGATCTGCGGTAGTTTTTGTTTGGTTCCACTTGTACTGATGAGTCCAATAAGCAACTTTCATCGACAGAATTCCCAACCCAGCGCCGAAAAGAACATCCGAAATATAATGCTTGTTATTTGCGATTCTCATCAAGCCCACCGTTGTTGCTGTGCCATAAGCGGCATAAGGGACCCATTTGTAATCCTTACCATATTCGATGGAAAGCATGGTAGCCCCAGCAAAAACATTTGCAGTATGACCGGACGGAAACGAATAAGCAGTGCCATCTGGTCGGGTGTGTTTTAAAGTTGTTTTCAGAATATAAACCAAGCCAAGATTTAGCAACTGTCCTTTGATTAAAATTGCAGTTCGGTTTTGCCAATCGGTTGCGGGTTTCATTCCGGCGAGTTCAAAACCGTAAATCGCAATGAATGGAGCAAATTGTAAATAATCATCCGCATGATTTTGGAAACCGAACAGATGTTCGTTCCGCTCTTCTGCCACCTCATTTTTTAAAGATTCCGAACCGCTTCCATCTGAAATGATTCCTGAAAGCATTAAACCTGCAGGAACGTAAAGTTTTTTATATTGAAAGTCGAATCGCTTATTCTCTGTTTTTATTGTATCTTTAACTTGAGCAAAATCAAAGCAATACAAATTCAGGATCGTCAGGACCAGAAAGATTTTTTTCATGTTGTAATTTTAGGTAAAATTATAAAAATTGAAGTTACTGTACATTAAATATCGTATCTATATAACGAAATCATTTAAATTTTGATTTTAGTTGAAGAAAATTTAATATTTATTCATTTCTTAACTTACATCAATGCCAAAGATCACAATCGGAGTTATCTTTGCACTACCAAATATTAATAATAAATAAAAAAAAACATTATGGCTACAAAATGGAATTTAGACCCAACTCACAGTGAAATTACTTTTAAAGTAAGACACATGATGATTTCTAACGTTAAAGGTGGCTTCACCAATTTTAATGTAGAAATGGAAGCGGAAGATGACACTTTCAAAAACGTACATGTAAAAGTTGCAATTCAGACAGATTCTATCAATACGAACAATACCGACCGCGATACCCATTTGAAAAGTGAAGATTTCTTCAACGTTGCTGCAAACCCAGTCATTACTTTTGAGTCTGATTCTCTGAGCAGTGATATTACAGGAAATTTGACAATCAACGGTATTACAAAACCAATTAAATTAGATGTAGATTTCGGAGGAATCAATGTAGATCCTTGGGGACAGACCAAAGCTGGCTTCTCTTTCGAAGGTAAAATCAGCAGAAAAGATTTTGGTTTAAACTGGAATGCTGCTTTGGAAACAGGTGGCGTAATGGTTTCTGACGAGGTGAAAATTGCAGGCGAGCTACAATTTGTAAAAGCATAAAATAAAATTTCATAGTTTATTTTTTCAAAGTTCACTCTGATTTTTTGTCGGGTGAACTTTGCTTTTTAAAAAAAAAACATTTAAAATGAATATCAAAGACTTATCAATCATTTCCGACCGTTTTCCAGAAACCGAAAAAATGCCGGTTCTTTTTCTTGGTCACGGGTCGCCGATGAATGCGATAGAAGAAAACCAGTTTGTTCAGGGTTTCAGAAAAATTTCAAAAGAAATTCCGAAACCGAATGCTATTCTTTGTATTTCTGCGCACTGGTTTACAAACGGAACTTTTGTTACCGCAATGGAAATGCCGAAAACCATTCATGATTTTTACGGTTTTCCGAAAGAACTTTTTGAGGTTCAGTATCCTGCAAAAGGAAGTCCCGAACTGGCAAAAGAAACGGCAGCATTACTGGCACCTACTGTTGTAGGCGAAGACCACAACTGGGGACTGGATCACGGTGCGTGGAGTGTCATCAGACATCTGTACCCCAATGCCGACATTCCGGTAATTCAGTTAAGTATCGATTATACCAAACCGCCGCAATTTCATTTCGATCTGGCAAGTCAACTACAAAAATTACGGAAAAAAGGAATTCTAATAATCGGCAGTGGAAATATTGTTCATAATTTACGGCTGGTAGATTTCCGAAATATCGATACGATAGGTTACGGCTACGACTGGGCTTTGGAAGCCCGCGAAAAAACAAACAACTGGATCCTGGACGGTAATTTTAAAAATCTTATTGAATATCAGAAACAGGGAACATTTCTACAAACTGCTGTTCCCACGCCCGATCATTTTTTGCCGCTCATTTATTCTTTAGGTTTAAAGGAAAAATCAGAAGAACTCTCATTATTTAATGATGAATTAATTGCCGGAAGCTTGAGTATGACCAGCGTACGAATTGGTTAAATTAAAAATAAAAAAGATTCAGAAATTATCTGAATCTTTTTTTTGATACTATTTACAAACAACCAGTTCCTTAGATTTTTAAACCTGAATCACCCCTAAATTAAATTTCTCTGTAATTGGTGCATGGTTAGCGGCTTCAATTCCCATAGAAATCCATTTTCGGGTTTCTACAGGATTAATGATGGCATCAGTCCATAATCGTGCTGCGGCATAAGTGGGCTCCGTTTGCTTTTGGTATTTTTTGGAAATGGAATCCAGAATTTCCTGATGTTCTTTTTCTCCGATTTCTATGCCTTGCTTTTTCAAAGTTGAAGTTTGAATTTGCGCCAGAACTTTAGCAGCCTGGCTTCCGCCCATTACCGCAAGTTCTGCCCATGGCCAGGCAACAATTAATCTCGGATCATACGCTTTTCCACACATCGCATAATTTCCGGCACCGTAGGAATTTCCTGTAATTACAGTAAATTTCGGCACTACGGAATTAGCAACAGCATTCACCATTTTTGCACCGTCTTTGATAATGCCACCTTGTTCAGATTTGGAACCTACCATAAATCCGGTCACGTCCTGTAAGAACAGCAATGGGATTTTTCTCTGGTTGCAATTGGCAATAAAACGGGTCGCTTTATCAGCCGAATCCGAATAAATAACGCCGCCAAACTGCATTTCTCCTTTGCCATTTTTTACTAATTTCCGTTGATTGGCGACAATTCCTACGCTCCAACCGTCGATTCTTGCGGTCGCACAAATAATTGATTTCCCGTAATCCGGTTTGTATTCTTCATATTCGGAGTGATCAACTAGGCATTTAATAATATTAAAAGTATCATATTGGTCAGATCGTGAAACCGGCATGTGTCCGAAAATATCTTCGATATTTTCTTTTGGCGGGAAACTTTCGATTCTGTCGAAACCTGCTTTTTCGAAATCACCGATGGACTTCATGATATTTTTAATTCTATCCAAAGCATGTTTATCGTCTTTCGCTTTATAGTCGGTCACACCGGAAATCTCGCAATGGGTAGTGGCTCCTCCTAAAGTTTCATTATCAATAGTTTCACCAATCGCCGCTTTCACCAGATAACTTCCTGCTAAAAATATAGAACCTGTTTTATCTACAATCATGGCTTCGTCACTCATAATCGGAAGATAGGCGCCACCTGCCACACAACTTCCCATTACCGCAGAAATCTGGATAATTCCCATGGAACTCATTTTTGCATTGTTCCTGAATATTCTTCCAAAATGTTCTTTATCGGGGAAAATCTCATCCTGCATTGGTAAGAAAACTCCTGCAGAATCTACCAAATAAATAATGGGCAATTTATTCTCCATGGAAATTTCCTGAGCGCGAAGATTCTTCTTTGCTGTTATCGGAAACCAGGCGCCGGCTTTTACCGAGGCATCATTGGCTACCACCAGACATTGTCGGCCTGAAACATATCCCATCACAACCACGACTCCTCCACTGGGGCAACCGCCGTGTTCCTCATACATTTCATAACCGGCAAAAGCACCGATTTCAATAGAATCTGCGTTTTTATCAAGAAGATAGTCAATTCGTTCGCGCGCCGTTAACTTGCCTTCATCTCTTTGTTTCTGCAGCCGTTTCTCACCACCACCTTTCTTTATTTCAGAAAGCAAAGTGGAAATGGCGCCGAGTTTTAATTTATTTTGATCTTCTCTTTTGTTAAATTCTAAATCCATACGTGAAAAAAATTTTCTTAAAGATAAGTTTTTTTAAGATAATGCCAGAAGAAACATGTATTGCAACTAATGATTTGAAACACAGAAAAATATTTTGGAGAATTTTGGAGGATCAAGCAAAATAAAAGAACCAAAATCCCGTTACACATGCTGGGAATTATTCCTCATTTATTTTTTTTAGTAGTTTATTATTTGAAGAACCCTGAAAGTTGTTAAATTTTCAGGGTTTTTTTCACTAAATGAAGAGGTTATTGTTCTTATTATCTAAATTGGATTTGTAGATTTGCAAAAGTTAAAATTTTAAAACAGTGGTAAAAAATTCTGCGCTTTTTCGCCTTCACATGATTGTATTTCTTTGGGGATTTACTGCCATTTTAGGAAAACTCATTTCCGCCAATGCTCAAGTGCTGACTTTTTACCGCATGCTTTTTGCAGCGTTATTTTTATTTATTTTCATCCGCTTTTTCAAAAAAGAAAGCATCAAAATTTCTAAAAAACTTTTCATTCAACTTTCGGTAATTGGAGGATTCATGGCCTTTCACTGGCTCTGTTTTTTCTACGCGATCAAGGTTTCAAATGTTTCCATTGCGCTGAGCTGTTTATCGCTTTCCACCTTGTTTGCTTCCATTTTAGAACCTATTATTTTTAAAAGGAAGATCGATATTTCAGAGGTGATCATGGGAGTGGTGATCGTGATTTGTATGAGCCTCATTTTCAAGACTGAATTTCAGTATAAAGAAGGAATTTTCTATGGAATTCTTACCGCTCTTTTCGGAACCATATTTTCTGTTTTTAATGGAAAGATCTTTGGCAAAACCAGTTCGGGTAACATTATTTTCTATGAAATATTTTCGGGATTCCTCATTCTAACCGCATTTTTTCTATTGACGGGGCAGATTTTTCACCTTAATGAAATAAGCACCCATGATTTGACGTTAGTTATCATATTAGCAAGTGTTTTCACCGCTTTCCCAATGTTGGAATCCGTGAATTTAATGAAATACATCTCGCCGTTTACCTTAATTTTAACAGTAAATCTGGAGCCTGTTTACGGGATTATCCTTGCGTTTTTTATCTTTGGAGAATCTGAGGAAATGAGCCCCATATTTTACGGTGCTTCTTTAATTATGATTTTGGCAATTATTGTCAATGGAATTTTGAAATCAAGAAAAAAGACAGCTGTAAAAAAAGTACAGAATTGATGAGAAAATTATTCTTTGCCGCTTTAGTTACTTCAGGAGTTTTTTCTGAAGCTCAAATTGTGCGAAAATATTCAAACGAATTTCTCAACATCGGTGCTGGTGCGAGAGGCCTGGCCATGGGTGGCGCTGTAATTTCTAATCAAAACGATGTCTATTCGCCAATGTGGAATCCGGCAGGTTTAACCGGTGTTGACCGTGATTGGCAGGGAGCAGCAATGCACGCTGAATATTTTGAATCCATTGCTAAATACGACTATATCGCTTATGCAAAACCTTTAGATAACAATGGAGGAGTTTTTGCAATTTCCATCGTCCGACTCGGAGTTGACAACATCCTGAACACTACCCAACTGATTGATCCTGAAGGAAATATCGATTACGATAAAATCACCAGTTTTTCACAGTCCGATTATGCGGCGTTACTTTCTTATGCCTTTCACCCGGGCGGGAATCAGAAAATAGATGTCGGTGTTAATGCAAAACTAGTTTACAGAAATGTGGGAAAATTTGCAAGTGGCTATGGTTTTGGATTTGATTTAGGAGCGGTTTATCATTCCGATATCGGCTGGAATTATGGTGCTGTAATGAAAGATATTACAACGACCGTCAACTTCTGGACCATCAATCAAAAAGAACTTTCGGCCGTGGTGAACGGTGAAGAATTTAATCCCGCACCAAAAGACAAGATGGAATTAACCATGCCTAAATTAAATTTAGGAATGAGCAGAAATTTCGAAATCAACCGGGATTTGGAACTCATGCCGGAAGTTGGAATCAATGTTGATTTTGCCAAAACGGCAGCGGTTATTTCGACCGATTTTGCAAGTATTACGCCTTATGCGGGAGCCGAACTTAAATTTCAGGACATGATTTTTGTGAGAGTTGGCTTAAACAGATTTCAGACGGTAACCGATATTGAAAATCTAAAAAGAAAAGTTTCCTTTCAGCCCAGTGCTGGGATCGGAATTAAATATCACGGTTTAACTTTAGATTATGCCATTACTAATTCTGGAATCGGTGGCTCTAACTTCTATTCTAATTTCTTTTCTTTGAAATTGGATATGGGAGATTTCAGAAATTAATATTGATTTAAAATTTTCCGATTTAACGTTCAAGCTTAATTTTTTGCAAATTTTCTTAAACCACAAAAATCACATAAAGGAAAGATTAATTTCCACAACACAATTTCCGAAAGAAATCTTAATGACCTTAATTCCTTCACTAATTTTAATGGTGAATATTTTAATTTTAATTGGTGAAGTACCGTTTGCAGATTGCACAGATTTCTTTCAAATAAAAAAACCACGAAAAATTTCGTGGTTTCGTGGCTTTTTGTAAGCTTTATGCTCCATACGGAATCCAGATGTTTTTAATTTCTGTAGCATGTCTCAAAAACTCCTGACCTTCGCCATGTTTTGGATTCAACCAGTTTCTGTATTTACCGAAATTCACCCAGGAACGTTTCATGGAATCAGTCGATAATAATTCGATATTCTTGCTTCCTTCAGCAGTTCCGAAATACCAAATTCCTTCAACATTATAATGTTTGGCGAGTTCGTTGGCAAGTTCTTCTTTTGGTCCTGTTACGATATTTACCGTTCCAGCAGGAACATCTGAAGTTTCTAAGATCTGATAGAAATCGGTTGCCGAAAAAGGATGTTTTTCAGATGGAACTACCACTACTCTATTTCCCATCGCAATGGCAGGAATTACCGTAGAAATAAATCCTAACAATGGATTTTCTTCCGGACAGATAATCGCCATTACGCCAATTGCTTCGGGCATTGCTAAAGTCACCATTCTTTGAACGGTAGAATGTGCTGCTCCATCGTATTTATCGGCATAAGCAGCGTAAGTATAAATTCTTTCAATTGATTTCTCAACCTCATCTTGTGCAGATTCTAAAGATTGGTTAGTCATCTCCACAATTCTTTCCGCAAATTCTTCTGAACGGATGGCTAAATTTTCGGCGATATAATAAAGAACCTGCGCTCTGGCGTGACCGGTCATTCCGCCCCACGACTTTTCTGCGTGCGCTGCTTCTACAGCATTTCTGATATCTTTTCTGTTTCCTTCTGAAACTTCACCAATATATTCGCCGAAAGCATTTTTGATTTCTGTGCTGTAACCTCCATCTGGGCGCGCCTGTTTTCCACCGATATACATTTTGGTGGTCCGGTCGATTTCTGCTAAAGTATTTTTTGCTTTTTTATCCTCTTTCGGTTTTTCAGTTTTGGGCAAATTTGGTTTTGAAGTAAATTCGGCTTCAACTCTTGGTTTCATATATTCATATAAACCTTCCTTTCCCCCTTCTCTACCGAAACCGGATTCTCTGTACCCACCAAATCCAGCAGCGGCATCAAACTGATTGGTACAGTTGATCCAAACGCTTCCTGCTTTAATTTTCGGTGCAATATCTAAAGCCAAATTAATATTTTCTGTCCAAACGCTTGATGCCAAACCATATCTCGTATTATTCGCCAAAGCCACTGCTTCTGAATGAGAACGGAAAGTCATCGCGACTAAAACCGGTCCGAAGATTTCTTCCTGAGCAATCACAGCACTTGTTGGCACATCAGTAAATAAAGTTGGCGGATAAAACCAGCCGTTTTCTGGAACTGCGTTTTTGAGCTGGTAAACAGTACAACCTTCTTCGATCCCGATTTTCACCATATCCTTGATGGTTTTCAGTTGAACAGGATCTACGATGGCGCCCATATCAACTGTTTTGTCCATTGGATCGCCGATACGCAGTGTCTCCATTCTTGCACGCAGTTTTTTGTAGAATTTTTCTGCAACAGATTCCTGGATTAAAAGTCTTGAACCGGCGCAACAAACCTGTCCCTGATTGAACCAGATTGCATCTACAATTCCTTCTACCGCAGAATCCAAATCTGCATCTTCGAAAACGATGAATGGTGATTTACCACCCAATTCAAGAGATATTTTCTTACCTGTTCCGGCGATATTTGTTCTTAATATTTTGCCCACTTTGGTTGAACCTGTGAAGGCAACTTTCTGAATGTCTTTATGATTGACTAAAGCAGTTCCGGCAACAGTTCCTTTTCCGGTGACTATATTTACAACTCCTTTTGGAAGTCCGACTTTCTCACAGATTTCCGCAAAAAGCAAAGCGGTTAAAGAGGTATATTCTGCAGGTTTCAAAACGATGGTATTTCCCATAGCCAAAGCCGGAGCAACTTTCCAGGAAAGCATCATTAAAGGGAAGTTCCAGGGAATAATCTGTCCCACCACGCCTATTTCCTGATAATCCCGGAATTCGGTATCCATCAATTTTGCCCAGCCTGCGTGATGGTAAAAATGTCTGGCTACAATTGGAATATCGATATCACGGGTTTCACGAATTGGTTTTCCGTTGTCTAATGTTTCAAGAACCGCAAACAGTCGAGAATGTTTTTGAATCTGTCTTGCAATGGCGTACAAATATTTTGCACGTTCGAATCCGCCGATTGCTACCCAGTCTGCAAGTGCACTGTTGGCTGCCATCACGGCTTTGTCAACATCGGTTTCGTCAGCTTCGGCAATCTTGGCTAAAAATTCTTTATTGGAAGGATTGTTTGAATCCATGTGTTTTTTGGAATGCGGTTTTACCCATTCTCCGCCAATAAATAAGTCGAAATTTCTGTTATGATTTTCTAAAAATTCCACAGCAGAAGCTGCGCTTTCTGGAGCTGGACCGTAAACCATGGTGTTGTATATTTCTTTGATTTCCATTATGTTGATTTGAAAATGTGTTGATTTGGTGATGTGACGGTGCAGTAATTTAAACTACAAAAGTCACAATAGTTTATTTTTTCAGTGGAACAAAATAGCAATGTTGGATTTGTATTCTGTTGAAAATCTAAGTGTTTTGTTTTTAAAATCTTTCTTTATATTAGGTTACCACCTGCGCCCCGACCTGAGTGGAGCTCTTTTTGTGGAACGAAGTGGAGCAAAAAAGCGGGAACGGAGGGCGGAAAAAGGCGCCCTAATTCGACTTCGCTCGGTAATACAACTACGCTACGCCATCGGATGTCTGAATCCTGCGCTGTATCTTCCGGTGACGTAATGCTCTAATTGTCGCTCGATATCTGCTAACAGGGAACTTGCGCCGAATCTGAACAGGTGCGGATTTAACCACTCGTTTCCTAATTCCTCTTTGATTAAAATTAAATAATCGAGTGCCTGTTTGGCTTTTTGAATTCCTCCGGCAGGTTTGTAGCCTACTTTCACGCCGGTTAATTCATAATAATCGCGGATGCACCGGATCATGACCAAACTCACTGCTAAAGTTGCATTTACGGATTCTTTTCCGGTAGAGGTTTTTATAAAATCTGATCCTGCCATCATGGCGACCCAAGATGCTTTAGCCACTTTGGTGTAAGTAGGAATTTCGCCTGTTGCCAAAATCGTCTTCATGTGTGCGTCTCCGCAAGCTGCACGGCAAAGTTTGATTTCGTCGTAAAGTTCTTTCCATTTTGATTCCAGGACCAAATCCCTGGAAATAACGATATCGATTTCTGTTGCTCCGGCTGCGACCGATTTTTTGATTTCTGTAATTTTATCTTCGAGGGAAATTTTACCTGCCGGGAAACCGGTAGAAACGGCAGCGATTGGAATCGAGGTTCCTTTCAATGCTTCTTTCGCGAACGGAATTAAGTTGTGATAAACACAAACGGCTCCTGTCGTTAAATTTGCATCCTGCATTCCCAGCTTCACCAGCAAATCTTCGCGAACGGGATTTTTGGCTTTTTCGCACATCCGCATTACGTTTCCGCGGGTATCGTCTCCGGCAAGCGTGGTCAAATCAATCATGGAGATTGACTTTAAAAGCCAGGCTGCCTGAAATTCTTTCTTCACGCTTCTTCTTCCTCCCAGAGTTGAAACGCGTCTTTCGATGGCGCTCCTGTTGATATTGATGGTATCGAAATATTTGGTATTGAAAGATAAACCTTCGTTTCGCACTTCATTCTGATTTTGCATAGAAACTGTCTGTTTTTTTTCTAATGTCTTTTGCATAAATGATGATGTTATATTAGAAAATAAAATTGCATTAATTATAGAATGTAAAATTAGCCAATTATCTGCAAATGGATGTTATGGTTTTTGAAAAAAGAGGAGGCCAAAAAAAAATACACCTTCCAGGAAGTGTACTTTTTATGATTAACAAATTGTTTTTTATACTTTAAGCTGTCTGCTGATACTTTGCTCTAAGGAGATAAAAGTTTCTGTTCTGGTAACTCCTTTTAATTTTTGAATCTTATTAAGAATTTCCATCAAGTGATCATTGTCTCTGCATAAAACTTTAAGAAATATCGTGTAATTTCCTGTGGTATAATGCGCTTCTACGACTTCATTAATTTCATTAAGTGCTTTGATTGCGTCGTGATAATGGCTGGGTTGCTCTAAAAAGACACCAATAAAAGACACCACCTTGAATCCTATTTTTCGGGGATTAAGAAAAGAGATAGAATTCTCTATCACTCCCGCCTGTTCTAGTTTTTTTATCCGTTGGTGGACTGCTGTAGTAGAGATTCCTACGTTTTTTGAAATATGAGCAAGAGATGTTTTCGCATTATCCATCAACATATAGATAATATCTTTATCGATCTTATCTAAATGATATTCGGCATTAATTGCATTTTTCATTTTAAAGAATTTTTCGGTTTAAATTTTATTCAATAGACTTTTACTGGTTTTTCCCTAATACAGTCAAGACAGGAAAATGATCGCTATATCCTCCTAAGTATCTTGAACCAGCGAATGTTCTAAAAGGCCGTCCTACAAATTTGTTACCCCAATTACTCAATTTGTCGTGATTGAAAACTTTTGCATCTTTAAATAGAAGCGGATAATTGGAATTAAAAAAATCATCGGACAAAATCATTTGGTCAAAAAGTAAGCCATTTTTATAATGAAATGTAGAAAATTTTTCATTTTGGAAAAGTTCTGCCGACGGGTTCACTAAAATTTTATTGAAGTTCCTGTCATAAATAAAATTCTTTATCATTTCCTCATCGGGATTTTCGTTGAAATCACCGCAGATAATTACGGCTTCTTGAGTGCCTGAAATTAATTTTGAAATTTTTTCGTTCAGATCTTTAAGAATATATTCCCGCTTGGGTTTATTAATATCTTTTTCTCTTTTTGATGGAAGATGAAGAACAAAGATATTCATGATAACTTGCAAATATTTCACTTTGCAAAACAAAACATCTCTGGTCGTATCATAATATTGTGACTTTTTATTTTCTACAGCAAAAAGATAGGAAATAGGTTCGGAAGAGATAATTTCGATTTTACTTTTATCATATAAAAGCGCCACATCTACTCCTCTTTCGTCCATTGATTCGTAATGCACGATTCCGTAACTGGAATTAAACGGATCTAATTTCACCAATTCTTCTAACGGCTTTTTCCCCTGAACTTCGGATATGCCAATTAACATGGGCAAAGAATTTTCACTTTCCGATATCAGCTGAAAAACCTGCGCAATTTTAGAAAGTTTGTTCCGGTATTTTCTTTCGTCCCAATTTTGCAGTCCCGATGCTGTAGGATCTAATTTATGAACGCGTGGAATGTCCGGACAAAATAAATTTTCGACATTGTAGAAAGCAATCAGTTCCTTTTCATCTTTACTGTCCATCCTAAAAATTAACTGCTTTTTTTATCATTATATATAGCGTAGAATATTGATTGTGTTTAATTTAATCTAGAATATCCGGTCTCCTTTCAATCGTTATTCTCAATGCTTCTTCATAGTGCCAGTCTTCAATTTTCTTTGAGTTTCCGCTCAGCAAAATATCGGGAACCTTCAATCCTTTGTATTCAGAAGGTCTTGTGTAGATCGGCGGTGAGAGTAGATTGTCCTGAAAACTGTCGGTTAATGCAGACTGTTCATCATTTAAAACGCCGGGTAATAACCGAATGACCGCATCTGCTAAAACACATGCTGCCAGTTCGCCGCCGGTAAGAACATAGTCGCCGATAGAAATCTCTTTTGTAATATGCAGGTCGCGGACTCGCTGATCAATTCCTTTATAATGACCACACAGGAAAATTAGATTGTTTTTAATTGAAAGTGTATTGGCAATTTTTTGAGTTAAAGTCTCACCATCAGGTGTAAGATAGATAATTTCATCGTAATTTCTCTGGGTTTTTAATTCCGAAATACATTTATCGATGGGCTCAATCATCATCACCATTCCGGCTCCACCGCCATAAGGTTCGTCATCTATTTGCCTGTGTTTTCCGATGCTCCAGTCTCTTAATTGATGAAAGTGCACTTCTGCCAAACCTTTCTGCATTGCTCTTTTCAGAATTGAAGCCTGAAAAGGACTTTCCATTAATTCCGGTAAAACACTTATAATATCTATTCTCATTGTTCCGTATTGTTCATTTTATTAGGAATAATTATTAGCCTTAATGATGAATCTCTATTAATATAACTCCACATCCAGTTGAAGAAAACCGCCAGTTTATTTCGGACACTTAAAATAAGCATCAAGTGCAAAAACATCCAAAAATACCAGGCAAAAAAACCTTGGAATTTAAAATGCGGTAAATCGACCACAGCGCGGTGCTTGCCAATAGTTGCTAAACTTCCCTGATCTTTATATTCATATTGTTGCCAATCTTTTTCAGAATTTCTAAGGAAGTTTTTAGCCAGGTTTTTCCCTTGGTTAATCGCAACATTGGCGACCTGCGGATGAGCTGCCGGATACAGCGGTGTTTCCATGTAAGAGATATCTCCGATAGCGAAGATATTGTCATAACCAAGAATCCTGTTATAGCGGTCTGTTTTGAATCTGTTTCTGATGATGGTATCCGGATTTAATCCATCAATAATATTACCGGTAACTCCGGCGGCCCAAATTACATTATTCGATGGAATTGTTTTTCCACTTTTCATAAAAACTTTGTCACCATCATAATCTGTCACCATTTCACCTTTCAGGAAAACGACTCCAAGTTCTTTCAAATATTGGGCAGATTTTTCCTGGGCTTCTTCACTCATCACTCCCAGTGGCATTTCTGTAGAACTTATTAAAATGATTTTCAGATCATCAAAATTCATGTGAGGATAATCGCGGGGAAGAATATCTTTCTTCATTTCTGCAAAAGCACCTGCCAACTCTACTCCTGTGGGCCCGCTTCCTACGATAACGATATTCCAGTTTCCGTCATCGCTGCGTTTTCTTTCGATAATTAATTTTTCAAAGGTCAGTAACACGTGATTTCTGATCGCAATTGCTTCCTGGGTATTTTTCATTCCGAAAGTCAAATGCTCCATCTTATCATTACCAAAGAAATTGGTTTTGCAACCTGAAGCAATCACCAGTTTATCATAAGTGAATTCTGCTTCCTGGGTCACTATTTTATTTTGCTCAGGAATAATTCGCTGCACTTCGGTGAGTCGGAACTGAATATTGCGGGAGCGCTGAAAAATCTTCCTGAACGGAAAAGAAATATTACTGGGCTCAATTCTTCCGCAAGCAACTTGGTAGAAAAGCGGCTGAAACATGTGATGATTCACTTTGTCGATGACCATCACTTTTTTTCTTTTATTATTAAGTGATTTGGCCAATTGAAGTCCGGCAAAACCACCACCAATAATTACTATTTTTTCGCGTGCTTCCATTGGTGCAAAATTAAGGAATTTTTTATCAAGGGCTATAGATTTGCCTCATACAATAAAATCAGCGACAAAAAAATCCTTGAAGAAATTCCAAGGATGATATTTTACTGTTTTATGATTTGCGTGACTTTCTGAGTATTGTCACTTAAGACATATCTCATCAGGTATTTGCCTGGTCTAAGCTTATCTAAACGAATCTCTTCAGAATTTTTATTGATCTGATATTCTGCTACCTGCATTCCTAAGATAGAATAAAAAGTAACCGATTTTATTTTCAAAAAGGCATCTTTTGATTTTACAAGAATAAAATCCCGAGCAGGATTAGGATACGCGACAATAACACCATCATCTGATTTCTGATTGGTTACCATCGACACCCGATCAACAGACTGAGCGGAAAATTTCCCCGGAAAAACTGTTAAACTGCCGACTAATATTACTAAAAACAATAAATTTTTCACCTATAATAATTTTATTTTGATGATATCCTTACAAAACTAAGGAATTCTATTTGAAATACAATAGCTTTTATGCAAAACTATATTTAAATTTGCAGTCAATAAATCAAATACCATTCCAAAATATGATCATCTATTCTAGAAACCGAAGATTAAGAACAAATGCCGCTATCAGAGCGTTAGTTCAGGAAACTACCCTTACGACCAATGATTTTGTAATGCCGATTTTTGTAATGGAAGGCATTAACAAACAAGAACCGATATCTTCCATGCCGGGAATTTTCAGGCGAACCTTAGATCTTACAGTTAAGGAATGTCAGGAATTATTTTCCCTTGGTGTTAAAGCTGTGAATCTGTACATGAAAGTTTCTGAGGATTTGAAAGACAACACCGGAAAAGAGTCATGGAATCCAAACGGTTTAATGCAAAATACCATTAAAGCAATTAAAGATGCGGTACCTGAAATGGTGATCATGCCCGATGTTGCTTTGGATCCCTATTCAATCTACGGTCACGACGGAATTGTCACCAATGGAAAAATCGATAACGATGCCACCAACGAATCTTTGGTAAAAATGTCGGTTTCATGTGCGGAAGCGGGAGCAGATATTATTGCACCGAGCGACATGATGGACGGCAGAGTTGCGGCAATAAGAACAGGTCTCGAAGAAAACGGTTTTACCGATGTGGGAATTTTAAGCTACGCTGCAAAATATGCAAGTTCATTTTACGGCCCATTCAGAAGTGCTTTAGATTCAGCGCCCGTAGACAATCAAGATATTCCGAAAGATAAAAAAACGTATCAAATGGATTTTCATAATTCCAGAGAAGCCATTGATGAAGTTTTAAAAGATATTGCGGAGGGCGCGGATATCATCATGATCAAACCGGGAATGCCCTATTTGGACATTGTTGCTAAAGTTCGCGAGGCCATCGATTTACCGATTGCAGTATATAATGTAAGTGGAGAATATGCAATGTTAAAAGCAGCCGCACAAAATGGCTGGTTGGATAATGATAAAGCAATCATCGAAAGTTTAACCTGTATCAAACGCGCCGGAGCAGATATGATTTTCACCTATGCGGCGAAGGAAGCTGCGATTTTATTGAATCAGTAAATAAATTTTAAATACAACCAAAAAAGAACTTCAATACCAGAAGTTCTTTTTTGGTTTAAAACCAGGGCTTTTTATTTTGAACATAAGTCCTATCGAACTGTTCATCACTCATGGTAAGATAAATAATCCCTTCGATAAAGGGAATAACCGTTGCAATTCCACAGGTGCAGATATTTAAAATTACCTGAATAATTCCTTCTTTCATATATCCCAGGAAAAATTTATTCGCTGCGAATGGACTAAGCAGTAAGCCTAAAAGTCCGGCTGCCAATTTTTTCTCTGAACGGTAATTATTAGGGTTTTGCGAAGATTGAGGATTATTATAACCGTAAGTTTCCATATAATTAATTTCTTAGTTTAACTATAAGTCACTCAAAAACAGCCAACGTTACAATTGAATTAAACTTTTCCTAAATAAAATAAACCGATACATTTCTGATTTTCAGCTAAGCCCAAAAAATCGTTCAGGTGATTAATCATTCCTGGCGTACTCCAGTAACAGCCAACCTCGTGGGCAGTTGCGGTAAGATACATATTTTGAACAGACATCGCTGTCGCAGCTATTTCTTCCCATTCCGGAACTAATCCACTGAAATTAACACAAATAGTGATGACCGCATTTGACTTTGCCACTTTGTCAGAAATATCCAGATACTTCTTTTCCAGAAAAGTTTCAGGATTAGCGGTCTGTTTGTAGATTTCTGCCAATTTTTCTCCCAACTGATTTTTTTCCTCACCTCGAAAAACTTTTAACCTCCACGGTTTTGTTCGCTTATGACTCGGCGCAAAATTCGCAGAATTCACAATTTCAGCAAGAACCCCGTCCTCAATTTCCTCTGTGGAATAGGATTTCGGGAAAATGCTTCTTCTTTTTTCTATAATGTTTTTTAATATTTCTGAGTTGTCCATTGATTTGTTAAATTAATTTTAATTAAAGATTACCAGACCTGTTCGATGACTTGACTGATATTGTTGAGCGTAAAAGAATCTCCGACCTGTTTTCCGAACATCATTTTCGCCATCGGGCTTTCTTCAGAAATCGCATAAAACCGGTCTCCTTCAAAGAAGAATTCTCCCAAAGAAACCGAAATATAAAATCGTGCTTTGTTGGTCAAAACAATAGATCCCAGCTGAATTCTCTCTGAAGGATGATCTGAAATTTTAGCTAAATTCCTTTTCAAATCCTTTAATGAAGCCATTTGCTTTTGCATCTGATAAATTTCTTCCTGCATTTCTTCACGAATGGAATCATATTTAGAAGTTTTCTTCACCTCACGACTTGCCTCCAAAGTGAACTCCATAAAATTTTCAAGCTTTTGAATTTTTTGCAAAATAATTTCTTTTACATGAGTACGAACTTCACTTTTCACAATGATATTCTTCTGCATACCACTTCTATTTTTTATTAAAGGTAAAAAATATTTTCAAATAGAATCGATCAAAAATCAGCTACAAAGTTAAAGGAAGATTACATTTTCATTCGTTGGCGGGTCGCCTCATAAAGAATCGCCCCGCAGGCCACAGAAACATTTAGAGACTGGGTTTTACCTTCCATCGGAAGTTTTATTTTTTCGTCGGAATGATGCAGAACCTCTTTAGAAATTCCAGTTTCTTCATTTCCCATTACGATTGCACACGGCTGTGTAAAATCCACATCGTAGTATAATTTCTGTGCTTTTTCAGTCGCAGAAAAAACCTGGACACCAGATTGCTGAAGGAAATCAACGGTATGACTTAAGTTTTTTTCTTTACAGATTTTAATATTGTACATCGCACCGGCAGAAGTTTTAATCGCATCTGAATTCATCGGCGCCCCTCCTTTTTCCGGAATAATCACAGCGTCAACTCCAGCACATTCGGCGGTTCTGCAAATTGCTCCAAAATTTCTAACATCCGTTAACCGATCCAAAATTAAAAGAAACGGTGTCTTCCCGGATTCGAAAATTTCGGGTAATATATTTTCAATCGAATGAAAAGGAACATCTGAAATAAAGGCCACAACCCCTTGATGATTCTTTCTGGTAAAGCGATTCAGTTTTTCAATCGGAACATAATTCGGTCTGATTTTGTGTTTCGCCAAAAGATTTTTCAGTTCATAATAAATATCTCCCTGCAACGCATTCTGCAAAAATACTTTATCAACCGTTTTTCCGGCTTCAATTGCTTCAATTACTGGGCGCAACCCAAATATAAAATCTTCTTTCATAAGTTCTTTAAAAGTTAAAATTCAAGGTTTTCTTTGCGTTCCTTCCCTTGAAATCGGAACCGTTATATTTTAAAATTGTTCACCCAGAATTGCTCTCTTTTGAGCAGTTGCATATCCCAAGTGCAAGCTTTCGTGCATATTGTTGAAAATAATAGCGTCCTGAATATTCTTTAAATCCAACCCAAAACTGGTCGTATAAGAAGTATAATCCGGAAAAAAATCATCATCATAATCTTTCATTAAAACTTTGGAAGTTTCCGTTAAAAGATAAGCAAGATCATCAATTTCTGACTGCTGCACATCCAAATTAGGAAGGGTGCCTTTTTTGTAGGTTTCAATCCAGTATTTATCAATTCGAAAAGGATTCCCGCTCAGGTAATAATGCAGTAATTGCTGCGTCGCCACTGTGTGCGCGATGTTCCAATAAATATTATTGTTGAAACCATCAGGAATCAGCAACAAATCTTTGTTAGACGTATTTTGCAGGATTTCTAAAAGGTTTCGGCGAACTTGACGGTGTGCCTGAAAATGATAATTCATTTTGCGATTATTTTAATGGCCAAAAATAGGTTAATTAACTGAAAATGACAAGAATTTCGCTGAGTTTCATGAATAGCCATTCACGGTTCTTCCTTAGAAATCAAAGAATTATAAATCTGCTTTAAACTGTATCTGTTTGCCATTTCTTCTTTACTATAAAACAGTCACTTTCTTGCGGGCGAAATTTCACATTGTCATGTTTAACAAACTTTAACGCACCGTTGGCATTAATTGTGTTGACTGGTCTGCGTATTTATTGGAAATTTACACTTTAAATTCTACAAACACTATGTCAGAACTCAATCAAGCTGAAGATATCAGACAGCTAACCGAAAAAGTAAGAGAACAGAATTACTTTTTTTCACTTTTAAAACAGGAAATCAACAAAGCAATTATCGGACAGGAATATATGGTAGACCGTTTATTAATCGGTCTTCTGGGAAATGGTCACGTCCTGTTGGAAGGTGTTCCCGGATTGGCAAAAACTTTAGCGATAAAGACTTTGGCAGATGCCGTACACGGCGCTTTTTCCCGCATACAGTTTACCCCGGATCTTTTACCTGCGGATGTGGTAGGAACAATGATTTACAGTCTTAAAGACAATGATTTTTCTATAAAAAAAGGACCTATTTTCGCCAACTTTGTTTTGGCTGATGAGATCAACCGTGCTCCTTCAAAAGTTCAGTCGGCGCTCTTGGAAGCGATGCAGGAAAAGCAGGTAACCATCGGCGATGAAACAATGCCGCTTCCAAAACCCTTTCTCGTTTTGGCCACCCAAAACCCAATTGATCAGGAAGGAACTTATCTTTTGCCGGAAGCGCAAACCGACCGTTTTATGCTGAAATGTACCATCACTTATCCGAATTTTGAAGACGAGAGAACAATCATGAAAATGATTGCCAGCGGACATTCCCCGGAAATCCGCCCGGTCATTACCTTAGAAAATGTAACCGAAGCCAAGAAATTAATCAATCAGATTTATCTGGATGAGAAAATTGAGAAATATATTCTGGATATGGTTTTTGCCACTCGTTTTCCAGAAAAATATGGACTTGCAGAACTAAAAAGCTACATCAGTTTCGGTGCCTCGCCGAGAGCTTCCATCAATTTATCAATTGCCGCACGGGCGATGGCTTTCTTAAAAAACCGCGCATTCGTAATTCCTGAAGATGTGAAAGAAATAGCAAAAGACGTTCTTCGTCACCGTATCGGACTGAGTTTTGAAGCCGAAGCCGAAGAAATCACCTCTGATCAGATCATCGATAAAATCCTGGGGAAAATTCAAGCACCTTAACTAAGGGAACAACATATCAGTGTAGCAGCAATAAATTTAACAGTTTAAGATAATTGCTACATTGATCAATTATTACATTGATTCATTTTTATGGAAATCAAAGACATCATAAAAAAAGTAAAACAAATTGAAATCCGGACCAAGAAGAAGTCCGAAGCAACTTTGATGGGTCAATACCACAGCGCTTTCAAAGGTCAGGGAATGACTTTTTCAGAAGTCCGTCCTTACCAGTTTGGTGATGAAATCCGCAGAATCGACTGGAATAAAACCGCCCGTTTCCGTGAACCGTTTGTAAAAGTGATGGAAGAAGAACGGGAATTAACCTTGATGCTTTTAGTCGATATTTCTGCCTCCATGAATTACGGAACACAAACTCAGCTGAAAAGAGAATTCGTCGCTGAGATTGCTGCAAGTTTAGGATTTTCTGCCGCCGGAAATAATGACAAAGTAGGTTTGATTTTATTTGCCGATAAAGTGTATAAAGTGATTCCGCCGCAAAAAGGACGAAAACATATTTTGGCGATTATCAGCAATATCTTATCCGCAGAATATATTCCGGCAGAAGCCAAAATTGACAAAGCTCTTGAATATATGATGAGTGTTTTCAAAAAAAAATCGCTGATTTTCATGTTCTCTGATTTTGAAGATTCTTATGATTTGAAAATGTTGAGAGTTGCCTCGCGAAAACATCAATTATTAGGCTTAAGAGTTTATGATGAAAAAGACAACGAAATCCCCGATGTCGGATATGCCCTTTTTAAAGATGCAGAAACCGGAAAACAGATTTGGGCAAATACCTCTAATGCCAGATGGCGCTACGATTTTGCAGAACACCAAAAACAAAAAGTAAGAAACGTAACCGAAGATTTTGAAAGTTCTTCCGCAGGATTTATCAATATGAATACCGGCGAAGATTATTCTAAATTTCTGTATCAGTATTTCAGGAAAAAATAGATGCATAAGGGCGAAATAATAATTTACAAAAGCCAAAACGGCGAAACTTCCATTGATGTGAAACTGGAAGACGAAACGGTGTGGCTAAATCGCAAGCAAATGTCTCTGCTGTTTGACAGAGATGTGAAAACAATTGGAAAACATATTAATAATGCTATTAAAGAGGAACTAAATGAATATTCAGTTGTCGCAAAATTTGCGACAACTGCTTCCGACGGAAAAACTTATCAGACAGAATTTTATAATCTCGATGTCATTATTTCCGTTGGTTATCGCGTGAAATCCCGAAGTGGAATACAATTCAGAATTTGGGCTAATTCTGTTCTTAAAAATTATTTAATTAAAGGCTATTCAATTAACGAAAAAGCTACGAAACAGCAATTGGATAATCTAAGTTCGATGGTGAAAATATTATCTGATTCACTGGAAAACAAAGTAATTTCTAATGATGAAGCCAAAGATGTTTTAAGGATTATTAAAGATTATACTTATGGCCTGGACACGCTGGATAAGTATGACAACCAAATTTTAGAAATTGAAAATATTTCACAGAAAAAAGAATTTAAAGCAAATTATAAAGACGCTAAAAAAGTAATCGCTACATTAAAAGAAAAATTCAAAGCAGGAAATTTATTCGGAAACGAAAAAGACGAATCTTTCAAAAGTTCAATCAACACTATTTATCAAACTTTTGACGGGAAAGAACTTTATCCGAGTATTGAAGAAAAAGCAGCGATGTTTTTATATTTGGTAACAAAAAATCATTCGTTCAGTGATGGAAACAAAAGAATTGCCGCTTTCTTATTTTTATGGTTCCTTTCAAACAACGAACTACTTTATAGAAAAAACGGAGATAAATTACTGGAAAACAATACTTTAGTCGCATTAACTTTAATGATTGCGCAAAGCAAATCAGAAGAAAAAGACACTATGGTGAAAGTAGTGGTAAATCTCATTAATAAAAACAATTAAGAGTTGAAAAAAACATTTTTAATCTTATTCGCATTTCTCAGCGTTTTTGCACTTTCGCAAACATTGAGCTCCAAACTCGACAAAACCACTTTGGCTCTAGGCGAACCTGGGATTTTGCACATTCATATTTCTAATCTGCAGGCCAAAGATGTTTTGTCTGCTCCGAAAAATGAACTGCTCCCTTTTCATTTTGAAGAAATAAAAGACAGCATTAATAAACAGGTTGACTCCTACGACCGTATCATTGAATTTGCCGTTTATGATGAAGGAAAATTCACCATTCCGGCACTCGATTTCAGAATAAACGGTAAACTTCTAAAAACGGTTCCTTACGATGTCGAAGTCATTAATACTGCTCAAAAAGGAGATCAGATCAATGATATTATGAAAAACAAAGAGGTTGATCTGGGCGTTCAGGATTACTGGCAAATGTACAAATGGTATATTTTAGGGGTATTGATTTTGTTGGCCTTAATTTTCATTATTTATCAACTCATTAAATATGGCAGACGAAAAAAATCTGATCCGGTCCTGATGACCAACCAAACACTGAGAGAATTAGATAAGTTGAAAAAGAAAAATTATATCGAAGACGGAAACTACAGACTGTTTTATGTCGAATTAATAGATATCACAAGAAACTTCATCACCAAACAATATAAAATTCCGGCCGATGTTTTGCTGACCGACGATTTAATCGATGTTATCAAATTAAACAATACCATTTCCACAGAAAATGAGAAAACAATAGAAGACATTTTCTTGAGAGGAGATCTCGTGAAATTCGCAAAAGTTTTCCCCGGTCAACAAAATATGCAGGACGATTTCGATCAGATGAAAGCTTTCGTAAAACGGTCGTCCAAAGATTTGGAAGCCGAACAACTAAGAACTGGAGTATAAAAATGATGACACTTGATTTTTTAAATTTCGAATTATACAGCCCGTGGTTCTTATTGCTGTTTGCGGTTTTCATTCCATTGATTATCCGCGATTTACGCAATAAAAAACACTCCGGAATCACCGTTCCTTCCACCCAAAATATGCAGGAAAACAAATCGATTCAGTTCGTTCTGTTCCTGCTGAAAATTTCAAAATACCTCATTCTTTCCTGCTTAATCATTGCGATGGCAAGACCTCGCACCTTTACCATTTCGCAGGATCAGGATGACAGTAAAGGGATCGACATCATGCTTTCAGTGGACGTTTCCTTGAGTATGCTGGCCAAAGATTTAGAGCCCGACCGTTTGACGGCGCTTCAAAATATTGCCAAAAAATTCGTCAACAGCCGGCCTGGCGACAGAATCGGCTTGGTAACTTACGCCGGCGAAGCATTTACGAAAGTACCTGTCACCTCTGATCACGCCGTGGTGATCGATGAGCTGGATCATCTCAGCACTTCAGAACTTACACCGGGAACCGCAATCGGTGAAGGACTTTCTGTCGCAGTTGCCCATTTGAAAAACAGCAAAGCAAAATCGAAAATCATCATTTTGATGACCGACGGCGTCAGCAATGTGGAAAACGCAATGCCTCCGCAAGTCGCTGCCGAATTGGCACGCAGCAACGGGATAAAAGTCTATTCCATCGGGATCGGAACCAACGGTTATGCTTTGATGCCGACCCAACAGGATCTTTTTGGCGATTTGATTTTCACCGAAGCTGAAGTTCAAATCGACGAACCCGTTCTTCGGGAAATTGCCCAAACGACCGGTGGAAAGTACTTCCGTGCCTCTTCCAATCAAAGTTTAGAAGAAGTATACAACGAAATAAACAAACTCGAAAAGTCAGAACTGAAAACCACCAAACTCTATAATTACCACGAATATTTCCGAAACTTTCTGTGGATTGCCTTAGCCGTTTTGTTGGTGGACTCATTGTTGCGCTGGATTTTCTATAAATTTTTAAGTTAAAAGAAATGAATATTTTTAGGAGCAACAAGATTTTCGCTTATCCCGAGAGTGGTCCCGCTGTCCACTATATCCCAAGCAGCAGCAATGCCAACGCTTTTGGGGATGCCGTTCCCATCGGGGCTAGAACTTCAGGCGGTTTGTTTTTCAAAGCAAACCGTAAAAGGAATAAAAACAAGAACCTTTAATATAAGTGAAGTTTAAAGAAAATCAGACCGTTTCAACATTCCAAAAATAAAATATGAGCTGGACTTTAGGAAATAACCTGTACTTAATATTGTTGCTGCTTTTGCCGCTGCTGGGAATCATTATGATTGCTTATATCAAATGGAAAAACCAGCGGAAGAAAATCTTTGCAGAAGTACGATTTCAGGAAGAATTATTTGAAAAAAAATCAGGTTTTACAAAAGTGCTACCGGTTCTTTATTTATTGGCAACATTATTTTTAATAATAGCAATCGTAGATGTACTGAGCGGTACGGAAGAAGTAAAGAGCAAACAAAAAATGAATAACGTTATTTTCCTGCTTGATGTTTCTAATTCGATGAATGCACAGGATGTTGCGCCCAACCGTTTAGACAATGCCAAAAACATCATCATCAATACGATGGAGAAAATGAAGAACGACAAAGTCGGAATCGTTGTTTTCGCCGGTGACGCAAGTTCAATTATGCCTTTAACAACAGATTTCACGGCAGTAGAAACCTATCTTGGCGGCGTAGAAACCAATATTGTAAAAACACAGGGAACAGACTTCTTAAAAGCAATGCAAACGGTTGCAGACAAGTTCAAAAACATTCCGAAAGGCGCTCGACAAGTCGTCCTATTAAGTGATGGTGAAGACAATGAAAGCAATGAAAAACCAGCGGCAAAACTAGCGTCCAAAGAAGGGATTTCTGTGATCAGTGTAGGAATCGGTTCCGAAGAAGGCGCACCGATTCCGGAGTATGTTTTCGGTCAGTTGATGGGTTATAAAACCGACAGAGCGGGACAAACCGTGATTTCAAAAAGAGAAACGCTGGCCTTAAAAAATATGGCAAACCAAACGAACGGAACTTATGTGGACGGAAATACCCTCGAAAATGCAACTGCTCAAATCATTGACGGATTGCGTAAAAGCGCAGCTTCCTCCGAAACAATGGTGAAATCCAATAATGCAATTCATTATTATCAATATTTTCTGGCAGTTTCAATTCTTTTATTTCTGATTATTTTTCTGGCAAATCCTAAGCGCGACTTCAATATTTGATTCAAAACCAACACATTCAGCCGAATTTAACCGAAATTTAACAATTTAATCCATAGACATTAACAAATAAAGGAATAATTTTGCAGTGATGAATCTGAATTTACTTTTTTCCACGTTTCTTGTGCTGTTTGGCTGTTCTTTTTTTTCTGCTCAGGAAAATTATAAGACATTAGTCTTCAAAGGCAACAAGCAATTCGACAAAGAAAACTACGAATCTTCTTCTTCAAAATATATGGAAGCTGTACAACTCAACGATAAAGAGTTTATGGCTCACTATAATCTTGGCAATTCTCTGTATAAAAGAAAAATGTACGAGGAAGCCAAAGCGGAATTCGAAAAAGCAGAAAAACTTTCTACTACTCTTCCCGACAAAAGTGCTGCACTTTATAATCTAGGCAACACTTATATGCAGACTGAAGATTCCAAAAAAGCAGCGGAACTTTACAAACAGGCTTTAAAGCAAGACCCATACAATGAAACCATTCGTAAAAACTACGGGATTGCCATGCTGAAAGAAAAGGAAAAAGAGCAGCAGAAAAACCAGAAAAACAATTCCGGGGGTGGCGGTGATGGCGACCAAAACAAAGATAAAAACAAGGGTCAGGACAAAGGAGATCAACCACAGAAAGAAGCCGGAACCGGACAGCAGAATAAAGGAGAGGGCGAAGGAAAAGATCCCAACGAAAACAAAAACAGTAATTCCGACAAAATGCCCAAAGACCTGCAAGATGCGCTACTGAACCGGGTTGGAAATAAGGAACGGGAAACCGCGAAGAAAATCCTTAATAAAAACTCTTATTCGATGCCGGAAAGCAATGAAAAGGATTGGTGATGAAACAAAAACTTTCCTACATATTCTTATTAATCTCAGCTGTATTCACTTACGGTCAGGTAACTTTGGCGATATCTGATGTAAAAGATCAAAAGCTAAATCAGCGGTTTACTTTAACTGTTCTTCTCGAAATCAGTGGTGAAAACATGGAGCAGCAAACGCCGCTACAAATGCCGGATCTTTCTAAGTTTGATATTATCGGAACTGCATCTGAAAGGAATACCATCATCCTGGATGCTAAAAAAGGAGATGTAATCAATCAGTTGGTTTATCAGTGCGTTCTTGCACCCAAGCAAACCGGTAAAGTGAAAATCGGCTCTGCATTAGTTACCGTCAACGGCAAAATTTACAAAACCGAACCTTTCGACATATTCGTAAAAGACAGCGAAAAGACAAGTTCTGTCACAGATAATTCCGACCGGAGCAACATGTATCTGAATTTAGAAGTTCAGGATAAAGTAGTTTATAAAAACGAACCAACGATCGCCGTTTTACGCGCTTACAGCCGCGACTACGACAATTTCAGAAAGCTGGGGAAAATTCATTTTCCAGACCAGCCCAATGCGAATATAAAAGCGGTAAGCTTTGCAAAATCTGAGATTGAATCAAATTCTGGTATGGCTTCCCAAATTATCGGGGTTTTTATAATTTTCCCGTCCGAATCAGGAACAGTAGAGATTAATCCGATTTCTGCTTCTTTTGCCAATTCGTCAAAAGACAACCGAATTTCATCAAATAAAATACAGCTCAATGTAAAGAAACTACCAGCAGGCATGCCCGGACATTTTAAAAATGCAGTCGGTCAGTTTACGGTTGATTTATTTCATGTCCGCAACGACGAGATTCCGGAAACCGATAAACCTTTACATATTATTTTGAAAGTCACCGGTTCGGGAAATCTGGGAAGTCTGCATTTACCTAAAATTCTGAATTCTGCTGATTATGCTTACTTTCCTCCAAAAATCACCGCAGAAACGGTGGCGAAAAAGAACGGACTTTCCGGATCTTTAAGTGCAGAGTATATCGTGGTTCCAAAAAAATCAGGTCCTGTTGCGATCAAGTTTGAGGATTTCTCTTACTTTGATCCTGACACCACGAAATACTTAGATTTAGGTTCCAAAGAATTGGTGATTGATGTAAAAACACCAGCGCAGATTGCTGAAGAAAAGACAACTTTAGAAAAAGTAAATGATTATACGAATACTGTTTTAGAAACCGTAAACACTCCTGTTTTGCAAACTCAAAACTTTAAAGTAAAAGATAAAAGCAAAATCGAGTGGAAAATTGTTTTCGGAAATTTAGCACTGCTGACGACTTTCGTTTCTTTATTTTTGATTGTTTTGCGGAAAAGAGAAAAGAGGAAATTAAGACCTCAACTGATTTCCAGTCCGGTTACAACCATTGCTGAAACCGAAGAACTCATTAGAAAAAACATGAGCAACCACTTCGAAGAAAGTATAGAATATTTAAAAATTTTAAAAGACAATAAAGATTATATCAATTTCTTTTCGGCCTACAATGACCTAAACAGAGAAACGAAAGAATCCTATTTCGCAAACACCGATTCAGATTTCCGAGCTATTTTAGAACAAACTAAAGGTCAGCAAATTTCGGAACAATACAGAGTCCTTTCAGAGCGGATTCAAATCGAAAAATTCGCGCCATTTCATTCTGATGAGCAGATGGATGAGCTCTATAACTTGATTCACGACTTATATTCAGAAATTAGCAAATAATGATTTATTTTTCATATTTTTGCGAAATTAATAATTTCAACAGATGCTAGAATTTTTCTCTTTAAAAGAAACACTTACTGCCTCGATGATTCTCTTTGCGGTCATCGATATTATCGGCTCGGTTCCCATTATCGTCGGCTTAAAAAAGAAGTTTGGAAAAATAGAGGCTGAACGTGCTGCTATCGTGGCGGGAATTCTGATGATTGCGTTTCTTTTTATCGGAAATAAAATTCTAAACCTCATCGGTGTTGATGTAAATTCGTTTGCAATTGCAGGAGCCATTGTCATCTTCGTGATTGCTCTGGAAATGATTCTTGGGATTGAGATTCAAAAGAATACAGAATCAAAATCAGCCTCGATTGTCCCTATCGCTTTTCCGTTGATAGCCGGAGCCGGTACCTTGACGACCACTCTTTCTCTGCGGGCAGAATACCATGACATCAATATTATCATCGGCATTATTATCAATACAATTTTCGTATATTTGGTGCTGAAATCAGCGAACTGGCTGGAGGAAAAATTAGGGGACGGAACACTTCAGGTTTTACAAAAAGTTTTCGGAATTATTCTTCTGGCGATTTCAATCAAGCTGTTTACGGCAAACTTCGCGCAACTTTTTTCAACGTATGTTAAATTTTAATATTTAAAAAAATGCAACTGTTCTATAAAATATTCTTAGCACTTTTCATCGTATTTATCGGTATCAATCTTTATGTTATCGAATGGGATCTCGGATTTTGGAATGAAGAAAATGCCAAGTTCATCTTTTCGATGTCAGCAGGAATTTTAGGGATAATAATTGTTTTCGTATTACATACGATGAGTAGACTTGCTGCTTCGAAGAAATAAATTTTCTCTTTTCTTTTTAAAAACGCATCACATCTTTTACAACACCATTATTTTGGGTATGTTGTATCAATTCTTTGATGATGAATTCCTGAATTTTGTCTTCATCTATGTTAGCCGGGAAAAGCAAATGAACATTTGCACCGGCATCTAAAGTAAAGAATAAAGGAAGACTGGTTTCTTTTCTGAATTCCCAGATTTTATTAATTACGGCCAACGTTCCGCTCTTCATTAAAATGAACGCAGGTTCACTCATCATCATCATCGCATGCAAGGTTAGTGCTTCATGCTCCACCATTTGAATGAAAGCGGTCATATCTCCGTTTTTCAAAATTGTTTTCAGCGTGGCAAAATTCTCATGCGCTTCCTGAAATCTTCTTTCAGCATAAGGATTCGTGTTCATCAAACCGTGACCAACCGTAGAGCTGACCGATTTCTCGCCTTCGTGAATGAGTAAAACCCAATCGTTGAAATTTCTGAACACTTCATGAATTTCCTCATTCGGATAACGAACTCCAAATAAGTCTGAACTTCCGGAAACTTCTTTTGTTTCTCCCCAAACCACCATTCCGTCATACAAACTTCTGCACGCACTTCCGCTTCCTAATCTTGCCAGGAAACTTGCTTTTCTGAGTTTAAAATCTTCATCAACTTTTCCAGAAAACTGCTCATCCAGCTCCATCAAACATTTAGCAATTGCCCCAAATCCTGAGGCAGAACTTGCAATTCCGGAGCTGTGCGGGAACGTATTTTCAGTTCTGATGGTGTATTTCCCTTTCAAAATCCACGGCAAATATTCTTCAATATTTTTAAAGTATTTTTCAATTTTTTCGGCGAATTTTGATTCTTCCTTTCCAGCTAAAAAAGTCTGAACAGAAAATTTATCACCGGCAACAAATTCAATTTCTGTATTTGTTTTACATAAATTTAAAGTATAACTGATACTGGGATTTGCAGGAATCTGATTTTCATATTTCCCCCAATATTTAATCAGGGCAATATTTGAAGGGCACGATTCCGAAACCTTTTTATTTGAAATTATATAATCATTTGAACCAAAAAAATCTTCCATATTATCTACCGCAGCTTCGCCGCTTTTTTTTACCATTAAAATATTTACTGCCGTCAAGTACCGACTTTTGTGACTTCTTTCAAAAGACCGACAAGAAATTCGTCTTTACGAATGATACATTTTATCTACAACAACCGCATATTTCTGTAAGACGACGTTCCGTTTCACTTTCAAAGTCGGCGTTATTTCGCCACTTCCTATTTCAAATTCAGAAGGCATCAACACGAACTTTTTCACCTTTTCAAAACCCGAAAGTCCTTTCTGAATTTCTTCTATTTTTTCCCGATAAAACTCTTTAACGGTTTCGATATTTACAATTTCCTCCCAAGAGGTAAACGGGATATTCATTTTTGAAATCTGTTCCTGCAACGCTTCAAAATTTGGGATAATCAAGGCGGTTACATAAGGTTTCCCTTCTGCCACAACCATTGCCTGATTGATGTAATTGTTATTTGAAAATAGATTTTCTATCGGCTGCGGAGTGATGTACTTTCCATTAGACGTTTTCATCAGATCTTTGATCCGATCAGTAATAATTAAATTACCTGCCTGATCAAATTTCCCGGCATCCCCCGTTTTGAACCAACCATCCGCCGTAAAAACTTCTGCAGTTTCTTTTGGCTTTTTATAATAGCCTTTCATAATCCCACTTCCTTTGGCCAGAATCTCATCATTATCGCCAATTTTAATTTGGGTATCACCAAATGGAACTCCCGCCGAACCATGTTCAAAATGATGAAAAGGAAAAGCAGTTAAAGTCGCTGTAGTTTCCGTCAAACCGTAACCCACCGTGATATGAATCCCCAAAGCTTCAAAAAAACGGGTCACTTCAGCCGAAACGGACGCACCACCACAAGGCATAAACCAAAGTTTTCCGCCCATTTTTTTCTTAATTTTATTAAAGACCATTACGCCCGCAATTTTATTCTTCATCTTTAATAAAAAAGGAACGTTTTTATCTAAGCGTCGCAGTTCTGCCACTTCAGTCCCGATTTCGATTGCCCAATTGAAAATTTTCCTTTTAGAATCAGAACTTTCATTGACCATTTCGTGAACGCCGGCGTAAATTTTCTGGTAAAATCTGGGAACAGCGCACATTATCGTAGGCTTAACCTCGGCTAAAGCACTTGCTATAAGTTTGGTATTCTCCAGAAAATACACTTTCGCACCACCGCAAAGAGCGAGTAAAGTCCAGCTTCTTTCGAAAATATGAGTCAATGGTAAAAATGCCAGTGAAGTCTCCTTCTCGAAGTTTTTAAATTTAAAAAAATCAAAATGTGCTTCCACACATTTATGGAAATTTCCGTGAGTCAACATCACTCCTTTCGGAACTCCGGTGGTTCCTGAAGTATAAATAATGGTGGCCAGCGCGTCATCTTCGACCGGAACTATATCAAAAGTTTCTTCGGAGTTCTTAATAAAATCTTCGAGATATTGGCTCTTTTCTTTTTTGATCCAGATTGCTTTTTTCGCAACCAGTATTTGCTGTAAAATCTGATTCCTGTTTAAAATAGAAAATGCTGCCTCATATTGTTCCTGATTCCCGACCAGGATCATTTTACATTCAGATTCATTGAGGATATATTCTGCCTGCTGCTCATTATTGGTCGCATAAATGGGCACAGTTACGGCTCCTAATGACAGAATTGCTAAATCGGTGACAATCCATTCTGCTGAGTTATCAGAATAAATGGCGACTTTGTCGTGCTCAGAAATCCCAGCTTCACGAAGTGCATTTGCGGTTTTAAAAACCAGTCTTCTAAAATCCGACCAGGAGATTTCCGTCCACTTTTCTTTTTTCTTAAAGCCAATTGCCGGTTTCCTCGGAAACTTTGCGGTATTTATATTTAAAAATTCTGCAACATTCATAATTATTTTTTATCTGAGATATAGTTTTTTAAGTGAAAATCAAGACTTTCAAAAACCGAAATAAATTGATAATCAAGTTTTCTTCTGATTTTTTCATTAGAAACGATGTGATGTGAAGTTACCGTTTCCAGATTGACTTTGCTCATCATTCTGAGTTTAGGAAACAGCCATCCGAATAATATATTCAAGACGTAACCCGCCTTTAAAATCCCTTTTGAAATAACCTTCGCTTTTGATTTCCCTAACTTTTCACGAACAAAATTGGCAACCTCCAGTATTTTTTTGGTTTCTGAAATAACGATAAACCGTTCTCCGAAAATATTGTTTTCCATTAATGAAACAGCGATTTTGCTAACGTCTCTTACATCTACATACGTTGTGCTTCCGCTCATTGCATAAGGATATTTCTCGAAAGTTTCAAACATTTCACCGCTGCTCGAATGCCAGTTTCCACTGCCGATAATTACGCCAGGATTGATGATGACGGTTTGAAGTCCTTCTGCCGATGCCCGCCAAACTTCCATTTCAGAAAAATGCTTGGATTTGGCATAAGGTGAATGATTAATTTTTGGATTATAATTGGAGTCTTCTGTGGTTTCGCCGTTTTCATTAACTCCATCTAAAACCGCAGTCGAACTTACAAAACAGAATTTCTGAACCGATGAATTTTCACAGGCAAAAAGAAGTTGTCTGGTTCCCTCGATATTGGTTTGGTACATCGTAAGCCGATGATCCGGATGAAAACTCACATGAGCAGCACAATGATAAACTTCCGTAACTTGATTCAGTGCATTTTTCAGGGATTCTAAATCTTGAAAATCGACATCAACCCATTCAATTTTATTAAAAAACGCATCGGGTTCGTCGGTATAAAACCGGTAAGACTCGTGGACTTCCCTTATATTACTGGAAGTTCTTTTGGTTGCCCGAACCGATTTACCGCGTTTCAGCAAATCCAAAACGATCACTCTGCCGAGAATTCCGGTCGCGCCTGTGACTAATACCATAATTTAGAGGAGAGATTTATAGACATGAGATTTGAGACTTTGAGTTATTGAAGGTTTTGAATATTTTTAAATAAACCAGAATTAAACTCTGTTTTCTGAAAGGAAATCCTTTACCAGTTCGTTAAAGTCAGTCGGGTTTTCTGCCTGTACCCAATGTCCGGCATTTTTCACCGTAACAATTGATGCGTTGGGAAATTGCTGTTTAATCTGAAATTCATCCTGAGGTAAAATATAGTTGGATTTTTCCCCTGAAACAAATAAAGTTTCTCCGGCGAACACGCCAAATTTTATGGCATTAGAAACAAATTCCGTGTATTTTTCGGAAAGGGTTTTCAGGTTAAACCGCCAGTTCAGTTTTTTATCATCCGTCCAATAAAGGTTTTTTGCCAAAAATTGAATGACCGATTTCTCAGGAATATATTGGTGTAGAACTTCCTCCACTTCCTGCCGCGAAGTCACTTTATCGAAATCGACACTTTCCAGGGCCTTTATAATCCCCTGATGATGCGGCGGATATGCTTTTGGCGAGATATCAACCACGATCAGTTTCTGTACTTTCACGGGATATTTTATGGCAAACTGCATCACCGCTTTTCCTCCGAGCGAATGCCCTAACAGATTGACTTTATCCAACTTGTGGAATTGCATATAATGTAGAATATCATGCGCTAAATCGTCGTGTGTCATTTCTGATGAATGAAAACTTTTGCCGTGATTTCTTAAATCGATTAAATGAACGGGGAAAAACTCACCCATTTCTTTGCCGAAACTTCCCCAGTTATCAAGCATCCCGAATAATCCGTGAAACACCAAAAGCGGTATTCCGGGTTGATCTTCTCCGTATATTTTTGAGTGTAGAATTTCCATTTTTTTTAAATTAAAGTCATTTTTCAGATATAACTGTCAACCATTGATTAATTAAAAAACCGCTACCACTTCGCCAATCTCTTCAGATAAGCCTGTACTGTGTTTTCTAAACCCATATACAACGCTTCGGAAATCAGTGCATGACCAATTGAAACTTCCAGTAAATTTGGAATATTATCGGCAAAATATTTTAAATTCTCTAAACTCAAATCATGACCGGCATTGATTCCCAATCCATATTTTCCAGCTTCCAAAGCGGTTTCAATATAAGGTTTTATCGCTTCTTCCTTATTTTTGGAATAATTGATTGCATACGCTTCCGTATACAATTCAATTCTATCGGCACCGGTTTCTTTAGCATATTTCACCATTTCTGGATTTGGATCTAGGAAAACTGATGTTCTGATTCCGGCCTTTTTAAATTCATCAATCACCAGTTTCAGAAATTCCAAATTATATTCGCAATCCCAGCCAGCATTGGAAGTAATTGCGTCGTCGGTATCCGGCACAAGTGTCACCTGATCCGGTTTCACGTCTAAAACCATATCGATAAAGGGACGGTGCGGATTCCCTTCAATATTAAATTCGGTATAAATCAAAGGCTTTAAATCATAAACATCTTTTCTGGTAATATGCCTTTGATCGGGTCTTGGATGAATGGTAATTCCCTGCGCACCAAATTCCTGCAGCTTAATGGCTGCTTCGGTTACACTTGGCAATTCGCCCCCTCTAGCATTTCTAAGGGTTGCAATTTTATTAATATTTACACTGAGTTTCGTCATTTTTTTAAATTTTATTGAACTGCATAATTTCCAGATCAAATTCTTTGGACGCTACCAAAAGATGGTCAAAAATATCTGCCATTATTCCCTCATAATTTACCCACGCAGAATCGTTTGTAAAACAGTAAATTTCCAGCGGCATTCCATGAGGCGTATTCTCCAGTTGCCTTACAATCAAGGTTCCTTTTTGATCGATATGCTTATTATTTCTAAGATAATTAAAGGTATATTCCCGGAAGACCCCAATATTGGTCAACTGCCTGCCATTAATGACAAGGTCTGCATTTTCGATATGCGTCCGTTCTTCGATTATTTCATCTTTCATTTCATGAAGATAATCTCTGATTAAATTAATTTTAGACAACCGGTCCACCTCTTCTAAATCTAAGAACTTAAAGGACTTAATATTAAAAATAATGGAACGCTTAATTCTTCTGGTATTGCTCTCTGACATAACCTGCAGATTCTTAATTTCCGTGGTCAGAAAATCATAGGTCGGAATGGTTGATATCGTTTTATCGAAATTCTGTATTTTCGTTGTCAAAAGATTTAAATCGACGATGGTGCCTTCCAGATTGTATTTCGGAATCCCGATCCAGTCCCCTACTTTTAAATTTTTAGAAGTTGCGACATGAATCCCGGTAACGAAACCAAGAATCGTATCTCTGAAAACCAAAACCAGAACAGCGGTAATTGCTCCCAAACTGCCGACTATCGCAGAACCGCTAATTCCGAAAATCACACAAATTGCAATGACTGAGGAAACAAAAATCCCGAAAATTTTGACAGTTTGCGAAACTGCATTCAACGCAATGATTTTATAATAATCTTTTTTGATGATGAAGAAATTACGAAATGCACTCATCCCCCGGTACAGCATTCCAGCCACCACAAAAACGATGAATAAACCCATCATTCTTTCTAAGAAAGTAAAACTTTTTGGGTGCCTGTAGAAAATCGAAAACAGGGCATAACTACCAAAAAGCAGCGCGATGATATGGGAAAACGAATTCGTAATTCTCGCAGCATAAATGGATTTCAGAACAGGATATTTCTCTTTATCAAAAAATAACTTAAAAACAGTGTTAATTACTAATTTGAAAAGAAAATCAACCAGGTAAACTATCGCAATAAAGAACGCAAATTTAAAAAAAATCTGAAGAAGCAGCACCCAACTGTCCGGCGAATGATCTTTCACAAAAAAGTGAATAGAGTCGCTTACATTCTGCAGTAAATCTTTTGTATTTGTTATTTCTTTATCCATCCCAGCAAAAATAAGAATTCTGTTTGTCTTTCACAGATTAATAAGTACATTTAACAAAATTTAGTTACGATGGATACTACTTTAATTCAAATTGTCAGTATAATATTATTAGTTCTTGGGATTTTAGGAACTTTCCTGCCCGTTTTACCGGGATTATTATTGAGTTTAGCGGGCCTGTTGATTTATAAATTCGGAACAGACGCACCTTTACCGATGGTTTATATCTGGATTTTTGTTTTCCTGACCATTCTGTCAACCGTTCTCAATTATGTCATTCCGGCCAGAACCAACCGAAAATATGGCGGTACGCGTTGGGGAAGTGTAGGTTCGGTGGTAGGAACATTTGTCGGATTATTTTTCATTCCGGTGCCGTTCGGATTTTTAATCGGAATGTTTCTGGGCGTTTTCATCGGAGAATTACTGCACGATGCCTCCGATAAAAAGAAAGCCTGGAATTCTACGAAAGGTGCTTTAATTGGATTTCTTTACGGAACAGGTTTTAATTTCATCGTGGGGCTGGCAATGTTTTTGGTTGTTTTAATTGATATGTTTTAAAAAGACAAACCTATGATTTACAAAACATTAGTAAGCTCACTCACTTTTTTCACTTTGGCAACCTGTCAGAGCCACAATGCAGCAAATTCCACAAAAACAACCGCAGTGGAAAATACCGAAGTTATAACGAATACCAATTCGCAGCCTGTTCCCAAAAAAGAAGCGTCGGCAATGTCGACTGTTGTACCACCCGATGACCGACCAGTGAAAATTGCAGAAAAGCAGCAAGCAATATCCAATAAAAAAAATGTGGTTTATTTCAAAGAAGGTGAAAATAAATTCCTGAAGGAATATGAAATGAATGTCACCTTCAAAAGAATGCTCGAAGACAGCCGCTGCCCCAAAGACGTACAATGCATATGGGCCGGAAATGCAATGGCAGAAATAGAAGTGATGGGACTTTATACCAGACCAGTCATTTTACAGCTCAGCACGATGAATGATGTAAATAGAAGCTATTACAACACTCAAAGTTTCAATGGATATAAGATTTTGCTGGTTGAAGTAAGTCCTGATATCACTTCTGTCAAGGGATTTAAAGCATTAAAAGGAAGCTACACAATTGCTCTTCAGTTTGAAAAAGAAGCTTCGGGAGATTCCCCAACTCAGAAAGGAGGAACTACCACGAAATAGGATTTATCTTTTTCGATTTCAAATAATCATTAATCTGCGAAAAGGGTTTGCTTCCATAAAAACCACGATAAACAGAAAATGGTGACGGATGCGCAGATTTTACGATAAAATGTTTGGAGGAATCAATCAGTTCCTCTTTTTTTTGTGCAAATGCGCCCCATAAAACGAAGACTACATTTTCCTTTTTATCTGAAATTTCTTTAATGATGAAATCGGTGAATTTTTCCCAGCCTAGATTTTTGTGAGAATTCGGTTCGTGCGCTTTCACGGTCAAGGTGGCATTCAAAAGCAAAACACCCTGTTTCGCCCAGTCATCAAGTTCTGTTCGCGATCTTTCAATTCCCAGATCATCTTTCAGTTCTTTAAAAATATTTTTAAGCGAAGGTGGTGCTTTTACTTTTTCAGAAACAGAAAAACACAGACCGTTCGCCTGATCATCATTATGATAAGGATCCTGTCCAATGATCACCACTTTTACGTTTTCAAAAGGAGTTAAATCCAATGCTCTGTATATTTCCTCTTTTGGGGGAAAACATTTTTCTGTTGCATAAGCGTCTTGTACTTTTTGCCAAATATTTTCGAAGTATCCGGTGTTTTTAATCGGAGAAAGAATTTCAGTCCAGGTCATTGTATGATGTGATGATTAATTGATATGGTGATGTGATGATGTGGTGATGCGATGATGTGTTGATTATTTAAATGCGCTTAATTCAAAAATAATATTTTCCGGGTACTTTTCATCCTTGCGTTTTTTGTTTAAAACAAATTTTGTTTTCTCGAGTAATTTTATGGAATCCAAATTATTTTTATTGGTAAAAGCTTCTATTTTCTTTAAGTTCAAATGATTGAAACCATAATCCAAAATACAGTTTACGGCTTCCGACATGATTCCTTTTCCCTGATATTTCGGCAGTAATTCATATCCTAATTCAGCAGTAGATTTATTTTTGGAAAAATTCCACAGGCAAATTGTGCCTATTAATTTCGGGTCATTTTGGAGCGCAATTCCCAGAAAAACGATTTCTTTATTCTCCGCTTTTCTTTTTATATTTAAAATAAAATAGAGCGCTTCAAAAGAATCTTTCGGAGGATCGCGGTGAAGAAATTCATTAATTTCAATATTGCTTCTAATGTTTAGAATGTCGTGGGCATCATATTCTGTGACCGTTCGCAAAATTAATCTTTCAGTAGAAAACTTCATCTTTCAAAGATATAATTTAGAAATTAATTTTACATTGTCGAAACGGTTGTCTCAAAACTTTTGTAACTATGGTGTCAAAATAAGTAAATTTGCGTGTGCATATACAAAAAGAAGATTTAAACGAACTCGAATTTCCGGAACTTTTGGCGGAGATTTCCCCTTTTGCTTTCTCGAAAAAAACGGCAGCTAAAATTGCAGCCATCCGACCATTTGATATTGATGAGGCAGAATTATCCTTAAAAAAAGTAGCCGAATATCTATCAAGTTTTGAAAGTGACAACGCGATTCCTTTCAGCGAATTTGAAGATATCGACGCAGAATTAAAACTGATGCTGATTGAAAATTTCAGATTAGACAGTGCGGCTTTCCTCAAAATAAAAAGTCTGACGGAGCAAATTGCCCGACTTCAAAAGTTCTATCCGGCTTATGAACATCTATTTCTTCACCTCAATAACGATGTTAAAGATTTAGAATACCGAAAGGAAATCATCGACAAAATCGACAAGGTCTTCAACCGTTTTGGCGAAGTGAAAAGCGACTCGTCTCCTGTTCTGAAAACTTTGCGGGCTGATATTTCTCACGCAAAAAAAACAATTCAGGAAAACTTTAACCGGGCACTCACCGCACTTTCTTCCACTGATTTTCTGGATGACATCCGCGAGAGTATTGTTGATGACCAAAGGGTTTTAGCCGTAAAATCCGGTTATAAAAAACGGGTTCCGGGAAGGGTTCTGGGACTTTCTAAAACCGGCTCGATTACTTATATTCAACCTGAATCGGTGGTGAAACATCAGTTTAAATTACGGGAAGACATCGAAGAAGAAAAGAAAGAAGTCGATAAAATTCTTCGGAAATTAACCTTCGAAATTTCAGAATTTCAACCTCAACTTTATTCTTATCAAAAGTATATTTTTGATCTGGATGTTACACGTGCTAAAGCAAAATTCGCTGAAAAAATCGGCGGAATTTTACCCAAAATCAACCGTCACAGAACAATGCGGCTGGTCAATGCTTTTCATCCATTATTGCTGATTAGAAATCAGGTTGAAAAGAAAAAAATATTTCCGCAGACTTTAACCTTAACAGAACAGAACCGCATTTTGTGTATTTCAGGACCGAATGCCGGTGGGAAATCGATTACTTTGAAAACGGTTGGCTTACTGCAACTGATGATTCAGAGTGGGATTCTTGTTCCGGTTCATCCGAGATCTGAAATGTTTTTCTTTGATAAATTAATGACCGATATCGGTGACAATCAATCGATAGAAAACCATCTTTCAACCTACTCTTCGCGGCTCAAAAAAATGTCGAAAATCATTCGGGAAGCCGATGCCAAAACGCTGTTGCTCATCGACGAATTCGGAACGGGTTCTGATCCCGAGTTGGGAGGTGCTTTAGCAGAAGCCTTTTTGGAATTCTTCTACGACAAGAAAAGTTTTTCGATTATTACCACGCATTATACCAACATTAAACTCGTCATCGAACAGCTGCCTAATGCGCAAAATGCCGCAATGCTTTTTGATGAACATTCCCTGGAACCGCTATATAAATTAGAAGTCGGACAAGCCGGAAGCTCATTCACCTTTGAAGTTGCCGAGAAAAATAAGATCCCAAAATTCATCATTGAATCTGCTAAAAAGAAAGTGGAGCACGACATTATCAATCTCGATAAAACGATTGTAAAATTGCAGCAGGAAAAATTTGAAGTAGAAAAGCTGAAAACCGATTTGACAGAAAAAAGAGATTCCACTCAAAACAAAAAAGAAAATCTGGAAAAATTGAATGAGCAACTGGAGCAGAAGCTTTTTAATTTTCAGAAACTATATGAAGACGAACACCGCAAACTGCAGTTCGGAAATAAGATTGAAACCTTCATCGATTCTTATGTCAAAGGGAAATCGCGGAAACTGGTCGTGGCAGATTTTGTGAAAATTCTGGAGCAGGAAAAGTTCCGCAAACTCGGCGCTGATAAAGATGAAAACAAAAAACTGCAGATCGTAAAACGAAAAATCACGCAGCAATTAAAGAAAGTGGATGTTCGGGAAAAAATTGTAGAGACCAATGAAAAACTGGAAGACAAACGCCAAAAAGAACGCGCCGTCTGGATGAAAGTTGGCCAACGTGTCCGGATTAAAGGATCCGCAAGTGTAGGAACCATCGATAACATTGAAAAAAACGGGAAAGTTTCGGTAAACTACGGAAGTTTCAAAACGCAGATTTCGGGTGATGAGTTGGAGCGGATTTAAAGAAATTGTAAATAAGGAAGGTTTTTAAACAGGTCAACCCAAAACTTGGGGAGAAAGATATACATATTTAATTTTGAAGAATAAGAACTGATTTAATTTTTTGAAGATCTGAAAGACAAGACCAACATTCAACTATTCTCCCGAACAACGATATTCCAACCGTGAAACAACGATAGGGTCAGCATAAGGTCAGCATAAGCCAGGGGTTGCTATGAGGTTGGGTGCAGTTTGGTTACCTTAGAAAATGGGTGAAACCGGATGACTTATGTCCTTTTTAGGGCCACCACGCACAAATCCGATTGGCTGACCAATATCTTTCTCAAATTATCCAAAATTTTTGGGATCAATCCCAAAACTTGGGGAGAAAAGATAAATTTAATAATTTTGTTAGATGCTAAATGAAACAGAAGTCCTCAAATTTTTATTACCTGAATTTTTAATTGACCATTTTGAGATTGTGAAATTCGAAGAAGTAAGTAAAGTGCTACATCTTTATTTTGAAGAAAAAAATACGATTCCAAAGGAGTTTTCTTCTCTTACTTTGCAGTCAAAGGGTTTTCTGCCGGAAATAATGGTAGATGATTTTCCACTGCGCGGAAAGTCCGTGAAACTGCATATCAAACGCCGAAGATGGACGGATGTAAAATCCGCAAACATTATTCAAAGAGACTGGAATCTCATCGCCAAAGGAACTCGCATGACACATGATTTTGCGGAGTTCTTAAAAAAAATCAGCCGATACTAAAGCGCTTCCCTGTAAGACCATAGCAGAAATGTATGGCGTAAATGGAAAGAAATTTCAAAGACAATATAAAAAAAGCATCAGCGATTTTAAAGACTGGGATCAAAAACAACACGCTGAAGACTGGATCTTATATACTGAAAACCTCTCTGACCAGCTTTCTTTAGATGAAGTCGCTCTTTCAGACGGGGAATTATACACCGTTCTTACTTCCAAGAAAGCGAAAGGCAAAAAAGGAAGCATCGTAGCCATTATTAAAGGTACTCAAAGCGATAAAGTCATTGAACAGATTCTGAAAATCAGCAGAAAATTCCGACAGAAAGTTAAAGAGATCACGCTCGACATGGCAGGTTCAATGAAACTCATTGCCAAAAGATGTTTTCCCAATGCCATTCAGGTCATCGACCGTTTTCATGTTCAGAAGCTCGCCACAGAAGCATTGCAAGACCTCAGGATACAACATCGGTGGCAAGCCATTGAATTGGAAAACAACTGTTTGACAGAAGCAAAAGAAAAGAAGAAAACTCCTGAAATTGAAATTTTTGAAAATGGTGATACCAGAAAGCAACTCTTGGCAAGAAGCCGATACCTACTCTACAAGACCAGGGAAAAGTGGACATCAACACAAAATGAAAGAGCGCAAATACTGTTCTCTCACTATCCTGATTTAGAAAAAGCGTATAATTTATCAGACGGGCTGAGGAAAATTTACAATCAAAATATTCAAAAGTCTGTAGCAATCCTAAAATTAGCACATTGGTTCAAAGAAGTAGAGGAATGTGGGTTTAAATCATTTTCAGTACTCATGAAGACCATTATGAATCATTACAATGACATTCTCAATTATTTTGACCAAAGAAGCACCAATGCGTCGGCCGAATCTTTTAATGCGAAAATAAAAAACTTCAGATTACAACTTCGAGGGGTAAGAGACAAATCATTTTTCCTTTTCAGATTATCCAAAATTTTTGCGTAGTCCCCAAGTTTTGATACTGATCCCTTAGTCCCCAAGTTTTGATACTGATCCGGTAAGAGACAAATCATTTTTCCTTTTCAGATTATCCAAAATTTTTGCGTAGTCCCCAAGTTTTGATACTGATCCGAAGTCTTGGTTATTAACTTAATTATACTAAAAAAGCCCCTTAAATAGGGGCTTTTTAATGTTTCTAAGAATTTTCATTCTTTCGTTTTGTGGTCTCTCCAGGAATCGAACCAGGGACACATGGATTTTCAATCCATTGCTCTACCAACTGAGCTAAGAGACCTTTCGTTAATTGAGTGGTGCAAAAGTAACAACTTTATCCTTACCATGCAAATCATTTGCAAACTAATTTTAACAATTTTAACAATATTACTGATTATCAGAGACATTATTTTCTTCCCGTCTGATTTGCTCACTCATTTCTTCTAAAACCGGCTTGATTGTACTCTCCGGTAATTCACTAATCCGAATATACATCAACCCATCAATCGCGTCATTAAAACTGGGATCTACATTGAAAGAAATCACTTTCGCATTCTGCTTGATATATTTTTTAATCAAAACAGGCATACGCATCTCCGGCTCCAAATCGTCGATAATCTTATCGAGTTTATTTAAATCAGATTCTACGTCATCGAAAAAAAGATGCTTGTCACGGTCCTTTAGCTTCACCTTAAACTCATTTTTCGGGTGAATATATTGCGCCACAGCAGAATCGTAGTAGTGCGACCGCATAAATTCAATCATCAGGGATTTGGAGAATTCCGAGAACTTATCGGAAATACTTACGCCACCCATCAGGAATTTATGTTCCGGATTTCTTAAACAGACATGCACAATACCGCGCCACAAAAGGAAAAGCGGTAGCGGTTTCTGTTGATATTCCTTGGAAATATAGGCTCTTCCCATCTCGATTACTTTCCGGAAAAAAGGGCGGAGTTCAGGATCAAATTCGAAAAGAGAACTGGTATAAAAACCATCGATACCGTGTTTCTTCATCACCTCACTCCCCAGGGCCATGCGGTAAGCTCCGGCTAATTTCTGTGCCTGGCTGTCCCACAGGAACAAATGGTGATAATGCTCATCATATTCATCAAGATCAAACGGGAGATTGCTTCCCTCGCCGATTTTTCTGAAGGTAAGTTCGCGCTGCCTTCCGATTTCACGCATGATGGAAGGAATATCGTTATACGAGGCAAAAAAGACTTCATAATTTCCATTCCTGAAAAGCATTTTATCATTTTTGCTGAGTATTTCTATTTCACGTACAATATCCGCTGTTGGGGTTTCATCAATAATATTCTGAACGACATTGGCCTCTTTTTTTAAAGAAAAATTAAGTTTCAGGTTGGGAATATTTAAACGGTCGGTAATCGATTTCCTTTTTTCATAATAAGACTTTAAAAGGAGGATCTTCTTTTGCAGAAACTCTCCCATTTCTTCTATGCTGTCATGATCTTCCAGCACTTTCACCGAGACTGGTTTTCCCAATCTGATGCGGATGGGTTTTTCTCTTTTATACATCATTTCAGATGGCAATAAAAGGGTTTGTAAATCGGGATGCATTTTCGCCATCTGATAAAATAACCGGCTGTTTTTTGCGTGAAAATACATCGGAACGACGGGAACTTTTGCCATCTTGATTAATTTCAGTGCAGGCTTTTCCCATTTCTTATCTAAAATCTCACCAAATTCATTGTTACGGTTCGAGACTTCGCCAGCGGGGAAAATGCCGATGCAGCCGCCATTCTCCAAGTGTTTTAAAGATTCACGCATTCCCGCCGAACTGCTTCTGAGCTCTTTCCTGTTTTCGAAGGGATTTACCGAAATTACGAAAGGTTTCATCGGTTCAATTTTTTCTAATAAAAAATTCCCCATGATCTTGAAATCAGGTCGAATCTCGGTTAGAATTTTGGTCATTAAAATTCCATCAATAGCACCAAGCGGATGATTGGAAACCAGAATGAAAGGACCGGTTTTGGGAATCCTGGCCAAGTCTTCTTCGAAAACGATATATTTCAAATCGCGTTCCCGCACGAAAGAATCAAAAAAGTCTTTTCCGACTTTGTCCTTCAGCACATCGTACAATTTATTAACCTCATTTATTTTTGTCAACCGCATAATCGCCGACGCCGCAGGATTTTTCAGTAATCCTAATTTGCTTAAACCCGAGGCTTTAATCAAATCACTTTTAGAAATTAAACTCATTGAAATCAATTAATTACAACCTGTATGGTTTTTTGGGAAATCTGCTCCAGCATTATTTTTTTATCTTGATAAAATTTATTCAACTGCTCTAAATTAGCGTTTCTTATGGTATAAAGCGAAACATTTTTAATAATTTCTGTATTGAACAGTTTTTGAAGTTCTTCATCCACTTCTTCAATAGTCAGATAGAGATCTTCTAAACACAGATCCAGAGAAATCGCAGAATTCTGCATCAAAGAAATTTTGATTTTATATTTGGCTAAAAGAGAAAATATCTGGCTTAAATGCTCCTCGGCAATGAAAGAAAAATCGCGGGTTGCAATCCTCATCAAATGCTGGTTCTCCTTTAAAATAAAAGATTCTTTCTGACTTCTTTCTTCACTCGCGCCTACTTTGGTTCCCGGATTTTTGGGCTCCAAAAACGATTTCACATAAAAAGGAATATTCTTTTGTTTAAGCGGCTGCAGCGTTTTGGGATGAATTACCGATGCGCCGTAATAAGCCATTTCTATTGCATCTTCGTAGGAAATATGATCGAGCAGGGAAACATCTGCAAACTTTCTGGGATCGCCAGTCATGACTCCCGGCACGTCTTTCCAGATCGTCATGGCTTCGGCATCGAGACAATAGGCGAAAATTGCAGCCGAATAATCGGATCCTTCTCTTCCTAAAGTGACCGTAAAATTATTGTCGTCAGAACCAATGAAACCTTGCGTCACATAACAATTCTGCTGATTCAGCGATTTCATTTTCTGTTCGGTTTCCTGCCAGTTGACATTTCCTTCGCGGTAATTATTGTCGGTCTTAATAAAGTCCCTTGCATCACACCAGGTATTTTTAAACTGAATATCATTTAAGTATTCGCTCAGAATTTTAGATGATATCAATTCACCACAACTCACTACCTGATCGTAAACAAAGTTATAATTCGGTGATTTATTTCTTCTTAAAAAAGATTCGATATCCCCAAAAAAGACCGAAATTTCAGCAAAAACAGGATGGTTCTCCGCAAACAAATCCTGTGAAATCAGCAAATGATTCTGTTTCACTTTTTCGATTTCAGCCTGGTAATCGGTTTTGGAAAAATAGTTCTCTACGACTTTTTCTAAAGCGTTGGTGGTCTTTCCCATGGCCGAAACCACGAGGAGACAACTCTCAAAACCCTGCGTTTCTAAAACCAGGGCTACATTTTTTACACTTTGTGCATCTTTTACCGATGCGCCACCAAATTTAAAAACATTCATCTAAATACTTCAATATCAATAATTTATTTTCACCAGAGGAAATCTCTGTACAAAATACCAAGGGTCAAAATTATTAATTATCGATGAATAAAAAAAACTTGGATTCATATTAAAAATGAGATTTTAAAAATAAAAGTTGCGAGATAATTTCGCATAAGCACGCTTTAGAGAAAAGAAACGCCGATTTGTGCCATTTAATAAAAACAAATGCTGTTAAATTGAAAGAATTTTACGAAATTTGTAACAACCCAAAAAGAAAAATAATGTCAGAACAGTCGTTCCAAACTCTTGGTGAATTCATCATCGACAAACAAGAAGATTTTTTGTATTCCACAGGAGAGCTTTCGCGCCTGCTGAGTGCCATCCGTTTGGCCTCGAAAGTGGTTAACCGTCAGGTGAACAAAGCCGGAATCGCAAACATCATCGGTAAAGCCGGTAATGAAAACATTCAAGGCGAAGAACAACAGAAGTTAGACGTACTGGCCAATGAAATTTTCATCGAAGCATTATCCCAAAGAGAAGTGGTCTGCGGAATTGCCTCGGAAGAGAGCGATGACTTTATCGAAATTCAGGCAAGCTGCAATGCGCATTTGAGCAAATATGTGGTTTTAATTGATCCTCTAGACGGATCTTCAAACATCGATGTGAATGTTTCTGTTGGGACAATTTTCTCGATTTACAGACGAGTTTCCGAACCGGGGACTCCAGTTATTCTGGAGGATTTCTTACAAAAAGGAGTCAATCAGATTGCTGCGGGATATGTGGTTTACGGTTCATCCACGATGATTGTTTACACGACCGGAAATGGCGTAAATGGTTTTACCCTGGATCCAAGTTTAGGCACTTATTACCTTTCCCATCCCAATATGATGTTTTCCCGAACCGGAAAAATTTATTCCATTAATGAAGGAAATTACATTAAATTTCCACAGGGAGTGAAAGATTATATTAAATATTGTCAGCGGGAAGAGGAAGACCGCCCATACACTTCCCGATATATCGGAAGTTTGGTTTCTGATTTCCACCGAAATATGATCAAAGGCGGAATCTACATTTACCCTTCAACTTCGCAATCACCCAACGGTAAACTGAGACTTTTGTACGAATGCAATCCAATGGCGTTCCTGGCTGAACAAGCAGGCGGAAAATGCACCGACGGTTTCCAGAGGATTATGGAAATTCAACCGACCGAACTGCATCAAAGAGTTCCGTTTTTCTGCGGAAGTTATGATATGGTAGAAAAAGCAGAAGAGTTCATGAGAGAAGCCGCTGCGAAATAAACAAAACAAAAACAATCTAATCCGGTCAGAGCGTGCTCTGACTTTTTTTATGAAAAAAGCAACTTTTAAACAATATCTTTTAGAATTCAAACAAGCCAGCGGAACATCCCGCGGTATTCTAACCTCCAAGGAAACCTATATTCTCGAAATAACCGAGGGTGATAAAAAAGGAATCGGAGAATGTGCAATTTTCCGCGGACTGAGTTTCGAAGACGTTCCCGAGTATGAAGAAATGCTGCAATGGCTTTGCGATAATATTAATGAGAACAAGAAACTTCTTAGAAAAGAACTGCTTCATTTTCCGTCCATCTGGTTTGGTTATGAACAGGCGATGCTGAATTTGAAAAACGGTGCAGACCTCTATTTCCCCAGTGATTTTTCAGAAGGATATTCTTCCATCAAAATCAATGGTTTGATTTGGATGGGCGATGCGGATTTTATGGAGCAGCAAATTGAAGAGAAATTAGATCAAGGATTCGCTTGTCTGAAACTGAAAATCGGTGCGGACTGGAAGTCGGAAAAAGAAATTCTAAAAAAACTCCGAAAAAAGTTCCCAAAAGAGGAACTAGAATTAAGAGTTGATGCCAATGGTGGATTCACTTTTGAAGAAGCGAAAGTGGTTTTACAGGAACTTTCGGATTTGGGAATTCATTCTATCGAACAACCGATTAAAGCTGGAAACACCGATCAAATGGCCGAACTTTGCAAGACAAGTCCAACACCGATTGCTTTGGACGAAGAGTTGATTGGCGTCTTAAATTTCGAGGACAAAAAGGAGCTTTTAGAAAAAATCAATCCACAGTTTATTATTTTGAAACCATCATTGGTTGGCGGATTTTCCGGTACTGATGAATGGATTGCTTTTGCAGAAAGTAAGAAAATCGGTTGGTGGATTACCTCTGCCCTGGAAAGCAATATCGGCCTGAATGCGATTGCACAATATACTTTCACCAAAAATCCAAAAATTCCGCAAGGTTTGGGAACCGGCGGATTGTTTACCAATAATTTAGAAACCCGATTGGTTCTCCATGGAGATGAATTGATGATGAGATAAATTAATTCGGCTCAGTTTTGAATTCTTTAATAAAGTTTTCAAAGCTGAGCCGAAATAACTGTGATGAAAAATTAAATATTAAAACCGATATCCCACTGACAGACCAGATCTCACTCCGGCCCACGGTCCGTCTACATTAATACTTGCTCCATTAGCATCTGTTGTGGCAGTATATTTTACGAAAGGAATATCGAGCCCTTCAATTTCTTTTTTCAATTCCTGCTGCTCAGAAGGCGTGAGGATTCTGGATGAATTTCCACGGAAATCTCCCTTGCCTTTTCCGTAATGGGCGCCAATAATCCACCAGTCTAAAACCCAGTTATTTTTTTCACCTAAAAACCATTGGGCGCCAACTAATAATCCACCACTGTTTCCTTTTGCTTTTCCTGAAATTTTCAAAGCAACATCTCCCATTCCATAATCTGAAGTTAAGACCACATTATCAGCATTAAAAGACGAATATCTGTAATAGGGCGCGAGATAAAAACCATGCCCATATCCTTTACCCAAATATATTCTGGGTTCTATCGTGAAATTTGTCAAAGAAACTTCAATATTGGAAAGCTCTGTATCTTTTATATAACTGCTGCTAAAAGGAACACCACCCTTTCCCATCGACCCAAATCCAACGGCAACGGAGAATTTTTTATTGATAATACGCTCGTAACTGAGATTAACATTTCGAAACGCGTAAGCCGTGATGTTTGTTTTAACAATGTTCATTTTCTCCGGTGAACCGGTTTGTGAAAAAAAAGTGCCTGAAATAAACAGCATGAAAAATAAAGTCCTCATAAAGTTATAGTTATTGGTTTGTATTAGCTTTTCATTTAAGAAGAGCCCAAGATATTAAAATAATCTTAAAGAAACCTTATGCGGTAATTTATCATATAGCTTCAGCAATTATTACAAATTATTCTTGTGATTTGCTATTTTTCAAATTTGAATTTTGTCCGTTTTAAAGGGATTGTATAGGCATTCACCTCAATTTTAAATTTTAGCCAAAATATCTTTTATAATAATTTCTGCATGAACCCGGGAGTTTTCAATGAACCACAGATGCGTGTCTTTCCCTCCGCAAACTACGCCGGCTAAATATAAACCAGCTACATTGGTCTCCATGGTATCTTCATTATAAAAAGGTTTCAGATGATCTCCGTGAAGTTCGATGCCAGAATTTCTCAGGAATTCAAAATTCGGAAGATAACCGGTCATGGCTAAGACAAAATCATTTTCTATTTCCCGGATAGTGTTGTTTTCATCTTTAAAGATAATGGCATCCGGAGTTATTTCTAAAACCTCTGCATTGAAGTAAGCGGCAACAGTTCCTTCATTAATTCGGTTTTCGATATCAGGTTTCACCCAATATTTCACGCTTTTAGAAATTTCAGCATGGCGGATAATCATGGTAACCTCTGCCCCTTTTCGGTAGGTTTCCAAAGCAGCATCAACCGCAGAATTACTGGAACCGATGACGGCAATTTTTTGATGGGCATAAGGATAAGGCTCGGAATAATAATGCTTGACCTTGGGCAGATTTTCTCCTTTGACATTCATCATATTGGGAATATCGTAGAAACCTGTGGCGATGGTGACCTTCCTGGCGAGGTATTTATTTTTGGCCGTTTCAATTAAGAAATTATCTTTCTTGGTCACTTTTAAAACCTCTTCGTATAAATTGATATTGATTTTCAGATGTCGCGAAATACCCTGATAATATTCCAGCGCCTCTCTCCTACCCGGTTTTTGCGCAGTAGAAATAAAGGGAATATCTCCAATTTCCAATTTATCGGCGGTGGAGAAAAAAGTCATATATAAAGGATAATGGTAAAGTGAATTTACAATCGTTCCCTTTTCGATGATGAGATAAGAAAGTCCCGCTTTCTCGGCTTCCAAAGCACAGTTTAAGCCAATCGGTCCGCCACCGATGATTATAAGATCATATAATTTCATAGTGCAAATATATTGAACTGAAATTTCTTCAGATTAAAACAGCGTCTGAAATTTCGTAAATTCAAAAATTGACAATTACAGTATTAAAGAAGTTGCTTTGTACTTATTGCAACCGGGATTTAATTTCTGTTTTTCACTAAAACCCAGCCTGTAAACACCCGGCCATCAGCCAAAGTTAAAACATACCAGTAAGCATCCGTGGAAACCACGCGACCCAAAGTTTTGCCATCCCACTCTAAACGGGTTGCACTTTCCTGCTCAAAAATCTTTTCTTTGAATCTGTTGAATACTTTTAAATTTGTTTTCTGGCCATCAAAAACATTGAGATCATCGATAATCCAGGTATCATTAATACCGTCGTCATTCGGACTGAAAGCATTTCTAATATTTAAAACCAATCCTTTTTTTATTTGTGGATTACAATCTGAATCTTCAAATTTCACATAAAACGTGATTACGCCATAAGGTAAATTGTAGAAAACATTTACGTCCTGATAGTTAATACCGTCGATGGAATAAAGGATTTTTTTACTTCCGGTCGCAATCACCGTATAAGAATTTCCGCTTGGCAATAATTTAGTGATAATGGGAACCTCATAAATTTTAACATTTACATCAGTAGTGAAGGTACAGTTGTTAGAAGCCGTTACCATTAATGAATAAACGCCCGCTGTTTTTACATTTCTTAACTCTTTGGTAGTTGAGACTACTTCTCCCGCTGGATTTTTCCATTCAAAACTCACAATATTAAGATTAGAAAAATCGGGTTTAATATCCACGAAACCATCCGGACAGAAATAATAATCCGGCAAAATGATCATCGGTGTTTTCTTAAGACTTAATTTAATTTCCACCTTTTCCGGACAGAATCCCGGAGCGCTTACTTTCGCAAAGATCGTTTTTGGTCCCGAGTTTTCATTAAATAAATAACTTTGTGGATTAGAAATTTTATTTGTTCCGTTATTAATATCTAAAACAGTCGGATAATATTCAAATGTTGCAGTGCCAGAATAAATAGTTTTTTCAAACCGCGTGATATCCAGGTTTTCAACGTTATCGTTTCCCGTGTCACAGTCATTAATTAAAAATGGTCCGCTATTGTTAAAGGTAATTTTTTTTCCCAGAGATAAATCAATGGAAGCGGTATCAAAACATCCCGGGATATTTTCTACCCGCACCCAAATTCTGGTTGTCGCAGGACCAAAACTGTATTTCGCCGGATTTGCAATCGGATTGGTATTGGTATCAGCATCTGCTTTAGTCTGGAAAAAACTGAAAATATTTTCGGTATCTGCGGTATACACCATTCGGTCTGTAAAACTTGTTAAATCAACATCTGTCAGACCATCGAGATTATCGTCGCATAAGTCTCCAATAACAGCGTTCATCGCTTTCGGAGGAAGATAGGTTTGAAGTTCAATTGGTGCCACAGAATAACAACCGATTGATTTAGACGTAAACCTCGCCCATACAGTCGTTTTTGAATTGATCGTGACTACCGGTGAATTAATTTGTGTAGCAGGAACTCCCGCATTGGCCGCACTTTCTGTTTTATAGTAAGAAATCGTGAGATCGCCGATGGCCAGTAAATTTTCATTTTGGTAAAATAACTGCGGCAAAGCCTCTGTCAGATCAAAAGACTCATTGAGATTAAAGTCATAATCACATTTTTTAAGAATTGCTTTTTTTAAAACAACAACCGGTAAAAAATTCAGTTGAATATTTAACGTGCTCACAGAAAAACAGCCGCTTCCGAAGGAAACCTTCACATAAACAACCTTCGTTTTGGGAATAACAAATCCAGTAGGCGTGGAGATCAAACCTGTCAAAGAATTGTTCGCAGGATTATACCCCGTATAATATTGAAAGCTGACAGCATCAGAACCTGTATAAATTTCGGACTCGTAATTGGTGAGATCGAAGGGTTCCAGTCCATCATTATTATTATCGCAAACATTATCCTTAACAACTGTGATCACTTGTTCAACAACGGGTGTTGAAACCAAAGAAAGCTCAATTTGAAAAACTGCTGAACAACTATAGGATACTATTCTCACAAAGAGTTTCGCCGTATTCTGAACTTTATAACTGCTGATTGCATTCGTATTATTCTGGGCATCTGTATAATTAGAAAAAAAGGAAACAGCAGCATTCTGAGATCCTATGATCCGTTTGCTTAGAGTAGAAAGCGTCACATTTTCTTCACCATCATTTTTAAAGTCACAAATTTCAAACACAGACTGTTTTATGACCACATGCACCAAATTAATTTCAAGCGCTCTCACCGCATAACAATCTGTAGCGTCGGAGAACTTCACATAAAAAGTTTTGGTCACCAAATCGCCGTTATCCGTAATGGTCTGGAAATTTGAAATTGGATTTATATCATCTTCTGCATCAGCAGCTGACAAAAAGAATGTCGTCGTAATACCAGCGGATGACTGCAACAACATTCCCGGAGCATAATCATTTAAATCAACAGCGATATCCTGAGTTCCATCAAAACAGATATAAGCCGTGTGGTCTTTTGCTTCAACTTTGGTTAAGGTGATATCCAGATTGATAACAGCAATACTGAAACAGCCTCCAGGTGCCTGCACCCTTACATAAACCTGATACTTCCCATCCCTAACAGTAGTCAAAACAGAGCCTGTTCCGGAGTACGCTTCCTGGTATGTCGCATAGAAACTTAAGATCACGTTTGGATCAGAGGTGACTTGAGAACCCAACGCCGCCATAAAATCAAAAGGTTCCGTCAAATCACCCAAATAATCGCAGGTGGAAAGCACCAATGGTATCGGAGAATTTACAACAGGTGACGATAAGAAATTCAACGTAACAGGACCAAAAGTTTGACTGCATGTCGCGGTCTTATAATTAACGTAAAGCTGAAGATTGTTAACAAGATTAGCCGTTTGAACTTCATTAATATTATTTTCAGCATCTGCCTGCGATAAAAAATAATGAATACTTCCGTTAACAGGCGAAGCAAATAATTTCGGGTCAAGAAGTGAAAGTTTAAAATTGTTTTCTACCCCATCATTATTAATGTCACAAATAGCGATGTTCGAAGTAAGCAAACTTTTTGAAATGAGATTGAGATTTAAAACGGCAGTCCGAAAACATCCCGGATCAGATTTACTTTGAACACGCACATAAAAAATTCTGTTTGCACTCAGTACAAAATTTACAGGTTGCGGATTCACCGCATTTTGAGCATCTGCCAACGAATTATGAAAACTAAAAATCAAATTACCCGGATTTTGAGGCGTGAGATCAGCAACATAATCCTCCAGATTAACGTTAAATGAACTGTTTCCGCAGAAAACTTCAGTCGAATTTTTTGCCAACGGGTAATCCAGCGCATAAGTTACCGCTGAAGTATCCTGTAAAACATACTCCAGATTACCACAAAGCGGATAGGAAACTTTCACGGTATAAATTTCATTTTTTTCCGCACAAATCTTTACAATATCTCCACTTCCAACCTTTACGTTGCTTGAATTGAACCAAGAAACTTGTGGAATAACTGCATTACCGTTTGGCGTAAATTTCCAGGCTTCATTTTGCGCTTCCCAAATTCCCGAATTTCTGACGGCAGGTGAATACCCTATGGTCGCTTCCGAATTTATAATTCCCAAAAGCGAATTTTTAAATTTGGCTTCCGCACAGAGTAAAGGTTTGTTTTCCACAAAAATCTCAACAATATTAGACCCTTCAGAAAGCACGATTTGGGAAGTCACCGTTTGGTCACAACCCAACACTCTTCCTTTGTAGAAATTCACGACGAGTTTCCGGCAGGGAGCTGTTCCGATGACGCTGTAATACACTTCGGAATCGTTCGCTTTAGAAAAAACCAAATCACTGAATACGCCGAAAATACTGTTTTTAGGAAGCGTGATGCTGGGATTCAATTCCTCCACATTAGGATAATTTACTTTCCCCAACTGGGTACTGTCAAAAGTAAGAACACCATTGCTACTGACAATTACCTCGCTGTAATTTTTTCCGAAATAACAAAAATTAAAAGGAATATTTATTTTACTGAAAAACAAATCATCTGCATCTGCATTTAGCGGCGTTCCGGAATTGAAATCACCGTAAGGACTGAAATTTTCCGAAGAAACACGGTACGATGTTGTTTCAAAAAAAGTTGGATAGGTTGCCTTCAATTGAAGACAGCTTCCGGTGAGTGGATAATTGCAGTCTATAACAGGATCTTTGTTGCCATTAACATCAGTAATTTTTACCGTATTGCAGAATTGCTGACCAAATAAAGGCAGGCAGTATGTTAAAAAAGATAATGTTAAAAAAATTAATCTTCTATGCATAACATTATTGACGGTTTTATATTATTCACCCCTCATAATTTGTGTTTTTGTCGGAAATAATCCCCCTTAAATCCTAGCCCACAATTTACGATTATATTCCGAATTAATAATATTATGTTAAGTTAAATTTAATAATTCATTTCTATAAGTTTAGAAATAAATTATTAAATACCCTGAAAGACTGCCTGATACAGATTTCGCCTGCCACTCAAAGCAGCATTTTCTACAAGATTTAAAATATATCAGTTTTCAGATCCTGGCAGGCCTTTTCGCGGATTGAAAGAAAATAAATCAAGATCTTTAAGACAAATGCCGGACCGTTACATTAATTAATACTATCTGATATCGAACAACTTATTTATCTTAAAAAAGCTGAATAAGATTAAAATAAATCTTATAATTTAAATATCATGTTTAAATTTATCATTATATCCAAACTCCCACTATCAAGCAATAAAATCGAGTTTAAAAATAATAACAAATTCAGTGTTTAAAATTCATAAGCCATACTGCTTTATTCATCGAATGATTCATATAAAATATAACCCTTTAAACAGTGGAACAAATCTGTTTAAACTTCAAAATAAATCAGGGTAACTTCCTATTAAACGAAAAAAAGCACCAAAATATTCTACTTTTTATTTTCCTCACTTTTCGCTAAATTTGCCAAATGAACAATCCCATGGAAGAAGATAAAAAACCCCTCAATTTTATTGAGCAAATAATAGAAGAAGATTTAGCGAATGGATTACCGAAAGAGAAATTACGTTTCCGTTTCCCACCAGAGCCCAATGGATACCTGCATATAGGTCACACCAAAGCGATCTGCATCAACTTCGGGCTGGGTGAAAAATATGGCGCGCCGGTAAACCTTCGTTTTGATGACACCAATCCTGAAAAAGAAGAACAGGAATTTGTTGATTCCATTAAAACTGATATCGACTGGTTGGGTTTTAAATATGATCAGGAATTGTATGCTTCCGATTATTTCGACCAATTATATGACTGGGCCGTTCAGATGATTAAAAACGGTAAAGCTTATATCGATGAGCAACCCTCGGAAAAAATTACTGAGCAGAGAAAAAACCCTTTCGAAGATGGTGTTGAATCACCGTTTAGAAACCGTGCGGTTGAAGAAAGTTTAGCTCTTTTCGAAAAAATGAAAAACGGCGAGTTCGAAGAAGGTGCAATGTCGCTTCGTGCAAAAATCGATATGACTTCTCCGAATATGAATATGCGCGATCCTGTGATGTATCGAATTTTAAAAAGACCGCATCACCGCACCGGCGACAAATGGAAAATTTACCCGATGTACGATTGGGCACACGGCGAATCCGATTATATCGAACAGATTTCACACTCTTTATGCTCTTTAGAGTTTGAAAATCACCGGCCGTTATACGATTGGTACTTAGATCAGGTATACGTAAATGATACCACACGAAACAAACAACGTGAATTTGCACGCATGAATGTTTCTTACATGATCACTTCTAAAAGAAAATTACAGCGATTAGTAGCCGAGAACGCAGTTACAGGTTGGGATGATCCAAGAATGCCTACCATTTCAGGGATGCGCAGATTAGGATTTACGCCGGCTTCCATTAAAAATTTTATTGAAAGAGTTGGTGTGGCAAAAAGAGAAAATCTCATCGACATTCAGTTGCTGGAGTTTTTCGTACGCGAAGATTTAAATAAAATTGCAACCCGCGTTATGGCAGTCGTTGATCCAGTAAAACTGGTGATTACCAATTATCCGGAAAATGAAGAAGAATGGCTGGAAACTGAGAATAATCCGGAGCAGCATGATGCAGGAACAAGAACAGTTCCGTTCTCGAAAGAATTATATATCGAAAGAGAAGACTTTAAAGAAGAAGGAAATAAGAAATTCTTCCGTTTGAAATTAGGCGGAGAAGTTCGTTTGAAATCGGCTTATATTATTAAAGCTGAAAGTGTAGACAAAGATGAAAATGGCGAGATCACAACTATATATGCTACTTACGACGAGAAAAGCAAATCTGGAAGTGGTACGGAAGAAAGTTTGAGAAAAGTAAAAGGAACCTTGCATTGGGTTTCGGCAAAACACGCAATTCCGGTGGATGTTAGAATTTACGACCGACTTTTTACAACACCACAACCCGATGCGGAGAAGGAAACTGATTTCATGCAATTCATTAATCCTGAAAGTTTAAAAATCGTTCAGGGATTTGCAGAACCAAGTTTAAAAAACGCCGCAATCGGCCATCCTTATCAATTTCAACGAATTGGCTATTTCACCAAAGACAGAGATTCTTCTGATGAAAAACTTGTGTTTAACAGAACCGTAACTTTAAAAGATGGATTCAAGCCAGAGTAATTTTTTAAAGATAATATTTAAAACTTCGGAATTTCCGGAGTTTTTTCATTTTATTTGAATTAAATTTCAGTTACATCACTGAAAATCAAAATCTTTTGTCCTGCACTTTTTAACTCAAATGCTCAGATTACTTTAATTCAGCTTCTATTTTAACTCCATTTTATAATATTATAATTAACTTCGCATCGAATTTTATTAAAATGAAAAAAACGCTTACCTTCCTTTTCTTACTTATTTTCTTGATATCATTTTCTCAAGAGTCGATTAATTTTGAAAACACCAGCTTTAAAGAAGTTTTAGCAAAAGCAAAACGCGAAAAAAAACTGGTCTTTATGGATGCTTACGCTTCCTGGTGTGGACCCTGTAAATTAATGGAGAAAAACATTTTCACGCTTCCCGCCGTAAAAGCATATTACAATGCCAATTTCATTAATGCGAGATTCGACATGGAAAAAGGAGAAGGCCGGGATATCGCCTTAAAATATCAAGTCCGCTCTTATCCTTCTTTTCTATTTCTAAATGGTGATGGCGAAGTGGTGATGAAAAACTACGGCTATATGGGCGAAGAAGATTTCATTGCAATTGCGAAAGAAGCCAATAATCCTTTATTAGTAAACAGTAATCCCAAACAACTTTTCGAAAAAGGGGAAAGTGATCCTGCGTTTCTCTTAAATATGATGCGCCAAAATGCACAAAGTGATTATGAGTTGGCAAAGAAAGTTTCCGAGCGTTATTTTAAAGTTAAGAAAGATCAGGAATTAACGAGAGATGATATTGGAATGTTGCTGTATTTTCTGAAATCTCCCAGTGATCCAAATTACCAGGTTTTTAAAGATAGAAAAGCAAATATCGTTAAAGAAATGTCAGAAGATATTTACAACCAGTTTGATGTGAATATTAAAATTTCCAAAGTAATGGAAAGTTCCCTGGATCAAAATTCAGGAATTATTAATGATGATTATTTTTACAAAAACGCAGTTCCATTGGTAGGAAAAGCAGAAGCCGAAACTGCGTTGAACAGAATGAAAATTATTTATTATCCCAATGTTGGCAATTTTAAGGAATATGAAAAAGCGGCCTTAATTTATTATAAAAATGCAGATGATTTCGATCCTGAAGAATTATTGAAAGCAGCGTGGATTTTCAGTGAGCATGTGGACAATAAAACGTCATTAAAAAAAGCTGAAGAATGGGCAGAAAAATCGGTAATGAAATCTGAAAATGCAGAAAACACTTATATTCTTGCCAAAATCTACCAAAAAACAGGAAAGAAAGAGAATGCAAAAATATATGCCGAAATAGCTAAAAATTTGGCACAGCAACAAGGAAAAGATTCTTCTGCAGCTACCCAACTTTTAGAAAATTTAAAATAATCTAGTGATTTTGAAAAAAACAATTCTACTGTTCGTCCTCTTAATTGGTCTTCTGAGTAAGGCTCAAAACCAAAACCATCAAACTTCTAAAAACATCTATCTTAAAGGAAATGCTCTTTTTCTTCCGCTGGGAATGTTAAATGCAGGCGTGGAATATCAATTAAAAGAAAAGGTAACGCTGCAAGCCGATATTTTTATTTCCCCCTGGAAATCATTTATGGGGAAATATGCCCAGGTTTATATGATAGGTTTCGACGGAAGATACTATTTTGACGAAGCTTTCAAACATTTTTACGTAGGCGCTAATATTTCCGGTGCTCGTTTTATCATTCAAAAATATAATTATTGGGGCGACGGTATTTTTCAATATACTCCCGAGTCACCAATTTATAACAACAAAGATCTTTACCAAGAAGGTTTTGCTATTATTTTAGGCGCAACAGTTGGATATCAGTTTCAGTTAAGTGACCGGTGGAATATGGATTTGTATCTAGGAGCCGGTAATTCGCAGGGTTTTTATAGAGGTTATCACAAAGAATTGGGAATCCGATATGATGACGATGGCCGCCGCTGGGACAAAAGCGGCGAATGGATTCCGTACCGAGGCGGAATAATGATCGGCTATAAATTATAATCATGAATATAAAAAGCACAAAATTTGCGGTTATTGCCGTATTGACCTTCATCATCTTATTCCTGTTTAATTATATCGGAAATACGGAACCAGATAAAATAGAACGTGCCCTGATGACTGCTGTTGCCGGAGTCATCGGCTTAACCATCGGAATGTGGTTCGTTTATAAAAACTCGAAAGACGATACCCATCACGACTTTGATTAAAGTAAAAAGAAACAAAATAGACTTCAGCTGAGGTCTATTTTTTTATAACAAACGGCTTTCGTTTTTCCTCTCATAATTAATATCTTTGCACCATGATAAAAATCGGAAATATAGAACTGCCCGAATTCCCGTTGTTGCTTGCACCGATGGAAGATGTTTCGGATCCACCATTTCGAAAGTTATGTAAAATGCACGGTGCAGACTTGATGTATTCAGAATTTATTTCTTCCGAAGGATTAATTCGCGATGCGATGAAAAGCATGAAGAAGCTCGATATTTTCGATTACGAAAGACCCGTTGGAATTCAGATTTTCGGTGGCGATGAAGAAGCGATGTCACTTTCAGCAAAAATTGTAGAAGCTGTAAATCCTGATCTCGTCGATATTAATTTTGGCTGTCCGGTAAAAAAGGTAGTTTGTAAAGGAGCTGGTGCCGGCGTTTTGAAAGATATCGATCTGATGATCAGATTGACCAAAGCTGTTGTAAATTCTACCCATCTTCCCGTGACTGTAAAAACCCGGCTAGGTTGGGATACAGAAAGCATCAACATTATGGAAGTTGCAGAAAGATTGCAGGATGCGGGAGTAAAAGCTTTAACGATTCATGCAAGAACACGCGCTCAAATGTACAAAGGAGAAGCGGATTGGAATTACATTCATGCCGTAAAAAATAACCCGAATATCGAAATCCCAATTTTTGGGAATGGTGATATTGATTCTGCGCAAAAAGCGTGGGAATATAAAAATAAATTCGACTGTGATGGAATAATGATCGGCCGTGGCGCGATCGGTTATCCCTGGATTTTTAATGAGGTAAAACATTTTTTCAAAACTGGAGAAATTTTGCCCGAACCAACTATTACTCAAAGATTAGAGGCCGTAAGACAACACGCTAAATGGAGCAAAGACTGGAAAGGCGAACGGCTAGGACTGATAGAAATGCGCCAACATTACAGCAATTATTTCCGTGGTATTCCACATTTTAAAGATTTCCGCCGTAAATTTCTAGAGGTTTTCACTTTAGAAGAAATGGATGCTGTGATCGCTGAAGCGGATGCTTTTTACAGGAATTTCGATTTTGTGAATTAATCTTAAAGAGCCAAGGTAAAAGTAAAAAGAGCCAAGTTTGTAATTCAGTGTTTAGGTTATTATTGAGTAGTTGAATTATTGAGTATTTGAACAAACACCTGTTTTCTTACTTTTCACTCAAACATCCGATTACGGAATTACACCAAAGCTTCTACACAGCCCTGATTGTACAGCATGTTTGAGCTCTTTTTCCAGATTTTCCAGATGACATTTAGCGGTTGCGAAAAGCGGTAAAAAGCGGCAGTGAAAGCATCTCGTCTTTAGGATGAGACGGCTCTTAAAAAATTGCCTTAATTTCCGTAACTTTTGCCTTATTTAAAGGACTAATCATTTAAAATTATTTCGATGCTCAAAGCAGAAAACGTAACTAAAACCTATAACGCAGGTAAAAAACTGGCGCTAGAGGATTTCTCCATAGATGTTCCGGAAGCAAGTATTTACGGACTTTTAGGTCCGAACGGTGCGGGAAAGACTACTTTCATCAGAATCATCAATCAGATTACACAAGCCGATTCCGGCAACGTTTATATCAATAAACAAAAACTGAATCCTGACCATATCCGACAAATCGGTTATATGCCGGAAGAACGTGGTTTGTATAAAAACATGACCGTTGGCGACCAACTTTTATATTTCGGGGAACTGAAAGGAATGACCAAAAATGACGCATTAAAAGAAGCTAAATATTGGTTTGAACAATTGGAAATCGACCAATGGTGGAAGAAAAAACTGAGTGAACTTTCGAAAGGAATGGCACAGAAAATTCAGTTTGTGGTAACGGTTTTGCACCGGCCGAAATTATTGATACTGGATGAACCTTTTTCGGGTTTCGATCCGGTAAATGCCAATCTGATTAAAGATCAAATCCTTAATTTAAAAAAGAACGGAACTACCATTATCTTATCTACTCACCGCATGGAAAGTGTGGAGGAAATGTGTGATTATGTAGCACTGATCAACCAGTCAAGAAAAGTTTTAGACGGAAAAGTATTTGATGTCAGAGAACAGTTCAAGAAAAATATTTTCAATGTTACTTTAGCTGAAGTGGATCAGGAAAGATTTACCCAATTTAACAGTCAGTTTGAAATCCAGAATTATTCCACAGAGAATCAACTGGTGTCATTCGATTTGAAAAATGATAAAGATCAAAATCTGTTACTGAACGAACTGATGAAAGTTGGAAAAATCCGTTCGTTTGATGAAAAAATTCCGAGCATGAACGAAGTCTTCATCAATGCGGTAAGTGGGACTGAAAAACCGGAATTCTCTTTATAATCCGGCCTAAAACTTTAATTAAAAATATTTATGAAAAATATATTCCTGATTACCAAAAGAGAATATCTGACGCAGGTTAAGAAAAAATCTTTTGTTATTTTGACGCTTTTAGCACCGGTTCTGATGATTGGTTTTGCCGCATTGATTGGTTTTATGTTTAAGGCAAATGAAAGCACAAGCACCTTCAACGTGGTTGACAAAAGCGGACTTTTTGTAGGAAATCTGAAAAGTACCGATAAAATTAAATATGTATTTGTGCCTGCTGTAAATGAGAAATCATTAGTAGCAACTTTGAAAGATATGGATGGCATTGAAGGTTTACTGATTATTCCGGAATTAAAAAATCAAAATTACGACGAGTTACAAAAAGACTCTAAGTTATTAATTAATAAGAAAATAGGTTTTGACACCAAAACAAAAGTAGCATCGGACCTCGCTCAAATTATAAGGAAAGAAAAAATAAAAACCCTGGGCATTTCTGAAAACCAGATGAAAAATCTGGATGCAAATTTTGAACTGAATACTCAAAACGTAGTGGACAATAAAAGTTCTGATAATGATTTATCGTTCGGCGTAAAATCCGGTTTAGCGATGGTTCTCATGTACGCCGTTTTTATGTTCATCATCATCTATGGAGTTCGGGTCATGCGCAGTGTTTTAGAAGAAAAAAACAACCGCGTCGTAGAAATCATCATTTCGTCAGTAAAACCATTTGAGTTGATGATGGGAAAAATTCTGGGCGTAACTTTAGTTGCATTAACGCAATTCTGCATTTGGATTACGATGTCTGTAATCGGAGCTTTATTTCTAAATACAGGAATTGCTGCGATGAAAAATCAGATTCCAGGCGGTGAACAATCGGCGGAAATGATGCAGAAATTCGACTTTCAGCAAATCGCCGGAGAAGTTTCCCATATTCTTTTAGACATGAATGTTGCGTTGATCATCAGCGTATTTATCGTGTTCTTTTTACTCGGCTATATTTTCTACAGCTCGATGTATGCGGCAATTGGTTCTGCAGTTGATAACGAGACAGAAACCCAACAGTTTACCATGTTTGCCATCATTCCGCTAATGGTGGGAATGTACGGAAGTTTCACGATCATGAATAATCCCGAAGGTCCGCTTGGTTTTTGGTTGTCCATGATTCCGTTTACTTCACCGGTTGCGATGATTGCAAGGATTCCTTTTGGAGTGCCGGTTTGGCAAATTATACTTTCCGCTTCCTTGCTTTTAGTTTCCACTTTATTAATGATTTATATTGCTGCAAAAGTGTACCGCGTGGGCATTTTAATGTACGGAAACAAAGCGACCGCGAAAGAACTTTGGAAATGGATCAGAAGTTAGGAGCTGGATGTTAGATGTTAGATGTTAGATGTTAGATGTTAGATGTTAGATGTTAGATGAAAATTACAGGAAACTTCCTACCAATAAAAAACGCTGCAATTACTGCGGCGTTTTTCATTTCTGATCTTTAAATTTATTTATTAAATCGTTTTAAATCAACTTCTTTCATTAATTCGTGGCCATTTTCGATGTGCTCATACAATTCTTTAGAAAAGTAACAACCATTGAGAATACCTCTCGCTCCCAAACCGTTAAAAATATAATAATTTTGGTGGTCAGGAAGATTTCCGATAATCGGCCGGCGGTCTTTTACTGTCGGACGAAAACCGTAATTCACTTCTTGGACTTCAAAATCATGCGGATAGAAAGCAGAAAGTCCTTCTTTCAACTCTTCAGTTTTAAAGTCATCGATTTCATTTTCCCGTTCGTTGGGATCATAAGTTCCTCCGTAATAGTAAATATCATTATTTAAAGGAAACAGAAAATGCTTTTTCTTTAAAGTATACTGATGTTTCAATTTTTCTGATAGTTTCACTTTTAAATGATGACCTTTATTTGCAATCACCTGAATATCGGTAAAAAACGGGTTTTTTCTCACGCCCATTCCTTCACAAAAGACAATATTTTTAAAAGTAAATCCTTCATAAGTTGAGCCTTCAATTTTAGAATAATCAAACTTTTGCTTTACTACCATTTCACGCTCTTGTAAATAGGCCGAGATTCCTTTGAAAAAACCGTTAACATCCAAACGGGCGGAATGATTTACCTCGCCGGTTCCAAATGGATTTATAATGATTTCCAGTGTTTCAAAATCTGGATTTAGAAAGGGTTTCAATTCATCGGTTTCCGTTTTCATTAACCATAAATCCTTTTCTCTTTCATCATGAAAAATACGGTGGATTTTTTCTTGAATTAAATAATTTTCGCCGGTATAAGTTTCAATTTCCGAAACTGTTTTGGTCAAAAATTCTATTTGCTCCGCAGCCAGCCAAAATGTGGTAAATTTCTTTAACACCAAAGGATTCACAATTCCTGCGGAAACCTGAGAAGCTCCTTTTTTATCTGCCGAAAACAAAACAAAAGATTTTTGATGAAGAATTAACTGATGGGCAAAAAAGAAAGCAGCGTAGCCGTCGCCAACGATAATATAATCTACATTTTTCATTGATAATTTAATTGATAAAAAGGGATTTTTGAACTCAGTATAAGTTCTAAAAAAAACCTGAGTAAAGGTACTCAGGTTTTTGTTTATCTTCAAAGGAATTGATTAATAATTCCACATGTCGCTTTCCATTTGCAGGATTTGCGCTTTGATTCTTTCGCTTTCTTCTAACTGTTCGTCGGCATCATTCGGGATATAATCCTTGATGATCCCATTTCCTAAACCATTATCTGATTTATAGATAATGCTGGAGAATCTTCTTGCATTTAATAAATCATCAAAAGAAATATCAGAAGAAAGATTTTTATTGTTAAAAGCCACAGCGTTCGCCAAAACATTCCTTGCATCGGGATAATACACCCAAAACAAGTCAATCAGTTCATCCTTAGAAGCAAGCGGCTGACCATCCGGGCCAAACTGCCCCATCAATGAAGGATCCTGACCCATCGCTGCAATCCCTAGTAATCTGTATTTCATCTGGCTATCTCTACGGTCGATATACCACATTCCTTTAATTTTTAAAACCTTTACATTTTCAGTTTTGGTTTCATACACGTTGGTGTACTCCTTCATTTCCTCGGCAGTCAATTTACCGGCTTCATTAATCCGGTCAATTCCTGCGTTGCTCATCACCTCGTTTTTAATACGGGACTGAATTGCATCTGGTCTAAGTCTTGTCTGGAACATTTCATCGTCATACACTTCTTTGATTCTACCGTCATTAATGGCATCGAACAAAAGCTGATAGAGTGACTTATTTTCCGAGACTAATCCATCTTCGTTATGATAAAAAGGCTGATTAATCTTATCATTCATATCGATGATTTCCCAAACTACCATACTCTTCAAAACGTCTTTATCTTCAATAAATCCATAATCTAAAGGAGTGATTTTATTAGAAACCATAGAGTCACCCTGCTTGATTAAGTTCAAATCTCTATATTTTCTAAAGGATTCGGGAGATTTCGCATTTAATATAGACATTGAATTAATCGGTGTATCCTCTACTGCTCCACCCTGATATTCAGCAGGCTCTTGTACCACAGGTTCCGCCTGCACAATTGGTTTTGCAGCAACCGTCTTTTTAGGCGTAGCTTTCTTTTGTGGTTTTTTCTTGGTTTGTGCTCCAACTGCGCTAAAACTCAAAGCAAGCACTATCAATATGAATTTTTTCATTCTAAATTATTTATACTAATGATAAGATGTACTATCAAATCATTAACGTAATTATTGTACGTTTATTACTACCGGAGGAATCTGTTTTAAGGTTTGTCCACCAAGGCCAGTCGCTGTTGCATTAATATTATATACATACGCAATATCCCCATTACGAAGATTTTTCGTGAGATTAGCTACAGAACTCAGTGAGTTTCCATTAATCAACATTCCTGCTTTTCCAGGTACTCTAAACATGAAACTGTTTACGGTAAAACTTACCGGGAAATCGAAGTCCGGCATTACTACAGAAACTTTTTGGTTCGGAATTGAACTTGCAGGCATCGAAACCACATAGTTCCCCTGAATTTCTCCGACCGGTGCCGGCACACTTTTAATTCTGAAAGGGAACGCCTGTGAAATAACACCACCTTTCGGATCACGTCCTGAAATGGTTAAGGTCACCGTGCTTCCGCCTCCAGGTGTAACGGTCCATTTTCCTCCGCCTCCGCTTACAGATGCTCCCGGTGCAGATAAAGAAATTCCTGACATATCTGCTCCTAAGATCGATCCTGAAATTGGATTCGGCAATCCACGGTATAGCACATTCATTTTATCAGCAGTTACAAGTGCTCCTTTCTGTGCTTTCAATTCCTGTGCACCTGCGATTACTTTATAAGTATGGTTGTATTTTAAAGGAATTACTTTGCCTTTTACGTCAGTAAATGAAATTTCCCCACTAAAGGTTTTTTCACCTAATGTACTTGTCTCTAAATTCTTAACTCCCTGACCATTTTCAATCGTCAAACCAGGCATCGATAATCCCGGAACATTGCTGGAATAGTTTCCAATAGCGACTTTACCCTGTGCAGGTTCTCCCTGAATAACAGTTGCCGGTGCGGAAACAATCGCAGAGTAAGCATCAAACTTAATATCTGCGTCCACTTTTTCCTGAAGCATTACCGATAAAGCATCACCCTGAATTCCTCTTGCGGAAGACTGGATTACTTCTAAATTCGATAAGGCAGCAATTAAAGGCTGGTTATAAAATTTATATTGAAGGAAATTCTTACTGTTTTTAGGTTTATCAAACTCAGAAATCATCTGCTTATTGGTTCTGTTCACCAATTCTTTCATCAACGGATTGGAGCCAAAAGTCTGGTTTACATAAGTTCTGAAATCATCAATCTTTGCTTTTAAATCAAGAGCTATTTTTGATGGTTTTGTTTCATCGCCTCCAGCAAAAAACATATTGGTAGAAGGTTCGGTATTATTTAGCGCTGCAAAACTTTCCTGAATTTCATTCTTGGTGTCGTATTCTGCATCTTTACTTAGATCTCTTTTTAACTGTTCGATGGATCCCACTAAATCTTCAGCTTTCGCTTCCAGTCCTTTATAGTTATTCAGAGGTGTAGTAAATGTTTCTGGAGATTTTTCAGCTTTTACTTCGAGAGTCTTTTTAAATATCGCATTGTTACTCTCCGTCAACACCCTGGTTTCTTCCAAAGAACCGGTCGTGTCTTTATATGATCTGATGATTTCCTGATCAATCTGCATTGCAAGCATCGCAATGAAAACCAAATACATCAAGTTGATCATCTTCTGACGGGGTGTCTGTTTTCCTTGTGCCATTTTAATAAATTTTGTTAATAGTTTAAATTTTAAATATAAATGGTAAGGAAACTATGATTTCATTGCGCTAAGCATTCCGCCGTAAACTCTATTAAGACTGTTAAGGTTAGAAGTTAATCCTGATAATTCTTCGTTAAATTTCTCTGAATGTAAAGCTGATTTCTGCATGTCTTCGACATATTTTTTGCTATATTCAGTTTGTGTTTTTCCGTGTTCCAACTGGAGTGCATATAATGCATTCATGCTTTCAAGATGACTTGCAGCCAACATCAGCTGATCGTTATATTTTGCCGTAGAACCACCAACATCCACTGTTTGATTAATTTGATCTACAGAACTTGAGAATTTTTCGATTCCTGTTCTTAAACGGTCAAATAAGTTTACATCCAATTTAGCATCAGCAAGCATTTTGTCTAATTTATCAGACAAAGAAACTTCCAGTTCTTTCACTTCTGCCAATTGCATTGCACCGGTAGAATGTTTTGGATTTGGCGTAGCATGGCTATCTAAAAGCTCCGGATACACGTTTTCCCAAGCATAAGATTCTTCAGTTTTAGGAGCATCGAATGCAAAAATAACAAAGATAATTGCCTCCGTGATAAGACCAGCGGCAAGGGTCACGTTTCCAGAAATCGGTCCGATACTCCAGTGAGTCATTTTGAAAAGTGCTCCTAAAATTACGATTGCAGCTCCAAATGAATAGATGAAATTGTAAGTTGCTTCTTTAGTTTTAAACATGGTTATGAATTTTATTAGTAGTTATTAACTGTTTTTTGTTTTTTTAATTTGTTCTTTTCTTGTACTTAGCTGTTCCCTCAGGAATATCCTGAACTGTTCTAAAACCAATATAACTTCTTGCAGAATCTTTTCTCTCGTAATCTCTAGATCCAGTCATTAACAAATAACCAATATCTTTCCAAGATCCACCACGTACTGTTTTTCGAGGTTCTCTGTATGCTTGATTTGACAAATAAGGGTTCAGGGTAGAAGCAAACTGGTAGGTTGAATTATTGTAAGGAGACTCCGTCCATTCTGCAACGTTTCCTGCCATATCATAAAGCCCAAATCCATTTTTAGGGAATTTCTTTACAGGAGCCGTATAAGTGTAGGTTCCTTTCTTTTCGTCTTCGATATAATTACCTCTTTTCGGTTTGAAGTTTGCCAAATAACATCCTCTGTCATCTTGCAGATAAGGCCCACCCCAAGGATAGGTTGCGTTCTCTTTACCTCCTCTGGCAGCATATTCCCATTCAGCTTCAGTTGGAAGACGGAATGACATTGCTTTTTGCTTTTTCTTTTTCAAAGATTCGTTATAATCTGATTTTAACTTTGATTTGAAATTACAAAACGCTCTTGCCTGATCCCAGGTTACTCCGACTACAGGATAATTTTTATAAGCACTGTGCCAAAAATAGCCATCATACAGAGGTTCGTTATAGGCATAATTAAAATCCTTTAACCAAACCGTAGTATCGGGATAAACGGCGATGCTTTCTTTTTTCAAGTATTTAGCACCTCTCGATTTATCTTTAACTGCAGACTCAATATCTTCCCATTTATAAGAATACTTCAATTTTCTGGTATCGATAATTCTCTCATTATTGATTCTTTCTGCCGGTGGGAGGTATACTGATTCTAAAATCTCAGCATATTGAGCATCCGGATAATCCGAAGTTCTCCATTTCAGCGGAACGCTCCAATCTAATTTTTTAGACTCGTCATAACCATCTCTTCCCCCTTGGGACTCCATGAATTCCTGGTAAGCATTGGGAGTAGTACCTGCTTTTTTAGAAGCGTAGGCAAAATTACCAATCCCTGCTCCTGAACCGTCGCCAGCTGCTTCAGCTAATAAAGAACGCACAACACTGTCCCGTACATAATTAATGAAAACTCTATACTCGGCGTTGGTGATTTCGGTTTCATCCATAAAGAACGAAGAAACAGTAACCGTTTTAAGCGTTGCCTTTTCTGGAGTATTGGTAAAATCCTGATCAGCTAAACCCATCACATAAGATCCGGCAGGAATTGCCACCATACCGTAAGGTCTTTCTGAAACAAAGGATTTTGCTTTGTTTCTTGGTATCAACTCTCCTTTGGATCCTCCCTTGCCGGCGGAGCTTCCCCCGCTTTTTGAACACGAGATTACTACAGTAGCTGATAATAATATAAGGAATACTCTTTTCATTCTAATAATTGAAATTAAGCGGTAAATATATAATTTTTTGAAAAAACATTTATGATTTTTTTTCAAAAACGTAAAAATGTCTGTATTATTTTACAATCGTTTACTTTTTATTCAACAGTAACTGATTTTGCAAGGTTTCTCGGTTGGTCAACATTGGCTCCGCGGTACACTGCAATATAATACGCTAATAGTTGTAAAGGCACAGAAGCGATAATTGGAGAGAAACATTCTGAAGTTTCCGGGAATTCAATTACGTAATCTGCCACAGAAGCAACTTGTGTGTCGCCTTTATTCACCACTGCAATAACTTTTCCTTTTCTGGCTTTAATTTCCTGAACGTTGCTCACAATTTTGTCATAATGCCCTTTTTTCGGTGCTATAATAACGATTGGCATATTTTCATCAATCAATGCGATTGGACCATGCTTCATTTCGGCAGCAGGATATCCTTCTGCGTGAATGTAAGAAATCTCTTTTAACTTCAAAGCTCCTTCCAGCGCTGCAGGGAAATTATATCCTCTTCCTAAATAAAGGAAATTTTGGGCATCAACAAAGTTCTTTGCGATTTCCTTTGTAATTTCGTGGGTGGTATCTAAAACTTCCTGAACTTTTTGCGGAATGGTATCCAGTTCAGTGATTAATCTCATGAACTCCTGGTTGCTTAAATGTCCGTTGTGCTTCCCTAATTTTAAAGCAATCAAAGAAAGAACTGTCAACTGGGCAGTAAATGCTTTTGTTGAAGCAACACCTATTTCCGGTCCGGCGTGCGTATAAGATCCTGCATCAGTAACTCTCGAAATAGAGGAATCTACGACATTACAAATTCCGTACACGAAAGCACCTTTCTCTTTAGCCATTTTTATAGCAGCCATCGTATCGGCAGTTTCACCTGACTGAGAAATCGCAATCACGATATCTTTTTCAGAAATAATTGGATTTCTATATCTAAATTCTGAAGCATATTCTACTTCTACAGGAATTCTTGCAAACTCCTCGATTAAATATTCTCCGATAAGACCGGCATGCCAAGATGTTCCACAGGCGATAATGGTGATTTTCTGAGCTTGGTTTAATCTTTCCAGGTTATCCCAGATTCCGGCCATCTTGATGATTCCTTCTTCTACCAGCAATCTGCCTCTTAAAGTATCGTGAATCGATTTTGGCTGCTCGAAAATTTCTTTTAACATGAAATGTTCATAACCTCCTTTTTCAATCTGCTCCAAACTCAATTTTAATTGCTGAACTTCTGGGGTAATCTTTACATTATCTTTAATATTTCTGATGTCAACCCCGTTTTCTAAAGAAATAGTAGCCATGTGCCCTTCTTCCAAATAAACGGCCTCTTTTGTAAATTCAACAAAAGGAGAAGCATCTGAGGCAATGAAATATTCATTATTTCCTAAACCGATGGCTAAAGGAGAACCTAATCTGGCAACCACCAATACTCCCGGAAAATCTTCGTGCATTACCGTAATTGCATATGCGCCGAAAACTTCATTCAAAGCATAACGAACTGCCGTAGGGAAATCCATTTCTTCATTAATATCCATAATGTACTGAATGAGATTCACCAGTACTTCTGTATCTGTTTCTGAGTGAAAAGTAAATCCTTTCTCGGTCAGCATAATTTTCAGGGTATCATAGTTTTCGATAATCCCATTATGAACCAAAGCGATTTTACCATTATTTGAAAGATGTGGATGTGAGTTTCTGTCACTTGGAACCCCGTGCGTTGCCCATCGGGTATGCCCCATTCCTATATGTGCAGTACCTGCTAAATTTCCTGAAATAGCAACCAGATCATCTACTTTTCCTTTCGTCTTTGAAACACTAAAAACTGAATTACTATTTTCGAGTACAATTCCCGCACTGTCGTATCCTCTATACTCTAATCTGCGAAGCCCATTAATTACTACTTCATAAGCATCTTGAAAACCAGTATATCCTACAATTCCACACATATAATATCTTATTTTTTTAGTTATTGTTTTTCTAATTATTGTTTTTGTCCGTAAGTCAGGATCAATCTTGCACTTTTATCACTTACAGGATTAGCAAGATTTGTATCTGTACCTTCAAATACTGCTCTGTTAGGAGTATAACTTCTGGTATTAAAATTCTGAGATCCTAAAGACGAATATATGGCACCCAGTAAACTACCAGCGGTATCTGTTGTGTAGGAACCTACGTTTATAATTAGGTCATAGTTAGGCTCTTGTTTTTCAATAATATCTTTGAAAGTCTGTGTAATTCCGATATCATAATGCGCAGGAGTTTTTTGCAAATCATAAGCTTTTACCAAATTATAAATTCCAGTACCTGCTAAAGTACTCATATCAATCAAATAATTGTCAAGATATTCTTTCTCACCTGGTTTAGGATTTAAATTTCTTTGTCTTACAACAAAATTATCAGGTTTTTTATAAGCATTAGTCCAACTTTGGTCTGTATAAATACGGATTTTAGCTGAGATAATACCAATCTTATTACTGTTAAATAAAGTTCTGATATTTGCAACATCTGCAGCTGGAACCCGAAGGCCAATTCCTGGACCTCCCATTCCCTGCGCAAAAAGCTTCGCATCACCGGTTATTTGGTTTGATGTTGCTAAACCAGTTGCAGAAGGTGTTCCTGTACGGTTGAAAGCAATTTGATTAAAATACGCATTAGAACCTCCCATATTCATCATGTACACCGACTGCTCTCTAGTGGTTACTCCATTGGCAACTTTATCATTTTTGTAATAAAGATTAAGTTCTGTGGTAGTAGGATCAAAATTAAAAAGATAGCCATTGTTTTCATCAACAGAAACTTTAATCCCTTTAAAATATCTTATAAATGAAGCTGCATCAGAAAGCTCCGGCGAAGATGCTTTATTAATAATCTTATTCGCAAAAAAAGCACTGTCTAAAGGGATTCTTAGTGCAGCACTTCTTTCAAACAATACCGTATCATCACCCGTTTTGGTCACTTTAACAGAATGAACATTTCCGTCAAAAGTTTTTGCACCAATCTGCGCTCCCGTATTCACAACTTTGTTAGAATAAACAACATCAGTATTTGCGCCCAAAAAGTCGGTAACTTCATAAACCTTAAAGTTCAAAAGCGTTTTTCCACCAATTTTGGTATTACCATATTTAATGACTGGGTAGGTACTGACAACTTTTTTTGCCGGTACAGCCCCTTCCGGATAAATATATTTATCATTGGTCACTGTAGTCACAGAATCTGCAGCATACTGTGGCTTAATTACCAACACTGCTGAATCAAGTTTTGCATTGGTTCCGAAATCGGGATTTGCTCCAGATAGCCTAACCTGAGAAACGTATGCAGATTTCTGCATTCCAAATTGAGACTCCGAAAAAGCACCCAAGGTTGCACTTTGCAATCGCGCCGCATCAGTTCTTATTGAATCGTGATTATTGGAATTATAAGCGATAATCGGGTAAGATACTTCTTTCCCTTTCGCTCCGTCTTGAAAAAATTGTGAACCTAATTGATCTGCATCCGGTTCACAATTCACTAAAATTAAACTCCCAATTACTAATGTTGCAGTAATTTTGAATAATTCTTGGATATTTCTTATCATTAAATATAAATTGATTTAGTATAACTTGTTGATTGAATCAGCGTCTATATATTCTGATTTGGCCGTTTTAGTATCGGTAAAAGCTTTGTTAAGATCCTCTTCCAGGAATTCATCACCTTTTATTACTAAATCAACCATATCGATACTTTCGATAACAAAACTCTGAAAACTTGGATTCTTAAACGCTTTTAGGCCGGTAATATTGTCGAATTTCATTTTTTCTTCCACAGACTCAGATAATGCCATATTATCCTCATTATAAACGGAAAGAACTATTTTGGAATCATTAAAATAAGAATCATTTTTGTAAAAAGTCTTTAAATAAACAGGTATAAAAGAGGCCATCCATCCATTCAGGTGAATCACATCCGGCACCCAGTTAAGTTTCTTGATGGTTTCAATCACTCCTCTGGCAAAGAAAATTGCCCGTTCATCATTATCGGTGAAAGGCTGTCCTTTATCGTCGATGTAGAATTGCTTTCTCTTAAAATACTCCTCATTGTCGATGAAATAAACCTGCAATCTCTCTCCCGGCAAAGATGCTACCTTAATAATGAGGGGTTGATCCAAATCATTAATAATAATATTCATTCCGGATAGACGAATTACCTCATGCAATTGAAATTTTCTTTCGCTGATCTGGCCAAATTTTGGCATAAACACTCTCACATCATTTCCGTCTTGGTGCATTTTGAGTGCCATCTTACTCACCATTGTCGCCATATTGTTATCTTCCTGATAAGGAGACATCTCCGTGGTTACATATAAAATCTTTTGGTTCGGCATAAATTCTAACTTTCTTCTAAATTTTTGGGCAGAATATTCTACAACGCAAATTTACGAAATTTTAATGTAATAATTTTTAATTAACATTAATTAAGATTATTACCTAAAATAACTGCAAGTCTTCGAAAAAAATCGCAAAAATTTACCTCCCCTTTTGCCGGAATTTGTTATTTTTACAAGGATATTCTAATTAATTATGGAAATTTTCAGAGACAAAAAAACACTTATAGATTATGTCGAACGGCAGAAAGAAATGGGCAAAAGAATCGGGTTTGCTCCTACAATGGGCGCATTGCACGGTGGCCATCTTTCATTATACAAAATAGCCGCCACAGAAAACGATCTGGTTATTTCTTCCATTTTCGTAAATCCTACACAATTTAATAATCCTGAGGATTTAACAAAATATCCGCGAGATACCGATCGGGATATTGCGCTACTGAAAAATACAGGAATCGTTGATGCCTTGTATCTCCCCGAAGTTGTCGATCTGTATCCCGAAGGACTAAAAAGTAAATCCTATGATTTCGATGGTCTGGAAAATGAAATGGAAGGCAAGTTTCGTCCCGGACATTTTGACGGGGTAGGAACCGTAGTGGAAGAACTTTTGAGACAGGTAAAACCAGACAATGCCTACTTCGGAGAAAAAGATTATCAGCAATTGGCTATTATCGAAAAACTGGTAGAGCAATTGCATCTTCCTGTGAAAATCCACGGTGTGCCAATTTACCGTGAAGAAAACGGTCTCGCCATGAGTTCGCGAAATGAAAGACTGAACCCTATTCAAAGAGATGCAGCCAAAGTCATTCATGATACTCTGCTAAAAGTAAATGACTGGTTCCGGATCATTACTGTTGCTGAAATAAATAAACGCGTGAAAGATATTTTCGATGACCAGCGCGGAATGACTCTGGAATATTTTGAAATCGCTGATGAAAAAACTTTAAAACAAACCGATTTCTTTTACAAAGACAAAAAATACCGCGCCTTTATCGTCGTAAATGTTGGTACAGTCCGACTAATTGATAATTTGCATTTGGATTAAATTCTTTCAAAAACCTAAATAAAGCATTTGTTTTTATTGGCGGTCATTATAAAAAACTCCGAATATTTGGAAAAAGACAAACTGTAGATACTTTTCAACAAATCCCTTGAACCTTAATCTTCAGGGGATTTTTTGTATGTTTACCTTTTTATTAAAGAACCTATTATTAAAAACGAAAACATGAAAACACTTCTCTATTTCGCACTCTTACTTCCCATCAATTTCCTGGCGCAGGAACAAACCACGTCCGAAAAATTCTGGACACAATTAGCAGCACATTGTGGAAAAGCGTATGAAGGGGAAATAATTTCTGGAGGTGCTGAAGGCGATGGATTTACCGGAAAAAAACTGGTAATGCACGTTCGGTCATGCGAAAAAAAAGAGATTAAAATTTCATTTTTCGTAGGTGACGATAAATCCCGAACATGGGTTTTGCATATGAATCCCGACAAAATTTTAAGTTTAAAACACGATCACCGCAATCCCGACGGGACACCGGAAAAAGTAACGCAATATGGTGGCACAAGTTCAAATGTCGGTCTGGAGAATCTTCAAATGTTTCCTGCTGATGCACACACCACCGCAATGTTACCAAAAGCGGCTACTAACGTTTGGTGGTTTACTGTTGATGGTGAAAGCTTCACTTATAACCTTCGCAGAGTCGGAAGCGACCGTTTGTTCACCGTACGATTTGATTTGACTAAAACGATTGAAGCACCAGGTGCGCCTTGGGGAACGAAAAATTAAAATCAATCGCAAAATCATAGATTCAGAATAAAAAACATCCATTTTGAAACCACAAAACGGATGTTTTTTCATTGCCAAATATTTTAATTATTCAACCCTGAAAGAAACCTTACAAACGCATCCGTAAGTTGAAATTTCGCCATCTTTCACATGGCATTTCATGTCTTTTACATAAACGCTGTCGATGTTTTTTATCGTTCTGGAAACTTCTTTTACGGCATTTCTCACAGCGTCATCAAAACTAATTTCTGAAGTAGCAATTACTTCAAGTACTTTTACAATCATAATAGGTGTTTTTAAGTTACCCTAAATTTAATCTAAACATTGCAAACGAAAGAAGATTTAACAAACTTTAATACAATGGGTTAAGAATAAATTTAAGTCTAATAATTAGGTACTTAGATAAAAATCCCTGATAAACGGAGAAGAATTAATCTGAATCAATCATTCTGAAATCCGCGAGTACCAACTCAACAATTTGAATTTAAACGATAAAATAACAACACCGATTTCTTTAGAAAAAGCGAAATCATAAAAAAATAGCATTTCTATTTAAATCGACTTACAAATCAATAGCTTAAAAAAATACACGTAAAATATAACTGACATTTTTTGGAGATTCAAAATATTTATATAGATTTGCACTCTAATCGTTCTTTAAAAAATCGCAACTTATTCAGAAAAGTGGAGGGAATTGACCCTTTGAAACTTTGGCAACCTGTTTAGAAATAAATAAGGTGCAAAATTCAACTCGCCAGCGCGGGAAAGATAAGTCAGATATTAAAATTTAGAAAATATAAATTCTATATATTAAGCTCTTTTGATTTGTCGAAAGAGCTTTTTTATGCTCTTTCGACAAGTATTTTCAAAGGATAAGTTGCAAAATTTAAAACAAATAAATTAAAATATGAGCAATTTAAAATTTGAAACTTTACAGGTTCACGCCGGTCAAACCGTAGATCCAACCACCAACTCACGAGCTGTTCCGCTCTACCAAACCGCCTGTTATACCTTTGATGATGCAGAACATGCAGCCAATCTTTTTGGGTTAAAAGAATTCGGGAATATCTACACCCGTTTGATGAATCCAACCACCGATGTTTTCGAAAAAAGAATGGCAGCTTTGCATGGCGGTATTGCCGCTTTGGCAACAAGTTCCGGTCATGCCGCACAGTTTTTAGCTTTGACAAATATCCTTCAAAACGGCGACAATTTCGTGAGTTCTCCCTATTTGTACGGCGGAAGTTATAACCAGTTCAAAGTCTCTTTTAAAAAATTAGGAATAGAAACGCGCTTTGCAGATAATAATCATCCGGAAAGTTTCGACCGGTTGATTAACGAAAGTACGAAAGCTATTTACTTGGAAACCATCGGAAATCCAAGTTTAAATATCCCCGATTTTGAGGCGATTGCCGAAGTTGCCAAAAAACACGGTATTCCATTAATTGTCGATAATACTTTTGGAGCCGGCGGTTACCTTTTCCAACCCCTGAAACATGGTGCCAATATCGTAGTAGAATCGGCTACCAAATGGATCGGCGGCCACGGAACTTCTATTGGTGGAATCATTATTGATGGAGGAAATTTCGATTGGGGCAACGGAAAATTCCTGCAATTATCCGAACCTTGTGAAAGTTATCACGGTTTGGTATTTTCAGATGTTTTTGGGGTAGATTCTCAGTTTGGAAATATCGCATTCGTCATTAAAGCCAGGGTTGAAGGTATGCGTGATTTCGGTCCTACGATTTCCCCGTTCAATTCTTTCCTTTTGTTGCAAGGGTTAGAAACATTGTCGCTTCGCTTAGAAAGAACGGTGAGTAATGCGCAAACAATCGCTGAATATTTGGAAGATCATCCTAAAGTAGAAAAGGTACTTTATCCGGGATTACCGAGTTTTCCGGATCATGAAAACGCCAAAAAATATTTAAAAAGAGGTTTTGGCGGCGTGTTGAGTTTTGATATTAAGGGTGGAAAAGAGTCCGCTGTGAAATTCATTAATCATCTTTCCTTAATCAGTCATGTTGCCAATGTTGGGGATTCGAAAACATTGATTATCAACCCGTCATCCACCACCCACGAACAACTTTCCGACGCTGAAAGAGAAAAAGCGGGCATTCGTCCCGGTCAAATAAGATTGAGTGTGGGAATCGAACATATTGACGATATTATCGCTGATTTGGAATCAGGTTTTTCGATCATTTAATTACTAAGGTTAAAAGAAAAGAGTGAAATTATTCACTCTTTTCTTATTTAATCGATCTGCTGAACAGGTGAGTTTCTCTAACAATTTTAGAATTTATAAAGTGTAAAATAATGTTTCAGTCAGTTAACCTGAAGAATATCTTTAAACCCCAATATTCTGATCTCCGACCTTTTCAATAAATGAAGAAGTGGGGATTGGTTACAATCTCAGCCAAAGCATTTCGATAGAAATTATTTTATTTTTACTTCCATGCTGAGCATTCAGTCGATTAAATTGATTGATCTTTTTGGTTAACTTCTTAAAAAAAAGCGCTGCCAGAATAAGCAACGGTATTATTTCTTTAAAATCAATTTAATAATTAAAAGGTTGAATTTCAGAGGCAATATTTTATATTCAATAACAAAAGTTTGTTGCTTTTAACCTTCAAAATTTGACTCTTTTTATTGAAAACAAACTTTAGTAGTTTCTGATTTTAAATTATAATATCTTTTGGATCAAATTATTGTGGATCAATCCCATTTTTCGGATCAATCCCAAAACTTGGGGAGAAAAGATAAATTTAATAATTTTGTTAGATGCTAAATGAAACAGAAGTCCTCAAATTTTTATTACCTGAATTTTTAATTGACCATTTTGAGATTGTGAAATTCGAAGAAGTAAATAAAGTGCTACATCTTTATTTTGAAGAAAAAAATACGATTCCAAAGGAGTTTTCTTCTCTTACTTTGCAGTCAAAGGGTTTTCTGCCGGAAATAACGGTAGATGATTTTCCACTGCGCGGAAAGTCCGTGAAACTGCATATCAAACGCCGAAGATGGACGGATGTAAAATCCGCAAACATTATTCAAAGAGACTGGAATCTCATCGCCAAAGGAACTCGCATGACACATGATTTTGCGGAGTTCTTAAAAAAAATCAGCCGATACTAAAGCGCTTCCCTGTAAAACCATAGCAGAAATGTATGGCATAAATGGAAAGAAATTTCAAAGACAATATAAAAAAAGCATCAGCGATTTTAAAGACTGGGATCAAAAACAACACGCTGAAGACTGGATCTTATATTCTGAAAACCTCTCTGACCAGCTTTCTTTAGATGAAGTCGCTCTTTCAGACGGGGAATTGTACACCGTTCTTACTTGCAAGAAAGCGAAAGGCAAAAAAGGAAGCATCGTAGCCATTATTAAAGGTACTCAAAGCGATAAAGTCATTGAACAGATACTGAAAATCAGCAGAAAACTCCGACAGAAAGTTAAAGAGATCACGCTCGACATGGCAGGTTCAATGAAACTCATTGCCAAAAGATGTTTCCCCAATGCCATTCAGGTCATCGACCGTTTTCATGTTCAGAAGCTCGCCACAGAAGCATTGCAAGACCTCAGGATACAACATCGGTGGCAAGCCATTGAATTGGAAAACAATTGTTTGACAGAAGCAAAAGAAAAGAAGAAAACTCCTGAAATTGAAATTTTTGAAAATGGTGATACCAGAAAGCAACTCTTGGCAAGAAGCCGATATTTACTCTACAAAACCAGGGAAAAGTGGACATCAACACAAAATGAAAGAGCACAAATACTGTTCTCTCACTATCCTGATTTAGAAAAAGCGTATAATTTATCAGACGGGCTGAGGAAAATTTACAATCAAAATATTCAAAAGTCTGTAGCAATCCTAAAATTAGCACATTGGTTCAAAGAAGTAGAGGAATGTGGGTTTAAATCATTTTCAGTACTCATGAAGACCATTATGAATCATTACAATGACATTCTCAATTATTTTGACCAAAGAAGCACCAATGCGTCGGCAGAATCTTTTAATGCGAAAATAAAAAACTTCAGATTACAACTTCGAGGGGTAAAAGACAAATCATTTTTCCTTTTCAGATTATCCAAAATTTTTGCTTAGTCCCCAAGTTTTGATACTGATCCCTGATTTTTAATTTTAATATCTTTTGGATCAAATTATTCTCCGTCTTTCTTTTGTATTTCAGTTTTTTTCCTGGGTTTAGGTCATAAAAAAAGCCCATCAAAATAAATTGATGAGCTTTAAAAAAACTGGCGGCGACCTACTCTCCCGCGTTAGCAGTACCATCGGCGCTAGAGGGCTTAACTTCTGTGTTCGGAATGGGAACAGGTGAGCCCCTCTGCTAAAACCACCCTAAAGGTTGTTTTGTACAAAAGGATGTACAGTATATGTTATTAGTAGATAAAAGATGATAGAAGAAAGATAAAAGACATTACAGTCTTGCTTCTTTAATCTTGGTTCTTTCAGTCTAACTAAAAAATCGATAAAAACGTTCACAAAGAGCAAACCTTGTTGCACTTCCAAGTACCTTAATTAGGCAATAAATCTACGGGTAATTAGTACTACTCGGCTATGACATTACTGCCTTTACACCTATAGCCTATCAACGTTGTCATCTCCAACGACCCTTAAAAGATGTCTCATCTTGAGGCAGGTTTCGCACTTATATGCTTTCAGTGCTTATCCTTTCCAAACGTAGCTACTCAGCGGTGCTCCTGGCGGAACAACTGATACACCAGAGGTTTGTTCAAATCGGTCCTCTCGTACTAGATTCAAGCCCTCTCAAACATCTAACGCCCGCAATAGATAGAGACCGAACTGTCTCACGACGTTCTGAACCCAGCTCGCGTGCCACTTTAATGGGCGAACAGCCCAACCCTTGGGACCTTCTCCAGCCCCAGGATGTGACGAGCCGACATCGAGGTGCCGAACCTCCCCGTCGATATGAGCTCTTGGGGGAGACTAGCCTGTTATCCCCGGAGTACCTTTTATCCTATGAGCGATGGCCCTTCCATACGGAACCACCGGATCACTATGTCCTGCTTTCGCACCTGATCGACTTGTAGGTCTCACAGTCAAGCACCCTTATGCCATTACACTCTACGCACGGTTACCAAGCGTGCTGAGGGTACCTTTGAAAGCCTCCGTTACTCTTTTGGAGGCGACCACCCCAGTCAAACTACCCACCACGCAATGTCCTTCCGTTAGGAAGTTAGGCTCCAAATAAACAAAGGGTGGTATTTCAACGTTGACTCCACCGACACTAGCGTGCCAGCTTCAAAGTCTCCCACCTATCCTACACATTGTTTATTCAAAGTCAATACGAAGTTATAGTAAAGGTTCACAGGGTCTTTTCGTCCCATTGCGGGTACTCGGCATCTTCACCGAGACTACAATTTCACAGAGCTCATGGTTGAGACAGTGCCCAGATCGTTACACCATTCGTGCAGGTCGGAACTTACCCGACAAGGAATTTCGCTACCTTAGGACCGTTATAGTTACGGCCGCCGTTTACTGGGGCTTCAGTTAATTGCTTCGGTTACCCTAACAACCTTCCTTAACCTTCCAGCACCGGGCAGGTGTCAGACCCTATACAGCATCTTTCGATTTAGCAGAGTCCTGTGTTTTTGATAAACAGTCGCCTGGGCCTCTTTACTGAGGCCAGCATTGCTGCTGGCGTCCCTTCTTCCGAAGTTACGAGACTATTTTGCCTAGTTCCTTAACCATGATTCACTCTAGCACCTTAGGATTCTCTCCTCGACTACCTGTGTCGGTTTTGGTACGAGTTGCTTCACTTCGGCTTTTCTTGGAAGCACTTTCCCTACAACAACTTCGCCCGAAGGCTAGGTCTTGACTATTCCGTCAGTCTCCAGTAAGTACGGCACTCCGTCCCCTTTTTAGTGTGAGCAAGTATGGGAATATTAACCCATTATCCATCCACTTCCCCTTTCGGGTTCGCGTTAGGTCCCGACTAACCCTCAGCTGATTAGCATGGCTGAGGAAACCTTAGTCTTTCGGTGAGGGGGTTTCTCGCCCCCTTTATCGTTACTTATGCCTACATTTTCTTTTCTGTCCGCTCCACAACATCTCACGACACTGCTTCGGCGCAAACAGAATGCTCCCCTACCAGATATAATTCAAAAATTATAAATCCATAGCTTCGGTACTATACTTATGCCCGATTATTATCCATGCCGAACCGCTCGACTAGTGAGCTGTTACGCACTCTTTAAATGAATGGCTGCTTCCAAGCCAACATCCTAGCTGTCAATGCAGTTCAACCGCGTTATTTCAACTTAGTATAGATTTGGGGACCTTAGCTGTTGGTCCGGGTTCTTTCCCTCTCGGACATGGACCTTAGCACCCATGCCCTCACTGCTGCGAAACATTTATTAGCATTCGGAGTTTGTCAGGAATTGGTAGGATTTGACTCCCCCGCATCCAATCAGTAGCTCTACCTCTAATAAACTTGTCGCAACGCTGCACCTAAATGCATTTCGGGGAGTACGAGCTATCTCCCAGTTTGATTGGCCTTTCACCCCTACCCACAAGTCATCCGAAGACTTTTCAACGTCAACCGGTTCGGTCCTCCACTTTGTGTTACCAAAGCTTCAACCTGCCCATGGGTAGATCACAAGGTTTCGCGTCTAATACTACTAACTAAGCGCCCTATTCAGACTCGCTTTCGCTCCGCCTCCGTACCTGAAGTACTTAAGCTCGCTAGTAAAATTAACTCGTAGGCTCATTATGCAAAAGGCACGCCGTCACCCAACTTGTGGGCTCCGACCGCTTGTAGGCGTACGGTTTCAGGTTCTCTTTCACCCTTCTATTCGAAGTGCTTTTCACCTTTCCTTCACAGTACTTGTTCACTATCGGTCTTTCAGGAGTATTTAGCCTTGGAGGATGGTCCCCCCATATTCAGACAGGATTTCACGTGTCCCGCCCTACTCATTTATCATCTATGTATGCCTTTTAAATACCGGGCTATCACCGTCTATGGCTGTTCTTTCCAGAACATTCTTCTAAACATATAAAGACTTTTGGGCTAATCCGCGTTCGCTCGCCACTACTTACGGAATCTCTTCGATTTCTTTTCCTCCGGGTACTTAGATGTTTCAGTTCTCCGGGTTTGCTCTCTAATAAATTAGAGTGACTGGTCTTCAACCAGCCGGGTTGCCCCATTCGGACATCTGCGGATCAATTCGTGTGTGCCGATCCCCGCAGCTTTTCGCAGCTTACCACGTCCTTCGTCGCCTCTGAAAGCCTAGGCATCCGCCATACGCCCTTAACGATTTCTTTCCTAATAATATATTAGTTCAGTTTTGTTGTCTAACATTGCTGTTAGACTAGTTTTATTTAAACTCGGCACTCGAAAGTGCTCGGTTTTCTCTTTGTGATGTTCTTATCGTTAATGTCAATGATCTTGTATCTTATTACTTCCCTGATGAACAGAAATTGTTTTTGGCTCTTTCCGTAACTTTTAAATCAAAGTCATAATATGTGAATAATATAGGTATCGATCCTATCAAACTTACTAATTACTTAGTCCGCTCTGCCTCCTGGCATAATTCTTAAATCTGTAATGTAATTATCTTCTATGCTTGCTTCTTTTTTGAAGCTTTTCGTTACATTTCTGTAACTATTCCCGTTATATTCCTATAACTTGTGGAGAATAAGGGAGTCGAACCCTTGACCTCCTGCGTGCAAGGCAGGCGCTCTAGCCAACTGAGCTAATTCCCCGCTAGTATGAGACTTTGAAGAGTAAAGAATAAAGAGTAAAGACTAATAAATCGTCTTTTATCTTGCTTCTTTTACCTTCCCGTCTTATTATTAGTAGTCTCGGGCAGGCTCGAACTGCCGACCTCTACATTATCAGTGTAGCGCTCTAACCAGCTGAGCTACGAGACTTCATTTAGATTTGAGATTTTTAGACTTTAGATATTAGACTTTATGTCTCTCATCTATTATCTACCCATCTCTGGTCTCTCTTTCCCTGATTACTAATCCTAGTGGGTATATTTTTAAATAATCAACCGTCCAAATAAGAAAAAACTGAAGCTAACTTTGAGCAAGTGCTCTGATACTTGCGTATCGTGTTGTTTGTTTATACTCTCCTAACGAAGAGTCTCAAAAATGAGATGTTCCAGCCGCACCTTCCGGTACGGCTACCTTGTTACGACTTAGCCCTAGTTACCTGTTTTACCCTAGGCAGCTCCTTTTACGGTCACCGACTTCAGGTACCCCAGACTTCCATGGCTTGACGGGCGGTGTGTACAAGGCCCGGGAACGTATTCACCGCGCCATGGCTGATGCGCGATTACTAGCGATTCCAGCTTCATAGAGTCGAGTTGCAGACTCCAATCCGAACTGAGACCGGCTTTCGAGATTTGCATCACATCGCTGTGTAGCTGCCCTCTGTACCGGCCATTGTATTACGTGTGTGGCCCAAGACGTAAGGGCCGTGATGATTTGACGTCATCCCCACCTTCCTCTCTACTTGCGTAGGCAGTCTCACTAGAGTCCTCAACTGAATGTTAGCAACTAGTGACAGGGGTTGCGCTCGTTGCAGGACTTAACCTAACACCTCACGGCACGAGCTGACGACAACCATGCAGCACCTTGAAAAATGTCTTGCGAAAGGTCTATTTCTAAACCGGTCATTTCCCATTTAAGTCTTGGTAAGGTTCCTCGCGTATCATCGAATTAAACCACATAATCCACCGCTTGTGCGGGCCCCCGTCAATTCCTTTGAGTTTCATTCTTGCGAACGTACTCCCCAGGTGGCTAACTTATCACTTTCGCTTGGTCTCTGAAGCTTGCGCCCCAAAAACGAGTTAGCATCGTTTACGGCGTGGACTACCAGGGTATCTAATCCTGTTCGCTCCCCACGCTTTCGTCCCTCAGCGTCAGTTAAATTATGGTAACCTGCCTTCGCAATTGGTGTTCTAAGTAATATCTATGCATTTCACCGCTACACTACTTATTCCAGCTACCTCTAATTTACTCAAGACCGACAGTATCAACGGCAGTTTCATAGTTAAGCTATGAGATTTCACCACTGACTTATCGGTCCGCCTGCGGACCCTTTAAACCCAATAAATCCGGATAACGCTTGCACCCTCCGTATTACCGCGGCTGCTGGCACGGAGTTAGCCGGTGCTTATTCGTATAGTACCTTCAGCTTTCCACACGTGGAAAGGTTTATCCCTATACAAAAGAAGTTTACAATCCGTAGGACCGTCATCCTTCACGCGGGATGGCTGGATCAGGCTCTCACCCATTGTCCAATATTCCTCACTGCTGCCTCCCGTAGGAGTCTGGTCCGTGTCTCAGTACCAGTGTGGGGGATCTCCCTCTCAGGACCCCTAAAGATCATCGACTTGGTGAGCCGTTACCTCACCAACTATCTAATCTTGCGCGTGCCCATCTCTATCCACCGGAGTTTTCAATATAAGCAGATGCCTGTTCATATATTATGGAGTATTAATCTTCCTTTCGAAAGGCTATTCCCCTGATAAAGGTAGGTTGCACACGTGTTACGCACCCGTACGCCGCTCTCTCTCTCCCGAAGAAGAAATACCGCTCGGCTTGCATGTGTTAGGCCTCCCGCTAGCGTTCATCCTGAGCCAGGATCAAACTCTCCATTGTATGTTTGTCTGACTCACTCAAAGTTATTATCGCTTTAGTTTTTCCTTACTTTTTTGGTTGTTATTTGTATGTCAATGATCTATTGTTCTTTTCGCGTATATCCGGAAACTCTTTCTGTCGTTGGTTCCGAATTGCGAGTGCAAAAGTATAAAGTTTTTTATTAATGACCAAATGTTTATCGAAGAAATTTAAAAGTTTTTTAAGTAACCATTAAAATCCTCTCATCCTCATTCAATCCGCTTCTACTTCGCTCCCCACTCTTTCGATTTGGGATTGCAAAGATAAGAAGTTTTTGTTAATTCACAAGCTTTTTTTAAATTAAATAAAAGAAAGCTAATCCTCTTATTCTTTCTATATATTACCTGTCCTGTCTACTTCGCTACTCTGTTTTTTAGAGTGGTGCAAATGTAGGCTTACTATCTATATCTTGCAACTTATTTCGGACCTAATTTGAAAATGTGAATAACTAATAATGCAACTTATTAATTAATAGTGAAATACGAACTCAATGGAGTTATCCACTTTATGTGGAAATACCGAAAGAGACTGAGTTTATAGAAAAACACTACTAAAACCAAAGACAAGAGCAGGGCTTAGACGGGGAAACTGCAGATATTGGAAAATAGTTCCTGCATATATATAAGACAGTTTATGAAAAAATTCAAAAAAAGTACGGTCTTTCTTTTTTACATTCTAACCGTAATGTAAATCCTCGCGTAAGATTTCGGCTTGTGAGGAAAATTCTCCCAGACGAAATTACTCTGGAAGCTTACTGGAAGATTTTGATTTTAGTTGTAGACATTATTAGACTAGTCATCTGTTACCTTATTTCAAAATTAGAGTGTAGTCATTTAACAGTAAACTAATTCTTATCCAAGAAAGTCTAAAGTTCTGTTTAAAAAAAATGTCAACAAGTAATACTATATGAGAAGCCAATATTAAGGAGTTGTATCAAAAGTGAGGAAATGCGATATTTCTATATACATACCGTTTTACTCATCATGCAAATATTTTCGATAAAATTTAAAAAATTAGTTTGAATCAAATTTAAACATACTCATATAATTTACTATTTTTGTTAAATGACAAATCGCTTTGAACACCTTCAATTATGTTTGCAGGAGTTTATTGTGGAAGTCTTTCAATTTATCAGCACAGAATATCCTGATTCCGTTCTCTTCTATTTTTAAGAAAAAACCAGTGTGTAACTTTAATTAAATGAAATTTAAAATAAGTTCTTTTTTCTGAAACTCCTTTTGATGCACTTTCCTGTTTTGAGATCTCTTTCCAGAAATGACAGCATGAAATATTAAAAAAACAAGTCATATTGTAATCTTCCCCAAAAATAGGATCATTTAAAAATATAGTTTTTAAATTTGAAAGACTATGAAAAACAGTAAATTTTCAGAAGTTCAGATCATCAAGATATTATCTGAACAAAATCAAGGAAAAACGGTGAATGAGATTTGCCGGGAGCATGGAATTAGCCAGCCAACCTTTTACAAGTGGAAGAGTAAATATGGTGGATTGGATGTTCAGCAACTTTCAAAAATGAAAGAGATGGAAAAGCAACTTTCGCAATATAAAAAGATCGTAGCTGAGCAAACTTTGGAGATTGTCGTCTTAAAAGATGTGATCGAAAAAAAGCTCTAACGCCTTGTGAGAAGCGTGAGTTGGTGGATTATTCGAAAGAAATCCATAACATGAGTTTGCGCAAGGCGTGTAAAGTGTTCAGTTTAAGAAGTTCAGTTTATTATTATCGTCAGGTATTTAAAAGTTCAGATGATGAGATCCGTGCAGAACTTATTTTACTTGCAGATTCTAATCAAACGTGGGGCTTTTGGATGATGCACAATCGGTTGAAAAACTTAGGCTTTGGATGGAATCACAAAAGGGTTTATCGGATTTATAAGTCGATGAGATTAAATTTGCGAAGTAAAAGGAAAAAGCGGCTTCCAGCACGGATAAAACAACCACTGGTTCGCCCTATCTATCCGAACGTTACTTGGAGCATGGATTTTATGCACGACAGCTTGGAAAATGGCAAAAGCGTGAGAACCCTTAATATCATTGACGATTTTAACAGAGAGATTTTAAACATCACTATTGATAGCAGCTTGCCCTCTGCAAAAGTAATCTCGCAATTGGAACAATTAATTGAATGGCGGGGAAAACCTGAAAAGATAAGAGTGGACAACGGACCGGAATTTATTGCAGAAAAGATGAAAGATTATTGCAACAAAGAAAATATCGAACTGGGCTTCATTCAACCAGGGAAACCTACACAAAACTCATTGATTGAGAGGTTTAACAGAACGTTCCGGACAGAGTTTTTAAGTGTTTACCTCTTTGAGAACATCAGACAAATGAGAAATTATGCAGAAATATGGATGTGGATGTACAATAATGAGAGACCGCATAGTGCGTTACAATACCTTACGCCACATGATTTTTTATTGAAATATGGAAAACTCAATCAAAATAGCGCAAATGAGTTTCCCACATTCCAACAAAATTTCAACAACGACAACAATAAAATATTAACAAAAAACTCTACTTTTGAGTGTGCCTAAACAAGGGAAGATTACAATATATTTCTGGACAGATTGCAATCTTTTCATTATGAAGCCTCCTTCCTGCCTTACGGGTCAGCATACAGTCAGCATACACTACCAGTTGGTATAAGTTTGGGTGCAATAGAATCCGGGTAACAGGAGTTTGAAGGGTGCGGCTTTATTCTGCATCGAACCCATTTAATTTTTCTCCTGAAGTCTTGTGCCTGGTCTAAGAAGAGGCGGCTCAGTTCGTCCCAATAAAAAAGCCGACTCCTATGAGACGGCTTTGGTTGTTTTTTAACGTAAAAGTTAATGTTAATCGATTTCGATAATTTCGTATTCAACGGGCATTGTTCCTTTTCTAGGATCCCCGATGGTTTGGTACGCTGCCTTAGAAAGATCGAGTGCTCTGGAAGAATGAAAAGGACCACGGTCATTTATTTCTACAATTACACTTTTTCCTGATCTCAGGTTGGTTACTTTTAACATAGTCCCGAAAGGAAGCGTTCTATTGGCGGCAGTTAATTTTTCATTACTGAAAACTTCCCCGCTAGCTGTTTTTTTACCATTAAACTTATCATGGTAAAACGATGCAAAACTTGTTTTTTTAGCATCTTCGGCAGTTGTCTTAAAAGAAAACAAGCCGAGTGTTGAAATCATCATTATGATTAGGAGTATTCCTCTTTTCATCATTTTGAATTTATTTTATGGGTTTTGACTCTGCAAATTTATCCCGAAATTGACTTATACAACACTCCGACCGTTAAACAGTCTTAATGAATTGTTAAATTTTTGTTAACAACTCCCGCATTCCCTTTAATACCGCCTATCTACAATCTATGTTAAATTGTGTTAAAAAACACCTCCATATGTTAACAATATTAACTAATTACTGCATAGCAAGCCAACATTCGGAATAATAATTACCTGACTAACAGTTAATTAAACAAAAAATACTTCCGGAAAACCCAGAAGTATTTTTTCATTAATAACCTTTACACAATTGTCAAAAAAATGACCAAATATTGCAATATCTTAAACTAATTCGCCGTACAAATCAAACTCTTCCGCCGAAGTAATTTTGATATCGGCAAATTCACCGATGGACAAATACGTGTTTTCTGCCGGAACCAAAACGGTATTGTCAACATCCGGGGAATCGAACTCTGTTCTTCCCACGAAATAATTTCCTTCTTTACGGTCGAAAATACACCGGTACACTTTCCCGATTCTTTCCTGGTTTTTCTCCCAGGAAATCTGCGATTGTAATTCCATAATTTCCTCAACTCTCGCTTCCTTTACTTCCTGAGGAACGTCATCCTCCAGAACGTAAGCGGTCGTATTTTCTTCATGGGAATATGTAAAGCAACCTAAGCGGTCAAATCTTTGCTCCCTAACCCACTCTTTCATTTCCTGGAATCTATCTTCTGTCTCTCCCGGGAAACCGACAATCAGGGTTGTTCTGATTGCCATATTAGGAACTTTTTCTCTGAATTTATTCAACAATGCATTGGTTTTTTCGTGAGAAGTTCCACGTTTCATGGCTTTCAACAAATCAGAATTGATGTGTTGTAACGGGATATCGATGTAGTTACAAACTTTCGGTTCGTTTTTAATGATCTCTAAAACATCTTCGGGGAAACCAGTTGGGAACGCGTAATGCAAACGGATCCATTCAATTCCTTCTACTGTTACCAAACGCAAAAGCAAATCGCCCAAGGCTCTTTTCTTATATAAATCTAAACCGTAATAAGTTAAATCCTGCGCAATTAAAATGAGTTCTTTAACTCCCTTTTTCGCTAATTTTTCTGCTTCAATCACTAAGTTTTCAATTGGTGTTGAAATATTTTTTCCTCTCATTAAAGGAATCGCGCAGAAAGAACAGGGGCGGTCACATCCTTCAGAAATCTTCAAATAAGCGTAATGTCTTGGCGTGGTCACCATTCTCTCGCCCACCAGTTCGTGTTTGTAATCGGCGCCCAAATGTTTTAATAATAAAGGTAAATCACGGGTACCGAAATATTGATCAACATCCGGGATTTCTCTTATTAAATCCGGTTTGTATCTCTCTGATAAACAGCCCGTCACAAAAACCTGCTCTACTTCGCCTCTGTTTTTCGCCTCAACAAATTCCAGAATGGTATTGATGCTTTCCTCTTTGGCATTATCAATAAAACCGCAGGTATTGATAACCACGATATCACCTTTTTCTTCGTGTACCACCTCTTTTCCGTTGGCTTGCAGTTGTCCCATCAACACTTCAGAATCATATACATTTTTGGAACAGCCTAATGTTACGATATTGATTTTCTTTTTTCCGACGGATTTTGTACGCATATTTTTAATATAATAAGTTGATTAGCAATTGCTAATTTTTTGTGGGTGCAAATTTAGTGATTTATTTGTTAGAGAAAACCAAAATAACTTTGAAGATTTAAAAGAAAAAAAATCCTTTCAGCGGCAGTTCGCCCAAAGGATTTTAAATATTCTTAGCGCATGCTTAAATTTTGTTTTAAAAACCACAAAAGGCACAATAGCGCTGATCTTTTTTTAAGTTTTTCAAAAGAACAAATAAGGAAACTGCCCTAAAAAGGTGTCTTTTTACTCTTTCAGAAGTTTTTATTTCCAAATTATTGTTATTTAAATATTTTTTTCATTTCAAAACAGGCCTATTGAAATTTAGAAATAAAAGTTTTACACCAGCTTCTTCAGATAATCACCATAACCGCTTTTTCCGTATTTTTCAGCAGATTTCAGCAACTCTTCTTTATTAATGAAACCTTTCACGTAAGCGATTTCTTCGATACAGGAAATTTTGAATCCCTGTCTTTTCTCCAAAACCTTTACAAACTCTGAAGCTTCATGCAGAGAATCGAAAGTTCCGGTGTCTAACCAAGCTGTTCCGCGGGACATTACACCGACTTCCAACTGTCCTTTTTCAAGGTAAATTCTGTTGACATCTGTAATTTCCAGTTCTCCTCTTGGTGAAGGTTTCAGGTTTTTTGCAATTTCAACTACCGAATTATCATAGAAATATAATCCCGGAACGGCAAAGGTAGATTTTGGTTCTTCCGGTTTTTCTTCGATAGAAACTGCTTTTAAATTTTCATCAAATTCAACGACGCCGTATCTTTCAGGATCTGAAACCTGATAAGCGAAAACGCAACCTCCTTCTACACTGGTTTTACTTTCCAAAAGCTCCGGCAAACCCGCACCGTAGAAAATATTATCTCCCAAAACCAAGGCAACAGAATCGTCACCAATAAACTCTTCGCCCAAAATAAACGCCTGGGCTAAACCGTCTGGACTCGGTTGCACTTTATACTGAATCGTACAGCCTATCGCCGAACCATCTCCCAAAAGCTTAATGAATCCTTCCTGATCGTGAGGTGTTGTAATAATTAAAATATCCTTAATCCCGGCCAACAACAATGTCGAAAGCGGATAATAAATCATCGGCTTGTCGTAAACCGGCATTAACTGCTTGCTAACCGCGATGGTTAATGGATAAAGTCTTGTTCCGGAGCCGCCGGCGAGTATTATTCCTTTCATAATTTGAGTGATTGAGTATTTGAGTGATTGAGTATTTGAGTGTTTGAGTGTTTGTGTTGTTGAGCTATTAAGGATTGAGGTTTTTAGGTTCAGAAAAAGTCCATTTTTTAGCATTGACGGTCATTGAAACGATCATTCCTAAAATTTCATCATATTTTTTATACAAATCTAAATAGGTATTTTCATCAATATATGCGCATGCGAATGCAAAATCTAACCAATTTTGAGTTTCCGCCGCTTCACCGTCTGCATCATTGAGTTTACTGATAAAAGACTTTTCATATCTTCTCTTTCTCCAGGCTTCGGTAATGTTTGCATTAACAGAACGGGAGGATCTTCTTATCTGATCGGTTAGTGAATATTTTTCTTCCTGAGGAAACTTTTTTGAAACCGTATATATTTCCATTGCTGCAGAAAATGCTTTTTGATAAACAACTAAATCTTTATGGAATTTCACAAAAGTCATATTCTAAATTTTCACATTATTAAACTCAAAAACTCAATAACCCAAATACTCAATTACTAATTATATTGCTCTGCATAGTATTTCTGATAATCTCCGGACGTCACATTTTGCAGCCATTCTTTATTTTCGAGGAACCAGTCGATTGTTTTGCTTAATCCCTGTTCGAAAGTTACGGAGGGTTTCCAGCCCAATTCTTTATTGAGTTTTGAAGCATCGATGGCGTAGCGAAGATCATGACCTGGACGATCTTTCACATAAGTGATGAGTTTTTCTGAACGACCCGCTGGATTCCCCAATTTTTCATCCATTTGTTTGATGAGTTCTTTGACCAGATCAATATTTTTCCATTCGTTGAAACCACCGATATTGTATGTTTCTCCGGTTTTTGCTTCAAAAAATATCTGATGGATCGCTTTGGCGTGATCGATAACGTAGAGCCAATCTCTGGTATATTTTCCGTCACCGTAGATTGGAAGCGGTTTTCCATTCAAAATATTAGAAATACACAATGGAATTAATTTTTCCGGGAAATGATTGGGACCATAATTATTGGAACAGTTTGAAATAATAAACGGCATTCCATAGGTGTTTCCGTAAGCGCGGACCAAATGGTCAGATGCTGCTTTACTGGCGGAATATGGAGATTTCGGATCGTAAGCTGTCGTTTCTAGAAAAAATCCGGTTTCTCCTAAACTTCCGTAAACTTCATCGGTAGAAACGTGATAGAATAAATTTTTTCTGGTTTCATCAGGAAAGTTTCCGTGTTGATGATCTGGATTCAGTGTCCAGAATTCTTTGGCTAAATTCAAAAGATTTGCCGTTCCGTTGACATTGGTATTAATAAATGCATTTGGATCGGTGATGCTTCTGTCCACATGACTTTCTGCTGCCAAATGGATAATTGCGTCGGGATTATATTTTTCAAAAACTCTTCGCAATTCATCCACATTGGTAATGTCTGCTTTTTCGAAAACATAATTCGGTTCGTTTTCAATGTCTTTTAAATTTTCAAGATTCCCGGCGTAGGTCAAAGCATCGAGATTGATGATTTTAGAATCCGGATGATTCTTTACAAATTCACGAACGACGTGAGATCCGATAAACCCGGCTCCACCGGTGATGATTATGTTTTTCATAGAAATTGAATGCTTAGTATTTGAGTGTTTGGGTGTTTGGGTGTTTGAGTATTTGAGTATTTGAGTATTTGAGTATTTGAGTATTTGAGTTAAACGTTTAAATTAATTCAAAAATACTGAAATCTTAAAAATTCATTTCTGCAAAGGTCGGCAAATTTTGGTCTTTTTCAGAAAGAATGATTGCGTCCTTGGGAAGTTTCCAGTCGATATTCAAATCTTTATCATTCCAGATGACACTTCCTTCGGATTCTTTATCATAGAAATTATCGCACTTGTAGGAGAATATGGCAGTTTCACTTAAAACTGAAAAGCCGTGTCCAAAACCTCTTGGCACATAGAGCTGCAATTTGTTTTCAGGAGTCAATTCTACGCCGAACCATTTCCCGAAAGTGGGAGAATCTTTCCGTAAATCTACGGCCACATCGAAAACCTTTCCTTCTAGACAAGAAACGAGTTTTGCCTGAGCATGTTCGCCTTTTTGCAAATGAAGTCCTCTCAAAACACCGTAGGAAGATTTGGAAATGTTATCCTGCACGAAATGGCCGTTTAAGCCGGTTAATTCTTCAAATTTCTGTTCATTGAACTTTTCATAAAAATAACCGCGCTCGTCTTCAAAAACGGTGGGTTCAATGATGTAACAGTCTTTTAGGGGAGTTTCTTTAATTTTCATCTGGCTTTAATTTGAGGAATAAATATTTTCTATCATTTTCAGTACTTTCACACTGTCGTCTGTGGTTGTTTGAATTTCTTTTCCGTGGCGTAAAAAATCGATTACATTCCTGTACAGATGCTGGTGATTCTGGGCAGAACCTTTAAAGCTTCCGTAATCATTGGCTCCGTTCGTTGCAGGTAATTCGGGTGCGGTATAATCTTTAATTATGCATTTTTCCACATGGTTCATGTATTGTCCGCCCACTTTCACAGAACCGTTTTCGGCAATAATGGTGAGGGAACTTTCCAGATTTTCATTCCACACGGAAGTCGAAAAGGTAAAACTCCCCATACCTCCGGAGGCGAAATCAAAAGTGATGATGCCGCTGTCTTCAAACTCCGTTAAATGAGAATGGTTGAAGTCGGCAAATTTGGATTTGATATTGGTAATATCGCCAAAAAGCCAGAACATAATATCCAGATAATGGGAAAACTGCGTATAAAGCGTCCCGCCATCCATATTTTTGGTTCCGCGCCATGAGCCTTTTGCATAATAATGTTCGTTTCTGTTCCAGAAACAAGCAATCTGCACCATAAATAAATTCCCTAAAATTTCGGATTCAATTAAATCTTTCAACCACAAGGCCGGTGGCGAAAACCGATTTTGCATGACCGGGAAAATATGAACGCCGTGTTGAACTGCCACCTGTTCCAACAATTCTACTTGAGCCGACTGCAGCGCAATCGGTTTTTCGATAATAACACTGATGTTGTGCTCGATAATGGTTTTCGCCTGTTCAAAGTGCAGACCATTAGGGGTGCACACCGCAATCAGGTCCACCGGAAGTTGAGAATTAAAAAAGTCTTCTAAACAACTGAACCCGGGAACCCCCAAAACCTCCGCTTTCGCTCCGGTGATGAATTTCGGATCAATAAGAGCCACCAGTTCATAGGCTTCATTCCGGGCAATCATCTGTGCATGTCTTCTGCCAATATGCCCGTAACCGAGTACGGCTGCTTTTAGTGTATTTTCCATTAATAGTCAGCCTCAAATTTACAAATAAATTTTGTTTAATTCCAGTTTATCCTTTACAAGGACAAAAATAATCATTTTTACCGAAAAGGCCTTATTGAATTCAACCTATACTTTCTAAAATGAATTTTTATATCACATTTTAAGTCTCTGATCTGTCATGTGTCAGTCTCTTTGATCCATCATCTATTATATCTATCCCGGATTACTTCGAAGAAATCTTCCTTTTCACCCAATATTTCACCATCACATAAATTACAACCGCAGGAACCAAAATCACTATAAAACTGAGCCCATCCGGAAAGTTGACAAAGACAACAACTGTATTGATGCCCAATTGAAGGAGTGCATAGAACCAACTTATTTTAAGATGAGAGACCTTCAGGTCGTTGGCGAAAAGCTGATACAGATGCCGTCGATGCGCATCGAAAATATTCTCTTTTAACCTTAGCCTTTCAATAATGGTAAGAATTGCATCTGCACCATACACCGTGAGAAAAAGAATCCACTTCAGTTCGCCAGTCTTTAGCATTAATAAAGCCAACAGGGCAATTACCCAAAAAGCGATACCCATGCTGCCGATGTCACCCAGGAAACACTTGGCTTTTTTTCGGAAATTAAAAAAAAGAAATACCAAACAGGCTAACATCGGATAAATGATGAAATCCTCTGCTACAAAAGCAGTCACATAGTAATTAACATACCATAATGACCCCAAAACTACCAGACTGTACATTCCTGACATGCCATTAATTCCATCCATAAAATTATAGGCATTCAAAATACCGATAATCAAGATATAAAATACCGGCGTCATCCACCAGGGAAATAACTGAAATGCATTAAGAAAGCAAAGCAGCAAAGTCACGGCAATGAAATGAAATATCAGCCGAATTTTACTGGACAAATCGATGACGTCATCAATAAAACTTATGGCACAGATCATCAGTAGACCTGCTCCAAAAATCCAGAAATTAGGTTCTACAGAAGGAAGGAATAAGCGGTAATCATTCCGTACAATTGTGGAGCCCATCAATAACAAATAGGCAAACAGAAAGATAATCCCCCCTCCACGTAAGGTAATTTCGGTATGGGCACTTCGGTGATTGGGTTTGTCGATGATATTGTAGTAGTTGGCAACTTTGAAATAAACCAAAATAAGGGCAAACAAAATAAAACTGGTAATAAAATACTGCATGTAGAATTTCTCTTTAAATTATATTCAAAATCTATCGTTGATCCAAATGTTCGACTCTTTTTCAAAAAAGAGACAATTGAGCCAACCGGTAAGTGAGGCCCGTTCATATAAATCCATTGATATTTCCTGGTAGTCGTTCATAAAAAACCCCTCGTTCAAGACGATGTTTTTTCTGTCAATAATAAAAATATTTACCGGATTATAAAAGGAATATTTGATGACTTCCTGATTTGTTGTAATTAATTTTTTTCCGGCTCCTATGGCTTCAAAAACCCTGAGCGTCAAACCGCTCTGTGAGGGATGGTTCACGTCTAAAATAACATTAGACTCATCATACCACCTCACAATATCACTGGCACTTAAACTTTTAAAACTCAATTTTTTAATATCAAACTGCAAAAAGGTTTTATCCAATTTCCTCTTTAAATAATACACTATTTTGTTAGGTATATAATAATAATAGTAAGTCCGCAATCCTTTGCTCAGGCACCAATCATTAACCTCCCGGGTAATTCTGTACCGGTCTGAATGAGCGGTTCCTAAAAAAATCAGATCAAATTTTTTATTTGTGCAGGAATTCCGGATCTTCCTGTAATCATCGAGAAAAAACAAAGGTCTGAAATTTAAACCATACGCTGCCGCATCTTCTGCATCAAAAGAAAATTTTCTGTCGAAAAGATCGATTATTTTTTCGGGATGTCTGTTGTTTTTGAAAGAGTCCCAGGTATAAAATATTTTTATACAATCAGGCATTTGCTGTGTTAATTTCTCTAAAAAAAAGGCGGGCATCACCTCACCCTTATTCACCAGTAAATAATCAAAATGTTGATTTTTTATGTGCTCAAATACCTTATGATAATACCGGTCGATCTTACACTGATACCAACTCTTTTTGACACGGATAATCCCCTTAGCCCAAATACTGTTGGCAGGTCTTTCATCAAAATACAGTACGGTGGCACCCAATTCTTCCAACTTAGCTTGAATTTTTTTTTCCAAATCAAAAGTCTGCACAGAGAAGAACAGAATTTTTTTTCCAAAAAATTTATTTTGATTCATTTCCCTTTATTTATACAATCCTTTTTTCTTCATCTCCTCCAGAGAGTAGCTGAGCTTATCCTCGTGAATTTCCTGTTCCAAAACCCAGTCGGTAAACTGCTTAATCCCTTTTTCAAAACTTACCTTAGGGATAAAGCCTAATTTGGAATTGATTTTTGATAAATCTGCAAAATTATGACGGATATCTCCCATTCTGTAATTACCTGAGGTGTCTATGGGAACCTGCAGTCCGAAATTTTCACAGAGCATTTCAGCCACGCACCGTATGTTGGTGGCAACACCAGCCCCTACATTAAACACATTATTATTGGCTTCGACTTTTTCCAGGCCTAACAGCGTCGCCTCCACTGCATCATCAATATAGACAAAATCCCGGCTTTCTTTTCCATCTTCAAAGATATTGATAGCGTTGCCATTTTTAATCCGCGTAGAGAAAATTGAAAGTATGCCCGTATAGGGATTGGTCAAAGACTGACCTGGACCATAAACATTCTGATAACGCAAAGACACGCCGGCAATACCTACCGTGGGACACACGGTCATCACCAGCTGTTCCTGCGTCTGTTTGGTAATTCCATAAACCGAAGAGGGATGAATTTTTGACTCCTCACAGGTGGGCAGGACTTCCAACAGTTGATCATCATGATACTTAACTTCGAAATCGCCTTGCTGCATCCTTTCATCCTTCCTGTGGTCTGGATATACGATGCCCAGTTCAGGGTGGCGGTATTTGCCTTCCCCATAAATGGAGCGGGAAGAAGCGACCACAACCTTCTTTACTTTATAATTACCGTTGACAAGCAAATCGAGCATTAAGGAAGTACCTGCGATATTCACCTCCGTATATTTTTCCACCTCGTACATCGATTGGCCTGTGCCTGTTTCTGCAGCCAAATGTATGACAGCATCCTGGTCTGGTAAAACCTTCTGCCAGTCTTCTTTATGCGTTACGGACCCTTGAATAAATCTCACCTTGTCCTTAATATTGCGGTAAAGGGGCGATGATTGATTAGGATTACAGCCATGAACCTGTGGGGACAAGCTGTCCAGAACAGTTACATTATAGCCTTTATTGAGGAGTTCGAGCGCCAGATTCGATCCTATAAATCCTGCCCCTCCTGTTATGAGTATATTTTTCATCATTTATTTTAATCAACATCCACTGATTCCGCTATATTTTCTCCCAAATTTTGGTAACAAAGTTAAACTTTTTTATTGGCTTAGCAGGCGATCCTACTGCAATAACGTTGGGAGGAATACTTTTGGAAACCACAGAATTCGCACCAATAATACTGCCTGTTCCGATAGTAACGCCCGGCAAAACAGACACCATCTCACCGATCCATACATTATCTTCAATCACGACAGGCTTCGAAAATAAATGCCGCTGACTTGGGACTGATGCAGGATGACTGTCGTGCTGGTTTCCGCCATAACTTCCGTGAGCGCAGTCCGAAATATAAATTTTACTCGCCAACAGCACGTTATCACCAATACGCACCGATTCCGTTGCAGTGATATGAACATAATCATTCATCTGGAAGTTTCTGCCGAAATACAGCACTTTTTCATCGCGGTTGGGATAAGCCTCAATCCTGCAACCTGAACCGGTAGTAAACCCTTCAGAGACGTGAATGAACCTTATGCCACGCACGTCAATGGGAAACCTAATCAATCTCGCTTTGGGAAACAGCAGTTTTGTTCTTATTAGATTAAAAAACATCACCACAGTTCCCCACAGCCCGTACCTTCTTAGAATACTACTCTTCATATAAATCTTTGTAAAAATTTAAATACTCCTCACTTGTTTTATCCCAACTGAACTTTGCGCTCTGCAAAATCCCTTTTTTGATTAACTCCTGTCTAAAATCGTGCTCCTCTAAATGTTTTATGGCTTTCCCAATCTTTTCTGGTGCTATATCGCCAATCAATATAGCGGCATCCCCTGCCACTTCCGGAATAGAAGAGCTATGATTTGCAATCACCGGGCAGTGTGTTTTCATCGCTTCTAAAATGGGAATGCCAAACCCTTCATAGGAAGAGGGATACAAAAGAGCAAATGCCTTATTATAAAGCAAATTTAACTTACTATTCTTCAGTCCTGAAAGCACGGTATAGCCAGAACCAAGATACTTTTCCACTAAACTATTTTCGGTACTGCTCAAAGGTTCACCCACGATTACGAACTGATAATCTTTTATACATTCCTGCATGCCCTTTACAGCAATATCAAAATTTTTATAATGCGACCGGTGTCCTACATACAGTACATATTTACCATTTTGTAACGCTTTAAAACGGCGATCTTTTAAGGATATATCAAAATCATTATCGATTTTAAAATAATCATCGCTCACGCCATTATAGATGACCCGTATTTCTTTCGTTGAGGCTTCAGGAATATAATGCAATAAATCTTTTTTCGTATTTTCAGAAATACAGATAATCCCTTTTGATTTTCGGACCGCCTGTTTTTTCTGCTGCAGATTAATCCATCGCGCTAAGCCACTTCTGAATTTTTCAGCGGTCAGATCGTGAATGGTCGTAACATTAATCGCATATTTAGAATTGCTGTACCGATAATAGCTTGAATGAAAAATTGTCTTATTGGATATTTTCTTAGTAAAAGGCAGATATCTCCTGATCTTTAAATTAAAAGCAGTTTCCTTTTTTACAATTTTCAGCTGGAGTTCGTTTCTAAAAAAATTCAATGAATTATTTCCATGGTCAAAAAATATACAATTTTCTTTAGAAATAATAAATCGTTTGATCAACTCGTTCCAATATACAGAACCCCCTCCTGAACGCTGCAAAGAAAAAATGATATTATCGAAGATGATGTTGATCATGATGAATTCTTAAAAAAAAATAATAAAAAAATTGAGGTAAAATTAATAAAAAGAAAGCAGTAAAAAAAAATTGATATAAGAAGGTTGCTATCTCCCCCCTGCTGAAATCTATAATCATTGCAAAAAAAATAAAATTTAAAATCTGATTTCTATTTCTTTGAATATTTGAAATTAAATACCCAAATATTAAATAAATAAAAAAAGGCCCCAAAATACCAAAATTGATGAAAGCTTCAGAAACCGGCGTGTAAGCAAATCCTATAACCGTTCTATTTCCGTAAAATTTTCTGATAAAGGAATTGGCTAAGGATATTGGTTTATCACTGTAAATATCACGAGGAATAAAAGTCAATACTGGATAAGTAACAAAAGTTTCACCATTTTTAAATTGATAATTACTGCTTCTTAAATAATCATCTACTTCAAAACTGAGGGTAAAAAAAGGGTACACAAATTCGTTACTCGTCATGGTCATTATGAAATCATTCTGTTTGGATGTGTGATCGGAAAACAGATGTGCCCTTATTGTTCCTAAATAATTAAAGAATAAAACCATAAGCAGAATACCCAAAAATCCTAAAAAATTAAATTTAATTTTTTTGATATTTACATATACCCAATAAGCTCCTAAAACAATAGGTATGAAATCTCTGCGATTTCCCGCACTCAATTGTAACAGAATATAATATATTAGAAGGACACTTATATAAACTAAAGTTTTCTTTGATAATTGTTTATAAAAGAATATAAAGTACAAATATATGCTGGTGATAAGTAAACCAAAGATAACATCTAATTGGCTTATGTTTTTAAACAGATCAAATCTATTACCCCCTAACATTGCGCTGGGGTTAAAAAACATTCCTATAGAAATAAAAAAATAAGATTTGTATCCTATAAGAGAGGTGAGTAAGATAAGTAATAAAGAACTATATGCTTTATTTACTCTTTTAATACTGATTTGTTCCTGGTAGGCAGTATCATACCGTATAGGTTTTTGAATTAACCAGGTCACTATAAAGGCTGGAATTGTAAGAGCATATATTAAGGAAGCCAAATAGATATCAGCCGGCATCTCCCCTTGTATTACAGTATAAATAACCGCATTATAAATGCCATAAAGAAATAAAAAAATAAGAAAGATAATAGCAGTATTATTGGCTAACAGTTTAGGAGAACGGTTTTCTATAACAAAAAATCCTAAAAATAAAGAATAGACAAATAATAAAATAAGCAGCAGATCATTGGGATAAGTATACAGTAATCCGTAACCTATTATCAACAAAACAGCCTGTATAAAACCGGTTAAAACAAATATTTTCTTTAATTTGTTCATTCTGCTAAAATAATTTCTTTTTCGAACATATTTTACCAATTTTTAAAGCAAGGACTTCAATTTTGTAATAATCTGCATTAGAGCGATTTGTGAAAAAATAAATATAGCAGGCCATCTGAGCCATGATCAATCTTTTATAAAACTTGTAATGCAAACCATGTTTCACGCATAGATAAGCGGTACCGCAGCGGTATTGAAAGACCCGGTTTAAAGAAGCCAAATCCCCTTTGGATAAAATAACCTGTGGATGGTAAAAATGAATTTCTGGCGTATAATAGGCTGTGTAGTCTGATTCAGTTAAAATTCTGTACAGCCAATCAAAACCTTCTTCCGCACCAAAGAAGGTTCCCGCCCCCATATTTTCATCAAAAGTGAAATGAAGGAGTACTTCCCGGTCCGCAATGACAGTCGCTTCTACAAAGCCACCAGCCATGGTTTTAGGACTTAAGAAAGAAGGTTTTTTTTGAAAATTCAGCACACTGTCTTTTCCGTGATCATCAATACATTTTCCGAAAACCAATGCAGCAGCCGTCTTTTCTAAAACAGCAAACGCTGCTGGATACGTATTTTTAAAAACAATACAGTCATCATCTGGGAAACTTACATATTGTCCCGAAGAATGAAGCACTCCATAATTTTTGGCTTTCGACAGTCCCTTAAAATCTACCACATGATGTTGAACAGGCAATACACCGGCAAAACTGAGTACCAATTCCTCTAAGAAACCGGCAGGATTCTGATCGATAATTACTACTTCAAAACTGAAAGGTAAAGACGCCTTCACTATTGAATTCAACAGCAACTGCAATTCTTTCTTTCTCCCTATGGTAGGAATAATGATGGATAATTTTATAGGTTTCTCAGGAGCCATCTTATATTGTTTAAGGAAACAAGACCAATATTTTTCCACATCGCTATAAGGATGATTAATACCGCTTCCATTTTAGGAATTTTTGAATCGATCGAGAAGTGATAGATATTTTTAAATAAAAATGTAAAATACTGGAAAGTATAGCTATTAATTTCAATTAATTCCTTGTTACTAGGGAAATATTTCCTTACAAAAAGCTTCCTAACCCTTTGAACATTCTTTAATTCTTTCATAAGGTTCTTTCTGCTGAAATCTACTGTTGTTTTCTTTGCGATAGACCAAAAATTAATTTCCTTCTCCGGTAAATCCAAAATACGGTTTAAATAGAATTGAGCAACCTTGATGTGATTCTCTATTTGTACCGTGGAGTGTATATTGGATACCCCCTGTGTATTTAACCTGTATCTGTACAATTTTTCATGAACGATTACCCCCTTAAACTTCTTATCGAGGAGCAGATCACACCATAATTTATAATCTTCTGCGGCCTTAAAATTATCATTATATTGGTGATTGTAAAATATCTTTTTTTCAATCAATGATTGTGGATGGGGAAAAGGGGAGTTGAAAATGGCAGTATATCTTATTCCTAATGGTGTAGACATTAAATCAAACCCTCTTTTTTTAATACATTGAGATTGTTCATTAATTAGAGCATAGTCACTTGAAACTAAATTGGCGTTACTTTCAGTATAAACTTTCATTAACCTCTCAATCCGGTCGGTTTCGCAAATATCATCAGGGTCAAACCGAACCAAAACTTCAGTGGAGGCTAACTCTACCAGCCTGTTCAAGGTATATATCAAGCCCTTATTTTTGTCATTGGTGAACACCTTTATACGCCCGTCTTTCGCTGCATATTCGTTTAATAACTCTAAGGTGTTATCCGAAGAACCATCATCCACACACAGGATTTCTATCCGGGCATAGGTTTGCTTCAAAACAGAATCCAGACCCTGCTGTATATAATTCTCCACATTATAACAGGGTATAATTACCGAAACGAAAGGTGTTACATTGGTAGACATCTGACTCATTTTTACTTACCGAATTTCAAAATTTTTCTTACAAGTTCCGTTTTTGCAACAAATAGGTGAAACGACAAATATACAATTCCTGAAGCGGTTAAACTAACGATCAGCCGAATATAGCTATTCATTTCGGGTACCAAAAAATAAATGGGTATTAACAGCAAACACCCTATAAAAGACGTTGCCAGTAAATAGAAATCAAACCTGTAGGGACTTACTTTAATCACAGCACGGTATAGTAATATGCAGACAATAAGCTCAGTCACCACAAAGGAAAAGGTAGCCCCCAGATACCCATAAGTCGGCATTAACAGAATATTGAGTGTTAAACTGACCACGGTTCCAACGATGGTGGCAGTTAAAAATAATTTTTCTTTTTTTAAGGGCGTAAGAATATTGAGCGCAAATAAATTACTGAACGGAATAATAAAAGCAAGCACCGCAAAATATTGTAATGAAACAATAGAAGCAATAAACTGCGTACCACCCAGTAAAAGCACCAGTTCTTTAGCATACAGAAATACCAGGGCGGCCGCCGGCAAACCCACTACCAAATTAAATGAACTTATTTTACCCACAATAACCATTAAACGGTCCCGGTCTCCGGCGGCATTGGAGGTTCTTGCTAAGGCGACGGTGGTGAGGGAAGAAACAATGATGACAATAATATTAAAAATTTTAAAGGACAATGAAAAATAACCCACATCGGTGGTCGTGCTTAAAAACCCTAACAACACGGTTGTCAACGTTACATAGACGCTGATCATGAACTTCGTGGAAAAAAAAGTAAGCAGTGGCTTGATATGCCTCATTAAATGCAGTTGAGAAGGCAGCTGATAACGGACAGCTTTTCGCAGGAAAAACAGATTGACGGTTGCAGACAAGACCATCGTCCCCGTGGTAATTGAAAAATAAACAATCCCATCGCCCGCATCTTTGACGAAAATGAAAATCAACAGGATACTGCCCATTCTGATGATAAAGGTTCTTAATGCGATGAACTTAAAATTTTCTATCCCCTGAAAAAACCATTCTAACGAAAACAGTCCGGCCAATACCTGAAGTGATGCGATTCCATAAACCAGTCGGTTCACCGACACAACCTCACTGAAATAAAAGAATGCTGCGTACACCAGCAGAAATACACCGGTAAACAGACTATTGATGGTCAACAGTTCCGAAAACACCGCGTTGAATTTAGAATTAGACACTGATCTTGCCTTCGCGATTTCCCGGACCCCATAAATGGGAATCCCTAAAGCCGCAATAGTGATAAAGTATTGGGCAAGACTGTCCGCCATACTGTACAGCCCCATCTGCGAAGGCCCCAACAATCTATTGACATAAGGCAGAATCAGCAGCGGAAAGAGCAACTGACTGACGATTAAAAGGAGATTGTAGAGAAAGTTTTTTTGTAAAGACACTGTTACCCTGAATTCAATGATTAATGTAAAGAAAAACAACAGCTAATAACAGCAAAGACAAGCATCTTTAAATTTTTGATATTCTTGCGTCAACTGTAATGGAACATCTTGAATGTTTTGCTAAAATTATGGATAATTATCCGATCGCTAATATATTTATAAAAATTTTGCAAATAAATATGGCTCACTTAAGGGATACTTCTCTTCTTAAAACCATAACTTTCAAAAATTCTGAAGCTAATCTTCACTGTGACAGGAGATTAGTCATCTCCAGAAAAATTCTATATCCGTTTATTTTTGAAAACTTTTAATAGTTTTTTCTAAACCTTCTTTAGCTGAAATGGGAAGTTGGGTGATGCCTAATGCCGCTTTTATTTTAGTATTGGATACGACGTAACTTTCTGTCAGTTTTTTTAGCCGTTCAGAATTAAGTGGTAATTTTAAAACATCGCCGACTTTAGCGCAAGCGGAAATGAGATTTGCATTGATTTTCCATAACTTTTCTTTTTTACCTGAAACATCAGCAATAATTTTTACCAGGTCATTCGTTGATAAATTGTGATCATCGGCGAACTGGTAGACGCCTGAAGGAATATCCTTATTTTTCAACATTTTTAAAATTAAAAAATTAAGATTATCAATACTTAAAAAAGAGCGCTGGTTGTTAAAAGCTGCCAAAGGCCAGGGAATTCCTTTTTCGACGACTTTGTACAGTAAGTTTAAATTCCCTTTGTTTCCTGGCCCGTGAATCATACAAGGACGAATGATAAAAATTCGCTTTCCTTCTGGCAATTTTTGCTCCAAAATATATTCTTCAGCCAACAACTTCGATTGACCATAAAGTGTTTTCGGATTTCCAATTACATTTTCGAGAAGGGTTCCTTCCACAGTATCGGCAACTGCTTTTACACTGCTGAAATAAATAAAATCATGAATTTTGCTCTCTAAAAAAAACTCGAAAATCCGTTTTGTTAACTCCGTATTTATTTCAAAATAAGAGGAAGCATCTGATGAGTTGGCTGTATCATGAGCTTTTCCAGCAAGGTGAATAATGGCTTTTGCTTCCGTTGGAATTGCATTTGACCAATCTTTATTTCGCAGAGATAATTCATTTATTTCCCAATTTTTAGTTTTCAAAAATTGAGATAGATTTCTTCCTACAAAGCCAGATGCACCTGTGATGATAAGTTTGTTCATTATTTTTTAAACTGATTCAGCGTCTCTTTATTAAATTTAGTTCGTTCTTCATCAAAAAACCAACCCCATTTATTAAAGTAAGTTTGTGCTGAATTTAAGAATATTTTAAATAACCTTTTATTTCGGTTTGCCCCAGAGTGATAACCATGATAAACGGAAACATTTGGGAAGTAAATTGTTTTATATTTCTGATGCATCCTTCTTGATAAATCCCAATCTTCAAAATACATAAAAAATTTGTCGTCATATGGGCCAATTTTTTTAACAGCACCTAAATTCAAAAGCGTAAAACACCCTGAAAGAATCGGAGCATTATAAATCATATCATTGTCCACAAACCGCAATTCATATTTTTCTATAAAGTCATTGTAAATGAAACTCGGTTTCTTAAACTTTCGCATCAGAACACTATAGAGTGATGGCAATAGTTTAGGAAGGTTCTGTACCGTACCGTCTTCATTTAAAATCTGAGGCATCATCATGCCAACATCCGGATTATTTTCCATGTAAGCCACCATCGGCCCAATCACATCTTCACTAAAATGAATATCGGGATTAACAACAAAATGATATTTTGCATTATCTTCAATAGACTTTTGAATAGCTAAATTATGTGCCGCACCGAATCCAGGATTCGATGGATTATGTATATATTTAATGAAATCAAACGATTTAAAAAAAACTTCTAATGTATTTTTTTTTGAATTATCAACAACATAAATTTTATTGAAACTTTCTTCATAATCAGTAAATGATTTGATAAGTTTGGTTAATTCTTCTGTGTTAGTATTGTATAAAACGATAGAGATATTAGTCATGACTTACAGAAATCCATATTTTATTTTTAAAATCATATTTTTTAACCACTTTAGCAGGACTCCCTACTGCTATGCTGTAGGGAGGTATATCTTTGTTAACAACACTCATAGCACCAATAATACTTCCCTCACCAATAGTTACTCCCTGTAAAACGCAAACGTACTGTCCTATCCAAACATTCTTTTCAATAATTACTGGAGAAGAATAAATATCTCTATCATTAGGCTTAGACAAAGGAGAATCTTGTATAATTCCTTTATAAATACCATGATTATGATCCGATATGTATACATTACTTGCAATTAATACATTATTGCCTATATCAATTCTATCGGTTGCAGCTATATGGACATTATCATTAATCTCCACATTATTTCCAATTTTAATAATTTTTTGACTATTCAAATTATCATTTGTTAGAAATGCATCAATTCTACAACTTCTTCCAGTAGTTAAACCCGAGCCAAAGTCTATTAAAAATTTGCCCCTAACAAATATTGGTGTTCTAATTAATCGTGCTTTTCTTAGAAAAAAAAGCGTAAAAATTTTATATTTTACAAGAATAAAATAATCAAGTATAGTATATTTTCTAATTATTGTTTTCATTGTACATACTCTCATATAATTTATAGTAACTCTCTGACATTTTTTTAGGTGAGTATTTTGAAGAATATAAAAATTTTGATTTCTCAGTATATAAATCGTAATTATTGATAGCTTTTCCCAAAGCATCTTTAAATGAATTAATATTTTCTAATTCAAAGTAACAAACATCATCATCATTGAAATTATCACGAAAAACATTTAAATCAGAACAAATAACTGGTTTACCATGCCCCATCGCCTCTATTAAAGCTAACGGTGCAGATTCTGATGTGGATGACATTACATAAAAATCAAAATATTCCATATATCTATCTCCTTTAATTTTAGAGCCTAAAAAAAATACTCTATCTAAAACGTTAAGATCTTTAGCTAGTTTGACTAATTTACGATGAACATCATCTTTACCACTCCCAACAACAACAAATACTAAATCTTTGAAATGCACTAAACCTTGTATCACTTGATGAAGAGCTTTCCTATCATCATAAAAGCAAACTGTTCCTATAATTTTGTAATTATTTTTTAGTTGATTTAGCAATAATTTATCTTCTTCATCTACTAAATCATGACTAATACTTTTTCCATTTTTTATAACTACAGTTTTACTATCAATTACTTGATATTTATCCTTAATACTTTGACTTAAAACAACACATTTATTTAATCTTTTCCAAGCTTGTAACCAGAGATTAGGAACAATCTTAGAATATAGATAACCATATGCATATGCTAAGTCTTTGAAAATATCAGTATGAATTGTTGTAATTAACTTTTTTTTGATTGATAAATTTGTTAAAGAATTTATTGCTAAAAACAAATCAGGTCTAAGCATATGACTATGAATAATATCATATTTTCCAAAATCAATTTTGTCGAAAAAACCTATTCTCTCTATCTCACAATTAAATTTAACTTCTTCAATAGAATCAAAATAAAAAACTTTACATTCTACCACATTAGGTAAATAGTCGATAATATCCTTGCAGACTAAGACGGGGGCCTGATTTGCTAAAGAGGGTAAAATAAATGCAATTTTCATATAGTTTTTCTGTAATCTTCCCTTGTTTAGGCACACTCAAAAGTAGAGTTTTTTGTTAATATTTTATTGTTGTCGTTGTTGAAATTTTGTTGGAATGTGGGAAACTCATTTGCGCTATTTTGATTGAGTTTTCCATATTTCAATAAAAAATCCCGTGGTGTAAGGTATTGTAACGCACTATGCGGTCTCTCATTATTGTACATCCACATCCATATTTCTGCATAATTTCTCATTTGTTTGATGTTCTCAAAGAGGTAAACACTTAAAAACTCTGTCCGGAATGTTCTGTTAAATCTCTCAATCAATGAGTTTTGTGTAGGTTTCCCTGGTTGAATAAAGCTTAGTTCGATATTCTCTTTGTTGCAATAATCTTTCATCTTTCCTGCAATAAATTCCGGTCCGTTGTCCATTCTTATTTTTTCAGGTTTTCCCCGCCATTCAATTAATTGTTCCAATTGCGAGATTACTTTTGCAGAGGGCAAGCTGCTGTCAATAGTGATGTTTAAAATTTCTCTGTTAAAATCGTCAATGATATTAAGGGTTCTCACGCTTTTGCCATTTTCCAAACTTTCGTGCATAAAATCCATGCTCCAAGTAACGTTCGGATAGATGGGGCGAACCAGTGGTTGTTTTATCCGTGCTGGAAGCCGCTTTTTCCTTATTTTTGAAAGTTGCTGAACATCCAATCCACCATATTTGCTCTTCCACTTGTAAAAGGTTGGCTGGCTAATTCCATGCTCCCGGCAAATCTCATTTACCGTTTTTCCCTGATTTTGTTCAGATAATATCTTGATGATCTGAACTTCTGAAAATTTACTGTTTTTCATAGTCTTTCAAATTTAAAAACTATATTTTTAAATGATCCTATTTTTGGGGAAGATTACAGTTCTTGTAAATGTATTTATAAAATAGAATAAGATAATATAAACTAAAATGGATAGTATTATAAAAGCAAATTCATTAGAAACCCCACTCATTACAACATACAATGACAGTATCAATGCCAGTTCCATATTATATTCAAATTTTAAAACCTGAAATAATCTGAAAATAATTATTATGTACACATAAAAACTCAATATATTTATAACTAAAAGAATAGGAGATTTGAGATATGATATATATAAATTACCTTGTGTACCTGCCATGTAGGCAACATTATCTTCCAAATCGCCATAATACAATTTAAAAACCATAATTTCTGGTCTTACTTTTGGAATCAGTTCTACACTAAAAACTCCTAAAGCTTGTTTTTGAAAGTAGAAGAAATCCAAATTTTTAACTGAATCACTGAAGTATGCTGACTCCTGTAAGATCATTGCAGAATCAGAAAAACTTGACATTCTTCCGAAAAATTTACCTGTAACCGGATTAGAATAATCTTCTTCTTGATTCCTCAAGCTATTTCTTACAGCATACAATGTTGAAACTATTAAAGGAAAACAAATAATGCAAACGAGAAATTTAATTTTGTTTCTAGAATACAATTTTCTCACTTCGAAATTATATTTAATAAACATAATCATTCCGATGTACATAAATGACCCTAAACCGGCTCTGAAATATGCCAATATAAGTAAAAGTAAGAGAATTATTAAATCTCTCTTATCGCTTTTTTTAGTGCATAAAATAAAAACAAAAGCTCCATACAGGTAATTAAATCGGTTCATAATCTGTATGACTAGTTTTATACCTTGCGGTGCAGTATATGCATCAGCACCCATTATCCCCACACCATAAAGAAGTGTAACTATAATATTCCAACCCATTATAATAACCAGAAATTTAAAAAAGAAATTCATAGGTACCTGAATTTTTTTTCTAAAACGATTTGTTCTACTAAAACGTAGGTATATGAAATACAAAAAAATGAATGGTATTATGCTGGTAAATAAATTAAAAATCAATTCAACTGTAGTAATTTTCACTTCAATACCAAGAAAATCACCATTATAGGTTTGTGTAAATATTGCGTAGAAAAAACTAATTATAGCAGAAAATATAAATATATATACTAAAGATTTTCCTTTTTGCGTATTACTAATTATTAATTTCATCAAACTGTATTTTGAAAGATTTACCTATCTCCTTAAGATCTAATAAATAAGTAGCATTCTCCAGATTTGATAAGAAAATATTATCATTTTTCATACTCCCTTTAGCTATATAGTCTTTTAGTTCATTCAAATCTTTTGCTAAAAAACCTATATCTCCTAATTTTTCAAAATAATGGCTAAAAAAAGGATTTTCAATGGCTAAAATTGGTTTTTGGTATTTAATTGCATCAAAAAATGTTCCGCTAGGGCATAAATCATAAAGAGTATCTTTTTCAAAAAAATAAATAAAAAAATCTGATTCGTTCAATTCTTTTTTAAAAATATCATAATCCATAAATTTATTTCCTTTTTCTATAACTAATCCGTTCCTATAAGATAAAACTTCTGGCGAAATATTGCCAATATGTTGAAATATTATTTCACCTCTTTTGATTTCTTCTTCTAATAACTTTGCTAGTTTGTATATATATTGAGAATTTTTATTAATCAACCCAGTACCTATGCCTGATATTTTAATTGGTCTTGACTTAATTTTAACTGGTAAATCGCTCCTAAAATTATAAGGATGGTCAATACTGATTACGTTATTAGAGTTGTATTTTTTAAATTTGCTAAAAAAAAGTTTCCTAACCGATTCACCATAAAATAAAACAATAACTTTATTGAATCGGAAATTAAAAAAAAATCTCTGAGCATAGCCAAAAATTTTACTTAAAATTTTTGGCTTCCGCATTGATAAAACCCCTAAATCTCCATGTTGACAAACGATAATTTTTTGATTAAAAATGAAAGAAAAAATATTTAAAAAAAATTGAGTAAAAGGATAAGATGAAAAAAAGAAAATTAAGTTAGACTTTTTATTATGTGCTAAAATGAAAATCTTAAAACTTAGAAATACCTCTCTCATAACTTTTAGAGGAATTGCTATCTTTTTTAACTCAAATTCACCACTATACTTAAATGTTCTCCAACTTATGTTATTATATTCATATTTTTCTGCTAGAATATCTTTGTGCAAGGTATCACAAAAAATGATAATTTCATCATTTAATTCATCAGCTAAAATTTTTAACATACTGGAATTTACACCAATATGCTTATTACCTTGCATTTGCAATTCTGCCGCAATAATCATTATTTAATGTATTTACTGTTATTTTTCATATGAGACATCAATGAATCAACATTATCAATCAAACTTACTTTATATTCCATCTTTTGATTTTTATACTTCTGATTTCTTAAATAATTACCAATTTTTCTTTTTGCATAATACTTAAAAAAAGAAATAATTGTAAATGGAGTATTAGAAAAATGACTAACAAGCTTTGGTTTGATGTAAGAAAATAAATAAGGCTCATTAGCTAACATTGTTGCATACAAAGCAGTATAATTAATTTTCTCTTTTCTTTCAAATTTCTTTAAAATTTCAGAAGCTGTTTGACCATATATTGAAGTTTCCGACCAAATATAAGGTATTTTTTCATCCCACACTTCTTTAATATTTAAAGGGAGATGTTTTTGTTCTTCAATTTTCCCATAATGTTTCTTAGCTGCTGTCCATCCTCCTCCACTATTTTTTGAGGCACCATAAATACTAACGGGAAAGTTTATAAAAAAGTAATTTTTTATAGTTAAATTAAGACTTACTGCAAACCCCATGTCTGGACTAGAACCATTAAGATATTGACCTGTTTTATTTTTTATTTCAAACAATAATGATGTCTTAATAATTCCATGGTAATAACGCGCTAAATTTAGCATTCCGACAGCACCATTTACGAGTACATTTTCAAGCTCCTTCTCTGAATCCTTTTTTATGAATTCAAGATTCAAATTCATTGGTTCCCAAAAAGCTTTCTTTTTATGATAATATGTTTCGTTTACAAAATCTACACTATCCCACCAATAATATGCAGCATTATAGATTAAACAATTCATATTTTTTTCTTTCATTGATTTAACAATATCTATTATGTAGGGTGATAGTAAATCATCATCTCCAATAAAAATTGTATATTCTCCTTTAATTTTAGATATAGCTGCTGTTGTATTTTCTTTTATTGATATAGGATTGGGAGTATGAGAATATATAACTCTATCATCTAATAACAAATTTCCTAAATCTTCCTTGATTTCAGAATTGTCTTGGATAATAAATTCTACATTATCTGAATCTATATATTTTAAAAGAGAAGTAACTACAGGTACTAATGTTGTATATCTATCTTTTGTGGGGATGATTACAGAAAGAAGTATATTTTTCATGCTTTTTTTAAATATTTTTTATAAAAAAACAAACCATTTACAGAGAATATGATTGCAGACAGAATAACGCTTGCTAGCACACTATAAAGAATGCTCCATTTTCCATAGTCTGGGAATATAAAAATAAATGCTGTTAAAATAGTTAATGATATAATAATTGGTAATAAGGTATCATTAAAAAACCATTTATAAAAATGATTTTTTAAAAATTTGTTCGTCAGAAAATAGCCCAAGTATAAAAAAGCAGCTGAATTTATAAACAACCAAGCATAAGTTGCACCTATTAATCCATAATGTTTTATAGAAAAATACAACAGAGGTGATATTATTATAATCATAACTACTCCAAATCGAATATTTGTTTTTGTATGGCCGTGTGCTATAGCTAAATGATAGGGCATATATTGCAGTGCTAAAAAAGCACCTCCTAATAATAAGATTCTGGCTACGCTAGTAATAGCCTCTGTAGTTTCGATGTTTTTTGTCCATAGAAAAATATACGTACCAGTAAAAACTATTAATATGCCCGATATAATACTTACAAGAGTTGCAATAATAAAAGAATATTGATGATAATTTTTAATTTGATCTGCAATATTTTTTTCTTCTGCATAAATTGTCATTTTTGGTAAAATTGCAACTGCAATTGGCAATATGAGAATAGTCGCTGTCTGCCCAAAAACTCCTGCCAATGAATAATATCCAAAATCTTTTATACTTAATAATTTACTTACGAATAACTTATCAATTTGTGTATTTATACCAGCGATAAGAGCCATAAAAAGCATGCCTAAAGCAAATTTATATACATTTTTTAATAAATCGAGCTTAAAAAAAGCTTTTACATTTGACCTTAATACTTTCCATAAATTAAATCTAATGATGAGGGTAAATAGTAAAGTTGATAATAATTGCCAAATAAAATATACTTCAATATTGGGGGAAAAGTACAATGGTATTAAAACAATTCCAGACCTTACAATACTCATCAGAATCTGTATATTATTTGACAATATCTGCTTCTGCAAACCCATTAATCCACTGGAGTACATTATAAACATCATTTGAAGAGCTATTGAAACTCCCATTAGTTTAACACTAAAATATAATGCATTTAAATCAAAATTCCCCCCAACATTTAACCAGTTATCTACAATAATTTTTGATGAAAAGAATATAATACAAAAAATAAAAAAACTAATAAAATAATAAAGTCTCTCAATTGTTTTCAAAAGATTTCTTCTGTAATTTATGTCATTTGAACGAGCCATCTCTCTGTTAAGAGAAGCTGATAATCCGGAGTCTGCTATTAGCATTATAGATAGAAGAACTGTATAGAAATTAATAATACCATATGACTCAATACCTAATAATTTCACATACTGCGGAATGAATAAATATATCGAAACAAACGACCAAATTTTTCCGATATAATTAGAAAATATATTTTTTGTTACTAAATTCAATTTTTTTTTTTATTAATTAATCACGGAAAGATTAAAATTACACAGATGTGGACAATAATTAGATTTAATTGAACAATTATGATTAAAAGTTTCGGTCGTTATATTCTAATGAATCTATTTCAATTGAAAAATTAATATTCATGAAATTAGTATTCTCAAATTTTTTAGTCATTATTTTATCGCTATTGATGAGCTTCCAATTAAATTTTTCATAATAGGGAACAAGATTATCTTTGCAAAGTAAAATCCCTTTCCATTGATTTTGTGCTAAAACAGCATTTACTTCTTCCATTAAAATATTTCCAAAGCCCTTTCCAGTTTCTGAGGTACAAACGTTCCCTATTCCTCTTACTTTGATATTTTTATCGTTGATGATAGCAGTAATATCTACTAGATTAGTATAGGCAATCGGTTTCTCTTCATCTTTTATTAGAATATGGAAATCATTAGCTTGGATATTCTCAATCATCCATCTTTTGTGCTGATCCAAATTATAGTCCCAACGTATTGATTTGAGCCTACAGATCTCTATCAATTGTTCCTCAGATATCTCAGAGTGCTTAATGACTGAAGTTAAAAATTTCATTCCTTTTTCTATAAATTTACCCACCAACCTGATGGTATTGCCACGTATTTTTTCATAAACTCATTCACTCCCGGTAAATCTTTATTGTTATTAAAAACAGAATAAATATTGTTGTTGATGTGAACTCCGGTTGCATAGAAACCATTATCTTTCATTTGTTGTAAAAACTCAGTTTTGTTTTCTGCCAAAACACCATACACCCAATAATTTGGGTTTACGTTTTTACTAATCTTTAAAGCTTTTGCATCCAATTGGTTTTCAAAATGCGAATTCCATTTCTCTGCATTGGCTTTTTGCTTAGCAAATAAACTTTCGATTTCTTTCATTTGTTTTAAACCGATGTACGAATTTATTTCGCTCATCGTAGCACCATATCCTTCGATAGAGATGTCACAATTAGGATTAATTTCGCCATTCTCCAAACGGAAATTGGCTCTTTCAATTCCGTAATCTCTTACCAATTTTGCTTTTTCATAAAAAGCTTTATTATTGAAAGCAATTGCGCCACCATCAATGGTATTCGGCACACGAACGGTCTGGAAAGAGAAAACCGTCATATCTGCGCCGGTGTTTCCTGTTTTTTTTCCTTTGTATTCTGTCCCGAAAGCTTCAATACAGTCATCTATTACAGGAATTCCAAATTCTTTTGCGACGTTGTAAACTTCATCTAATTCTCCTGCATATCCACAAAAAAGATTGTTGAAAATCGCTTTTGTATCTTTTGTAATGAGCGATTTCAGTTGAGAAATATCCATTGCGCTGGTTTTGGGGTCAACGTCAATCCATTTTATCTCGAGATTTTTTACCGCAAATGGTTGATTGCTCGCCAAACAGCTTACAGGGCTTGCAATGATTTCGTCACCAGGTTTTAAATCCAAAATAGACAAAACCATCATCAATGCTTGGTTATACGTCGCTGTAGTCAGAATATTTGGATTTCCTATAAATTGAGAGAGTGATTTTTCAAATTCTCTACCATATTTTTTTCCGTACGCCAATTGGCCGGAATATAAAATTTCGTTGATGCCTTCGGTAATGTTTTCTGGCATAAAAGGTTTGTAGATTGGTATCATTACCAACCGCCTTTTATAACTTCCACCATTTTATCACAATCTGCTTTGGTAACCCACCATCCGCAAGGAAGATGTACCATTTTGCTGTAAAATTCATCTAAATTGGGCAATTCTAAATTAAAATCGTTCAGATACGTATGAGAATCGCTTCTTTTATGAAGTTCTGAAGCCATGATTCCGTTGGCTTCCATTTTTGTGATGAATGCTTCTCTGTTTTCAACCTTGATGGTGTACAACCAGTATGAAGGTTCTGTATTTTGATAGTATTGAATTAATTCAACACCTTTTACATCTTTTAATTGCTCGTCAAGATATTTTCCGTTGGTAATGTACTTTTGTACAAGCTCTTCGATGTTTTCTAACTGAATTAATCCTACGGTAGCATTCACATTATTCATGTGATATTTGTAGCCTTGCATGGTAATATTATTCTCCATACGGCTCAGTTTTTTATCTAAACCAAACCACCGGATGATTTTTCCTTTCTCGTACAATTCTTTATCCTGAATTTGCAAAGCACCACCGTCAATAGTTGTTAAATGCTTAATCGCCTGAAAAGAATATACCGTAAATGGAAAATGATTACCTGCTTTTTTGCCATTAAATTTTGAACCTAAAGCATGAGCTGCATCCTGAATTACAGGAATATTGTACTTTTCAGAAATTTCCTGGATGTGTTTGATATCAACCGGAATTCCTGCGTAATCTACTACAATAATCGCTTTTGTTTTAGAATTGATAGATTTTTCTATCGCATCTGGTAAAATATTTCCTGTAGCAATATCTACATCTGCATATCTAATTTTTGCACCAACTGCTTTAATAGATGTATTCGTAGGTTCTGCTGTTAAAGCGGTACTGATTACTTCATCGCCAGCTTGTACACCAGCTAATATTAAAGCAATATGCAAAGCCGCCGTTCCAGAATTTAGAGAAAGGGTGTGACCACCGCCAATATATTCTTCAAATTTTCTTTCAAATTGTTCTACTGCTTCGCCTTGTGCAACATAGCCGCTGTATAAAATCTCCTCCAATTTCGGCATCAAAGTTTCTCTTGGTGGAATAGAGGTTTGAACTAATGGTAGCATCTTTAATTATCTATTATGGGTGGCTAATTCGTCTTTTACATAATCTAAAGTAAGAAGAAGTTGTTTTAATTCTTCCACATTTAGTCTTTCGGTAGTATCGGAGTTGTATTCGGAATCTAATAATTTTGGACCGTCTTCTTGTACATATTTGGTATAGTTCAAGTCTCTGAAATCAGCAGGAACTCTGTAAAATCTACCAAAATCTTCTGCCTTGGACATCTCTTCTTTCGAACATAATGTTTCATACATTTTTTCTGCATGCCTTTCGCCAATGATATTGATCTCATTATCTGCGTTAAACAATTCTTTCAAAGCTTGAGCAAGAACCTCTATCGTAGCGCCCGGCGATTTTTGAACGAAAATATCGCCTGGTTTACCGTTGGTGAAAGCAAACATTACCAACTCAACAGAATCATCTAATGACATCATAAAACGGGTCATTTCGGGATTGGTAATCGTTAAAGGCTTTCCTTCTTTTATTTGTTTGATGAAAAGAGGAATAATAGAACCACGCGAACACATTACGTTTCCATAACGGGTTCCTGTATATATTGCGTTGATATTTTTAACTCGTTGGTCTCTTGCTTTTGCAACCGCCATTTTCTCCATCATTGCTTTAGAAATCCCCATAGCATTGATCGGATAAACAGCTTTATCAGTACTCAATACAACTACCCTTTGCACGTTATTTCTTGCCGCAGCTTCCAATACATTTTCGGCTCCTAAAATATTGGTTTGTACCGCCTGCATGGGATAAAATTCACAAGAAGGCACTTGCTTCAATGCGGCCGCGTGGAATACAAAGTCCACTCCATTCATCGCCGCATTAATACTGTTGAAATCTCGAACATCTCCAATCACAAAGTTTAGTTTGTCATTTTTATATTCAATTCGCATATCTTCCTGTTTTTTCTCGTCACGAGAAAAAATTCTTATTTCTTTTAAATCAGAATTAAGAAAACCTTTTAACATTGCATTACCAAATGATCCTGTTCCGCCAGTAATTAATAAAATTTTATCTTTAAACATTTATTCTATCTTAATGTTGATTTATATTTTTCAAGCTGATTATATATCTTTTTAACATCCTGAGATTTCTCTTTCTGAAGAATCATAATCGCATCTACCGTATGAACTAAAATACAGTTTTTCATTCCTACAAAAGCAGTAAAAATATCTGTTCCGATAATCATATTTCCATTATCATCAACAGCATGACCATTTGTTCTTAAATAATCATACAAAGATTCAAAGGATCCTAAATCATTCCATCTGAAATGAGCAGGTACCACTTTTATCCTTTTTGAACGCTCCATGACCGCATAATCTATGCTGATCGACGGAATCTGAAAAGAAGCTTCAGCATTTAAATGCTTATTTTCAGATTTCTCCCATGTTGCAACGCATTGTTCGTAAACCTCCGGCTGATATAGTTTTAATTCATCTAAAAGCACACCTGCTTTAAAGCAGAACATACCTGAATTCCAAAGAAACGTTCCGCGCTCTAAAAATTCTTGAGCGGTTTCTGTGTTTGGTTTTTCTCTGAAAGAAAGAACATCTTTTCCTTCATATTCAATATAACCATACCCAGTTTCAGGCTTGGAAGGAACAACACCAAAAGTTACAACAAAATCCTGTTTTGCTAAATCGATAGCCTCTTTAAGAGCCTTTTCGTAAGCATCCTGGTTTTGTATCAAATGATCAGATGGCGTAATGATCAAGACATCATCCGTATCAACTGCCAATGCAGCAAAAGCAATTGCCGCAGCTGTATTTCTTGCAGCAGTTTCAACGATAAATGTTTGAGGTAAAGCTATATCCTTTAAAAGTTGAGTACTCCATTCAATATGGTCAGTATTTCCTACCACCATTAATTCATCCACAACATTTTCATTTCTCTCAGCAGTCAATTCAAACAATGATTTTCCCGAAAAAAGCTTTAGAAACTGTTTAGGATGTTGTTTTCTGGAAAGTGGCCAAAGTCGGCTTCCAACACCTCCAGATAATATTACATTATATACTTTCATGAACGATTATAATCATCTTCAACTCTTACAATATCGTCTTCACCAAAATAAGTTCCATGCTGAACCTCGATAAAAACTACAGACTCACTCGTTTTATTTTCCATTCTATGATGTGCTCCTAAAGGAATTTGTGCAACTTCTCCGGCTTTAAAATCTGCAATTTCTTCATTAATCGTAATGGTACCAACTCCAGAAACAACTGTCCAAACTTCTGCACGATGATGATGATATTGAAGGGACAATCTTTGTCCCGGGTAAACTAAAATTCTTTTTACTTTATGGGTTTCCGCATCTTCTAACACCCAATATTCGCCCCATGGCCTTATATCATGTTCCATTTATAATCTGTCTTTAAGTTGTTCTAACCAATTTTTCTCTTTCACTCCATACCCATACCCATACTTATTCCCATACCCAAAATAATCTTTCTCCACATCATTCAGCACAAAGGCTACATTTTTAATTTTCTTCTGGTCGATATTTTTGTTGGCAAATTCGATTAACCCCTTTTCTGTATAACCTGATCGGGTCACATAAATGGTCGCATCGGCCACTCCGGCAAATAAGAAGGAATCGGCCACTAACATCAGCGGAGCGGTATCGAGAATAATATAATCATATTCAGTTGCCAACTGGGCGATTAGTTGCTCATATCTGCCATTGCTTAACAGTTCCGTCGGATTGGGCGGAATACTTCCGGAATAAATTACATCACAGTACGGATTGAAGGAGGTGACATGTATAATGTCATCAATCCGGGTACTGTCGTCATACAGGTATTCGGTGAGTCCTTTCAGCCCTCTTCTCGATTCATTATAGCGCTGCAACTGTGGATTACGGATATCCGATCCGATAATCACTACTTTCTTGGAAGGCGTTGCTAAAGTCAGTGCCAGATTAACGGAAGTGAATGTCTTCCCTTCTCCTTTCACTGTAGACGTTACGAATACCACTTTCCCCTTTTCTTTTTTAGGCAGGATGAAATTCATATTGGTAATCAGAATTCTAAATGCTTCTGCCATTGGGGAGAGATCATTCAGTTCCACCAGTTCGTTCTGCCCTTTCTCAATTCGCGGTAATTCTGCAATGACCGGTACATGAGACAGTTTTTCCAGATCGTGCTTCGTCTTGATTTTGTTATTAAATAATTCACTCAGATAGATGATGGCAAAAGGCAGTAAAAGTCCAATCACCAGAGCCGCCAACACAATAATTTGCTTTTTAGGCGCTACTGGTTTCTCTGACGCATAAGCGTTATCAATGACCCTGGCTTTATTTCCAGCGACCGAAAGAGAAATCGCTGTTTCCTCCCGCTTCTGAAGAAGGAGAAGATACAGGTTTTCCTTAATTTGTTGCTGTCTTTCAATCCCCCGGAACATTTTTTCAATCGCAGGTAATTTGGTGATTTTCCCGCCCACCTGATTCTGCTCAGACTGGTATTGGTTGCGGCTCATCTGAAGGCCGGTACGGCTTTTCTGCAAGCTTTGAACAATCCCTCCCCGCAGGTTCTGGATCTGTTTGGTCACTTCAACGACCGCGGGATGCTGTGGCGTCGCGGTTTCGAGTAAACGGTTGCGTTCCAGCACAAGCGCATTATAGCTGGTAATATTAACCGTAGACGCTGGATTCGCTAATCCTACGTTGGACGGCAAAACCTGATAGGAGTTCGAATTATTAACATAGCCCAGTAAAGCATCGGTCAGTTCGAGTTGCGCCTCTACCTCCATTTGCTTGGCACGGGCAGCTGCCGAACTTTCGAGACTCAGTTTCGCTTCGGTTTCGATATCGGTTAACCGGTTGGCGGATTTGAACTGTTCCTTCCTACTCTCCACATCCCCCAATTCCTGGGAAACTTTATTGATTCTGTCTTCGATGAACGACATCGTCATTTTCGAATCCTGATTTTTATCATTGATGGCATCTTTATTATACGCTAATACGAGACTATTAAGGATATCTTTGGATTGGTCTATCTGGGGACTGTTCATGGCCAACGCAATTACGGTAGCATCTTTATTAACAAGACTTACATTAATATTCTCCTGCAGATGATTTACTTTTGCTTCCTGAGTGCTGATGGAAAGATGCAGTTCGCCAAGATCGCCTGCTTTTATCTGGTCAAAAGCTGGATTAGGTCTCAGCATAATCACCGCATACGGAAGATTGACTGACTTATTCAACGAGGTTTCAATAGGCTGTTGGAGCTCATCTGAAGAAAGTGTAATTTTACTACCTTTCATTTCCACTGTTAAGGGCTCTTTAGGAAACTCAGCATTCTTTTTTTCGGTAATTACACTCACTAAAAACGGAGCAGTGTCACCATACAATTCCCGCGATTTCAAACCTTCTGTTGAAAGAATAGAAGTCTGAAGGTTTTTTGATTTTACCACTTCGCGGAGCAATTTTTTGGATTTGAAAATTTCAATCTCATTATCCACACTGTTGGTCCCCATACCTCCAAGTCCTGACAGGTCCTTTAACACACCCATCTCCCCGGCGGCAGAACCTGAACTTTTGGCGTCTTTAATCAAAACAGTAGACTGCACATTATAAATCGGTGTTGTTATTTTAAGATAAAACCAAGCCAGTAACAGCGCTACTAAAGCACTTAAAATAAACCACGGCCACTTGAGGACATAAGGCTTGATAATTTCCTGAATATTGATTTCCTGTGCGTCTTGGTCCACAGTCGGTTGAGCATTGTTCTCCATAGTTGAGCTGAGCGTTATTCTTATTTTCGGATAATAAGTGCGATGATGGTAATGGCGATTGAGGCGATAGAGATATATAATCCTGCGTTGGGATCCAAACGGGCAGTCTTCTCTTTTGTTTTATTCGGTGATACATAGATAACGTCCCCCTGTCTCAGATAATAATAAGGAGAATTGATGAAGTCCGCCTTACTCAGGTCGATCCGCTCTTTGGTAGTAATACCGTCAACATTTCTCACCAGCAGAACGTCGTTTCTTTTACCGTATATGGTTAAATCTCCTGCCAGTCCTAAGGCATTCAGCAGGGTCGCATTACCGTCCGGGATAATATATTGTCCCGGCTTGTTGACTTCTCCCAACACAGTAACCTTATAATTGGTGTTGCGGATACTCACGACCGGCTCTTTGATATAGCGGCTTATCGCACGTTTTAGGACGCCTTTAAACGCTTCCAGTGTTTTTCCGTCAGTATTTAAAGTACCAATAATTGGAAAATCAATATTACCCTGGGAATCTACCATATAAGTTGGTCCGGCCACGGGAGTGGGCTGAGGTCTTGAATTCCCTCCTGCAAGTGCTTCCTCGACCAACTGTCCGGAGGAAAAATTCTGATTAAACGGCCTTACGACGTCCTGATCTTTGGCAGAAACCACAATGACCAGCTGATCACCCGGTTGAATGGTGCTCAGTGACGCATTCTGCGAAGCCTTCAGGGCAACACTGTCAATATTATTGAGATAATTTAAACCGTCGTCTACGGACTTTCTCGGAAAGATCCCACAGGAACACAGCAGCGAAAAGGAAAAGAGGTAAATTAAATATTTCATTTTTTTATAATAGCAGGGCAAATATACAATTCAATTATTAATCTAACACCGCATAAACGGAGTTATTGCTTTTAAATTCGGGAACGATCTCTTTCAATAACTGTACCACTTCCACCTTTTCTCCTCGTAACGCAGATTTGATGATGAGTTGGGTAAACTGTTCGATTTCCTCAAATTCCATATGGCGATCTTTGGAAATCATGATTTTTTCATTATGCGTCGGCAGCGTAGTGGCATCATCGCTCAGGAGTTCTTCATAAAGCTTTTCCCCCGGGCGCAGTCCCGTATAAATAATCTTGATATCCACATCCGGCTCTAAGCCTGACAGCTTGATCATCCGTTTCGCCAGATCGAGGATCTTGACGGCCTCCCCCATATCGAAAACGAAAATTTCTCCTCCATTCCCCATGGTCCCGGCATGCAGTACCAATTCGCAGGCTTCGGGAATGGTCATGAAATAGCGCACAATATCGGGATGCGTAATGGTGACCGGCCCGCCATTTTCAATCTGTCTTTTAAAATGCGGAATCACAGAACCGTTCGAACCCAGTACATTCCCGAAGCGGGTCGTAATAAATTTAGTCACATTGCCTTCCGAATCCTGGAGCGCCTGCACGAACAGTTCTGCCGCCCTTTTGGAAGCGCCCATCACATTCGTGGGTTTCACCGCTTTATCGGTCGATATCATTACAAAACGGTTCACCTTGTATTTGCTCGCTAAAGTGGACAGGTTTTTACTGCCCAAAATATTGACGAGGATGGCTTCGTGAGGATTTTCTTCAATCATCGGAACATGTTTGTAAGCCGCCGCATGATATACCATCGAAAACTGGTATTTCTGAAACAAAGGTTCAATCCGATATCGGTTGGAAATATCTGCCAAGACAAATTTAAATTTAATCTGCGGATATTTACTGCGCATTTCCAGCTCTATTTCGTGAAGAGGAGTTTCCGCCTGATCCAGTATTACAATCATTTCCGGATTAAACTGAGCAACCTGCCGCACGATTTCACTTCCGATCGATCCTGCTCCCCCCGTAATTAAAACGATTTTCCCATGGTGCCTTCTTTTCACCTCTTCATTTTCTATAACAATGGGTTTCCGGTTCAGCAGATCTTCTATTTGCAGACTTTTAATGGAGACGCCGAAATCATTATCACGGAGTTTCTGCACGGTGGGCGCCTTAAAGACCTGAAGGTCTTTTTCCAGAAACAGGTTTACCCAGAAATTCATCTCTTCTTTCGTCATCATCTCTTTGAGGATCAATACGCCATCAAGGGCCAAATCTTCTTTGCTGTTATGCTCAATTTTCGCACGCGTATAAATCGGTTTGCCTAATAGATTGGCACGGTGGGAATCTGCCCTTTGCGTCAGAAATCCTACGATTTGGTAAGGCAGATTGTGATTATCCAGTACGGCACGTGCGATAGCAATCGAACTTTCGCCGATGCCGAGTACCAGAATCCTCTTTTTGAGCGTGCTTCTGCGGAACTCTCTGAGAATATGAAAAAATTCCTTCACAAACAGCCGGAACATAGAAAGAACCATGAAAGAAGTGACAAAGAAAATGGTGAGAAAGGGCACATCGCTTTTGATGAGTTCAAAACCCTTCCATAAAAAATAAACAGAAGTGATGATGCCGATGGTTAAGGTACTGCAGAAAGTGGCCAGCAAAAGTTTAAACAAATCAATAAACGTGGAATGCCGGATGATTCCGGCGTAGGTCCGGAACACATACATAAAGAAGACATTCACCCCGACTATGAAAGCAAACATGTAGAGTTCATTATAAAAAACAGCCTTGTTACCATTGAGTTTTCCTATAATATAACAGGAAACAAGAGAAGCCAGGAAAACCAACAGGATATCAATGATCAGGATGATCCAACGCGGCAGATATCTTACATCCGAGAGATTAACAATATTATCGCCACCATAAATTTTATCTTTAAGTTTCTTGCGGTAATTCATAATATTAAACATATTAATCCCGTATCATTGCTGATATCAAATTTTTTCATCGTTTTTTTCATCAAGTGCTGCAAAAATACACAAAATTACAGTTTAACCACCCTGTTTTGCGGTATTTTTTTTGATATTTTCAAAGGAGGAGGAGATTCTTTGCCAATCGTGATCCGTTAAATTAGACCCTGACGGCAGGCATAGCCCACTTTGAAAAAGCGTTCCCGCCAAATCCGTGCCAAAATAGGGCATTCCTTTAAAAACAGGCTGAAGATGCATCGGTTTCCAAATCGGCCGCGTTTCGATAGCAGCCGCTTCAAAATGTTGTCTCATGACCTCGCTCGTAATAGGTTGACCCGGTTTCAACCGGATCACGCTAAGCCAGTGATTGGAAAAATAGTCGTTTGTAGGTTCAGTATGCAGTTCAAAACGGTCATCGTCACCCAGCAGGTACCGATAAAAAAAATGGTTCTGCCTTCGTTGAGCTACCCTTTGTTCCAGCACTTCCATCTGCCCTCGTCCAATACCGGCACAGATATTACTCATTCTGTAATTATACCCGATATGCGTATGTTCGTAGTGCACAGCTTCATCTTTTGCCTGAGTAGAAAGAAATATCGTCTTGCTTTTCATGGCAGGATCTTTCGAAATCAATGCACCACCACAGGAAGTGGTTATGATTTTATTGCCATTGAAACTGATGACAGAAAAATCACCGAAAGTGCCGCAGTGCTGATTTTTATAAGTACTTCCCAAAGCTTCTGCACTGTCTTCGAGCACGGGAATTTCATACTTTCTGGATAGCGCTGCTATTTCATCAACTTTATAGGGCATCCCATAAAGATTGACGGTGATAATGGCTTTGGGCTTTTTGCCTTTAGAAATCCCGAATTTAATGGCATCCTCTACAGCGTTGGGGCAAAGGTTCCAGGTGTCTTTTTCGCTGTCTACAAAAATAGGAACCGCCCCCATGTAAACAATAGGGTTGGCTGAAGCAGAAAAAGTAAGGCTTTGACAGATCACAAAATCATCAGGCTTCACATCCAGTAGGATTAAAGCCAGATGCAGGGCAGCGGTACCCGAATTGAGCGCCGCCACATGAACGCCCATGCCGAGAAAATCTTCTAAATCTTTTTCCAGTCCGGAGACATTTTCGCCTAAAGGGGCAATCCAGTTTTTGTCAAAAGCCTCCTGAACATAGTTCATTTCCGAACCTCCCATATGAGGCGAAGAAAGCCATATTTTTTTATCCATCACTCTAATCTCATTTCAATCTAACAAGTACACCGAGCCTTCATGCGGTAAGGGCAATCCGGACGATTACAGTTCGTGCACGAATTACACCCTGATCACGCACCTGACACCTACCAGGCAAAAAGTAATCACCGCCCTATTAAAACAGCTGGAATAAATCACCATCGTCGGTATTTCGGACAATCTTTCAAAGGATTGCCGACTTTGATCCCGACGGCGATGGCGCCACAATAACCCAGCAAGGCTTCCCAATCATGCTATTGACGGCAGCCTAAATCACAATTGCACCCTTTCACCGCCCTCCCGGGCGATTTACTTAATCTCCACCTTTCTTATTTAAAGGGAAGAAAGCCTTGCTTTTTCATCCTCATATGGCGTTCCGACAAATCTAATAATTCTTCCGGGATTTCCAACCACCACCGCATCATCAGGCACATCCGAAAGAATGACGGCCCCTGCTCCAATGACGGCATTTTGGCCAATGGTAACCCCTTGGATTACATTGGCTCCCAAACCTACATGAGCTCCTTTTTTAATGAGGATATTGCCGGCCAGCGCCGCATTGGGCGAAATGTGTACGAAATCTTCAATCACGGTCTCATGTTCAATCACGCAGGCGGTATTAATAATACAGTGCTTTCCAATTTTAACTTCGGCGTTGATGCAGACATTGGGCATAATCACCGTGCCTTCTCCCACCTCCGTAAACCTGGAAACATAAGCACTGTAATGCTGCATGATTTCAAACCGGCACCACTCTTTTATCTGATGATATATTGCCTCCCTTACTTTGTTGTCACCAATTGCGATAATCACTTCTTTATTTTGAAGCAGCGCCTGGCTGGGTTTAAAAATATTGAGATGGTGTGGAAAGTTATCAGGCGGATTGTCATCCACCAGATATTCTAACAGTTGGTTATTCGAAAGAATAAGGTCATAAATAACTTTTGCCTGTCCTCTGGCACCGTATAAAATCATGCTGTGTTTCCTTTAAAAGCATCCATAGTCATATAATTATTCACATTGACACCATGTCTTCTCACTACTTTTGACAGGGTAATCCAAACGATCTGCGCATCGAGCCTCGGAGATATTTTATCGACGTACTCTATATCAAACCTGAATTTTTCGTCCCATGACAATGCGTTGCGGCCGTTAACCTGTGCCCAACCGGTTATCCCGGGCTTTACATCGTGCCTCCTTTTCTGTTCCTCATTATACAGTTCCAGATATTCGGGTAAGAGCGGTCTGGGTCCTATCAGACTCATTTCACCTCTCAAAACATTGATTAATTGTGGGAGTTCATCCATGGACGTTTTCCGTATGACTTTTCCGATGAAAGTTAAACGCTCATAATCGGAGAGCAAAACCCCGTTTTCACACACCTTATCATTCATGGTTTTGAATTTGATGATGTGGAAAATAGCGCCGTTTTTACCCGGTCTTTTCTGCACAAAAAATGCACTCCCTTTATTGTTAAAGAATAACACAACGGTTATTACTATAAATAAAGGGCTCGCTACCAGTAATGCGCAGCTGGCAATAGAGCGGTCCAAAATTGGTTTTAGAACATTTCGATACATGTGCTTAGTTGTAAAGCGTCAACTTTCGGCAACACTTTCAGTGGTTATTAGTTAAGTGGTTTTTTTCTTACGTACGGAATAAACAATGATGCCTACGGCTGCAATGGCGAGTGCGGGAAGGTAATCGTCGATGGGGGTGGGATCACCAGGGTTACCACCATTAGTAGGTTGGGTCGGAATTTCTGATCCATTTTCAGTAGCTGTCTTTGGTTCGAAAGCACTATGTTCTTTCTCAGATTCTTCAAATGGATTGGCAGTACCCTGTGCAAAATACAAGGTACCGAGCAGTAAAATAAATATATAAAAAGTTTTTTTCATTATAGTGTTTGGCAAATATATTAATTCAATATTAAAGATACCTATTTTATAAGCTAATTTTTTATTATTTTGTTGATAATAAGGCAATCTCATCGATTAATACCTAAAATAGATCTTTTGATTAAAATCATTATGAAACCCATGCTCAATCTCTACTTTCAGGCTTCGCGAAAAAGCCTATTGTTCTTAAAATCATGTTTTTTATCTATACTTTACAAAAGTAAACAATGATACCCTATATTTCACAAAACAGCTATTAACAACCCAATCATTTTTCCCTTTTTCTCTTCCTATTCAAGATAAATCATACCTCATTACTATTATCAGAAATTAAGAACTGAAAAAGCAACGTCTGTGGACATTGCTTTTTTATAATCATTGGGTTTTGAATTTCTCAGCGCAGTATTTTCTTGGTTATAACTGCACCATTACAGACAATTTTCAGCACATATATTCCGTTAACCAGAGAATCGGCAGGTAGGCGGACTTCTTTCTGATTAGGAATTGAGATATTTATCAATCTTCCCGCGGCGTCATAAACCTCTAAAGCGGTAATTATCTTGCTTTGTGATTTTATGACAAAATCATCACCGTCTTTGTAAACAACAATGTTTTCTTTTATATTTGAGTCCATTGCCAAAACCGTTTCCGGTTGGTAAATAATTTCAAATCTACCGGTGCTTTCTCCTGCGTTAGTTTCAAAAGTGTAATTACCTGCACTTAAGTTGGTGATGATTCCCGCTTGTTTGTCTTTTAAGTAGATAATCTGCCCATTAGCGAAGATGCCTTCGGTAGTGTCAAGTTCAATTTTATACTGGCCGGCCTCGAAATGCCTGCTGCCCAGCGGAACTGAATCACTGTTGCTGAAGGAACTGCGTCCATTGATTGCTACTTTTTGATCCTGCACCACCGAGTACAGCTCATCTGAGCCTCCAAGAGAGGGTGAGTCATCCTGGGTGAAACTGTTATTTCCACCCTCAAAATATACGACTGCGATGTTGGAAGCGGTATTTTTTGGCGTAATCATATTCAGCCAGTAGCGGTCCACTTGAGGCCGGTTTCCTCTTTTACCAAAGAAAGCAGTGCCGCTTTCTTTGGTCCGGATGGTATTATTAAAGATCAGTTGCTGGTTTTCTGCACTGGTTTTGACCATAAAGCCCTGTCCGACTTTAACGCTTTCCGTCGGCACTGTGGTACCGGCTAGTCCAAAATCACCGACGGCTGCCCGGGTGCCTGTCCCAACTTCAGGCGGAGTTACCGCATTGAAAACCGCGTAGGCCTGGCTTCCGTACTGATCACCCATCTGCACCGTCTGGCTGTTCGCACGGTTGTCCCACAGATGAAAAGTAGGGCTTAGTGTCCCCCCTGTTTTATTAAGGTTATAAAAAGTAATAAGATCAATGTTTGACGGATAGGGATTTCCGACTAAATTATACCCACGGCTTAGATTGGCAGGTCCAGAGTTCACGATGCTATAAGTAAAAGCGCCGTTCGTAGGATAACCGGTAAAAGTGGCCGTTACGGTAGCCGGTGTCCCCGGAACCCCTGTTTTATTGGGTTCTTTTACGGCGAGAGCACGCCCTTTGATGTAGGCACCGCTGGAGTTATAGAAAAAGTTATTCGCCTCATTATGATAAAGGACATAATCAATCCCGTTATAAATATTTTTCAAAGACTGTCCTTCCAGTGGAGAAATAAGATAGTTATACTGCTGTCTTCCGCCCGACAGGTTAATGGTTCGTCTGGCCGTAATGGAACCGGTGTTGATGGCAGTATCCTCGTTAATCTGCACCAGGCTTCCGTCGGATTCGACCACGACAGTTGCCGCACTTCCGGTCTCGTTCCTAATATAATCCTGTATCTTCAGTGAAGCATCTTTATTGATGGTTAATGTTCCTCCGGTAACCACTTTCACATTTTTAGCTTCAAAATTACCGCCTGTTAAGATGTTAACAGGTTTTTTAATCAGTACACATTTATCAATGGCAGGAACAGCAGTGGTTGGCTGCCAGTTTGTAACTCCCCAATTGGTGGAAGCTGTGGTATCCCATACTTTATTTTGGTTATGAATCGAAATGGTTGCAGAGGTGGTACAGCCGTTACTTACGGTCTGCTGGGCAGAAATATTCCAGTCGGAAATGGTCTGCATCTGCACATCACTTGGTTTGATGCATACGGAAGCGGTCGGGGTACCGTTCACGTAAGGAGTGGTACAGTTCGCCTGATAAACTCCAATATTCGGAGCCGTCCAAACAAACGAGGTCGTTAAAGGTCGGTTACCATACAATTTGATATTATCAATAGCGACTCCATCACCCCAATACGCATTATAACGGAAACGTACCTTGAGGGAAGCTACATTAATGAACGCATCAAGGTTAATGGTCACATCCTGAAAAGCAGTACCATAACCCAAACTTTCATTTTGATTATAGCTGGTGTTGGCAGGTACCCAGGTCGTTCCGCCATTGGTGGATACTTCGACATAAAGACCCTCTACTGTCCCTCCCGCTGCGGGTGAAGTATCTCCGTAAAAAGAATAATAAGCTGAGAAGTCAAGTTTCAGATTAGTAAATCCAGTGGTATTAAATGCTGCGATAGAAGTTAGTATACTGTGCACTTTTCTTGTGCCATAATCAGATGTACTGTAAGCAAATTTATTACCTCCATAACCTGAACTGATAGCAGGTTTCCAGATCGCTCCCACTGGCGAAAAAATACTGGATTTATTTTGCCAACCAGTATTGGCAACCGTCGAATTATCATCAGCCCCTGTCGTACGGGTAAATACGCCCAAAGCACCCCCTTCAAAATCTTCATTAATTAGCATCACCTCTTCCAGCGCTCCGGCGGTGGACAATACCAAACGATCTTCATCCCCACAAAAGTTGGCATTTCCGGGAGGTAAACTGAAGGTAAACTGAGGAATTGGCTTAATGGTTGCGCTTACCGGTTTCCTGTAAAGCGTTTCACAGGCACCGTTAAAAGACGTCACCCAATAGGTTTTGGTTGCGGAAAGAGTTGGTGTAACATAGGTCGACTGAAACGAGCCATCAACTGTGGTTTCTGCTACCATCTCGCCTCCGGTTTCAGCATCATACCATCTTATTTTAGTGGTGCCTAAATTTCCCTTTGCAGTAATAGCAAAAGAGGCAGATCCGCAGGTTTCTACCGGTGTTAGAGAAACAATGCTGGAAGCACAGTTAGCAATCACCGTAAAAAGGTAATCCTCAGTTTCTCCTCCCCCGGTTGAAAAATTTTCACACGGTGTAGCATCCCCTCCGATGCGGTTACGGAATCTGATGGTATAATCACCCGGCGCAGTACCGGGCGGAATAATAAAGCCGAATGAAGTGGAAAAGGCGGAGGTGGTACTGTTAGAGACAATCTCGGAATTACCCGCTGTGTTATTAAAGATTCCGTCTCTATTCCAGTCAACCCAGACTTTGATTCGTGCATCAATCGGCTCCAGGCCTTTATAGAAAATATTAATCCCCTCGCCTGCAGCCTGTATGGCTTTATTGGGAAGTCCTGTAAAATCCTGATAACCCGTTCCGTTGTAGGTACTGACATTCGATACATCATTAAGCGTACCCTGAAATTTAATTTCGGTAATATACATGTCAGCCGCAGTGGCCGGGGTAGTGGTCGGCAGACAATAGGAAAGATTGTTCGTTCTAAAAGAAACCACGTTGGATACGGACTGCAAACCACTGTTTGAACATCTGATGATGCGTTGGTAATACTTGGTTGTACTCACCGTTGCAACTGCGGTGATATGCGCCGATGCACCGGTTGCACCTGCGATATCGGTCCAAAGTCCGGTTGCAGAGTCCGCAATCTGCCACTGATAGGAAAGCCCGCTTACCCCGGCTGCATCTCCTGTTACAGTGGCCGTGAAGACAGTGGAAGGAGCTCCGTTCGTTGCAGATAAAATAATTGTTCCTGCCGCAGGTGTTCCTGCACATGGGGCAAGCTGGGTCGTGAAATTACCCGTTATACCCAGATCGCTAACACAACCGTTATTAGCGCGCACCCTGTAATAATAGGTTGTTCCGGAACTTAAGCCGGTAAGTACTTTACTTAAAACAGTTCCGTTATTAAAAGGAGAGCCGGCAATAAGACCTGTAAAATCAGAATTGGTTGCAACCTCTAAAAAATAATTGATGGTTGCTGCGCTTCCCCCTGTTGATGCACTCCAGCTGATGGTAGCTCCGGATTGTAAAATTGCCGAGACAGAATTTCCGGTGGGGTCTGACGGACACGTGACTCGGTCTCCCTGCAATGGGGAAGTCACTAAATAGGTAGGACTGCCAAAACATGCCCCCGAAGTATAGGAAAAAATGAAATAATAATATCGCGTATTACCGGTTAAACCAGTATCTGAAAAAGAAGTCGTTGCTCCCGAGGAAACCACCACGCCGCCTCCCAAAGCATTACCGGCAATATAAGGAGTACCGTTGGTTGGATTTGCTGACAGCGTACTTGAAGTACTTCTTACAACCAGATACCCCGCTGATCCCGGAGATGCTGTCGTAAAACTGCCGTTGATTTGGGTAGACGACACACTTGAGAAGACAAGCCCGGTAGGTTGCGCAGCAGGTACAGTACAAGGTGTAGCGGTGGTAACATTCACATTATAACCTTCTGCCTGTCCGTTAGATGCTGCAGTACAGGCATCAGTATATGCATTGAGGTTTTTAACAACACGCATCCTTGTAGTCCCCAGCAGTGCACCTGCCGGAACCGGAATATTAACAGTGGCCGTGACGGTATTACCCAATGAATTGGTAATGGTTCCAATATCATAAGCTTCCCCGGCATCACCAAAAGTTCCGTTCTGATTCCAGTCAAAATACACCCTGAAATAATCCGTAAAATTACCGTTCGTATTGCCCCGAACCGAAATGGTATAGGTGTTTCCCTGAATTACATTAGCAGCAATACAGAAATTTTCAAAGGCTGGGGTGCCTCCTACCGTTCCTGAAGTAGTATTGTCAATTCCGGCAAAAGTAACATTCGTGATAGGTTCCACAGTGCTAAAAGTCTTTGTACAGTAACTTTTAAGGGCCGAGGTATAAGAGATTTTAATTTGACCGGCACCACCAGCGCCACCCGAATAAGTAACATTACCTCCCGGCTTTTTCGCACCCGATCCACCAGCGCCAATTCCTCCACCTCCTCCATCTGCTTCAGTAGCGGAGACACCATTAGCTCCGGCAAAGCCATTAGCTGGTGCTGCACCACCTGTAATGCCAGAGGCATTATTACCAGTGGTATTACCAGCACTTGATCCGCCTCCGCCGCTGTTTGTGGCAGTGGCGGTTCCGCCGCTCCCTCCGTAAGTAGAAATCAAAGCTCCTCCTCTGTTACCAGTACTGGGAGCAGTTTGACCCGTTCCTGCGCCGGTAGCATTCGTTGCCGCGCCGGTTCCGCCTACTGCCAAAATAGTCGTATTATTTACAAACCACGAAGGAATTCCGTTGTTTGCTGTGCTGGCACTTCCGTCACCTCCTGATCCAACAGAATAATTATACGTCGTTCCCGGTGTTACCGCGTAAGTCGTTTTTACAAATCCACCGCCGGAACCGCCGCCGCCTAATGCGGCTTTACTCTGTTTATTACCAGTTACTCTTTGGCCACCGCCGCCACCGCCCCATACTTCAACTGTAATAGAATTGACATCGCAGGGAGCCGTCCAGGTACCAGATCCAGGAGAAGAAAGCGTTACAGTGGTCTGTGCCTGGAAAAGCGATAAAAAAGAAGTGAATAAAATAAAAGCAAAAAGCTTTCGGAACAAAAGAATAATAATTTTTTTCATATAGAGTTACTCAGTTTTTTTTAGCATATAACCACATTATTACTTTGGAAAAACTTCCAAAGAACTCAATATCAAATTTTTTTTTCAGGATTTGTGTGTTGTATTAACGAAATAAAGAACCACAATGGCTAATTAGGCAGTGGCACTTTATAAAAGTTGAAAGAATAATTAAATAGAGCACGCAGTTCGGTATTACTTAGGCGGTACAACGCCATGTTTTGACTCCGGTATGCAAAGAATAAATGATTATTCATATCGTATTTTTAAAGCGATTAGATCATCATTTGTGAACTGCAAAGATAATAGTTTTATCCAATGTACCAAATATGTTTCTGAAATCAGATTTCCGCCTTGTTATACTACGTCTTGTATTTTAATTGAATTATTTATAAGCCTTTACAGGCATTCTCTTTCATTTTGATTTGATCGTTGTAATTGCAGAACTAATTCCAGTATCTTTTTATTGTATCTCCAAGGAGATTAAAAGTTTCAGAATCCTGTAAATTGCAGTATGCGGAAAGCCAGGAAGTAAACCTGTCAGGCGGCAGAAAATTGGCGCGGCAGAAACAAAAAAGTCTCAGACCTTCGAAAAGATCTGAGACCGGCATTTTATCCTGAAAAAACTGCTATTTAATAATCTTCTTCGCGGTGATCCGCCCGTTATGGTCAATTTTAAGAATATAGATCCCGTTTACCATAAAACCTGAATCAATGACCGCCGTTGTGCTGTTCGGCTGCACTTTATACAGCAACCTGCCGGTCAGATCATACAGTTCCAGATCTTTGATATTGGTGTTTTGTGCTTTGACCACGAAACTGGTACCGTCTCTGTACACCACCAATTCCTCTCTGGTGGTTGAATCTGTAACCAAAAAAGTATCGGACTGATAAATGATTTCAAACCGGCCCGTACTTTCACCCGCGTTTGCGGAAAAAGTATAAGTTCCCTGACTGAGGTTGGTGATAGTTCCGGTCTGTTTGTCTTTAAGGTAAACTGGCTGCATCTCTGCAAAGATCCCTTCAGCAGTATCAATACTGATGGTATAATCCCCATTAACAAGATGCTGCATTCCGAGTTGAATGACCGCCGTGTTTTCAAAACTGCTCCGGCCGTCGATGGCTAATTTTTCACCACCGGCAAGACTGTAGACGGCATCTGAACCGCCCATGGTTCTGGAGTCTTCCGGACCGAAAAGATTGTTCCCGGCGGCATAATGTACCACTGCAATCGTAGAAGCAATCCCCGAAGGTGTCTTCATCTGAAGCCAGTACCTGTCAACCTGAAGAGCCGGACTCCCCTTTCCGAGAAAATCAACAGGTGAAGCGTCCTTCGTTCTGATACTGTTGTTGAATATGAAATCATAATTGCTTTTTAATGATCTCGTCATGAAGCCCTGCCCTACTTTCACAATTTTTGAAGGAACTTTAGAAGACAGACCTGATTGGGTTCCTGTCCCATCGGGACCGGTCAATACATTGTATATCGCATAAGCTACTCCACTATAACCACTTCCCTGCTGCTCAAAGAGCGTATTGCCATTATTATTCCAGAAATAAAAAGTGGGACTGATATTCGGGGATATAATTTGTGAACTGCCTGTTTTACCCCCATTGATATTATACAATAGCTGCAGATCGATATTGGAAGGATAAGGGTTACCCACGAGATTATAGCCATAGGTAGTTACTGTGGGATTCGAGTCTTTGTTGGTAATAGGTAAAGTAATAATTCCGTTTTGTGGCACGCCTTTATAGGTTGCTGTTACGGTAGCTATTCCGCTTCCTGTAGGTTCTTTCACTGCCAAACCTCTGCCCGGAACATTCACGCCCGAGGAATTATAGAACATATTATTGGTTTCGTTATGGTAAAGCACATAAGTGGTTCCGGGATAAATGGTTTTATAAGACTCTCCTGATTGAAAAGCCACAGGGGAGCCCACAAAATTGTATTGTTCTCTGGTGGCGCTTATTTTGAATTCACGTTTAGAGGTAATCGGTTGGCCTGTAAAAATACCGTTATCATTTACCTGTATTAAGTTTCCGTCGCTTTCTACGGTAACCGTTCCATAGTTGGTGATATTGTTGAGCACTTGTACAAAAGTATCTTTTGAAACCGTAAGCGTACTACCAAGTGCTACCTCGCAGGAACACGCATCGAAAGAGCCTTCGGAAGCGGTATTGTAATTCTCCTGGATTTTAGCCGTACGATGGTTGGCAAAAGAAGGGATGTCAGCTGACCACACTCCACTTTTATATACCGTTTCGCCACCCACCGTAATAGTCACCAATTGTTCATTAGAAAACGGTAAAGGAATCGAAGTCACTAATTTGAAAACATAATCACCCGCAACGGTCAAAGCTGGAAGAACGGGATTCCGGGTATTCGTGGTGGGAAAATTTAAACCAGAACCAGAAGGCTTTGAGACCAAACTCCAGGTATAAGTGATCACTCCAAGATTAGTTCCATATTGCACTGCGTTTCCAAATAAAGTGGGTTGAATGGCGCTACCATAACACAAAGCGGAGGGGTAAGCGCCGGGGCTGGCGCGCAAACTTCCTCCAAGTCCGTTTACCATATTGAAGTCTCCGGCTGCGGTATTTCCTTTTCCTTTTCCTACGCACGAGGTATATTTAATATCACCCATAAACAAAGCAGTATTTGCATTACAAGTACTGTTATCTGTTGAATCAAGTCCCAAAACATAAGTATTGGAACATAACTTTGGACCGGTTATAATTAACGCGGCATTATTCGCAAGATATACGCCAATCTTATCGGCCCATACCATAGATCCTCCTTTTATCCATAATTTATTTGTAGTACTTAAGGTAAGTTGACTTTTAATCATCAATACTCCTGAAACGGTGAGATCTCCAATTTTGAAAGCTGATGGAGACGAAGGAGTAGATATGGTATGACAATTTACGATGGTCACCGAATAACTGCCAGCTGTTTTCCCTGGATAATCTGTGGTAGATGCTACCCAAGTTTCAGGTGACATTGAAGTACATTTCTCCCATGTGCCTGGAGTAATCCAATCTCCACTAATTTTCGATCTAAAATCTCCTGCGGCTTGCGCATTGAGCAACTGAAAAGCAAGCAGGAAATACATCAGGAGCGATGCTCCCCAAGAGGTATTTTTTTTCATCATTCATGTTTTTGTGTCATTGTAAAAATAGACTTAAAAACGAAAAAAAACAAGGTGAAAACACCTATATCAGGAAAACATTTAATGAAATACACATTATTATGCATTTAATATTTTCAGCTAAAAAACCACCGACAAAATTGGTTTCAAAAAGGTAGGTATTGTAAATTTTTACTATTATTGTTCAATAACCAATAGGTTGCTTCATCGCTTTGAAAAGAATGGCGGGCAGATAAGTGTGGATACCGCTTTGCAATAACGGAACGCCCGTCCGACTGAACATCGACATTGATTTCAAGCGAAGCACGAACCCCGTCGTAACTTAGACGTAACTTGAACTGTATCACAAAAAAAGCCGGACAGTACGTCCGGCTTTGTATCCCTGTAAAAATAACTTATTTCAAGATTTTCTTCACGGACATTGTTTCATTTTGGTTGATTTTCAGAATATACATACCGTTGACTAAACGGTCCGCAGCAATCACCGCCGTTTTGCTGTTGGGCTGTACACGGTAGATTAATCTTCCCGCTGCGTCATAGACTTCAATACCCGTGATCTGTTTAGTCTCGGCTTTAACCACAAAATCGCTGTTGTCTCTGTAGATTACCAGTTCTTCCTTGGTTGCGGCATCGGTCGCAAGAACTGCTTCCGGCTGATAGATGATTTCAAACCGGCCCGTACTTTCACCCGCGTTGGAGGCGAAGGTATAATTGCCTTCAGATAAATTGGTGATCACTCCGGTTTGTTTGTCTTTCAGGTAAATGTTTTGTCCATTGGCGAAGGTGCCTTCTCTGTCACCCAGCGCGATGGTATAGTTTCCCTGTACGAAATGACTGCTGCCCAAGTTGATTTTATCCGTATTCACGAAAGTACTGCGGCCGTTAATGGCCACTTTTTCGTTTTCGGCGTAGCTGTACAGACCATCCGAACTGCTGACCGCACGGGAATCATCCATACCGAATGCCATATTTCCTGCCCCGAAATACACAACCGCAATCATGGAAGTGATGCCCGAAGGCGCTTTCATGGCAAGCCAATACCGGTCATCTGTACCCTGTCTGCCATAGAATACAGCATCGGTATTAATCTCCAATCTGGTGGTATTGGAGTACTTTAAAATCTTACCCGCTCCCAATGCTTTAACCATAAATCCCTGTGCGGTCTTCGCAATCTTATTAGGGGTCTTACTTCCTTTTGGAAGTCCCGGTGCGGGCAGATCAGTCCCTGGAGCAGGCAGTCCTGTCCCGTTCGTTCCCGATGCAGCATTGTAAATGGCATACGCATTGCCACTGTAACCACTTCCCTGCTGCTCATACACTGAATTAACCGTATTATCCCAGAATCTGAAAGTGGATTCGATTTCCGTTTTGTTATTTGCATACAATGCATTTAAATCCAAATTGGAAGGATACGGATTGCCCACGAGGTTGTACCCAAATGCCGCACCGGAATACGCCAAACCATAATTAATGAGACCGTTAGTCGGTTTCCCTTCAAAGAAGGCGGTAGCTACCGCTTCTGAACTGAGCAGCGGTTCTTTAACAGCCAGCGATCTCCCTTTGATGTAGGCGCCACTGGAAGTATAGAAGAAATTATTGGCCTCGTTATGGTACAGCACGAACGGAGCAACAACGGAGGTACCATCAGCTTTCCGGTACATATTTGTTTTAAGATTCGCATCTTCCACGGGAGACATCAAATAATTGTATTCCTTTCTTTCGTCACTTCTGAACGTCATGTTCCGCTTCACCAGAACATTTCCAGTATTTACGGCGTTGTCATTCACCTGTACCAGATTGCCGTCGGATTCTAAAGTCAGACTTCCGCCGGTTGTGTTGATACCGTTCTGGATTTTGAAAAATTCTCCGGTTTTAATGGTGACCGCTGCACCATTTGTTATGGATAAAGCACAGACATCCAAATTTGCTGTTGTGGAACTGTAGGCCGACTGTATTTCTGCCGAAAGATTCGGTGCTGGCGCGGGAGTCCATATACCGTATTTGAAAACGGCTGTTTGCGTTGCGATTGTTAAAGTATTCGATGTTGGCTGCGCAGTCATTAAACATGAACCTGCATTGGAAGTCATTTGTACCGTTACCAAATCGCCCGGTGCTAATGTTGAGGTCGTAAAAGTAGCACTGTTTGTTCCTACAGGACTTCCATTTACTCTCCACTGATAGCCAGGCGTAGTTCCGCCGTTGGTTGGCGTGGCGGTGAAAGTTAACGGTGTATTAGCTCCCACACAGATGATGTTGGTTGGAGTGGCAATGGAGACGCTTGCGGTTAAGATGGGGTTGACAGTTAAAACGACTGAGTTTCCATATGTCGTTCCGCAACCATTGGTCACATAATATTGAAGCTTCTTGCCATTGTCTGCAAATGTAACTATATAAGGCACCATTAAATTTCCATATAATCCAGTACCAACTCCAGTTTCCAGTTGCCAACCTTGGATAGTAACGGCAGAACCATTCGTGGTAACCGATGGTGTGGCTGGATTCAAAGAACCTCCCGCGCATAATACTGTGGGGGTTGTGAGTGCTGCAATCGTTGGCTTATCATTTACGGTAAGCGTTACCTGATTACTGGTAGTCGTTCCGCAACCATTGGTCACATAATATTGAAGCTTCTTGCCATTGTCTGCAAATGTAACCGTGTAAGGGACTGTTAAATTTCCATATAATCCAGTACCAACTCCAGTTTCCAGTTGCCAACCTTGGGCAGTAACTGCTGAACCGTTCGTATTAACTGTTGGAGCTGTTGGATTCAAAGAACCTCCTGCGCATAATGCTGCCGGTGCGGTGATTGCCGCAATGGTTGGCTTATCATTTACCGTAAGCGCTACCGTATTACTGGTAGTCGTTCCACAACCATTGATCACATAATACCGAATCTTCTTGCCACTGTCTGCAAATGAAACTGTATAAGAAAGAGTTAGATTGGCGAATGTCCCACTACCAACACCGGTTTCCAGTTGCCAACCTTGGGCAGTAACTGCTGAACCGTTCGTCGTAACTGTTGGAGCTGCTGGATTCAAAGAACCTCCTGCGCATAATACTACCGGCGCGGTGATTGTTGCAATGGTTGGTTTATCATTTACTGTTAAAACAACAATATTGCTAGTAGTAATACCACAACTATTTGTTGCGGTGTAACGGATATTCTTTCCGTTGTCTGAAAAGGGAACGGTATAGGGAACGGTTAAAGCGGTATAAGTACTGCCTCCTGATGTTGTAGATATCTCCCAACCTTGTAAACTTACCGCAGAACCATTAGCCGTAACTGTTGGAGCTGTTGGACTCAAAGAACCTCCTGCGCATAATGCTATTGGTGTTGTGATTGCTGCAATGGTTGGTTTATCATTTACCGTTAAATTAGTTCCATTATCACTCGCCACCACCACAGGATTACTGCTCATGACACGGATTCTGTATCCCGTTCCGGCCGGAGTTCCTGGTGGAATAGTAGCTGGAATCATCCCTCTGGACTGTGGGGGATCTGTAGCTCCCGTTAAGGTCATCACTACCTGACCAATATCCACTGCCGATGCAAAACTCCCTGATGCATTAGACAACTGGGCTTTAAAAGTATTAGTCCCTGTATAAGCTCCCGTAACCTTGAATGGAACCGACACACTGGCTCCAACACAAAACGGCGCACCCGCAATAGGACCATCGATGCGTATTCCATTTTTTCTGCCAAAAGTAAAAAACCTGTTGCTTCCTATCCCTGTGGAATTATCGACTCCTTTTGTATTTGTAGTTCCCGCTAATGACGAATAAATCCCACTTGGAGTTCCACTTCCCGCAATGAGATCCAATGGTGAAATGAAAGTTTGGCGGCTTAAAGATACTGTACTGTTTGAAAAAGTTCCACTCGTTGCCAGTGACCAATATTCGGTATCGCTTAGACTTCCTACCGTTGAATCGACTGTCGGAATGGTAAAATTAGGGGTTCCTCCATTATCAGAATCAAAAGCCTCTACCTGTGCCGTCGGAGAACTCGTTGGAGCAGTTAAGTTGTTTAAAACAAAAGGAAGATAAGTTGTCCCTTTTCCAACGGGAAAATTATAGGTTGACTTTAAAGAAGTGGTCCATTTAACAGGACCATTGATAAATGAAGTGGGCTTACCTCCGACAATAGCTGTTATTGCAGGATTAGTAACATGTAACAAATTAGTTGTTGATGTCGTAAGAATACCATTGGTCATTGTTAAAATGTTGGTAACCGTAACAGCTCCTGCCAACGTTTTATATCCACTTCCTGAGGTGGTAAGATTGTTATAACCGTATGCTCCTATACTCTGATCACCATGATTATTATAATTAACCGTCCCATTCGCTGGCGTTAATCCACCACCTGTCATCGTGCCTCCTATATTTAAATCACCACCTGCACCAGTAAAAGTTACTTGATTTCTCGCATTATTACCACTCATTGTTATATCTCCACTAATATTGATGGTACCTGTGGAAAGAGATAAAATACAATTATTACCATTACCCGCAGAATCATTCATATTCACTGATCCAGCTGTAAGAGAGCCATTACCAACAGCGATCACTGTTTTTCTGTTATTATTAGTCGGGCATCTCATAGTTATTGCTCCCGAAACCACCAAAGTACCCGGTGAATTTATAGTTAGTGTATTATCACTGTTACTAGTGTTATCTATCGTTAAAGTAGCACAAACTGCACCTGCAACTGAAATTATTGGTTTGTTATTCACATTCGGTATCACAACATTATCTGCAGCTGTAGGAACTCCATTGGTATTCCAGTTACTTGCTGTATTCCAATCTGTACTGGTTGCACCAGTCCATGTTTTTTGTGCAAAAGCAAAAGAAGAAATCAAAATCAGCAGTAAGATCCAGCCCTTTTTGAGTATAGCATATTTTTTTTTCATGTTGGGTGTGTGTTGGTGTTGGTGTTGGTGTATGTTCAGAAAGAGTAATGGCAGGCGTTTTTATAACGCGCTATATCATCTTCAATTTTAAAACTTCGTAATTTTAGCGGGGCAGGCCGATACAGGCCGCAAACTCTATGTTGCGTCCTGGCAGCTGAAAAAATCTTTTAAAAAGACATCGCAGGCTATTGCAGGGAGGGTGAATGCGCTGCACCGGAGAGTGAAGAGCATCTGTTGCGAATTTGGTAGTGTGGTTGGAGAAAATAATGTCCCCCCAGAGTATAATGCATACCGAAGTAGCATCCTTTTTCTTTTTTCATCTTATTTGTGTTTTTGTTATTAAAGGATTCACATTGTTATTGATCCTTTAAAGTACAAACTTAGTCATTTTTAACTAATAAATAAAAACTATTTTTTTAAAAAATTTAGGTGATTTAACGCTAATTAACAAGTTAGTGAGCTGGATGAATGGATCTTATGGCGGAAACACCCATCCCTAAACGATTCTTCTGTTTCGCAATACCCCTTCGATGGAGGGAATATTTTCGCGTTTTATGAGAATCAGCTTTAAAAATGACTTTTTTATGGACAGACTAAACTGCGGAAATTGGTTTCTCTGATGAATATCCAATGTAAACACGGTAGGCATGAACTTAAGTGCTTGATTAATTGGATGTTTGGGCAACTGAGTGTTCAGGCCGGATAAAGCAGTCTCCAAAATAAAAGTGATTAGTTCGATTGAACCTCATCAAACAAAAAAGCCGGACAGTACGTCCGGCTTTGTATAGGGTGATATCCCAAAGGTAGGGTGTCCAATTGTATGTTCCTCAAATCAGGCTGCATTTTGGAAACATTTTGTTCGCATTTGGGTGAGATTTTTGGTGAGATGTTCTTTTTCCCAAACCTTTATTTGTGATAATAGCGTGTCTTCTAAGGCTTTTTTGAAGTTAAATTCTTTTTGTATGGCTTTATTGCTAAGTTTCGTGTAAAGTGGTAAAAATAGGACAAATGAAGTTACTCCGTTTAATTTATTGGGAGATTTTCGAGCTTTATATTTACCAAAAATAGATTCAATGATATCTGAAGAATTATGATGGGCTGCATTGGAGGTTATTATTATAACTTCCTGCGCAAGGAATTTGGATATCGATTCTCCCAACGCAATCATCCTGAAGCTGCCACACAAAAGATGTCGTTTGATTTCTTGTTGGCATTTACTTACTGTTTGCTGCGATAAGCCTTTGTTTTTGCAGCGTTTTTCAATACTGTTTACGCATTTTATAACCTCAGTCAATTCATCTATCAGTGATGCATTTGCGGGAATAAACGAGAATACTTTCTGTTCCTCTTTATTCAAAGTGTGATAAACAGCAAGTATTTTCGATGACCAGTTGACCCATTGTGAAATATTAAGAAAACGAGCAACAGTGCGCTGTGTAGGAGGAAGTAGATAAGCTATTTTTTTCATGCAGAACTTAAATTTACAATCCGCCATTGCTTTTAAATAGGCTACAAAATCAGGCTCTTTCTTGTAGGTTCTTTCCAAAAACATACCCAAGGAATGGCTTATATCAAGTTGATGGCACAATTCTGCAACTCTTATTCCTTTTTTCATCACAGAAGCATTGTCGCTAATAACGTAGAGCGGATTGTACCCTATTTTTTGAGCCGCTGTTTTGAGCTGTTTCCCGATTCTATCGCCATTCCAACTCTCCGCCACCGCTATATTGAGGATGTGAGAATTACTACAATCCAAAGGTTTTCCCTGATGATAAGCCGGAACTCCGAGCGTGAGAAGCAATTTCTCGCTACCAATCATCATACTTTCATCAACAATTTGGGCATATTGCGTTCCTTGCAATTCTTCTCCGGATGTTTCATAAGCTTTTAATCCGCTTTTTTTTACCCAATTCTCAATGGTATTATGGCAAGGAATTTTACCTAAAAAACCACTAAAGGCGTCATCAATTACACCCAAAATTTTCACCACTTGCCGAAAACCACAGTTAACACGAGTGTAAAGCAGGCTGCTTAATCGGACAATAAATTCGGAATACCGATGTCTTTTGATAGGTTCAAAAGTAATTGTTCTTGTTCTTTGCTCAATATTATTTTTCGAGCGTCGTTTTTTTTTAATTCTTTCTTTAATTGATCGGTTTGTATTTTTGATTTTTCCAATTCTTCAGACAGCTTTTTATTTGCTTTTTGGAATTTTAAAATTTCTTCTTTTAAACGGGTGTTTTCTTCTTCGATATTGATCTTTTTCATTATTTAAAATTCAGCTATAATTAAATGTAAATATACTGAATATCAATTAGATAACAAAATATCTAAGCCTGAAAAACACCTGTAATCATCAGGAAATATCCATAAAAAACACCCGTTTTCTGGAACACTCTTTTGGACACCCTATCCCAAAGGGCTACCTCACGATTTTCCTGGAGGTGAGCTGCCCGTTTTGACTGATCTTCAAAATATAAACTCCGTTGACTAAACGGTCTGCAGCAATCACCGCCGTTTTGCTGTTGGGCTGTACACGGTAGATCAATCTTCCGGCTGCATCATAGACTTCAATAGCCGTGATTTGTTTAGTCTGGGCCTTAACCACAAAGTCGCTGTTGTCTCTGTAGATTACCAGTTCTTCCTTGGTTGCGGCATCGGTAGCAAGAACCGCTCCTGGCTGATAAATGATTTCAAACCTGCCGGTACTTTCTCCCGCGTTGGAGGCGAAGGTATAATTGCCTTCAGATAAATTGGTGATCACTCCGGTCTGTTTGTCTTTCAAGTAAATGTTTTGTCCATTGGCGAAGACACCGTCTTTTTGATTTCCTAAAGCAATGGTATAATTTCCGTTGGCAAAATGGTTGGTCCCCAATAAAACCACATCGGTATTCCTAAAACTGCTTTTACCATTGATAGAGACCGGTTGGTTTTCTACCAAACTGTAGATCGCATCGGTACCCAAAAGGGAGTTGGAATCTTCCAGGGTATAAGCATCATTTCCACCCGGGAAGTACACCACTGCAATCTGCGAAGTGATATTGGCAGGACTTGTAAGATTCAACCAATAACGGTCAAATGAAACTGCTTCTTTGCCAAAAAATCCTTCCGCTGCTCCGGTGGAACGCATGGTGTTGGTAAAAGTAACCTTTTTGGTACTGACTAAACTTTTAGCCATAAATCCTTGACCTACTTTCACATATTTTGTTGGTATTTTTGCCGTAGCAACATCACCTTTCGCGTTTACTCCAGAACCACTTCCGGGTGGGGTTGCTGCATTCCATTGAGAATATGCCTGTCCGCCGTAATTATCTCCTTCCTGGGTGGTTCGGGTATTGGCAGTACTGTCCCACAAATTGAAGGTCGGACTTAAACCGTCAGAATTATCCCTGTAGAAAGCAGCAAGATCTAAATTGGAAGGGTAAGGATTCCCAATTAAATTGTAGCCCCGATTAGTATTGGTGGTACTGGAATTCACCAGGTTGTAGAGTAAATCACCGTTCATGGGTTCTCCTGTGAAGATCGCCGTCATGGTAGACGGGGCAAAAACACCTGTTGCTTCTTTCACAGCCAAAGCTCTGCCTGGAATATACGCACCAGAAGAGTTATAAAATTTGTTATCGGCTTCGTTATGATACAAAACAAACGGTACAGCAACTGGATTTCCTTTCTCATCCTTATAGATATCTTTTAAACCCATATTTTTTACAGGAGAAATCAAATAATTATACTGCTGTCTACCTGCGGAGAATTTAATATCGCGTTTCACCACAATATTTCCGGAGTTTACCGCATTTTTATTGACCTGGATAAGATTACCGTCGGATTCTACGGTAAGGGTTCCGTTGTTGGTAATATTGTTTTCAAATTCAGCAAAAGTCCCTGCACTGATGGCCAGGACACCTCCACTTTGGACGGTACAGTTACAAGCTTTGATATCTCCTTCCGAAGTGTTGTAGTTGCCCGCAATCACCGCATTCAAGCCGTCGTCGTTTGGAAGACCTCTGCTCCATGAACCGGTGGGAACGGTTCCGGTATATACAGAATCCTCACCTACCTTTACGGTTGCAGAAGAGCCAGTTGAATTGATACAGGTCCCGTTGGAGACTGAAACAATATTCAGTGTTTGGTTTACCGTTGCTAAAGGTACTGTTACCAAAGCAGTTCCCCCCGCCAGAACAACACTGCTGTTGCCTCCTCCATTGATATTGTACATGACTGTCGCCCCCGGTGTTCCTGTCAGATTAAATACCGCATCCGTGTTTTTACAGATTTGGTTATTGCCGGTGACAGAGGCGGTGGGTAAGGCGTTGACGGTTATCGTACCGGTTGCATTTGCAGTGCCACAACCTCCTGTCAAAGCAATACTGTAATTAAATGTGCCGGATGAAGTTGGAGTTCCACTAATGGTAAGAACATTTCCTGACCAGGAAGCGTTAACGCCTATAGGTAATCCCGTCACCGTTCCCAAACCAGTTGATCCGGTAGTTGCGTGGGTTATAGTAAGGGAATTTCCTAAACATAACGAAGGGTAAGATGAAACAGCACCAACGGTATTGCCGGCAAAAACTGTAATTGTTCCTGTTGCACTCACCAATCCACAGCCCCCTGTTAATGTAATACTGTAATTAAATGTTCCTGATGCTGTTGGGGTTCCGCTGATCGAAATCACATTTGCTGACCAGGTTGCGGAAACTCCTGCTGGCAAACCATTCGCTCCTGAAACTCCGCTATTGCTGATGCCTGTCGCTCCTGTTGTGGAGTGGGTAATATTTATCAGTGCCGTATTGATACATAATGTTGGAGTGGAAGAAGCTACTCCTGCAGTATTCGTTGCTGTAACCGTAATGGTTCCTGTTGCAGTTACACTTCCGCATCCGCCTGTTAATGGTATGCTGTAACTAAATGTTCCTGATGCCGTCGGCGTTCCGCTGATCGTAATCACATTTCCCGACCAGTTTGCAGAAACTCCTATAGGTAATCCTGTAGCCGAACCAATGCCGGTGGCACCTGTAGTCATTATCGTCACATTTGGAATTGCTGTATTAATACACACTGTAGGAGAGGACGAAGGCACTCCTGATGTATTCGCTGCCGTCACCGTAATCGTTCCTGTTGCAGTGATGGCAACACAGCCGCCCGTTAAAGTAACGGTATAAGAAAATGGCCCTGAAACTGTTGGCGTCCCACTGATCGTAACCACGTTGGCTGCCCAGCTTCCGGTCACTCCCGCTGGAAGCCCGGTCACTGTCGCTCCCGTAGCTCCTGTTGTAGCATAAGTAATTGGGGTAATTGCTGTACTGAGACATTTCGTTTGGCTGTTTGTTCCCGCAACTGAGGTTAAAGTAACGGTATTGTTAACCGTAACTGTAATCGTTCCTGTTGAAGTGATGGCACCACAGCCGCCCGTTAAAGTAACGGTATAAGAAAATGACCCTGAAACTGTTGGCGTCCCACTGATGGTAACCACGTTGGCTGACCAGCTTCCGGTCACTCCCGCTGGAAGTCCGGTCACTGTCGCTCCCGTAGCTCCTGTTGTAGCATAAGCAATTGGGGTAATTGCAGTACTGATACATTTCGCTTGGCTGTTTGTTCCCGCAGCTGAGGTTAACTCAACCGTATTATTAGCCGTTACTGTAATCAATGCTGTATTGGAGGTTACCGATCCACAACTGCCTCTCACTGTTACATAATAATACATGATTCCTGCTGTTGCAGTGGACGGAGTATAAGAGGAAGAAGTTGCGCCACTGATTGCCGTTCCACCTGTATTACTGTTCGTGGTATTACTGTACCATTGGTATCCGGTGAAACCTTTTCCTGCAACCGACATTGCGATGGCCGCATTATTCTGACAATATGAAGCTGCGAGTGGATGGGTGTTGATTATTGCGGTTGACGCATTTACAGTAACTTGCGCCGTGTTTGACGCTACTACTCCGCATCCTGCCGCTACCACCACATAGTAATACACCGTCCCCGCCGTATTGGTCGGCGGTGTATAACTTGAACCAGTAGCTCCGTTAATAGGTGCCCCTCCTGTATTATTATTAGCGGAATTGCTGTACCACTGGTAAGTAAGTGTTCCTGTACCGGAAGCTACAACAGATAAAGCTGTTGCCACATCATTTTGACAATAGGTGGTGGAAGGAGCTGGCCTAGATGTAAAAGTAGGACCATTTACAGAAACCGTAACAAAATCTTGAAAAGTTTTAGTTGTTTTCTTATCAACCTGTACCTCAAAACTGAAGGTAAAGACATAATCGCCCGCAGCAGTAAACAAAGTAGCTGGTACTGTAGTAGAAAAAGGAAAGGTACTGTCACTACTGGTTACGACAAATGTTCCTACTCCAGTGGGCTTAGCGGTAAGCTCCCACTTAATATTTGATGCTACTTGTAGACCTAGTTTACGGCCAGTAAGGCCCACAGATGAGGTACCGGCGCAAAATAATGTAGGACCTGCAATCGTAAATGCAGTACCATCCGCCGCGGCCTGATTGATTGTAGAAAAAGTCCCATCACCCTGACCATTTCCTTGACAAGCAGAAAAAGTTGCAAGACCAATTTTTACTCGCGTATTGCCATTACACCCTCCTGTGGTTTGAATACCTTTTGTTGCTTGATCAATATTTATAAATATATTAGATTCGGCAGGCAAATAAAGTGTGTTACCAACTGTTAAGGTAACGGTACCATTTTCAATAAACAAAATGGGATCAGTTTCAGTTCCGAAAGTCTTAATAGTAAAATCTCGGGTGACATTCAACTTGCCTTTGACATACAGGTTTCCAATGATTACAGATGCAATGTCTGTATTTATTTCAGCACCTGCTAAGATCGTTACCGTTCTGGCTGTATTGTCAGGGTAAGCAGTTGTATCATGCCATTGCCCATCCGACTGATATATTTGCCAGACACTACTTGTCCAGTTTTGCGGCCAGGTAATTCCGCTGGGGCGGGTTTGAAAATCCCCTACATTCTGGGCATGGCTAAAAATAGAAGCCAGCAGAAATAAAAAGGTAAATAAAAAATTCTTATTAAAAGAAATAAAAAAAATATTGGTAGTTGTCATCATTTTGTATTTAGATAATTACATTTACATCAGACCCCTTGCTTCCATTGCACAATTGCCATATGGTATCATCATCCTGGTCGGCAGTTGCTTTAGTTCTAAAATCACCAATAGCCTGTGCCAGTGCAAAATGCGAGAAAAAGAAAAAGAACAGAAGAAACCCTGTTTTTCTTAAAAAGTTAATTTTTTTCATTTGTGTTTGTGTTTATATTTATGCTAATCAGAAATTAAAACAAGAGATATGCAAGGCTCTAAAGAACCCCGGTTCGGTTACATCATGTACATTTCGCGCACAGCAAAAGACACCCGCTATGTCGAACACAGGGGATTGCGATGATTCTACACTTCAGGGAGTTATTGAAAATTCGCGGCGGAAAAAAGGTTTGAGCAATTGGCAGGATGGCCAGCATCCGGACCATTCATAGCACCCAGCAGAATGCCTACCCGTTGAGGGAAAGTAATTTTTTTTCATCATTTGTGTGTGTGTTAAGTGTAATCTATTTTCTTACACTTCATTTTTTTAACCAGTCATGATTACCGTGACCCATTATCTTAAACTGAAAAAGAAATTAAAAAAGTGCTTTTATGACTTGATCATCCTGTAAAACGGATTGCCTTCATCAAAAATTACGGCGTCATGCAGTGATAACAATATAAAACACTTCTTCAACCCTTCATTTCCAGACAACAAAGCTAATAATTATTTTGACATAACGAATACATTATCTTTATTTTTTTAATGCAAATAAAAATCATTCAATGCCACATGAAATCATTTAACATAATATCTTAATAATATACAATACATTGATACGGATTTCATAATACCTCACCGGGAGATGATGCACTTTGAATACCAACAAAACAGGCCGGTCCATCAGAAGAAACAAGACTTCGGACCTCCGTTTGCTTCCGCTTTTTCTCCTGCCTTCCTTCAGGATTTATTCGGGCTCTGTTCGGGACTTCTTCGGTAAATCCCTTTTTTTCCGAACCATTCCGCAACGAGTCCGCAACCGTTCCGCAACAAAGACGTCTGAAAAAAGGGGATTTTTTATAGAAAAACATTCACTTCTTATCATAACATAAGAAAATTTAATTATTATTAAATCCCCAAAAACAAAAGAGAGAATCTCTATTGTTAATTTTAGATAAAATTTCTATCAGCTTTTTTATAGAATGAATTAAGTTTGAATCTAAAAATCTCCAACTCTTATAAAGTTGGAGATGGGGTAATTCAAATATTCAGGGGTCATTATCTCACGATTTTCTTCACCGTCAACTGTTCTTTTTGATGGATCTTTAAAATATAAAGACCCTGAACAAAATAGTGGCCCGGGATGACAACTCTGGTATATTCCGGTTGTATTTTATAGACAAGTCTGCCAACGGCATCATAAACCTCAACCTGTGTTATTTTCTCAGTTTGGGCTCTGATGACAAAATCCCCGGCATCCTGGTACACCAGTATTCCCTCTTTTACTTTACGGTCGGTTACCAAAATGATTTCCGGCTGATAAACAATTTCAAATCTACCTGTTGTTTCGCCGGCATCAGCTGCAAAAGAATAACTGCCCTGACTCAGACTGGTAATGATAACGGTTTTCCTGTCTTTCAGGTAGATATTTTGGCCGTCTTCAAAGATTCCTTCTGCCTTATCCAGTGCGATGGTATAATTTCCCGCTGCGAAATGCGCAGTTCCCAATTCTACAGCATCCGTATTCATAAAACCGCTCTTTCCGTTGACAGACAGCTTTTCTCCTTCTACACAACTGTACAGCGCATCAGAACCGCCCATAGAACGGCTGTCTTCTTCGGTAAACCCATCGGTGCCTTTTTCAGAATAAACGATCGCGATATTGGATGCGATATTTTGGGGGCTGATCATATTGAGCCAGAAGCGATCCACTGCTTTCTCAGAATTCCCACCCGCCCCTTTACCAAAATAAGCCTGAGAAGAACCGGACGATCTGGTGCTGTTACTGAATATAATATTCTGACTCGATGCAGCAGTCAGCTTAGCCATAAAACCTTGCCCCACACTTACATACCGTGATGGAGTTTTCAATACCGATGTTCCTGCATCTCCACTTGCTTTCACAGGAGTCCCTACTCCTGCGGGCGTTGCGGCATTGAACTGTGCATAAGCCTGTCCGCCGTATGAATCCCCAAACTGCGCGGTTTGAAGATTGGCATTATGATCCCATAAATAAAAAGTGGAGCTTAGTTTTCCGGAAGCCACATTATTCTGATAAAACTGAACAAGATCCATATTGGAAGAATAGGGATTCCCAATCAAATTATATCCCCGCTGAATATTGGCAGGATACGAATTGACCAAGGTATAAATGAAAGTTCCGTTGGTTGGCCTGCCTTCAAAAACGGCGGTGATCTGGGCCGGCGCAAAACCAATTGCCGGTTCTTTTACCGCCAGAGCCCGACCCTTGATATACGCTCCGGAAGAATTCAGAAAAGTATTGGTTCCCTCGTTGTGATAGAGGACAAATGGGGCGGTGACCGGCAGATGATTCTCGTCCCGTGCATTTTTATAAAGGTCTTTCATGTTAAAACCTTCGGCCGGGGAATGGAGGTAATTGTACTGCTGCCGCCCGGCAGAAAGGGTAATAAGCTGTTCGGCTTTAAAATTTCCCGCTCCCGAATTGGTATCGCTTTCATTGACCTGAATCAGATTCCCCTTATTCTGAACAATCACACTGCCGTCATTCACCATGAAATCAGAAATCTTCACTTCGGTACCTGCCGCAACGGTGAGGGTCGCCTTTTTACCGATCTCACACTGACAGACTTTAAAACCGCCAAAGTCTGCTGTATTGTAATCTGCTTGAATAATGGCCTTATCGGAAGTTTGTGGCGCAGAGGGAAACCATGCTCCATTCCATATTTTAGGAACCAAACCGGTACTCGTAATGCGTACATCATCTAAAATCCAGGATTCATTCAGCGCATTATCCTGCGCAGAAATTCTTAGTTTGAGCTTCGCAACCGCAGGAAGACCGGTAATAGATATTGCGCTGTAGCGATTTTTAGCGGTAGAACTGAAATAGGTTAAATGATTATCTGCTGTATACGCACGGGTTCCCGTCGCAGTTCCGGCACTTCCAAAACTCCACGCCAGATTCATTTCTCCGGACACCACTTTGGCCTGCGGATACCACGTAGCACCTCCGTCCGGACTGACCTCCACCAGTACATAATCCAGTTTATCCGCATGAATGGCGGTACTGGTGTTGGAAGCATCTAAATCATCCATCCCATTACCGGTGCTTCCCAGGGAAAAGCCGGCAATCTTAAACGAAAGATTGATATGGTCGTAAATGGAAGTATCTACCTCATCAAAAATGAAAGTAACACCGGACGGAATTTCGGCTAAGGGATCTGCGCCCTGAATCCGGTAGCCTCTTGCCCCCTCCGAATAGAGATTATTGGCTTTAGGAAAACTGTTGCTGCCACTGTTTCCACTGGAAAATCCCGTATTCGGTCCCGGTGCAATGGTGCCAAAGTGGGTGAGCGTGTAATTCATTGCAGGACTCGCAGGCACCGTTTCAAAATTCTGCCGTGCGATGATGATTTCTCCCACAGAGGAACAGTAGGTCGCTGCCCCTCTCACCGCAAATACGTAAGGATTGTCTTTTGGATCGTTGTTGGTAACAGACAGGGTCGCGTTTTTCGCACCAATTGCGGTAGGTGCAAATTTAATTTCAAAGGTTGCCGTTCCATTTTGATTCAGGACCGTTCCTGCTGCGGGACCATTCAAAACAGAAAAAGAAGAAGCATCTGGGCCGGAAAGAGTGATGGCTCCGATGGTAAGGGGATAACCACCCAGGTTTTTAATTTCGAAAGCCTTGGTTTGGGAGTCACCTAAATTCTGGCTGGCAAACAGGGTATTGTTTAGACCATTCGGACTCATACTTCCATTCGCAATAGAACTTCCGTTTCCGGTAACTTTCATATCGGAAACTCCCGCAACAACCTGTCCTCTGAGCATTACTACTTTAGTCGCAGCATTGGAGGAAGTTAATCTAACGGTTCCAGCATAAGAGCCAACCTCCAAACCATCTTTAAGGCGGACATGAATTGTTTTATTCGTGACCGCACCGGCCAAAGATTTAGAAAATACGATGCTGGAAAAAGGAGCTGCATTTCCCCCGTCATAAGTCTGGTTGGTGGAGATTTCCCAATCTGAGGAAGCCTCCGCTCTAATATCTTCTCCTAAATTCACACCGTTCACTACAAAATTCTGAGTGACAGAAGGCCCCTGACCAAAAGGATACGAAAATCCGGAAAGGGCGGTTTTACCGAGGGTAATGGCAGGTTGAGAAACAATCGCTTTTACATCAAATGAATACACCGGAGTATCAGCATCGTTGCTGCCAATCATGACTGTTTCAGTATAAGTTCCGGGAACAGCATTATTAAATTTGATTTTGAAAATCTGGTTGGAAAAGCCGGGGATCGGGTTGACAGCAGGTTGCGCAGAAACGGTAAATCCTTTCGAACCATCCAGCAACACCACTGCGGGATCATCCAATACCAAATCTGCGGAGCCGACATTATGCAGCGTAAAAGTTTTCACGACCTCCGTACCGGAAAGAATTGCGGTGCCGAAATCGGTTCCGTCCACTGCCGAGGGACTTGTATCTCCATCGGTAATGGTCACGCCATTCCCCTGAATACTGATCCTGGGTTTGGGTGTTCCGGTGAAGCAGATCCAGGAAAGATCGTCAATAACAACTTGCTCATTTTTACTGTTTCTAATTTCTATAGTAATACTTCCGGCAATATTGAGATTATTAATTGTAAAAGTTTGTACATCGGCATTATCCCAGGCAACAGAACTTCCTACGGATACACCATTGATTAAAAGTTCAACCTGCCTGTTTCCAGCCCCCGTAAATCCTTTTTTTAAACTGCATGTGAAACTTGAAATGCCATTATTAATGGAGGATGAAATTATTTTACTGTTTGTAGTATGCAACATGATTCCTTTCCCATTTATTCCGAAATCTCCTTCGTCTCTTGCTTTGGTATAAGTCCAGACAATCGAGTTATTCCCCACGAATGAGCCATCGGTATAAGACGCTTTAGCATTTGATTTGGAAAAATCCTCTGAAAAATTGCATGGCGGAGCAAGCGTAGCACAACTCGTTTTCGGCTCACCAACTAATTTGTAATCAATCGCAGTTCCAGAATTGGTGTAGGACCAGATTTTAAAAAAGTAAGCCGTATTGGGAGAAAGTCCGGAGGCAGTAAAAGTCTGCGTTCCCTGCAAAACATTCTGTGTATTTGTACCGTTGGCAGCTGCTGTTCCATCTTGCGGATCTGCAATGTCAGTATAAGAAGTACTGCTCCACCGGATCAGATACCCGTCCGGAGGAGTGGTTCCTGCTGCATCTGTCCAGGAAAGGGGAATCGTAGAATGGGTAGTAACGCCGCAGGAGAAGTTGATGGGAAAATTAGTGGGCTCGGGTTGCGCCACACTGTTGACTGTCCATTCAATTTTAACATCATCTATTGATAACCCATGATCATTTCCAATATGGTCAGGATCATCCCATTTGAGCAGAATATAAGAACCTGTGGGCAGCATTATAGAAGGAATTGAAATACTGTTTTTCACCACTCTGTTTGCAGCATTATTTCCGTCTAACACACCTGCTGTTCCGCCCGTGACCGGACTTGTAAAATCCAGATATGTGACAGCGGTCCAACCCTCATTTACGTTTGGCTGTAAATCAGAACTCAGTAAACTCGAAATCTTATAGTAGAAAGCAACCGTTTGAGCCTCTGCGGCAGAGTTCCTCCATTGTTCGCCGGTATAAGAAATTCTGATATCGGTGATGGCGTACGGTGAATTATTCTGCAACAAAGTTCCCCAAGCGAAATTTCCCGTGGTGCCAGATCCTAATGAACCTAAAGCCCTATCTGAATCACCTGATCCGTAGCTGTAAAGATTACCGCTGGTTGAGCTGCCTGTATTTGCAACAATTGTAGAACCCGTCCCTGTTCTTTGTGCGTACCAGTTCGGCAAAGTAGTATTATCTGTAAAATTTCCGGTACCTGTAGAAATTAATGTATTAAAATCCTGTTGATAAGATCCTGTGGTTGACATTGATATCTGCCCACAGATTGCAGCTGAAAACAGCACAGCAAAGAGCACTATTATTCTATAAAAATAAAGTAAATATTTTTTCATGGCTTTGTGTTTTGGAGTATAAAATTACTTCTTTTTCGAATACAAACCTGTATTTTCAAAAATTTACTAACAATCAAACCGCTACTGCTCAACAAGTTAATACACAAAAACCCTTCCCTATCGCCACAAAGGATCTCCAACGGTGAAAATTTTCGATACCATGCACACATCAAACAACACAAATCTTTTTGAGGCACACATTCAACATTCACCACCCACTATTGACACCATTCACCGTTTACAATATACCATTGACCATTGACACCATTTCACCACTCCACAACCACTCCCTACCCACCACAGTCTATAGCCACAACCACCCCAACACCAGAAGCCAACCAGAAGCCAACCACTCCAAACTTGCCATTTCGCCTGCCAAAAGGGAACATTTCGGAAGATTGCGGAACATTTCGGAACATCATCAATTTTCTGAACCATCCACACTCTGCATTTGCCTCATATCGAAATACATTCTATTACCCCCAACCACCGCTAAAACAAGAAATATCAATTCACCATTGACCCCATTCACCATTCACACGACTCACTATCGACCCCATTCACAATTCACCATTGACACCATTGACACCATTCACAATTCACCATTGACTCCATTCACCATCTCACATCCAGCATCAAACACCCAGCATCCGACATCCCCCCCATCTCAGAAAATTCCCTTAATTTTGCACCAAAGAAAAAAACATGCTTCTCATCGATTCCCCTTCTCAGAATGCCTATTTCAATATTGCCTCGGAAGAATACCTGCTTCACCGCTTCCCGACGGAAGATATTTTCTTATTGTACGTCAATGCGCCCTCGATTATCGTAGGAAAATTTCAAAATACCCTGGCCGAAATTAATCTCGACTATGTCAAGGAAAAAGAAATCAAAGTCGTGCGCCGGATGTCGGGTGGTGGAACAGTATATCACGATCTGGGAAACCTCAACTTTTCCTTCCATACCCTTTTGGGTCAGAATGATTTTGGTGACTTTTCTTTTTTCACCCAACCCGTGCTCAATATGCTGAATCAGTTAAATGTGCCCGCAGAATTAAAAGGCCGTAATGATTTATTGGTAGAGGGTAAAAAATTCAGTGGCAACGCCAAACTCGCGCGCCATGGAAAAATGATTCAGCATGGCACCATCCTGCTGAATTCCGAAATGGAAGTGCTGGGTGAAGCGCTGAAAGTCAATCCTTTGAAATTCATCGACAAAGCCATTAAATCTACCCGCTCGCGTGTGACCAACCTCATCAATTATCTGCCCGAAGACACCACTACAGATCACCTTAAAAACCTGCTCACCGAAGAGATCATCAAAAATAATCCGGGCGCAGAACGGTATGAACTGACCGCAGAAGACCTACAGGGAATCCATCAGTTAATGGCAGAGAAATACGAAACCTGGGACTGGAATTTTGGATTTTCACCCAATTATAATTTCAAGAAAGCCATCAAAGTTCCAGCTGGTTTTATTGAAGTCCATTTAGACGTCGTACAGGGTTTCATTGAAAAAGCCAAAATATTCGGCGACTTCTTCGCCTCAAAACCGATTGAAGAACTGGAAGAACAGCTCATCGGACAAAAGCATGAAATCTCTGCTTTAAAAGAACTCCTGACCGCTGTTGACCTGACAGGGTATTTTGGAAAAGTCACCGTGGAGGAAGTGCTGGAAGGATTTAACTGACCCCAAATAAGAGCCTGGTAAAAAGGAAAATGAACCAGGAAAATAAAAGCAGATCAATTCCATATGAGCTCCATTAAGTGATTCTAAAGCTGATATCGAAGCCTTATTTCCCCAATACTATGTAAAACAGTTGCTTTTTAGACATCCCGGAGATCCATTTACATTAAAAAATCCGTCCCTTAAATGAGACGGATTTGCTTTTTAAAACCAGTTCAAAATATTAAATACTATTTCTTTTCCAAAGCTTTAATTAAAATCTGAAGATTCACCTCATCTTTGATCAAACCGTTGGCCAGTGGCAGCTGAAACTTCACGCCGAAATCTTCTCTTTTAATATCTTTAGGTTCGGTCGCAATACTCGCTTCTGCACCTTTTACAGAAACATTTGCATTGAACTGCACCGGTTTTGTAATTCCTTTGATGGTTAAATTTCCATCCAGAAGGGTATTATAGTCACCAGACTGATTGGGAGTGACTTTGGTAATTTCGTACGAGGCAGTCGGGAACTTATCAGCTTCGAAGAAATCTCCACTTTTCAAATGACCGTTTAGTTTCGCCAGTTGTTCCGGATCGTTTTTTAAATCTACAGAAGTCAAAGAATTCATGTCTGCCACGAATTTGCCGCTTTCCAAAACGCCATCTTTCACGGTCAGATCACCACTTTCGAATTTAATAATTCCAAAATGGCTCGATTGTTCAGACTTCAGTACTTTGTATCCTTTCCATTCGATTCTGCTGTTTAAAGTATCAAGTTCATATGTGGCACCGCGGTTGGTGGTAGAAACTTCCGTAACCTCGCTGGTCAGGGGCTTATCCTTCGTACATGATGCGACTACAAACGAAAAAAGTACGAAGAGAACTGAATTGGTAATTGATTTCATCATTAAATAGCTTAAATTAAATTGTTTTGGCTAAAATAACAAAAATATTTTTATTACAGACAAATATGTTATTTTTGCAATATGCTATTAGAAATCAAGAATTTATTTTTTTCCCATCGCCCAGAGCAAAGGCTTTTCCAGAATTTTAACCTTAAAGTTGAGGAAGGGAAAATCATCGCTTTAGCAGGGGAAAGCGGCTGTGGAAAATCCACTATTTTAAATTTAATTTACGGACTTCTCGAATGGGAAAAAGGCCAGATTATTTTTAATGGCGCACCGATTTTGGGCCCTACAAAAAATTTGGTTCCCGGCGAAGAGAACATGAAACTGGTCGCTCAGAATTACGATTTGATGCCCTATTCTACGGTGGCGGATAATGTGGGGAAATTTATTTCTAATATCAATTTAAAAGAGAAAAAAGAAAGAGTTCAGGAACTTTTAACCGTGGTTGGACTTGAAGAATATGAAAACACATTACCCAAATACCTGAGTGGTGGACAGATGCAGAGAGTCGCCATTGCGAGAGCTCTTTCGGTGATGCCAAAACTTCTTCTGCTCGATGAACCTTTCAGCAATATCGACTTTTCCAGGAAAATAGAACTGCGGGAACGCCTGTTTAATTACGTTCGGGAAAAGAACATTTCACTGCTTATTTCTACGCATGAAATCCAGGAAGTAATGCCGTGGCTGGATCAGATCATTGTTCTGCAAGGCGGACGGCTGATCCAAAACGACGATGCTGAAGAAACCTACAACAATCCTTACAATCAATATGTTGCATCACTTTTCGGTGAGGTAAATGTTTTTTCGGAGGAAGAAAAATCAGCGTTACGTATTTCTAAAAAGTTCTGGTATCCACACGAAATAACCATTTCAGATCATGGAAAAGAAGCAGCCGTTTTAGATAGCCGTTTTGCCGGAAGCTATTACTGGACTAAAATTTCACTGAATGGAAAACATCTGATTATTTACACGGCAGAAAAAGTGGAAGGTTTGATTAAAATAAATCTTTAGAAATAAAAAAAGCCAGGCCAATTCAGCGGTTGCGAATCAAGGCCTGACTTTTCTCAGTTCATTTTTATCTATTGAAAATAATTCTTAGCTTTGTTATTCAAAACGTAAGGAAATTTTTGGTTAATTCTCTTTCTGCCCCTAAGACGAAATTAGTACGATTCATTTGTACAACTAGTCTTCGAAACGGAACCCTGTCCAAATTTTTCCTTTTTTTACGCCTTTTTCACAAATTCAGATTTCAAGGCCATTGACCCAAATCCGTCGATTTTACAATCGATATTGTGATCGCTGCCTGGACGTAATCTAATGTTTTTCACTTTAGTGCCGGCTTTTACCGGTTTTGGGGCGCCTTTCACCGGTAAATCTTTGATCACCACTACCGAGTCCCCATTTTGTAATTCGTGTCCGTGGGCATCTAAAATCTTATCTTCATCTGCTGTCTCACCCGGCGTCCATTCGTAGAAACACTGTGAACAAACCATTTTGCCATCCTGCTCATAAGTGAATTCCGACTGGCACTTCGGACATACTATTGTATCGCTCATAATTATAATTTTTACAAAGATATTATTAAAATAAAGACATTACAAGTTGGCAGTGATTCCACAAATCCTGTTTCGTTATTCTGAAACTTTGAATACAGATTTCATTCATAAAACCGCTGACCGGCTGCTGATTTTGACCGCCAATCTTCAGCCTAAATTATTATCTTTGCTCCATGGATTTACAATATACCGTTCGCGAACCCGAAAACATCAATTCGAAAACACCTTTACTTATTTTACTTCACGGTTACGGAAGCAATGAACAGGACTTATTCAGCTTTGCGCCAACGCTGCCGGAAGACTGGCTGATTGTCAGTTTCAGAGCACCTTTCAATACCAATTACGAAGGTTATTCATGGTATGATATTGATTTAATGAATGAAGAAAACAGAATTGATGTTGCCCAAGCCAAACAATCAGAGCAGGCAATTTTGGAAAACATAATGAAAATCACCAATAAATATGGTTTAACCGAAAACCAAACCCATTTGTGCGGATTTTCCCAAGGCGGAATCCTGAGTTATGCATTGGCGCTAAATCATCCCGACTTATTCACAAAGGTTGCCTGCATGAGCTGTTATGCCGAAGAAAAACTGTTAACAAACATCGCAAAAGATAAAAAGAAAATTGAAAAATTAAGATTCTTCATTTCTCATGGCACTGATGATGCGATTATCCCGCTGGACTGGGGCCGCAAAGCCGCAGATTTATTATATGAACTGGGCGCCTATTTTTCGTTTCGGGAGTATATGAGCGGGCATGGCGTGAATCAGAAAAACTATATGGATCTGATGGATTTTTTCGGAAAATAATTTTTGAATATGAGAATTTTAAAACACCTAAAATTGTATTTTGTATTCTTTGCGGGTATGGGGATCCATTTGCAAAGTCAGGTTCTCATGAAAATCACTTCCGTGCCAAAGGAAACTCCCGATAATGCCAGGATCTTCATGGCCAATTCTCTGAATAACTGGACTCCCAATGATCCTGATTTTGAATTAAAAAAAGACAGCGACGGAAATTACATTTTACAAATCCCCGAAAATGAGGGCACTTTAGAATATAAATTTACACAGGGAAATTGGGAAACGGCGGAAGGCGATAGCAATGGAAACAACTCTGACAACAGAAAACTCACCTTCGGTAAAAACTCCCAGACCATTGAAAACAAAATACTTTCATGGGAACATGCCGCGACAAAAAAGAACACCGCGACCGATAATGTAAAAATTTTAAGCGAAAACTTCAGCATTCCACAGTTAAATACCAGTCGCAGAATCTGGATTTATTTCCCACCGGATTATTTCACCTCCACCAAAAAATATCCTGTCATTTATATGCAGGACGCACAGAATTTATTTAATGATGCCAATTCTTTTTCCGGTGAATGGAAGATTGATGAAACCTTAAATCAATTATTTGCGGAAGGACACAAGGCTGCTATTGTGGTGGGAATTGAAAACGGAGGCGCCGAAAGGCTGAATGAATATTCGCCCTGGAACAACGCCAAATACGGTGGCGGAAAAGGCGACGCCTACACCGAATTTCTGGCAAAAACACTGAAACCTTACATCGATAAAAGCTACCGGACTTTGCCACAGGCAAAAAACACAGCACTCATAGGAAGCTCGATGGGCGGTTTAATTTCTTTTTATGCAGGTTTGAAATATCCTGAAAAATTCGGAAAACTCGGGATTTTCAGTCCCAGTTTCTGGTTTGATTTTAAAGCATTAAATCTCTATGTCAACAAAAGTGCTAAAAATTTAAAAAACACTCATTTTTATTTTCTCAGCGGAACAAAAGAATCAGAAAACATGGTTTCGGATATTCAGACAATGATACCGGTTTTAATTAAAAAAGGAGTTCCGGCGGTGCATATCAAAACTAAATTTGATAAAGACGGAACCCATTCCGAATCCTATTGGTCACGGGAATTCGGAGCTGCTTATCTGTGGCTGTTTAAAAATTAAAGGCAGATTTTCTTTCTTCAAATTCCATTCTCAGAACCGCTTATTTTTTCCAGGAACACTACCAATTCCTTTTAAACTTAAGGTTCGATCACCGTAGAATTTTTCACTTCCTTAATCATAAAAGAACTTTGGGTACTGGCAATGTGCTGAAGATTCGTGAGCTTTCCCACCATAAATTCACGGTATTCCTGAATATCCCGAACACAAATTTTGAGGATATAATCGTGATCTCCAGAGACATGAAAACATTCTAAGACTTCGGGGAACTGGGTAATTTCGCGTTCAAACTGGGAGATATATTCCTTCTTATGCTGAACCAGTTTTACATGACATAAAACGATGAAGTTTTTCTGAATTTTTTCGGTATTCAGTAAAGCTACATATTTCCTGATAACCTGGTGTTTCTCAAGTTTTTTAATCCGTTCAAATACAGCGGTAACCGATAAATCCAATTCACCAGCCAATTGTTTGGTGGTTTTCTTGGCATCATTCTGCAGTAAAATCAGTAATTTTTTATCTTTTGTATCCAGCATGAAATGAAATATTTTCGGTTATTACTTTTATTATTCATCAAATATAAAATTAAAATCTATCAATAATTAAAACAGCCGATTTATTTTCTGAATTTATTTAAAATTATTGTATTTAAGTTTAAGAACGTTCACTTTTATCAAAACAAAAATTACTATTATGGAAAACTTTGATGCAGCCAATAACATTCAGGATCTGCAATATTTTGGAGAATTTGGAGGTGTAAACCCTTCAATATCTGACAGTTCAACCTACACTTTTCTTTCTGCAAAAACCATGTTCGATACGTTCGAAGGAAACACAGAAGGCTGTTATTTATACTCCCGCCATTCCACACCAAGCAATCTATATCTAAGCGAAGCATTAGCGCAAATGGAAGGCACCGAAAGCGCCAATGTTACCGCATCGGGTATGGGCGCAATCACTTCTACCCTTTTTCAGCTTTGCAAAGCGGGCGATCATATCATTTCGAGCCGCACCATTTATGGCGGAACTTATGCATTTATGAAAAATTTCCTGCATGATTACACGATCAAAACTTCCTTTGTCGATATCACCGATTTGTCTGCCGTGGAAAACGCCATTACTGAAAACACCAAAGTTCTTTTTTGTGAGACGGTAAGCAATCCCCTTTTAGAAATAGCAGATCTTTGTGAACTGGCTAAACTGGCTAAAAAGCATAATCTTCAACTGGTTGTTGACAATACCTTTTCACCGCTTTCAATCAGTCCGCAAATGCTGGGAGCAGACATTACGATTCACAGTTTAACAAAATTCATTAACGGGAGCAGTGATGCCGTTGCCGGAGTTGTTTGCGCATCGGCTCAGTTCATTAATGATTTAAAAGATGTGAATTCCGGAGCCTGTATGTTACTAGGGCCAACTTTAGACAGTTTCCGTGCAGCGAGCATTCTAAAAAACTTAAGAACGCTTCATATCAGAATGAAGAAACACAGTGAGAATGCACAATATCTGGCCGAACAATTTGAAAAAGACGGATTGACCGTAAAATATCCAGGCTTAAAAAGCCACAAACAGCACGAACTTTTCAAAAGCATGATGAATCCGGCATATGGTTTCGGCGGTTTATTGACTTTGGATGTGCAAACCATGAAAAGAGCCAATGAGTTAATGGAATTAATGCAGAAAGAAAATCTCGGTTATCTCGCAGTAAGTCTCGGTTTTTATAAAACACTGTTCTCGTGCTCAGGAAGCTCAACTTCATCTGAAATCCCGGAAGCAGAACAAAAAGAAATGGGACTTTCTGAAGGATTAATCAGAATGTCAATCGGTTTAGACCATGATATCAAAAGAACGTATGGGAAAATGAAATGGTGTATGCAGCAGGTCGGTATCCTGAGTTAAAATTTTTATAATGATGAAATGTTAATTTAATTTCTTGATGAAAACAACCACGACTTCAGTGGTTGTTTTCTTTTATCTAAATCGCTGAGCAACACTGAGCAGCGCAATTACCCGTTTAAAACCTGTTCAAAACATCAATCAAAACGGTTAGGATGTTTCTTCTGAATTTCCGAAACCGTTCCCAACACTTTATCTTTTAAAGAATTCTGATAAATTTCTAATTTTTTTGCGATTTCTTCATCGGCAGTTCCGAGAATTTTTGCCGCTAAAATTCCGGCATTTGCAGCGCCATTTAAAGCAACGGTCGCCACAGGAATTCCCGATGGCATTTGTAAAATAGACAGCACAGAATCCCAGCCATCAATAGAATTTGAGGATAAAATCGGAACGCCAATTACGGGCAAAGTGGTACAACTGGCAACCATTCCCGGAAGATGAGCTGCGCCGCCTGCACCGGCAATAATCACTTTTAGGCCACGGGATTTTGCCGTTTTTGCATATTCAAACATTCTCTCCGGCGTACGGTGTGCAGAAACCACGGTCAATTCGTAAGGAATTCCCATTGAATTTAAAAAATCTGCTGCCTGTTCCATAATTGTCAAATCGCTTTGACTTCCCATGATGATTCCGACCATTTTTAGTATAAATTTTAAGGTTTAAAGATAAGAAAATTTGATGTTTTAACCGGGAAACTTTGAAGACGTGGAATTTTCAGAATCAGCAATCGAATTTCCCACCCAAAAACCCGTACTGAAACAAGCCTGCAAAAGATAACCTCCTGTTGGCGCTTCCCAGTCAACCATTTCTCCTGCGCAAAAAATGCCGGGAAAGTTTTTCAATTCAAGATTGGAATTCAACGCCGAAAAAGCAACGCCGCCTGCAGTGGAAATAACTTCATCAATCGGTCTGAAACTTAAAACTTCAATCGGAAATTTTTTAATCATTTTTGATAAAATTTCAACATCGGTGTAGGTTTCCTTGTCTAAAGTTTTTAAAAGATTAATGGCGGTGGTCGATAATTTTAAATTTCTTTTTAAAACCGGACTTATTTTATCGGACCTTTCTAATTCTGATAGAATTTCATTTTCTGTTAAATTGGGTTTCAGATCAATATGGATCATCACAGGAAAATCATATTTCCTGGTAAATCGGTTTAAATAATAAATCGGACTTCCTTCAATACCATATTTGGTGAATACGATTTCGCCAGTTTTACTTTGATCATCAAAAGAAACTTTGATGTTTTTTAGATATTGACCTTGTAGTAAATGATATTTTTCGGGAGTATTATATCCGGAATTCGCAGATTGCAAAGGCGTTATTCCAATATTTTTCGCCATTAAAGTTTCGACCCATTTTGCATCAGAACCGGTTTTTTTCCAGGAACCACCACCCAGGGCTAAAATTAATTTTGAATACTTGACAGTTACATTTTTATCATTATTTTTAAGATAAACTGAAGAATCATCAAAATCTATAAAAGTATATTCATAATGGATTTCCACTCCAATTTTTTCCAGATGATTCAACCAGGCCTTTAAAACCTGAATCGGTTTGAAATTTTTGGTCGGAAAAATCTTGCCTGAACTTCCGACATAAGTGGTGATCCCAAGATCCGAAAGCCACTGAATTACTTTTTGATTATCAAACTGGCGAACAATTTCCTGAATTTCCGGGGCTTCGTATTTCTTTACAAAAGATTCGGTTTCTTCGCTGTGCGTCAAATTAAATCCGCCATTTCCAGCGACCAGAAACTTTCTGGCGGCCGCTTTATTCTGTTCATAGACCTGAACTTTAAATCCTTTTTCGGCTAAAATCTGTGCCGCCATTAATCCGGCGGGACCGGCTCCAATAATGATAATTTGATCTTCGTTCATGATTCAACAATTCGGATTTTGTTTGATAACAATGAGAATTTCATCTGTCGGTTATCCTTCATGATTGCCAATCTTTATACGGATCATTCACCAAATTTGAATTATAATATTTTTCGTCTCCCGTTACTTCGCTATCGATCCAGTCAGGAAGAGTGAAGGTTTCGTCTTCGCTTGTCAATTCGATTTCTGCTACGAGAAGTCCTGCGTTATTTCCCAAAAACTCATCAACTTCCCAAACGTGTCCGCCAACGGATATTTTGAATCTGATTTTGGAAAGTTCCGCCACAGAAAACTGATCCAGCAGTTCTTTGGCTTCACCGACAGCGATTTCATATTCGTATTCTGCTCTTGTTGCACCGACTGAAATTCCTTTAATGGTAAGAAATCCTTTATCAGAAGTTTGTCGCACGCGAATTGTTTTATTGGGATCGGTCAGCAAATAACCCTGTCTGTAAAATTCACCTGCTGGTTTTTCGAGTTGTTGCCATTTGGTTTTGTTGACTAAAAATTTTCTTTCTATTTCTATTCCCATCTTGAGATTGTTCTAAAGTTATATTTATTTTCTTACAAACTTTATGCTTGTTTTTCTCAACTCTTTTATTCCTTTTCTTAATATTTAATTCTGAAAATTTCACTTAATCATAATGAAATCTACACTTAGCAATCAAGATCTCATCTTCTTGAAATTTATAAATCAAGCGGTGTTCATCATCGATTCTTCTCGACCAAAATCCAGCGTATTTGTGTTTCAGCGGTTCTGGCTTTCCGATGCCTTCAAAAGGAGTTCGTGAAATATCCTTTAACAAATCATTTATCCGTTTCAGTTTTTTCTTATCGATTTTTTGCCAGTACAAATAATCTTCCCAGGATTCATCCACGAAAATATATTTCATCTTATTCTTCGATTAATTCTTTAGAATAAGATTTTCCAATTTTCAATTTCTCGATGGCAGCATCTAATCGCATCTCATTCTTACGCGAAGACAGCTCGTAATTGGTTGCCATCAAAGAGTTGTATTCTTCCAAGGACATTACAACGATTCCAGAATCTTTGCCACGATTAATGATCAAGGTTTCAAAGTTTTTTGAAACGCGGTCTAAATAGGATTTGATATCTTTTCTAAAATCAGAAACACTAGCGATAAACATAATTATGCGTTTTTATTTGTACAAATTTACGTACAAAAAACAGATTGTGCAATTTTAAAAAGTTGAAATACAATTGCTTTATATTTTCTCCGAAAACCAAAATTAACAAGGATAATTTTCAACAATTTGCCTTATTCATTGTTCAATTCTCCCATAAAATCTACCTTTGCACGACTACAAAAAACAATTTTTTTAGCGATACTTTTAATTCCACCAAATACAATTCCACAATTTTCATGTTCAAAGACCCCAAATTAGTTCTCGCAATTGTCACCGTCGCCTTGGTTTGGGGAACGACTTTCTTAGGAATCAGAATCGCCGTAGAAACGATTCCGCCTTGGTTTGTCGCCGGAATCCGTCAGTTTTTAGCCGGGATTATTTTATTGGTGTATCTGCTGTTTTCAAAAAACTTAAAATGGATCGGCTGGAAAAGTTTAAAAAATCAAATTATCCTCGCCTCTTTAATGCTAATCGTCGCAAACGGAATGACGACCGTCGCCGAAAAACATTTGACAAGCAGTTTGGCCTCACTCATCAGCTCCACTTCTCCACTTCTGGTTTTTATTTTGAGCCTGTTTTTCAGTTTACAAAAATTTACTTTTCGGGGATTAATTGGCGTGCTGTTAGGATTTTCGGGGATCTTGCTGATCTTCAAAAACGGCCTGCAGGATTTACTCCACGCAGAATATAGAATGGGAATCATTTACATGTTTTTTGCCATTTTCGGTTGGGCATTTGGAACGGTTTTCTCAAAAAAAATGCTTCATCAGCCGCAGAATATATCGCTCAATCTGTTTTATCAGTTTAGTTTCGCCGGCATTGTACAGATTATTTTCGGATTTCTTTTGTCGGAAAACATCAATATTTACAGCTGGACTTTAAAGAGTTTGTCTGCTACGGTTTATCTCGCTCTGTTTGGTTCTGTGATTGCTTTTTTTGCCTTTCATTTCGCTTTAAAAAGAATTTCAACTATCCAGATTTCGATCCTTTCTTACGTGAATACGATTATTGCGATTTTTCTGGGTTGGCTGGTTTTAAGCGAGCCCATTTCACTCCAGTTTATTGTCGCGGCAGCACTGATTATCACAGGAGTTTTCATCACCAATTACAAACCGGGAATGTTTAAAAAAGCCTGATTCGTTTTTATTTGAACGCCTTTTTCCATCTGAAATTATTCTCAGCTTTTTCGAAGGAATTCCGTTTTTTTGCAGTTACATTTCATGTTACAAAAGAAAGAGTTCAGTTTAAGTTCATTCAAGATACTTTAATAAAAGACATTATTATAATACCGTTTCACTTTAGTAAAAAAGACGATTTTTTTTGAATCGAAAAAATCAGACAGAATATTTTAAAGATAGGTCTTTCAGATAATTATCTACCTTCATTAAATGGGTGCCGAACCACGAAAATGCTTCACCATCAACTAAGATGATTTCTTTTGTCGGCATTTGTTTCTGAAGTTCATCGATATGTTTTTGCTGAAATGGAAATGGTTCTGAGGAAAGAAAAATAAGGTCTGCTTCCTTCAATTCTTCCATCGAAATTTCAGGGTATCTTTTTCTGTTTTTAAATAAATTTTCGAATCCCGATTTCTGTAAAACTTCATTAATAAAAGTATCAGAACCTACGCTCATATAAGGATTTTTCCAAATTAAATAGGCGATTTTTTTCGGAGAAGAAACCTTAATATCATTAAAAACAGAATTGATTTTCTGATTAAAATCTTGTGCTGAAATCTCTTTATTTAAAAGTTTTCCGAGCTCAGAAATGAAATCCTGATTGTCTTCTAAAGTTTCAATATCGGTGACCCAAACTTTAAAATCTTTCATCAGTTCTTCAACTTGAAGTTTTTCATTTTCTTCTTTATTGGCAATGATCAAATCAGGTTTCAGTGATTTAATTTTTTCAATATTCAAATTTTTAGTTCCACCGATAATTTCCACATTTCTCACCAGATCTAAGGGATGAATGCAGAATTTTGTCCTTCCGATAACTTCATCAGCCGTTAAACCAAAATCAAATAATGTTTCGGTAATACTGGGAACCAGTGAAATGATTTTCATGAAAGTTAAAGTAATTTACCCGCCAGAAACATACCTGCGACGGTGAAGTAAATAATCAAACCGGTTACATCGACTAAAGTGGCGACGAAAGGTGCCGAAGAAGTCGCAGGATCGAGTTTGAATTTTTTCAAAACAAATGGAATCATCGACCCCGAAAGGGTACCCCACAATATTATTAATAAGAGGGAAACCGCGATACTGAATGCAATATAGATCCAGTGTTCTCCATAATCATACAAACCTGTTTCCTGCCAGATCATGATTCTGATGAAACCGATAACTCCCAGAATTCCACCAAGGAAAACTCCGGAGACAATTTCTTTCCGCATGACGTACCACCAGTCTTTCAACCCGATTTCCTGGAGCGCCATGGCACGGATGATCAAGGTTGCAGCCTGAGAACCGGAGTTCCCGCCACTGGAAATAATCAAGGGTACAAATAATGCAAGCACCACTGCTTTTTCGATTTCATGTTCGAAAAATCCCATGGCCGAAGCCGTTAACATTTCAGAAAAGAAAAGAATCACCAACCAGGTTCCTCTTTTTTTGATCATTTCCGTCCATGAAGTCTGGGTATAAGGCATATCGAGCGCATCAACACCCCCGAATCTCTGAATATCTTCGGTATTTTGTGCTTCGATCTGATCCAAAATATCATCGATGGTTACGATCCCCACCAGAACGCCACTTTCTGTGACAATCGGCAAAGCAGACCGGTCATATTTCTCGAAATAGGTGACCGCATCTTCTTTCGTAGTGGTGGTTGTAATGGCAACAAAATGATTATCGGTAATTTCTGAGATCAGCGTATCTTCTTCTGCCAATAACAGGGAACCGATTGCGATATCGTCTACCAGGCGGTTTCGTTCATCAACCACATAAAGATGGTTCATGGTTTCTACCTTTTTACCTACTTTTTTTATCTGTTGAAAACATCTTTTTACCGTCCATTCTTTACGGATCTGAATATAATATGGCGTCATCAGACGCGCAATGGAATCTACGTGATACCCCAAAAGCTTCAGTGCGATTCTTCTTTCCTGAGGATTAAGATGATTGATGGAATATCTGATCAGTTCATCAGGAAAATCCTCTAAAAGTGCGGTTCTGTCATCCGGACTCATGGCGTTCAGAATCTCAGAAACCTCCTCACTGCCTATTCCGCGAATGGTTTCTTCCTGGAAATCCGGATCTAAATGGGAGAATACATCTGCTTTGTATTCCTTCGGAACTTTTAGAAATGCCAAAAGACGCTCATCAGCGCGAAGTTGGCTGAGCGTTTCTGCAATATCCTGCGGATTAAAAATGAGTTCCTGAGTTTCCAAAGAGGGTATTTATTAAGATGTGCAAAAGTAGCGAAAATAAAAAAGATAGAGAATTAAAAAAAATGTGTTTTTGAGAATTAACGGGTAATTCCATCCTATAATAGTTCAATTCAAAAAAACAAAATGAACACTATCGGCAAACGGTTATCATTCCGGCAGATCGCGAAGTAAAACTTAAAAAAGTTTCTTACCAACGCGCTGACCTTCTTTTCAGCAATTCTGTTCGCAGTATTTTTCAAAACATTAAAATACTCAATACCAAACCCTTAATTAACTTGCGTTAGTTAAAAACGATAATTCCTGTTTTCCCGGTTGCTGTGAGCGCAAATTTTTGCATTAGATCTTAAAAAATTTAACTTTCCTTTACAATACTTTCAAAGACAATTTTTATTAAATTTACGTCATGAAAACCTTTGGCAGAGATTTACTCACAAAAATACAGCAGGCAAAACTTCAGGGTGAAGCTGCGCACGAAATTTATTCGCCTCCCTATCGGCCGCTTTATTCCTACGATGAAATTTTAACAAAAAATCCAAAATTCGCGGCTGTCAATATTTTATTATATTTAAAAAATAACGAATGGTATCTGCCTCTCATCGTGCGCAGTGAAAATGAACGTGACCGGCACAGCGGTCAAATTTCTTTACCAGGCGGAAAAAAAGAAGATTTTGATCCTGATTTTGGAGCAACTGCCAAACGGGAAACTTCGGAAGAAGTAGGAATTAAGGAACATTATATTAGAATTATCCGCGAGCTTTCCCCCATTTACATTCCGCCGAGCAATTTTTACGTGAAAGCGTTTGTTTCTTACACGAAGAAAAATCCCGAGTTTATTCTTCAGCAAAGTGAAGCGGTTGAATTGATCGAATTTCCAATATCCTCTATTCTAAGTCTGGATAATGAACCGGAAATGAGAGTTTTACCGAGTTCCCGCGGTGTGAAAGTTCCGGTAATTGATTTCAACGGCTATATCATCTGGGGCGCGACTTCGATGATATTAAGCGAGTTTAGTCAGTTGCTGAAAAATTTGTAAATTCGCGGACTATGTTAATTAGATAATGGCCAAGAAAAATATTTTCACGGATGCCTTTGGTAATCTGTATTTCCTTAAAAGACTGATTATTTTCGTCTTAGGAATGATTTCCTACAGAAGGTTCAATGGTTTTAATAAACTGAAGATTTCCGGTACTGAAAACCTGGTGGATCTTCCGGATTCCAATGTGCTTTTTGTCTCAAATCACCAGACCTATTTTGCAGATGTTGCAGCGATGTATCACGCTTTTTGTGCGGTAAACAATGGTTATTTAAACTCCATTAAAAATCCGATTTATCTGCTTAATCCAAAAGTAGATTTCTATTACGTTGCTGCTGAAGAAACCATGAATAAAGGTTTAATGACGAAACTTTTTAAACTGGCAGGAGCGGTTACGGTAAAAAGAACATGGCGGGCAGAAGGGCACAACGTAAACAGAATGGTGGATTTAACCGAGGTTGAAAATATTATGAAAGCCCTGGACAACGGCTGGGTAATTACCTTTCCACAGGGCACAACTTCAGCTTTTGCACAAGGCAGAAAAGGAACGGCTAAACTGGTTAAAAACCAAAAGCCGATTGTGATTCCCATAAAAATAAATGGCTTTCGCCGCGCATTCGACAAAAAAGGTTTGCGGGTAAAAGTAACTGGCTGTACACCAACGATGGAATTCAAACCGGCTCTGGATATTGATTACGATAAGGACGACTCGCGAACCATCATGCATAAAATCATGGTGGCCATAGAACAAACCGAGGATTTTAATGTTCTGCATGATTACGATGAAGAACGAAAAGCACAGAAAACCGAAGTTAAAAGTTAATTATAGTTCATTATGAAAAAACTGATTTTTGTCTTTTTATTAATTATTGCAGCAGGATGCAACAGTAGCAGTAATCAAAACAAATATTCTGATTTCGATTATAGTTTTGCGCGAAGTGGCGGCATCTCACCGATTTATGAAAACTTGCTTATTAAAGGGAATAAAGTTCATTATTCATTTGAAGGGCAGGGAAAGAACATTAAAAAAAACTTTAGCATTTCTAATGAAGATTTGATAAAAATAGAAAATACACTCACCGAAAATAAGTTTACAAAAATTCAGGAGGATTATAAAAAATTATACGATAATATTTCTGTTGAAATCAATGTTAAAAAAGGAAATAATGCAGGCAACAAAAGCGATGCTTCTTTAATTATGCAAAAAAACCAACAGCATTGGGAAAAAATCGTCAGTGCTTTTCAGCAGATCATAAACACCAATATAAAAACCGAATCCTAATAACAATTCGACTCTACTGATGGAAAATCTCTTCGAGGAATCAAAAAATAAAACAAGAGTTCTCATTCTAAGTACCCAAGCTTCTGTAGCCAGACTATTTCTTGAAATACTCCAGTTCCACGGAAAAGATTTTGACTTTTATTCTGACAACGGTGTCTTTACTAATTCAAATAATGATTTCGTTATTTTTGAAACTTCAGATATCGCAAAAGCAACTTTGTTTAAACCGAATATCGTTCTGATGAGCTCTGAAATCTCCAGTGAACAGGCAATTTCTGTTTTAGAAAACATCATTCCGGGCGGTATTTTGGTCTACGATTCAAGCTTAGCTGAAACCGTAGAAAAATCATTAAACTTTTTCAGAAAGTTAGAATATTCGGGAACCAGTTTTTCAAAATCAAATTCTCATTTTACTTTGCACACCAATATTGGGGCAATTCCCATTTCGTCTTCTGATGAAAATTTAATTAAAAATATCGATGGTATAAAATTACTTTCTCAACAGTTTGGGGTGATGGAAGAGGATTTTTACGAGCCGGTGATGAATTTTGAATAGAATGCCACAAATGCACGAATAAGCAATCTGCGCAACCTCTACCATAAACTTCCAATTACTGTAGCAAGAAAATTCGTGAATCCGTGGCGAATAATTAAAATAATAAGCCACGAATGCACGAATAAAAAACATGCAACATTTCCAGCATGAGCGTCCACAAAAAAATTCGTGAATCCGTGGCAAATAATTAAAAGAAATTCGTGAATCCGTGGAAAGAAAAAATTCATTAATTTTATCAATCTAAAATTGTAAAAAAATGAGTTATCAGAAATCCGGGAAAATTCCCGCGAAAAGACATACGGTTTTCAAATCAGCGGATAATCACTTTTACTATGAGCAATTATTCGGGACTGAAGGATTTCACGGTATTTCCTCTCTTTTATATCATATTCACCGGCCAACACAGATTAAATCAATCAGCGAACCCAAAGATGTAAGCCCGAAAATTGCGGTTGCCAAAAACGTTACTCCACGAATGTTCAAAGGAATGAACGTTGCTCCGGAAAACGATTTTCTGGAGAGCCGAAAGATCTTATTGGTCAACAACGACCTGAAGCTGGGTCTTGCAAAACCTAAAAAATCAACCGATTATTTTTATAAAAATGCAGAATGTGACGAACTTCTTTTTATTCACGAAGGAAGCGGAACATTGAAAACTTTTCTGGGAAACCTGGAATTTTCCTACGGAGATTATCTCATTATTCCCCGGGGAACCATTTATGCGATAGAATTTAATGATGAAAAAAACACGCTTCTTTTTATTGAAAGTCACTCGCCAATCAATACACCAAAGCGCTACCGAAATGAGTTCGGCCAAATGCTGGAACACGCGCCATTTTGCGAGAGAGATATGATCGCGCCTACTTTTGTAGAACCGATTGACGAAAAAGGAGAGTTTTTAATTAAAGTAAAAAAGGAAGATCAAATCTGGGATTTCATTTATGCCACACATCCATTTGATGTTGTCGGTTGGGACGGTTATTTTTATCCTTATAAATTCAATATCAAGAACTTCGAGCCGATTACGGGACGCGTACATTTGCCGCCGCCGATTCATCAGAATTTCGAAGCGCATAATTTCGTGGTTTGTTCGTTTGTTGCCAGAATGTACGACTACCATCCGCAAGCAATTCCGGCACCGTACAACCATTCCAATATCGATTCAGATGAAGTTCTGTTCTATACAGAAGGGGATTTTATGAGCCGGAATCATATTGATTTAATGGATTTCACGCTTCATCCGGGCGGAGTTGTTCACGGTCCACATCCCGGTGCGATGGAACGCAGCATCGGCAAGAAATCTACCGAAGAATTTGCCGTAATGGTCGATCCGTTCCGCCCTTTTAAAATTACCGAAGAAGCGATGAAAGTAGAGGATCCTTCTTATAAAACTTCCTGGCTTGAAGATGAAGATCATCATTTGTCCGATCGCAGCCAGGAATGACTTTTCTTATGACTTTTATCAAAACTGATTTTACTCATTTCAAATCTGAAATGAAAGGATTACTTTTGAGAAGTAAACAATAGCAATTAAAAAATAAAAAATATGGTTCAATATTTCAGTGCCGAAGAAGCAGTTTCATTAATTAAAAGTGGTGACCGAATATTTTCTCACGGAAGTGCCTGCACTCCCAATCTTTTGATCAGCGAACTAGCCAATCAAGCCTCCCGATTACGGGATATAGAATTCGTTTCGATTACGCAGCAGGGGAATGTAGAAGTAGCGAAACCCCAGTATAAAGACAGTTTCTATATCAATTCACTTTTCGTATCGACGCCGGTTCGGGAAGCAGTAAATTCTGACCGAGGCGATTTCGTACCTGTTTTTTTAAGTGAAATCCCTCTACTTTTTAAACGGGGAATATTGTCACTGGATGTTGCGATGATCACTGTTTCACCACCGGATGCTCACGGATACTGCACTTTGGGAACCTCCGTAGATGTGGCGAGAAGTGCCGTGGATACTGCAAAAATAATCATCGCGCAAGTAAACCCGAGAATGCCGAGAACTCACGGTGACGGAATGATTCATTATTCGAAAATCCATAGAATGGTGTGGCATGAAGAAGAGTTGCTAACCGTAGATTACGGCGCAAAAGTAGGTGCCGATGAAATGTTGATTGGTAAAAACGTGGCTGAATTAATTGACGACCGATCCACTTTGCAAATGGGAATCGGAACTATTCCTGATGCAGTTCTTAAATGTCTTCATAACCATAAAGATCTGGGAATTCACACCGAAATGATCAGTGATGGGATTGTAGATTTGGTCACCAATGATATCATTACTAATAAATTTAAAGGAACCCATTGTAACAGAACAATTACCAGTTTTGCCTTTGGAACAAGAAAATTGTACGATTATATCGATGACAACCCATCCTTTGAATTTATGGATGTGGAGCACGTGAATTATCCGATCAACATCATGAAAAATAAAAAAATGGTCGCGATTAATTCCGCCATTGAAATTGATTTAACGGGGCAGGTTTGTGCAGATTCTATTGGCACCTATCAGTTTAGTGGAATCGGCGGTCAAATGGATTTCATGCGTGGCGCTGCACTTTCTGATGGTGGAAAACCAATTATTGCCATTTCTTCAAGGACCAAAAAAGGAATCCCGAGAATTGCTCCTTTCCTTAAACAAGGCGCAGGAGTGGTAACTACCAGAGGACACATTCATTATGTAGCCACCGAATATGGCGTGGCTTACCTGTATGGTAAAAATTTACGTCAAAGAGCAAAAGCACTAATTGAAATCGCACATCCTGATGACAGAGAAATGCTTGATGCAGCAGCTTTTGAAAGATTTAAAGTATTAATTTAAAAAAAGTAGATTCTTATAAATCCTCTATAAAATTGAAGACTTATTGTTCATCTTATGTTTTATGCTGAATCATGGTTTTTTTGAAATAACTTATTAAATAATCACTTAAGTATCCCTATCAGGTAAAGAATACTATATTTGTGAAACAAAAACATCAAATTTGGAAAAAATCTATAACGCAATAAAAGGAGACATCAAGAGTCATCCGGAGGTAAATTCATCACTTTTGGGAATAGTTGATGACTGGAAAAGAAGCCAGTATGTTATTCTCGCAGATCTTATTTCTAAACATCTGGCTCAGTCTCCGATATTAACTGAGGAGAAAAGGCTCAGTCTGGGAACTACGATTTCACCGATTACCCTGCAACGCTTTTATGAAAACGAATATCAAATAAAGACGCATAACGATTTGCGTTTTATCAAAACACTGGATAAGCTTTGCATCTTTCTGGGCAAAACTGGTCTGAATGATTATATTCATAAGAATTTTCAAAAGGACAACAGTGCACCAAATGATGAGACCAACACTCATTTGTCTGATAAAGAGCTGGTCACCAAGTTTTGCCAGTTTCAGTTTGATGCTCTGAAATATTTGCCGGCAATCAATGTGGAGGAATTTTCAACGATAGTCTGTAAAGATTCACCCATTTTAGAACGCACCACTCAATATCTTCAGGAAAAAGGAAATAAGAACCTGGTTTTTGTCACCGAAAATAACCGCTCGAACTACGAGATTTTTCAAATTACTAAAATCTCAGAAGATCAGGAACTTAAAGTCATTAAAACACGGGAATTTTGGAATTTGGTTTTCAAAGATGATAAGGAAAACAGCTTCATCGTCCATCATTTGAATACGCAGTTTTATTTTATAAAAAACCTGGATAACCATTGGAAAATCTGGGACAACTTCAATCCCGATTATGGAAATATTTTAAAAATAAACTAAGCCTCAGGACTGGCTTAGTTTAAATTATTTGTGTTCTTAGAATCGTCGAGGCTCTACGCTTATCATTGCAAAGATATGTTGAATGATCAGGAAATTTTAGACATAAAAAAACTTAAAAAAACATATCAGTATTTACATTTTATTTCACACCATTTTTGTACTCCTGAAATTTTTGTACTTTGCAATATCTAAAAAAAGAATAGAATGTCAACACTTACATTTGCCGAGAAGATCGCTCAAGCAGAGAATTTCCTGCCGATTAACGGAACAGATTACATCGAATTTTATGTCGGAAATGCCAAGCAGGCAGCCCATTTTTACAAAACAGCTTTTGGTTTTCAGTCGTTAGCTTATGCCGGACCGGAAACAGGTATCAGAGACCGGGCTTCTTATGTTTTGCAACAGGGTAAAATTCGACTCGTACTAACTTCCGGACTCAATTCTGATTCCCCGATTTGTGAACATCAAAAAAAACATGGCGATGGCGTGAAAGTTCTTGCACTTTGGGTGGATGATGCTTATTCTGCTTTCGAAGAAACAACAAAAAGAGGTGCTAAATCTTATCTGGAACCAACTACTTTAACCGATGAAAATGGCGAAGTAAGAATGTCGGGAGTTTACACTTATGGCGAAACCGTTCACATGTTTGTAGAACGTAAAAATTATAAAGGTCCATTCATGCCAGGTTTTCAAAAATGGGAAAGTGATTATAATCCATCTGATGTAGGACTTTTATATGTAGATCATTGCGTTGGCAATGTCGGTTGGGACAGAATGCTTCCGGTTGTAAAATGGTATGAAGACGTGATGGGATTTGTGAATATTCTAAGTTTTGACGACAAACAGATCAATACCGAATATTCTGCCTTGATGTCTAAAGTAATGAGCAACGGAAACGGTTTTGCAAAATTCCCGATCAATGAGCCTGCGGAAGGAAAGAAAAAATCTCAGGTAGAAGAATATCTGGATTTTTACGAAGACGAAGGCGTTCAGCATATTGCAGTGGCCACCAAAGACATCATCAAAACGGTAATTGAATTAAAAGCAAGAGGAATCGAATTTCTTTCTGCTCCACCAGAAGCGTATTACGAAATGGTTCCCGAAAGAGTTGGCCATATCGATGAAGATTTAAAGAGACTTCAGGAACTGGGAATATTAATCGACCATGACGAAGAAGGTTATTTGCTCCAGATTTTCACCAAACCGGTTGAAGACCGCCCTACCCTTTTCTTCGAAATTATCGAAAGACATGGCGCACAAAGTTTCGGTGCCGGAAATTTCAAAGCCTTATTTGAAGCTCTGGAAAGAGAACAGGAAAAAAGAGGAAATCTTTAAAATATCAACCTAAAATTGCCGCGAACTTTAAATTACAATTTACCATGAAAAAAATATTTTTCATCATTCTGTTTACCTTTTCAGCATTGGGAATGAAAGCGCAGTATGGTTCCATCAACGCAATCTTAGACCGACTCGAAGAAAAAAGAGGCATCAACCGCAATCTGGAAAACGTAAGTATCAACGATATCAAATTTGTTTTGATTAAAAATTTCGATGATCATACCGAAAGGAATTTCATCATTATTAAAGGGAATCTGGCAACCTATGTAGAAATTTTCGATGATAAGAAAACCGGGGAATCCTCGGCCAATGTTTTCACCGGTGATATTGTCCGGTCCGCTCATCAGATTATTTCTCTCCGCGCAGATCGACTGGAAGGCAGAAAAATCCCAATTCCGGTGACCAAAACTTTTTTAATGACCGAACAGAAAAAAATTCTTTACCTCATCGACATCAACTCTAAGGAAAGATGGATCGAGGAAAGTGCCATTAACAAAAAATAAACAGCAAACAAAATAAGGTTCAAAACAGCAATGTAAATTCATTCTTTTGAACCTTTTCTTTAATTAAATTTAATATGAAATCATTTATCAAATATCCCGAACATTCAGACTTTTCAATCTATAACATTCCCTTTGGTGTAGGAGTTTTCAACAAAGAATACATTGCCTGTTGCACCCGGATTGGCGATCAGATAATTGATCTGGCCACTTTGTACGATTATGGTTTTTTTGATGAAATCGAAGGTATTGACGAAAATGTTTTCGAGGCCTTTACTTTAAATGAATTTATTGCATTGGGAAAACCGGTGACAAAAGCGGTACGTTTGAAACTCCAGGAAATGTTGGGCGAAAACTCCAAATTGGCGGGCGATAAAAAAACGATCGAAGAATGCTTTTATGATTTTGACAAAGTTCAGATGATGATGCCGGTGCACGTTCCCAATTATACCGATTTCTACAGCAGTATTGAACACGCCACCAATGTTGGGAAAATGTTTCGTGATCCGGCAAACGCCCTGCTTCCGAATTGGAAACATCTTCCGGTTGGCTATCACGGCCGCGCTTCATCTATCGTGGTTTCCGGCACAGAATTTCACCGGCCGAAAGGTCAGACGAAACCTGCCGGAGCGGAAAATCCAATTTTCGGCCCCTGTAAACAACTCGATTTCGAACTGGAAATGGCGTTCATCGTGAATAAAAATACCGAAATGGGCGACAGTATTTCAACTGCTGAAGCCGAAGACGCCATTTTCGGATTGGTCCTGTTTAATGACTGGTCGGCAAGAGATATTCAAAGTTGGGAATATGTTCCGCTTGGACCGTTTTTAGGTAAAAATTTCTGTTCGACGATTTCGCCCTGGGTGGTCACTTTAGAAGCTTTAAAACCTTTTAAAACCGATTCTCCAAAACAGGAACCGGAAGTTTTAGATTATCTGAAATTTGAAGGACAGCAAAACTTTGACATTCATCTTCAGGTTTATATTCAACCGGAAAACGGAAAAGAAAATTTGATTTCTAAAAGCAATTACAAATTCATGTACTGGAACATGCTGCAGCAATTGGCGCATCATACCGTGAATGGCTGTAATGTAGAAGTTGGTGATCTATATGCATCAGGAACCATTTCAGGCAGCGAAAAGAGTTCTTTCGGCTCTATGCTGGAATTAACGTGGCGGGGAACGGAACCTTTACAATTATCAGATGGAACCGAACGTCAATTCATTAATGATAATGATACGGTGATCATGAGAGGTTACGCGGAAAAAGAAGGAATGCGGGTAGGTTTTGGCGAGGTTAGAGGGAAAGTGTTGGCTGCGAAGTGATTTTAAACCACAAAGGCACAAAGACTAAAGTGAAATTAATACTTCATAAAAGTTCAGGAAGATTGATTGAATAATCAACAAAATTTTAATTTCAAAATTATGATTACACAATCTCAAGTTGATGAGTTAACTTATAAAATTAATGGAGCGTGTATTGAAGTACACAAAATAATCGGACCAGGATTACTCGAAAGTGTTTATCATAAATGTTTAGAAGAGGAACTTAAATTAAGAGACATCAAATTTAAATCTCAATTCAAAATTCCGCTTTTTTATAAAGGGAAAGAACTTTTCTGTGATTTCTTATGTGATTTTTTAATTGAAGATTGCATTGTAATAGAATTGAAATCTGTTTCAGAATTAAATGATATTCATCGAGCACAAATCCTTAATTATATCAATTTGATGAAAAAACCGAAAGGAATATTAATTAATTTTAATGTGAAAAACATAATGCACCAAGGTCAGGAAACCTTTGTTAATGAATACTACAAAACATTGATGTAACCCATAATCTTGATGATCTAAAACAATATCTTTAACAAAATAAGACCATAAACACTTTGTGACTTTGTGGTTTAAAACCATAAAAATGAAAACAATTTCTCCTAAAGACTTAAACAACTTCGAATTACAAACGCTTTTGCAGACCGCGATTGCACCACGGCCAATTGCGTTAGCTTCAACAATTGATAAAGACAGTAATGTGAATTTAAGTCCTTTCAGTTTCTTTAATATGTTCAGTTCTAATCCGCCAATTGTGATTTTTTCGCCGGCGCGGAGAGTTCGGGACAATACCACGAAACATACTTTAGAAAATGTTTTAAATGTTCCTGAAGTTGTGATTGGAATTGTAAATTATAAAATTGTGCAGCAGATTTCACTCGCTTCTACGGAGTATGAGAAAGAAGTCAACGAGTTTGTAAAATCAGGCTTGACCATGAAAGACGCAGATCTGGTAAAGCCAAAACTGATCGCAGAATGTCCCGTCAACCTGGAATGTAAAGTTATAGAAATTAAACATTTAGGATCTGAAGGAGGCGCCGGAAATTTAGTCATCTGCGAAGTAATAAAAATTCATGTTCGGGAAGAATATTTGAATGAAGAGGGAAATCTTGACCAGAAAAAATTGGATCTCGTCGCAAGATTGGGCGGAAATTGGTATTCCAGAAATAATGCAGATAATCTGTTTGAAGTTCCAAAACCTTTAATAACCAAAGGAATTGGCTTTGACAGATTACCCGATGAAATCAAGCTCAGCGATGTTTTCACGGGAAATGACTTGGGAATGCTGGCTAATACTGAAGAATTACCTAGTGGAAATTACACTTCTGAGGAAGCTATTCACCTAGAAGCACAGAAACTTCTTCATCAACATCAGATTGAGGAAGCGTGGAAAATATTGGAATGTAACTAATTAAGATTATAAACGAAAAATAAAAACTCAGATCTTTTTAATTATTTTTAAACAAAATCGCTGGAAAAGAGATCGCTCTACCTACTTTAAAACCTGGTTTTTATCTCGTGAAAGTACTCACTGATAAAGGATCCAATTATGCCACAAAAATTATTAAAGAATAATTCCTAAAATAAAAATCCTGCTTCAATTTTCGAAGCAGGATTTTTTTTATTCTATCAGAAGATTCGATCGGTTCATTTTAATTTTCAAAAAATGAAAAACCTGTATTAATCGTTTTCATCTTTTATGCTTAAATCTTTATTCAAATCCGGATTTAATTTCAGCGCTTTCCTGTTTTGATTATTTCTCAGTTTGATGTTTAAAACTTCTACCAATAAACTGAAAGCTAGACAGGAATAAATAATATTTTTACTCACATGCTGATGAATTCCTTCTGCCACCAACATTACCCCAATTACCACTAAAAACGCAAGTGCCAACATTTGCAAACTTGGATATTTATTGATAACCGCAGAAATTGGACCGGCAAAAGCCATCATAATTCCGATGGAGATAACTACGGCAATAATCATCAAAACTACATTATCTACCAAACCAATCGCGGTAAGAATGGAGTCAAGGGAAAAAACCATATCGATTAAAATAATCTGAATAATCACCATGGTCATCAGGGAAGAACCTGCAGATTTTGGTTTGTTATTTTCATCGTGAACCTGCATTTTTCCATGGATTTCAAAGGTGCTTTTTCCAATCAAGAAAATCCCTCCGAGCAGCAGGATTAAATCTTTCCAACTTAGTGCTAATGCGATATCAGTTCCCGGTTCCTCTAAAAACGGTAAAGTTAAAACAGGTTCTTTCAAACCGATAATCCAGTTGATCATTAATAATAATCCTACCCGGAAAACCATCGCAAATGTCAACCCGATATTTCTGGCAAATTTTTGTCTGGCTTTAGGTAATTTATCAGAAATGATAGAAATAAAGATAATATTATCAACCCCAAGTATAATTTCTAAAAAAGTAAGGGTTAACAAACTGATCCAGATTTGTGGTTGGGTAAAATCTGGAAATTCGAGCACCGACAATAACATCATAAATTAAATTTTGGTCGGTAAAAATAGAGAATTTCTGAATTTGTCAAATATTAAGTTTTATTTACATTGAAACTTTAAAAATGGTTCCTGATAAATTGAATCATTTTTGAGCATGCTTTTTCTAAATCTTCCGGGAGCTTATTTTCTGTCCAGGGTTCTTTGGCTCCGAAGGTGTGGTTAGCATTTTCCAGCAGAATAAGTTCTGAGGTTTTACACCATTCATTTAATAGAAATGCCTCTTTATCTTTCACAGCCTCATCATTGGTTCCTTTAATAATAAGGAAAGGTTTTGCTAAATGTTGCGCAGCATATTGAATATCAAATCTTCTTTCATTTTTCTCAAAATCCTCAAAAAACTGAAAATAGTGCGGCATTTGCTGATGTGTTCTCTTGTTTTCGGAGTACATCACGCCCTCTCTTTTCCAGTCTTCAAAACGTTCTTTCGTCGGGAACCGGTATTTAAAATTACTTACGCCAGCCAAAGAAATAAGTAACTTAATTCGTTCATCTTCAAATGCTTTAATAACGGTAATTCCGCCACCACGACTGTGACCGATGACGCAAATTTTTTCATTATCAATTTTCGGATGGTTATAAAAGTGATTCAAAACCTCATCATAGTCCGACATTTCTTTAGAAAAATTATTATGTCCAAAAGCTTCTAAATCCGCAAAATCTTTGGGTCGATCTATTGTTGTTCCGTTGTGCGAAAAATTAAATTTAACAAAGAAAAATCCGGACTCTGCGAATTTCTTCGCCATCAAATCCCAGGCGCCCCAATCTTTATAACCTTTGTAACCGTGCGCAAAAATAACGAGCGGTAATTTCTCAGCATCTTCTGGGTAATAGGCGTCGGCTAAAAAATCACGGGTTTCTGTATTTTTAATGAGGATGTTTTTTTCGATATTCAGTTTCATTTGAATTTGTTTTATGTTCTTTAAAATTACGGATTAAAAATAAAAATCCTTTTACCTGAATAGGGTGAAAGCACTTCAAATTCAATAACAAAACTAAATTTTGATGTTAATTATAAATATTTAATAGATCTGAACCATTTGGTTGGTGGAATTACGGGAGACTTTTTCTATAATATCCACGAAATTGGTTTCATTGGGACGCGGCATATTTGCATTGAAAATTTTACCGTCAGAATCCAACATCATAAATCTAGGAATACCTTCTACACCAAGCTGTTGTAAAGCTTTTGCATCAGAAAGCCACCATTGTTTCACATTAGACCGTGTGTTCTTCAAGTCCAGTTTCCATTTATTTTGGTCCTGGTCTAAACTTACGGCCAGAAAAACTAGGTTATTATTATATTTATTTTTTTTGGCTTGATAGGCAAAAACGGGAGAAGTTTCTTTACAGGGTGCACACCAGGTTGCCCAGAAATCAATGACGACAAATTTTCCTTTGAATTGAGACATATTAACTTTCTTTCCGTCGGTGTCTTCGAACGCCAAAGCTGGAAACGCTTTTCCTTTTTGTTGATTGTTGACAATTTCTAAATTTTTCGCTACAAAATTTTTAAACTTGAGATTTTTAATACCACCAATATTTTCCTGAAATATTAAATTCCTCTTAACTTCATCATTCTCCATCTTTATCATTTTAATGATCTGGGTACTTAAAAGTTGATCTTTCGCAATACCTGAAACCATTGCTGCTAATTTAACAAATACGATACTGTCCGGATTTACACTTCCTTCTTTTGGCAATAATTGTTTCAATTTCCAGGAATTATAAGTATCGGTCCCATATAGTAAAGGACTAGGTTTCCGAATAATATTTTCTAATTCGGTGATGAAGGACGGTTCAGGGGCAAACTTTTTATCGGTAAAGGAGGTTATTTTTTGATAATCATAAAAAGCAGATAGCATTTTTGTCGCTTTTTTCTGTAGTTGGTATTCCTTAAAATCACTTCCAAGATATATATTCTCGGCTGTTCTAAAATCTTTTAAATCCTTTAATTCATTCTTCCATTGTTCCTGCGCTTCCTTATAAAACAATGATGGATTATCGCTATACAATTTATCCGCTACAATATAATCGTAAAAAGAAGAATTATACTTTTCGTTTTTGCTGAATAGATCTTCGGCTTTTCTCGTGCCCTTCACTACAACAACTGATTGTTTATCATCCATTTTTATATCGAAGTGTAAATTGTCGCCTTTAGAAAATACGAAGGGATAAGATTTACCTTCATAGCTGATAGCATATTGAGCGAAGGGAATTTCTTCTTTAGTATTCCAGGTAAACTCACCGTTTATCACTGGGATCTGAACAATTTTATCGCCGAATTCTTGAGAAGTTATGGTAACACTTTTAATCGGTTTTGGAGATTGGATTGAACCACTGATCATAGAATGATCTTTAAATTTTTGTGGATGAATAGGCTTTGTTATGAAAAAATACATACTCACAAAGACGATTATTCCGATTACTGTAGAAACTTTCGCTTTGCTGCTATTCAGAAAAGCATTTTTAAATCCTCTTCGACTGTACCAAAAATATCCGATAATGAAAAACAATAATGTCCAAAATAAACTCAGATATTCCGTATAGTTAAAAAAATGATTAAGCTGAAAAGAATCTTTAAATTTTAAACCCGTTTGTACAGCATTGTAAGGAATAAAATCATACGTTTCCTGTCGAACAAATGCCACAATATTGATAACAAATCCCAAAAATCCAATAGCAAAAGGCCAGATAAAACCAGTTATGATAGTCGAAAGCATTAACTGGAAAGAAATGACACAAAGACTTAAAAGGAAAACTCTCGAAAATGTCTGAAACTGCCAATAAAAATCTACGCCCATCTGCAGCTCTTTCTGCGGGAAAATAAATAGGGTAAGATTTGAAAATAATGTGGATGATAAAAAATAAACCACAAACATGATAGAACTTAATAGCGTGAGGACTAAAAATTTAGCGCTATAGATATTTAATTTTGAAACTGGCTGTGTTTCCAGGAAGGTCCAGCCGTTATTTTTATGATCGCTCTGGGTAATTCTGGTTGCCGCAATAATGATAAATAACAGCATAAAGAAACCGCCAAATTGCCCAATGGATTCCTTAATGTCCTTGGTGACGACCTTAGTTAACAAACCATCGTAAAGGCGTGAATTTTCACTAAAAACACCAATAGTGAAAAATAATGCAGGAAGAAACAGCGCAAAAACAATTGCAATTGTGACTAATCCTAAACCCTTGGTTTTAAGTAATTCTGCTTTGAAAGCCATTGCTAAAGTAGATCTTTTCTTCATCTTTCTAATTTTGTTTTGAAATTTCCATGAACCATTCTTCTAAACCTCCTGCAGGAGAGATTTGATGAATCTCTGCGCCATGATCTACTAAAATTTTATTGATCTCAGAGATCTGCTTGGGTGAATTGGTTACGATTTCACAATCCGTCTCATTTTTAAATTCTACCTGATAATTTTCTGCTAAAAGCGCTTCAAAGTTTTTGGCATTTTTCAAGCTGAATTTTGTCTTCTGAAATCGGTAGAGTTCATTAAGATCCTCTTTACTGCCTTGAAATTTTATCTCACCATTTGAAATGATACCAATGTGTGTTACCATTTTTTCGATTTCTAAAAGCAAGTGACTTGAAATAAAAACTGTGACGCCATATTCCTGATTTAATTTAATCAGTAGTTCCCGAACTTCCTTCATTCCATTCGGATCCAATCCATTTACGGGCTCATCTAAAACCAGCAGTTCAGGATCGCTGATTAAAGCCAAACCAATTGCTAATCGTTGTTTCATGCCCAGAGAATATTTTCTCATTTTTATATTTCCCGCCTCTGTTAGTCCGACCAGCTCTAAAATTTCATCTATTCTACTAATGTTCAAGTTCCTCAAAATACATACGATCTTTAAATTATCATAGCCGGAAAGATGATCGTAAAAAGCGGGATAATCGATGAGTGAACCAATTTTATTAAAACCTTCCGGATACAAATTTGAAACTAACGTATCAAATACTTTTACAGAATTTGCATCATCATTAAAAAGTCCCATTATCAATCGCATCGTTGTGGATTTTCCAGCACCGTTGGAACCCAGAAAACCATAGATCGATCCTTTCGGTACCATTAAATTGACATCTTTTAATATCGGTTTATTTTTATCGAAGCCAAAATTCAAATTTCTAATTTCAATTATATTGTTGATCATTTCTAATTTATTAAAATGTTTCAGAATTAATAACCAAGTAAGACTTAACCTTTACTTCATTATATAATTGGTAATTAAATTCCTCAAAATGTTACATAATATAAAAAATAAGGACTCCACATTGCTATAACACTGACGTTTTAGCAAAAATCATGAAGATATTATTTTTAATTAAAAAACCCTTTCATCCTTTTAAAGGCTGAAAGGGTTCAAAATGTGTCTGGTATCCTATTTTACCAGATCTTTATTCTGTCATTTGGTGCTTTATACAATTCATCAGCCGGTGTGATGTCGAACGCTTTGTAGAATGAATCCTGATTCACCAAAGGCGCAAACGCACGGAAATAACCTGGCGAGTGCGGATCGGTTTTCACCTGATTCACCATATATTGCTCTGTAGACTTTGTTCTCCAAACCGTTGCCCAACTCATAAAGAATCTTTGATCCTGTGTAAATCCACTGATTAATCCCGGATTTCCATGATCTTTCAAATACATTTGAAGCGCCGTATAAGCAACTGCTACTCCACCCAGATCACCGATATTTTCGCCGCTGGTAAATTTACCGTTAACGAAACTTCCTTTCACCGGTTCGTATTTATCGTATTGCGCAGCAAGTTGTCCCACTTTTGCATCGAAGTTTTTACGGTCAGCATCTGTCCACCAATTATTCAAATTTCCATCACCGTCAAATCTTGAACCGGAATCATCGAAACCGTGACCAATCTCGTGACCGATTACCGCCCCAATTCCACCGAAGTTAACCGCAGGATCTGCTTTGAAGTTAAAGAAAGGAGGCTGAAGAATAGCTGCTGGAAACACGATTTCGTTGTTAGAACCACTGTAATAAGCGTTCACGGTTTGCGGCGACATTCCCCATTCGGTTTTGTCAACTGGCTTTCCAACTTTAGCTAAATTCTTTGCATAAGACCATTCGGTGATATTCTGTAAGTTTTTATAATACGTTCCACCTTCGGCCGGTCCGGTCAATTGCAGTTTAGAATAATCTTTCCAGGTATCGGGATAAGCGATTTTCACAGAGAATTTTGATAATTTTTCCTGTGCTTTAACTTTCGTTTCGGGCGACATCCAATCATTTTCTGCAATATGCTGCTGGAATGATTTTTTCAAATAACCGATATAGGTTTCCATCTGCTGTTTCGCTTCAGCCGGGAAGTATTGGTCCACATACAATTTACCAAAAGCTTCGCCCAAGACTCCATTAATAACGCCTAAACCTCTTTTGTTCATGGCTCTTTGCTCTTGCTGGCCCTGGAGATATTTAGAAAAGAAATTAAAATTCAAATCATCCAATTGCTTGTCAAGATTACCTGCGTTACCAGCAATCAATCTGGCTTTCATATATTCTTTGATCAGCGGAAGGTTTTTATCGGTCATCCAGCTATCCATATCCTGGTAATATTTCAACTCGCTTACGATTACTTTGTCAGTTTTCACCCCGGCATCGGACAGGTATTTTGGCAAGTTAACATTCTTAACCAATTTTGAAAGCTCAGGCAATGTTTTCGGATTGTACCGAAGATTCGCATCGCGGTTCTGCTCGTTGGTCAAAAGATCTTTCGCCAGTTTCTTTTCGAAATTCACAACGTTCTGTGCCGTTTGATCTGCGTTTTTCTGACCAATAATGGTAAACAACTGCGCAAGGTAATTTTTATATTCCGCCAACGTTTTGCTATTCGCTTCGTTGTCTTTTTGATAATAGTCACGGCCTAAACCTAATGATGCGCCACCAAAGTAAACAGCATTCATCACGGAGTTTTTCATATCCGGACTTACCCGCCAGGCGTAGAAAGGATTATCTCCGGTTTTGGTTGCTTCTGTTAAATAGCTTTGTAACTGTGCAACAGTTTTGATTTGATCAATCTTTTGCAAATCACCTTTAACAGGATTAATTCCGTCAGCATTTCGCTTGTTCCAGTCCATAAATGTTCCGTACAGATTTTGGATTTTCTGACCTTCGGAACCCGCTGCAAATTTGTCGGCTAATATTTTATCTAAAATTCCTAAAGAAGCATTGTCAACATCTTCTCTCAAAGCGTTGAAACTTCCCCAGCTTGTTTTATCAGAAGGGATTTCGGCAGTTTTCATCCAGTTCCCATTGACATAATTAAAGAAATTATCCTGCGGACGAACCGAGGTGTCCATATAGGCAAGATTGATTCCCTCATCTTTGGTCGGTGCGGGCTTTTCAGCAGTAGTTACTGTCGTTTCTGTTTCTGTAGTTGCAACTTTCGCAGTTGTACATGAATTTAGTAAAACAACTCCCGTAAAAGCGAGCGCAGCGATGGTAATTCTTTTCATAAGACTTTATTGATTATTATTAAGATTATTTCAAAGATAATGATTATTTATTGTTTACAAGTGCTATAATCACTCAATTTGTTATTGTGCAAGAGATTGAAGCGGCATCGTTTTTTGCTGCTGGTTAGTCCTTGGCAAAAAAGATACAGCGGAAAGCCCAACCCGAGCGCCTGGAAGCATTAACAGTGCTTCGACCGGTATTAGCGCTGGACTGGCAAGGGTTACGCTCTAAAAAAAAATCACTCCAAATAATTGAAGTGATTTTTCGAAAGTAATTTCCTAATGTATTACCAGATTATCACTCTCTCTTCTGGCTTTTTGTAAAGTTGATCTCCTTCTTTCACATTAAATGCTTTGTAGAAAGCATCGGTGTTTACGAGTGGACCAAATGCCCGGTACAATCCCGGCGAATGCTCATTGGTTTTGATCTGATTAATCAGCGCAGCTTCTTTTTGAAGGGTTCTCCAAACCGTTGCCCAACTCATAAAGAATCTTTGCTCCTGTGAATAACCACTGATCAATCCTGGATTTCCGTGGTCTTTTAAATACATCTGCAAGGCATCGTAAGAAATATTTACTCCACCTAAATCTGCGATATTTTCACCATTGGTAAAAGTTCCGTTTACAAAAGTTCCTTTAACAGGTTCATATTTGTCATACTGCGCTGCGAGCGCTTTCGTGGCTTTCTCGAAATTGGCTTTATCTTCGGGAGTCCACCAGTCTACCAAATTCCCATCCGCATCGAACTGTGCTCCGGAATCATCAAAACCGTGGGTAATTTCGTGACCGATAACCGCTCCGATTCCGCCGAAATTAATGGCTGCATCTGCATTTGGATTAAAGAAAGGCGGCTGTAAAATCGCGGCCGGAAAAACGATTTCGTTGTTTACCGGGTTATAGTAAGCGTTCACCGTCTGAGGAGTCATTCCCCATTCGGTACGGTCAACCGGTTTCCCAACTTTCTCCAGTTCTCTGTCATATTGCCAAGACGTTAAATTCTGTAGATTTCCATATAAAGTGCCGCCGGTTTCTTTAGAATTAATGGCCAGTTTAGAATAGTCTTTCCACTTGTCTGGATAAGCTACTTTTACGGTAAATTTATTCAGCTTGTTTAAAGCTTTTTCTTTGGTAACGGGAGACATCCAATCTAAATTCGTGATATGCTCAGCAAAACTCTTTTTCAAATAACCGATCAGTTCTACCATCTGAGCTTTTGCTTCAGCCGGGAAATATTTGTCAACATATAATTTTCCAAATGCTTCACCCAACGAGCTGTTGATCAATTCGAACCCTCTTTTATCCTGAGCTCTCTGAACATCCTGACCTCTTAAATATTTACCGTAAAAATTAAATTTCATATCATCTAAATCTTTCGAAAGATAACTTGCGCTTCCCGAAAGAAGATGAAATTTCATATAATCTTTAATCAAAGGAAGATTTTTCGCATTGATGAACCGGTCTAAATTTTGGTAATATTTTAATTCCCCGATAATGGCCTTATCCGTATTTACACCAACTGCTGTCAAATATTTTGGCAAGTTCACATTTTTCACCAACTTCGACAGTTCCGGCATTGTACGCGGATTGTACTGCAAAGTAGCATCGCGAATCTGCTCATTGGTCAGATAAGTCTGAGCGATACTTTTCTCGAAATTAACAATATTCTTTGCCGTTGCCTCTGAGTTTTTATACCCTAAAACGTTTAACATCGAAGAAACGTAATCTGTATATTTTGCCAACGTTTCTGTGTTTTTGGGATTTACCTTCTGATAATAATCCCTTCCTAGTCCAAGGCTGGCATCTCCTAAATAGATCGCGTTCATTTTCGAATCTTTCAAATCTGAAAACACTGCCCAGGAGTAAAAAGGATTTTCTCCATTTTTAGTCGCTTTGATTAAATAATCCTGTAAATCTGAAAGTGATTTAATTCCATCTATTTTTGCTAAATCGGCTTTGACAGGTGAAATTCCATCGGCATTTCTTTTGGTCAGATCCATATAGGTCCCGTACAAATCCTGGATTTTTTTTCCTTCACTTCCAGGCGCAAATTTGTCATTCAGCAAAGAATGAAGGATTGTCATTGAATTATTATCAGTGTCTTCCGCCAGTTTATTAAACGAACCCCAAGTCGATTTATCTGCCGGAATTACTGCAGTTTTCATCCAACTTCCGTTCACAAAATTATAGAAATCATCCTGTGGACGAACAGATTTATCAAACGTGGTGAAATCTAAACCTCTTTCCGGCGTTTCTTTTACAGTTTCCATCGCCGGCGCAGGTGATTCTGCAGGACTTGCAACTTTAGAGGCACATGAATTCAGGGCGATTACTCCGGCAAAAGCCAGAATACCAATGTTTATATTTTTCATTAGGCATACTTTCTTATTTAGTCTGTTGTTTTTTTTATTTGTTACATCATTCTACAAATAAAAAAGCCATTCTTAACTGAATGACTTTAAGTTATCTATTTAAAGGTGATTTTGCCGCCAATCACATTTTTAAATTTCCGATCATCGGGGTCACCATAAACATCGATGATTCCGCCAGCTCTTGTGGTTGCATTTACCGATTCACCGGCAAATACTTCAGCAATTCCACCGGCATTTGCGGCAACCGTTGCGCTTTGAGATTCTACATTTTCGCCGCTAAATTTACCGCCAGAATTCACTACGATATCCTGATGGTCTGCTTTCCCGGAAACTTTAATTTCTCCACCTGAATTGATTTTCACATTGAGTTTTCCGGTATCAATTCCTAAATTAATTCTTGAACCTTCATTGGAGGTTAAACTCAACATTCTCGATTTCAAAGTTTCGGTGGAACTGATTGAAGATCCCTGACTGGCCTGCAAATCATTGAGCGTTTGATAATATACTTTCACGGAAACCTGATTTCCCTGCAATATCCGGGCGGGAGCCATTCGGATTTTCAGCTCACCATTTTTGTTCACCGTTTCTACATCTGCACTTTCGGCTTCTACTTTATTTTCATTCGATGGAATGATTACCACATTGATTTTATCATATACTTTCAGCGATGAAAATTCCCCTACATTTCTTGTCACTTGCGCAAAAGAATATTGCATCATCAACATCATCAAGCCCACAGCTATTTTTTTCATAATTTCGAATTTATTTAAGTAAAGATAACGCTTTGCGACAGAATTTATTTTAAAATCTTTTTAAAATTTTTTCATAAATAATTTAAATCATCTGATCATGTTGGCTGAAAATGTAATGTTATATTTAAAAATTAAATTTATTCAAAGAAATGATTGTGTAATAATAAGTTTGTTTAAGTTTAAAAAAAAATTTGAATTTACCTGCGAAACACTATCTTTGATTCCGGTTTTTCCTAATATACTATCACTACAAGCCCTTTAAAATAAATGAAGCAATATCCGATCCCCGATAACGAAAAAGAACGTATCGAAAAATTAAAATTTTTGGATTTGTTGGATTTGGAAAAAGACCCAGAGCTGAATGTTTTTGCCGAGGGAGCCAGTCTTATCGCGGATTGCCCGGTTTCCCTGATCGCTATTATGGCAGAAGATTCACAGCATATAAACAGTTGCGTCGGCCTGCAGTTCGATTCTGTAAACCGGCAGGATACGATGTGCCAATATGTAATCGCTGATAAGGAAATACTGATCATTCATGACACTTTGCTGGACGAGCGCTCTTCTCACAATGCGCTGATTATAGAGGCAGGAATCCGCTTCTATTTGGGGATTCCACTTATTGATGATGAAGGGTTTGTGCTGGGAACGCTTTGCGTGATTGACTACCAGCCTAAAAAACTTTCAGAAAATCAGATCATCACCCTTCAAAAAATGGGAGAAGCGGTAACAAAACTTTTAATTAACAAGAAAAAGAATGTTCAGGCCGATTACTTTCAACAGATTTTTCACATTACCAATAATTTAGTTTGTGTACTTGATTCGGATTTTAAACTGAAAGACCCGAATCCTGCTTTTGAAGAAGCTTTCAATCAAAAAAAAGAAAGTACGCTCCGTCAATCTTTGGTAAATATTTTAGGACATCACAATACCGAACTCAAAGCCCTGGCGGGAACTTTTCCCAGAAAAGATGAAGTATTATGCACGACCTCCACTGTTACTGATCTGCAAAACACGATAACCGTGGAATGGTCCTTCAAACAAAATGATTCTGATATTTTTTGTTTTGGACGAAACATCACCTCTCAGATCGAACAGAATCTGAAACGCGAAAACTCTGAAAAAAGGTTTAGAAATTTTTTCCAAAATGCGATCGGACTCATGAGCATGCACGATTTGCAGGGGAACATATTGGATGTTAACCAAAAAGGGCGCGAATTGCTTAATTATTCCGAAAAAGAGATCAAAGGGTTGAATTTAAAGGATCTCGTTCCGCAGGCAAACTGGCCATCACTCAATGATTATCTCACCAGAATTGCGGCGAATAAGGAAGACTTAGGAAATATGCTTTTGCAGAAGAAAAACGGCGAGGAAGTGATCTGGATGTACCACAATACACTGGAAACCGATGAAGAGGGCAACCCTTATATAATGAGCACCGCCCTGAATGTCACTGAAAAAATGACTTTAGAAAAAGATTTAATTTATGCCAATAAAATACTTGAGCAGACCGGTGATGTTGCGCAAGTAGGAGGATGGGAAGTAAATCTGCGAAAAAACACCGTTTACTGGTCGCAATCCGTAAAGGAGATTCATAAAGTTCAACCGGATTTCGTACCCACTTTGGATAATGCCGTAGAATTCTATACGGGAGAAAATAATAAAAAACTTAATTTTTTACTGCAAGAGGCGATACAAAAAGGAATTTCCTACGATGACGAACTTCAGCTTTTACGCACAGACGGTGTGCTGATCTGGGTAAGAGTAAAAGGAGTACCTGAGTTCGACAATGGCGTCTGCACCAAAGTTTTTGGGATTATTCAGGATATTGATGCGTCTAAGAAAACTTTTCTTGAACTGGCCGAAAAAGAAGCAATGCTGCAGTCTTTTATAAAATACACTCCCGCTTCCGTCGCCATGTTTGACCGTAAACTCAATTATCTCGCGGTAAGTAAATCGTGGGAAAAAGAGTTTTACATGGATGATTTAGAAATCATCGGAAAGCATATTTATACCATATCACCTCATATCCCCGAAGAAAGATCCAAAATATATTTAGATGCCTTAATAGGCAAAACCTATAAAAATGAAAACTTACAGATTAAACTTGCTGGTCATGACGAACCGCAAAATTATGATATTGAAGTAAGTCCTTGGTATCTTTCAGAAGACAACATAGGGGGCATCGTTGTTTCAGCCAAGAATATCACGGATTATATAAAAGTAAACAAAAATCTTAAAAAGGCGAAAAAAATGGCAGATATTGCCAGCAGAGCCAAATCTGAGTTTTTATCCAATATGAGTCATGAAATCCGAACACCGCTCAATGGAGTTATTGGATTTTCAGATCTTTTATTAAAAACTCCGCTCAATCAAATGCAAACGCAGTACCTCAACTATATTAATGAGTCGGGTGAAAGTCTGCTCAATATCATCAATGACATCCTTGATTTTTCGAAAATAGAATCGGGAAAAATGGAACTGTTGGAAGATAAATCCAATATTTATAATATGGTAAGTCAGGTGATGAATGTCATCCTTTACCAGTCCCAGAGAAAAGATATTGAATTGCTTCTGAATATAGAACAGGGATTGCCAAAAACGCTGTGGCTGGATGAATCCCGAATTAAACAGGTCTTGATTAACCTTCTCGGCAATGCAGTTAAATTTACAGACTCTGGAGAAATCGAACTGAAAGTGGAGAAGCTGAAGATCGGAAACGAAAACATCACTTTACGATTCGCTGTGAGGGACACCGGAATAGGTATTCCTTCTGAAAAACAATACCGTATTTTTGATGCTTTTACGCAGGAAGACAGTTCCGTAAGTAAAAAATATGGCGGTACAGGTTTAGGACTTACCATTTCTAACAATATTTTAAAATATATGGACAGTCATCTATCGCTTTCCAGTGAACTACAAAAAGGTTCTATATTTTATTTCGACCTTACCGTTCCTTATGAAACTGAAAGCTTTGATGAAGAAGAGGATTTGAATATAGATCATATACTGATTGTAGATGATAATGAAAACAACCGTATCATTCTGCAACATATGCTGGCCTACAAAAACATCCGTTCAACATTAGCTGCCAATGGCATGGAAGCACTTCATATCTTAATGACAGGAGAGCGTTTTGATGTCATTTTAATGGATTACCATATGCCGCTAATTTCCGGTTTGGAAACGATAGAAAAAATAAAAGAGTTATTCAATAAGAAGGATGAGCTTTCCCCACTGATTGTTTTACATACCTCCTCAGAAGAACACGAAGTCATAAATTCTTTCCGCCAGGATGAAAAATCTTTCTGTCTGTTAAAACCTATTAAATCTGAAGAACTTTACACTACGCTGAGACGCGCCGTAAAAAATAAATTTAAGCAGACTGAAGAACTCAATAATTCCCGCGAAAATAAGCAGTCTCTATTTCCAGATGCGTTGAATGTTCTTTTGGTTGATGACAATCCGGTGAATATGGTTTTGAACAATAAGATGATGCAGTCACTTATTCCGCAAGCCCATTTAACTGAAATGGTCGATGGTCTGCAAGCACTGAATGCCTGCAAAAACAACACCTTCGATCTTATCCTTATGGATGTTCAAATGCCGGTTATGGACGGAATAGAGGCAACAAAACAAATCCGTTTATTACCTCAATACAAAGAAGTTTCTATAATTGGCATTACGGCAGGAAATATTTTGGGTGAAAAAGAAAAATGCCTCGCCGCCGGAATGACTGATTTCTTACCTAAACCTTTAAGACAAGCTGACCTTTTAGAAAAACTAGTTCAACATGTTGCGCTTCATGAAAATGAACAACCCAACAAAATCGTAGAACACGATCAACATCTCGATCTCCATCTGCTGAATGAACAAGTGGGCGAAGATGAGAAGTTCCGAATAATGTTCTTACATTTGGTCCTGCAGGAACTTACCCTTTCTCAGGAAAAATTAAAAAATGCAATAAGAGAAAACGATATTAATGATCTTAAAAAAACATTACACAAACTGAAAGGAACCGCCGGAACCGCAGGTCTTTTTAAACTTGCGGAGATTTCTGCAAACTGGGAAAATAAAATAGAAAAACCGTCAGATTATGACTCCCTGGAGAAAGAGATAAAAATAGAAATAGCAATTGGGCTAGATTTAATGAAAGGACTGCTAAATTAAAAAATAAAAATATGTTAATTTTAATCGCCGAAGACGACGAATTGATTTTAAAAACAATAGAACATAAATTACTCAAAGAAGGATATGAAGTTATTTTAAGCCGAAATGGCAGAGAAGCCATTGACAATATACAAAACAAAAACGTAGACCTTATCATTACAGATATTATGATGCCTTTTGCCTCAGGAATAGAAATCCTTTCCGCCATTAAATCAACAGGAAAGAAAACACCGGTCATCATGCTTTCGAGTATGGGCCAGGAAGAAGTGGTTCTTAATGCTTTTGATTTAGGCGCCTCCGATTTCATCGTGAAACCTTTCAGTCCCAATGAATTGATGTTAAGGATCAAAAGATTGATTTCAAAATAGAAGTACTATGCTGTTTTTAGACATTTCACTGCATTTTCTTTTCGACACCTTTCTGGGAATACTGTTAATCGTTTTCCTGTTAATTTTGGGGGTACTGTACTACAGTTTTTATCTCTTCAAAAAACTCATTGATCTTATAAACTGGTCACAGGAAATAGATTACAAAGTTACACAGGTAATCGTTCATGGTAGTGATGAACTTGAAAAAACAGACGCTGACCGTTTCAGTCAGTTTTCTAATAACTCCTCTTTCCGCGATTTATTTCTAGAAAAACTGGTCGATTCAGAAAAGAAATTTTCGGGGGCAGCACAAAATGAAATCAATAAACTTTTTCAGGATTATAACCTCGAAAAAGAGGCCTTTGAAAAATTAGATCAAAAAAAACCTTACCTTATTGCGGGCGGCATACAGGAACTTACTTCCATGCGGGTAGAAACAGCAGTCCCAAAAATAAATTCTCTTTTAACACATTCTTCATCTCTTGTTTACCAGGAAGCGCAATACGCAATGGTTAGTTTTAAAGGTTTCGACGGCCTGCAGTTTTTGGATACCGCTTCTAATATGATTTCAGAATGGCAACAATTGCGTTTGCTCCTTTCAGTTTCTCATATTCCTGAAAACGGTGATGACTCCTTTAAGAACTGGCTACGAAGTGAAAATAATTCCGTAATTATTTTTACACTTCGGTTAGCGAGAAAGTTCCAGATGTTATCATTTTATTCTGAAATTTTAAATTTACTGGACCATTCTTCAGAACAAGTAAGAATACAGGCGGTACAAACCTTGCAGTCCCTGGAAAACCCTTCTACCGTGAATGATCTTACCGCATCTTATACAAACCAAACTCCCGATGTGCAGGTTGAAATCATTAAGGTTTTAAAAATTGCAAAAGACCAGCGCGCTGTAGTTTTTTTAAAAAAACAGCTGATTGACCACCCTTTTCCGAAGTTAAAAATCTTCGCAGCTGAAGCTCTTTTCTCGCTCGGCCATGAAACTTTTTTAATGAGCTTGGCAGAAAACGAATCTTCTCCGGAACAACTCATCCAAATTATTAAACATTCCATGCAGGAAAAGGTATGCTAGTATTTTCTCAAATCATTTATGAGCTTATAATCTGGCTGTTCCTGTTGTATGGAACAGCGGTGTTTCTTGTATACGGATGGATCGGAATTTACGCGCTAGGTGCTGTTATCCGTTATAAAAAAAAGAATGCTTTCACCGATTACAGCATGATTGCAGCTAATCCAAATGCCCCGACTTTCAGCGTTATAGCTCCCGCTTATAATGAAAGTATGACCATCGTAGAAAATGTAAGATCTCTGTTGTCTCTTTATTATCACAATCTGGAAATCATCATCATAAATGATGGAAGCAAAGACGATTCGATATTAAAGCTGATTGAGGCTTATGAACTTGAAGCGGTTTCTTTTTTTGTACAGGGCGAAATAGAAACCAACAAGATCCGCGAAGTTTATAAAAGTAAAAATCCCGCCTTCAAAAAATTAATTATCGTAGACAAAGATAACGGCGGTAAAGCAGATGCACTAAATGTTGGAGTTAATATATCTTCCGGTGACTATCTTGTCTGTATCGATGTAGACTGTATTCTGGAACAGGATGCGATCTTGAAATTAGCAAAACCCTTTCTGGAACAAACTGATAAAAAGCTTATTGCCTGTGGCGGAGTTATCCGTCTGGCCAATAACTGTAAAATTGAAAATGGCAAAGTCACCGATGTTAATATTCCTAAAACACTGCTAGGAAGAACCCAAGCTTTAGAATACATCAGAGCTTTTGTATTGGGGAGAATGGCTTGGTCACGCGCTTCAGGATTAATTTTAATTTCGGGGGCTTTTGGAGTTTTTGACAGAAAAATAGTTCTCGCTTGCGGTGGTTACGACCGAAACACCGTTGGCGAAGATATGGAGCTGGTAGTCCGTATGCGAAAGTATATGGAAGAAAAGAAAGAACCCTACGAAGTCATCACCATTCCCGATCCTTTGTGCTGGACCGAAGCACCGGAAACAAAGGCTATTCTTAAAAAGCAGCGAAACAGATGGATGCGCGGAACCATGGAAACCCTGTGGAAACACCGTAAATTAATGTTTAATCCAAAATACGGAAAACTGGGAATGATCAGTCTTCCATACTGGTTCTTTTTTGAATTGCTGGGTCCACTTATAGAATTTTTAGGTTACGTTATTTTTATCCTATTTTTGATCTTAGGAATTATCAACTGGCCTTTCTTTATTATTTTATTCGCCTTGGTCATATCATCAGGATTTCTTTTTTCAATCTACGGTATTTTGGTAGATCTTTTATGTCATCAGGTTTACGCCAAAAGGAAAGATTTCCTGACCTTAATCGGCGTCGCCATTTCAGAGCCTTTCTATTTTCATCCTCTTGTGGTAAAAGCGGGAGTGAGTGGGTTTATCGATTATTTTAAAAAATCCCATGCCTGGGGCGAAATGACCAGACAGGGCTTTAATCAGAACCATTCTGGTTTACCGTTCAAAAAGCGGATTTGGGCAATGCTGCAACGTGGACTTCATCAGTGGGCCATATTTGCAGGTGTCTTTTTATTATTGTTTTCATTGGGAACCTTTGCAGAATGGGTTTGGTACCGGCATACTTTTCAAACGCTGAACAGTTCAGTCCTTGGTGAGAATCTTTTACTAAACAATCTGATATTTGTATTAAAATTGATATTGGGTTCTGGTCTCATTTATTTAATTTTAAATTTCCTGAACGAAAGCTGGGCGAAAACTTTAATCATCATCTCATTCACCTTCGTCGTCGTAAGCCAATACCTGTTATTCATATATTTTTCAGAATCGCATAATTTATTGGGTGCTGATATTCTTTATTACAGTGAAGCGGAAATGAAACAGATTTTAGAGGCAAGTGGAATGCTTAATTTTAAAAATTTTGCCTTAATAGGAATTTTAATTGCAATCTCCTTTATTCCTTTTTGGTTCGCTTCTAAATCCTCTTTTAAGCCCAAATATGTTGCCGCAGTATTTTTAGGTCTCGGAGCAATCAGTTTTTCCTTCCCTAATGATATGATGCAGTCAGATCATTCAAACGGTTTAAATGAATTTGATCAGAACGCCGCGAAAAGCAAATGGGCTTATTTTTTAAATTCTAACATCGATAACTTCATTAGTGAACATCCGGAATTAACTGCTTTTGGTGGTGATTCAAATAATTTTGAAATAAATTCGGAGATGCTCGACCAATCGTTCCCATTTTGGCGGAAAGAAAATACCCCGGACTTTTTAGGCTCGTATCTGAACAAATCTGATAAAGTACCGAATCTCGTTTTCGTCCTCGTCGAAGGTTTAGGGCATGCCTACAGTTCGCCAAACGGCTATGTCGGAAACTTCACTCCTTTCATCGATTCGCTGGCAGGCAAAAGCCTTTATTGGGAAAATAATTTAAGTTCCTCCGGACGAACATTTGCGGTTCTACCCACGATTACAGGTTCTTTACCTTTCGGAAAAAACGGATTTTTGGAAATAGAAAAAACTCCCGACCATTTTAATCTGTACACTGTTTTAAAATCAAACGGATTTGAAACAGGATTTTTCTACGGCGGCAACAGTGCTTTTGACCGTATAAAAGAATTTTTGGAATACAGCAAAGTAGATCATATAGTAGATGAGTTTTCGTATGATACACCGTATCAAAAATTGCCGTCAAGCGTGGGCGGCGAAAGTTGGGGTTATGAGGACCAGGCTGTTTTCGGAAAAATGCTGCAGGTTCAGAAACCAATGCCAAAACCGTATTTCGATATTATTCTTACTTTATCAACGCATAATCCGTTTTTAATTAATAATGCTCCTTATTACGAGAAGTTGTTTACGCAGCGGGTGAATTCAAATCAGTTGTCAAACAAACAGAAAAAATGGGCGCTGGATAACAGAAAGCAATTGGTTTCAGTATTAAATCTGGATGATGCCTTAAATAATTTTTTCAGAAGTTACCGCAAACGCGATGATTTTAAAAATACCATCTTTGTGATCACCGGTGACCACAGTATGCCGGAAATTACGCTGGAGTCGAAAATAGACCGGTACCATGTTCCTTTGTTGGTGTATTCGCCTCTTCTAAAGGAATCGAAACATTTTAAAAATACCGTAAGTCATTTTGATGTGGCGCCTTCAATTCTGGCTTATTATAGAGACAATTATACTATTTCAACTCCGTCTACCGTCACCTGGATGGGCAGAGGTCTTTCAGAAAAACCAAGAACTGACCAACTAAGAATTCCATTAATGCAGAGTAAAAATCAACTGATTGACTACGTTTACGGGAAATATCACCTGCAAAACAACCAGCTTTTACTTTTAAATAATCTGCAGGAAGATGGTGTAAATAATGAAACAGCTTTTAACAAAGCCACCGAGAGTTTCAAAGAGTTCAAAAATATGAATTCCCAGTTTTACCGCACTAAAAAGCTGATGCCGGATTCCGTGATCGCCAATTTCATCAAAAACACGCGATCAAAATTTTAAAACTTTTTGGTATATCCTAATGAAAAATCATACTGATTTCCCTTGGTTTTAGGCAAATATTCTGTATTATAATACATTGCAGAAATAGAGAAGAGGTTTGTTTTTTTCAGGGCAAAATTATATTCTCCGCCAATTTTGAAAGTTTTCAGTTTATAGATTTCATTTTCCAATAAATTGCTGAGATAACTTTCCGGACTGATTCCGGTTCCGATTTGAAAAGCAAAATAATCCGCAGCTCCTTTGGTATAATAGCGAACCGTCCCCGTATAAGACTGAGAAATATTATCATTATCCGGCGTAATATAAGTCCTTAAATTAAACCAGAAATTCTTGTAATATTTCCCGACCGAGGCGGTATACATCCAAATATTATTGCTGAAGTAAAGTTGTCTGTAGCCTATTTCAGCTTCATAACTTTTCGGAAGATTCGCATTTAAAGAAACACCGCTTCTATATTTCGGAAAGATTCCGACATCATTGGAATAGCCCGCTCCAACATACAGATAAAACATTTTAGACAATTTCGGATAAGCCTCAAGTTCAATCTGAGTACCGCTTGCCGCAAATTTATTGGCATAATTCCCTTTCAGAATCACCGACCCGATTGGCGTAACTCTTTTGTAACTTAGCCCCACGATATGCCAGTCATCATCAAACTGTTTATCAAAATGAGAAAAATTATAGGTAATACCTATGGCATTTTTAGAAGTAAAATCATTTATTTTAATGGAAAGAGCTCTGGCTTCTGTATTTTTAGGATTAATTCGCAGAAGAGTGTTGATTGTTTTTTCCGCCCCCGCATAATCTGAATTATTAAAATCGACTTTCGCCTTCAGCAATAGCAGCGCTTCCGATTGAGGATGGTATTCCAGTCCTTTATTCAGAATTTCTGTTGCTTTTGCATTTTGATCATTCCAATACTCCAGAGAACCGTACGCTATAAAAAAATCTTCATCGTGAACTTCCTTTTTCTGTAGTCCTTCAAAGACCTCTCTTGCAGAACTTAAATCATTGGTCCAGGTATAAAGTCTTCCTAAAAAAACAGAAATATCTGTATAATCCGGCGCTTTTTCCAATGCTGCCTTTGTAAGTTTAATGGCGGTGGGATAATCTTTCTGTTCAAAAGCTGCGTTCCGGGCTTCAACGAACAATTCATCAGCACTTAAACTTTGTTGGCTGTAGGCTGCAAAATGAAATAACAATAGCATTAAAAAACCAAGATATTTTTTCATCAAATTTTAAATAAAGGTTAAAAGAGATATTTTACATAAATTCAAAGAACAAATATATTGAACTTTTATTTAGTTATGCTTAATAATAAAAAGGTCAAACTTCTATTTTTCATTATTCAAAATGGTTTTATGCCCACAATTTAAAGACAGTAACTCACATTTAAGGCAATAAAAAAGGTAAACCCATTTTTTTTAAACCAGGAAATAACCGGAAAATATTGGCTTAATTTTCGCTTTTAATTTATAAACTGTTAATGAAAAACCCTACTTTTATTCGCCTCACCGACAAAGGAATATACTGCATTCCGGGTAAATTCTACATTGATCCCTGGAAACCCGTTGATCTGGCCGTAATTTCTCACGGGCATGGTGACCACGCACGTTGGGGAATGAAAAAATATTTGTGCCATCAATTTACGAAGCCCATTTTAAAACATAGAGTTGGGCAAGATATTGAAATTCAAACGGTGGAATATCGACAGGAAATTATTATTAATGGAGTGAAAGTTTCCTTACATCCTGCCGGACATATCATCGGATCAGCGCAGATCAGAATGGAGTACAAAGGGTATGTGATTGTCTTTTCCGGAGATTATAAAACAGACGACGACGGATTGTCTACGCCTTTTGAATTGGTTAAGTGCCACGAATTTATCACAGAAAGTACTTTTGGATTACCAATTTATAACTGGTTAAAACCGCAGGAATATTCAGAATTAATGCAAAACTGGGTTCAACAAAATCGTGAAAACGGTAAAACGTCCGTCTTCATCGGTTATTCTTTAGGAAAAGCCCAACGGATTATGAAATCCATCGAAGGCAGCGGAAAGATTTTCGTTCATCAGTCGATCGGCAAACTCAATGAAGGAATAGAATCTGTGGGAATTCATTTACCTGAATATGAAACGCTGAATTTTCAGGAGAGTTTAAAATCAACCGATGGCGAAATCGTGATTTTACCGCCCGCATTATTTGATTCCAACATCATTAAAAAAATACCGAATCGTGCCACCGCGATCTGTTCCGGCTGGATGCAGGTTCGGGGTTCCAGAAGGTGGCGCTCCGCCGACGCCGGATTTGCAATTTCCGATCACGCAGACTGGAACGGATTAATTGAAACCGTGAAAGCCACCGAAGCCGAAAAAGTATATGTCACCCATGGACAAATCGCCATATTTTCTAAATATTTAAACGAAATTGGAATCAATGCCGTAGAATTAAAAACCATTTTCGGAGATGAAGAAACCACCGAAAAAGAACTCCTAGAAACTAAATGAAAGATTTTGCCCAACTCATCAATGCGCTCGACAGCACCAACAAAACAACCGCGAAAGTAGAGGCGATGGTTTCTTACCTGAACACCGCAAATGCCAATGACAAGTTGTGGTTCCTGGCTTTATTTACCGGCAAAAGACCGAAAAGACCGGTAAACACCAATCTTTTAAAGCAATGGGCTTTAGAAATCACGCAACTTCCGGAGTGGCTTTTTGTAGAATCGTATGCTGCCGTGGGCGATTTGGGCGAAACATTATCACTGATCCTTCCCAACGCCGAAAACCAAACCGACAAACCGTTAACACAATGGATGACCGAATTGAATGCCTTAAAAGACCAAACCGATGATGAAAAGAAAAAGTATGTCCTGGAATCCTGGAACGGTTTGAATCATGTGGAACGATTCATCTTTAACAAATTAATTGGCGGAAGTTTTCGAATCGGAGTTTCTAAAAAACTGTTGATCAATGCACTGTCAAAATATTCCGGTGTTGAAACCAATATTCTGATGCACAGCATTATGGGAAAATGGAAAATTGACGAAGAGAATTTTGACGATTTAATCCTGGGAACCCATATCAATCCGGATGCTTCCAAACCTTATCCTTTTTGTCTGGCATATCCTTTAGAAAAAGAAATTCAGGAATTGGGCAACCGAAAAAACTGGCAGGCAGAATTTAAATGGGATGGCATCCGCGGACAGTTCATCAGGCGAAATGAAGAAATATTTATTTGGTCGCGCGGCGAAGAATTGGTCACAGAACAGTTTCCCGAAATTGTTTCCGCGTTAAAAGAAGTGGAAGGTAATTTTGTAATCGATGGTGAAATTCTCGTGGTGAAAGACGACAGAGTTCTTAATTTTAATGAACTGCAGAAGCGCCTGAACCGAAAAACAATTCCTAAAAAAATGCTGGAAGAACTTCCGGTTCATATTTTTGTTTATGACATTTTGGAACTGGAATTTGAGGATCTCAGAGAAAGGTCTTTGTCCGAAAGACGACTGCTTTTAGAAAATTTACTTGCAGATTCCCCAGTCCAGAATATTAAAATATCAGAAATCATTCATACTGAAACGTGGGAAGAATTAGCCCAAATCAGGGAAAACTCTCGGGACAATAATTCTGAAGGTTTAATGTTAAAAGAGACAAATTCCCGATATCATGCCGGCAGAAAAAAAGGCGACTGGTGGAAATGGAAAGTCAGTCCTCTCACGATTGATGCGGTATTAATTTACGCTCAAAAAGGTTCCGGCCGCCGAAGCAGCTATTATACTGACTATACTTTTGCAGTAAAAAATGATGATAAACTCGTCACCATCACGAAAGCTTATTCAGGTTTGACAGACAAAGAAATTATGGAAGTCAGCAAATTTGTGAACAAAAACGCCATCGAAAAATTTGGGCCGGTCCGAACTGTAAAACCTGAACTGGTTTTTGAAATCGCTTTCGAAGGAATCGGTTTCAGCAGCCGGCATAAAAGTGGCGTGGCATTGCGGTTCCCGCGAATCGTCCGTTGGCGCCGGGATAAAACAGCCGACGAAATTGATGACCTTGAGGAAATTAAGAAACTGATTACTTAATTTTTAAAACCCCGAAAGACCTCATAATTTTTTAATATAATTTTGTTAAAAAGTAAGACGTATGGTACCATTAAAAAAAAAAAATTCGTTTATTTTAATAGTGAAAAACAGTAGTGAAACTGGTGTTTCAAAATATATTTAAATTCTGAATGACCGAAAAATTTAAAAATTCCACAGGTTTCCAGATCATCGAAAAATGGATGGAAGACAAAGACCGCGAACCCTTTGGTTTTCAGTCTGAAACGTGGTATAAATTTTCCCAGAATTATTCGGGAATGGTGATCGCGCCAACAGGTTTTGGAAAAACATTCTCGGTTTTTTTAGCCGTCGTCATCGATTATATGAACAATCCGGACCATTACAAATCCGGCATGAAACTTCTGTGGATTACGCCACTGCGCGCCTTAGCAAAAGATATTGCAAAAGCGATGAGCGAAGCTTTGGAAGAAATCGGATTAGACTGGGAAGTTGCCGTGAGAAATGGTGATACGCCAAAAGAAATTCGGGCGAAGCAGACCAAAAAAATGCCTGATATTTTGATCATAACGCCCGAAAGTCTGCATCTGCTTTTAGCCCAAAAACAACACCAGAAATTTTTCAAAAATCTTCAGTGCATCGTTGTTGATGAATGGCATGAGTTGCTGAGTTCGAAACGAGGCGTGATGACCGAACTGGTCGTTTCACGGATTTTTAGTTATCAGAAAAAATTAAAAATATGGGGAATCACGGCAACCATCGGAAATCTGGACGAAGCCATGGAAGTCCTCATTCCCTACCCGATTAAAAAAACTAAAATTGTTGCCAAAGAAAAAAAGAAAATCGAAATCAAATCTATTTTCCCCGATGATGTCGAAGTTTTGCCTTGGGCCGGACATTTAGGAACGAAACTCGCTGATAAAATAATTCCTATTATTCTGGAAAGTCAAACGACTTTGGTGTTTACCAATACCCGAAGTCAGGCCGAAATGTGGTATCAGGTTTTGCTGACTGAGCATCCCGATTTTGCGGGACAGATCGCTATTCATCACAGTTCGGTGGATAAAGATATCCGGATTTGGATTGAAGAAAATTTATCTTCAGGATATTTAAAAGCCGTCATATCCACCTCATCGCTGGATTTGGGCGTAGATTTCAAACCCGTTGACACTGTTATTCAAATTGGTTCCAGCAAAGGAATTGCAAGATTTTTACAACGCGCCGGCCGAAGCGGACATTCGCCTTTCGAAACTTCAAAAATCTATTTTGTTCCGACCCATTCTTTAGAATTAATCGAAGTTGCAGCTTTAAAGGAAGCCGTGAAACAAAATAAAATCGAACCGCGGGAACCGCTCGTTTTATGTTATGATGTTTTACTTCAATTTGTCTTAACTCTGGCGGTTGGCGATGGCTTTAATGAAAATGAAACATTTAATCAAATCACCCAAACCAACGCTTTTAAAGAACTTTCACCTGAAGAATGGAACTGGATTTTGACATTCATTACCGTTGGCGGAAAATTAAAAAACTACGAAGAATATCATAAAGTTGTTATCGAAAACTCTTTATATAAAGTCACTTCGCGCAGAATTGCAATGTTACACCGCATGAATATTGGTGCGATTGTGAGTGATTCCATGCTAAAAGTCAAGTTTTTTGGTGGCGGATACGTAGGAATGATCGAAGAGTATTTTATTTCTAAATTAAAGAAAAACGATAAGTTTGTTTTGGCCGGAAGAGTTCTTGAAGTTTCCCACGTCAAAGAAATGACCGTCTACGTTCGGAACTCCAGCGGAAAAGGAATCGTCCCGAGTTATTTGGGCGGAAGATTACCGTTATCCTCCTATTTGAGCGGTTTTCTGAGACAAAAACTTTCGGAATCTCTCAACGCGAAATCTTCTGAAAAAGAACTGCGGTTTTTGCATCCACTTCTGGTAAGCCAACAGGAAAATTCACATATTCCAAGCGAAAACGAGTTTTTGGTTGAACGCATCAAAACCCGCGAAGGCCATCATCTGTTTATGTACCCGTTTGAAGGCAGATTGATTCACGAAGTGATGTCGGCATTGGTTGCCTACCGAATTTCCAGGATTTCACCCATTTCTTTTTCAATTGCGATGAATGATTACGGTTTTGAACTATTTTCGAAAATAGAAATTCCGTTAAGTGAAGAAAATATTCATGAAATATTATCCAAAGAACATTTAATCCGCGATGTTATGGCGTCGGTCAATTCCACCGAAATGGCCAGACGGAAGTTTCGGGACATCGCAGTAATTTCGGGAATGGTCATCAGAACTTATCCCGGACAGCAGAAAAACAATAAAAATTTACAATCCTCTTCAGGTTTAATATTTAATGTGCTGGAGGATTACGATCCCGAAAATTTATTATTAAAGCAGGCATATTCCGAAGTTTTTTTTCAGCAGATCGATGAAGCGAGATTGGTTTCAGCCTTTGATCGCATTCATAAAAGTGAAATTATTATTAAAAATTCAAATACCTTTACGCCCTTAAGTTTTCCAATTAAAGTTGACAGTCTGCGCCAAAGTTTGAGCAGCGAAGATCTGAAAGCCCGCATTCTGAGAATGAAAATGGAAGCCCTGAAAAAGAAAATGAAAAAATGAATCTGCAGACTATAGAAAAAACCGTTCAGAAAGAAAACCTCATTTTCACCAATCAGCGTGCTCTTTTTTGGACGGGAAACAAATCATTAATTATCAGTGATTTACACTTAGGAAAAACCGCTTATTTTAGAAAAAACGGTATTCCGGTTCCGTCGGATATTTTAGAAGATGATCTGGAAAGACTGGATTTTTTAATTCAACATTTTGAAGCAGAGCAACTTATCGTTGTCGGTGATTTTTTGCACGCCGGAAAAAACGCAGATTTCAAAATATTTGAAGAATGGCGAACGTTAAATAGTACCCTGAAAATTATTTTAATTAAAGGAAATCATGATATAAAAAATGCTGACTTTTTACTTGATTTAAACATCAGCATCATTGAAAATTCTCTTTATACCAAACCTTTTACTTTTATTCATATCCCGGAAAATTCAGAAAATAAGTTTTCAATTTCCGGACATCTTCATCCCGGAGTTACGGTAAAACTGGAAAAACGAAAAACTGTAAGATTGCCTTGTTTTCGGCTTTCAGAAAATCAGTTAATTCTTCCGGCATTCAGTAAATTTACCGGCCTGGACACGCAGTCCTGTCAGGATTTTGAATGTATTGCCTTTACGGAAGATTTGATTTTCGAACTTTAAATTCAAGTTCAAAAAGCTGAATTTTAGATGACTGAAAAAATAGAGCCTTTTACTTGATGATTAATCAAAATTTCTAATATTGCTCCCGAATTAAAATCTCAACCAAATCCTGTAAAACTCTCTGCGACACAAAATTGACGAAATCATTTCGCTCGAAATGTGGAAGATGTAAACGATTGGTTTTTTCGAAATCATTAACCCGAATCGAGTAAAAAGCAGTTCCGATTTCATTATTGAATTCATCAGAATTCGGTCCGGAAACACCTGTGGTAGAAAGCGATATATTCGTTTTGAAAAGCTTTTGAGCACCCAAACTCATTTCCTGTGCAACTTCTTCAGAAACCACTGTTTTCTCCTGAATCGTTTTTTCAGAAACGCCCAGAATTTCTATTTTTTTGTGATAATCGTAAGCGATAATTCCACCAAGGAAATAAGTAGAACTTCCTGAAATTGAAGTGAGTAATTTTGAAAGTTCGCCGCCGGTACAACTTTCAGCTGTAGAAACCGTGAGCTTTTTTTCATCTAAAATTTCTTTTAAAATTTCCTGAATATCGTCACCGTTCCAGGAAATGACATGATTGCCGATTAAAGGATTTAATTTCTGAACTTCCTCTTCAATCCGCAGTTCGAGTTCTTTCTGATTTTTACCCTGAGCAGTTAAGCGCAATTTAATTCGGTTTCCCACGGGAAGATATGAAAGCGAAATATCCTTTGGTAAAGCCAATTCCCAACTTTCAATTTGTTCAGATAATACACTTTCAGGAATTCCGACCACAGAAATAGTGTGCGTTACAATGTAATTCAAACTCCATTTTTCGGCGAGAAAAGGAATGATTTTATGTTTAATCAAAGGTTTTACCTCGAACGGAACTCCGGGCATACAAATGGTAATCTTTCCATTTTCCTGAATCATCTGACAGGGCGCGCTTCCGTTCTCGTTTTGAAAAATAAAGGCTTTGCTTAAGACTTCGGCCTGTGGTTTATTGAGTTCTAAAAGATGGGCACGGTTTCTTTTCTCAAATAACCTCCGCAAATGGTCGTAAGTTTCGGGATCCAGAATGATTTCATCATTAAAGAATTCTTTAAAAGCGGTTTTGGTTTTATCGTCTTTGGTAGGGCCCAAACCGCCGGTCGTAATCACCAAATCTGCCATTTCAAAAGCTGATTTCAGGTTTCTTTTAATGCTTTCTATTTCATCGGAAACCGTTAAAATCTGCACCACCGGAATTCCGATTTTCTTGAGTTCGGCTGCGATGAAATTAGAATTGGTATCGACTGTATTTCCCGACAAAATTTCGTCGCCTATGGTGATGAGAACTGCTTTCATATCAAATTTTAAGACGATAAAATTACTGAATTATATTCCAGCCACCGAAATAAAATCCAGTAATTTTTGGATGCCGAATCTGCAGCCCGGATTGAATGAAACTCATTTTTTAGCCAAGAACCAGCCATGAAAAAAATAGCGGGAATGGAAGACGAAAAATGCTGCCATAAAAAATCAAAATAGATCCTGCTTTGTCAATGGTTTGGCTAAATAAAAAATATTACTCATCCTGTTCCACCCAAATCAAATTTCCTGTTTGATAACCCAATTTTTTAGCTTTCTCCAAAAACCTTTCTCTGTAGGAAACGGGAATGGTTTTCTCCCGTGAAAGAATCCACAAATAATCGAGATTGTTGCCAGCTACTAAGGCATATTTGTAATCCTCATCGATATCGATGATGTTATAGCCTGCCCAAATTGGTTTAAAAAAAGAAACTTTCAACCTCGCCACATTTTCGTTTTCTACGAATTTGGCTTCGCCGATACTTTCTTTCCATTTATTTTTCACGTGGTCATAACCTCTATTATCCACTTTGATATTGCCGTTGTCTTTCATGGAATAGGTTGCGGTGACGTTCTTCATATTCCTCTCAAAACGGTAATCGAAACGGGCTATCTCATACCATTTTCCCAAATATTTTTTAGCGTTAAAATTTTGAACGGCAGTTGCTCCTTTAGGAATTCCCACAGAACAGGAATGTAGAAATGCGACACCCAAAATCCCAAGCGCAACGGGGATTGCTAGTTTATTTAAATTTTTCATACTTTTATTTAACGGCCAAACCTGAAATATTCGGCCAGATGATGTGTTTTTTTCCTCAGAAAATCAGAAACCATTTTCATTCCGGTTACAGAAAAAGTGATGCCATTTCCGCCGAAACCAAGAACGAAATAAGAATTTTTAAATTTTGGATGTTCACCGATATACGGTAATCCGTCTTTGGTTTCCCCGAAAGTTCCTGCCCAAACGAAATCGGTATCAAAGGGCTGATCCGGTAAAACGCTATTATAGATTTTAATAATTTCTTTTTGCTTTTTGCTCAAAAGTTGATCCCGCTTTTCCGGATTTTGAAAATCTTCATCGCCGCCGCCCATGAGAATCCTGCCGTCATCAGTAGATCTCATATAAAGATACGGATCATCGGTATTCCAAAACAGGGTTTTCGAAAAGTTTTTGTTTTTTATCTGTCCCATTTCAGAAACCATCGCAAATGTACTTTTAAGCTGCACAAAATCTTCTTTAATGAGATTTTTGCTTTCATAACCGATACAGTAAATAATTTTCTTGGCTTTGATTTTAAATCCTGTCGTTAATTCCGCTTCATTATAAGTCGGATGATATCTGACGGATTTCATTTCCGTTTTATCAAAAATTTTCAATCCTTTCTTTTCATTATACTGCAAAAGTTCGTGAGCCAAATTAAAGGCATCGACGCTTGCTCCCTGTTTCGATAAAATTCCGCCATGCGTTTTTTTCAAACCAAACTGATCTTCAATCTCGCCGGGCTCCAGCCATTTCACTTTAAATCCCGCTTCTTTTCTGGCGTCAAATTCTTTCTTTAACCAGGAAACATCTTTTTTCTTCGAGGCAAAATACAGTGACTCTTTCCGCTTAAAACCTGCTTTTGATTTTATTTTTTTTGAAATTTTCTCCAATGCATCGATGGAAGCTGAGCACACCTGATAACTTGCGAGTGCTGCCTCATTTCCGATTTCGTCTTTCAATTTATAAAGTGGCACATCGATTTCGTATTGCAACATTGATGTGGTAGCAGACGTGCTTCCATTGCAGATTTCGCGTTTGTCGATCAGAATGGTTTTGCAGCCTTCTTCTGTCATCTGGTGAGCAATTAAACTTCCGGTAATTCCTGCACCAATAATAAGAATCTCACATTCCACATCTTTTTTTAAAGAAGGATACGAAGAAAGCAATCCGTTCTTCACCAGCCAAAAAGGTTCATTTGATTTTAAATCCATACTCCTTATTTTGAAATGCTGAAAATCAAAAACTAAGCCGCAGTATCAAATCCACAAACAAAGCTTTGTTATTTTATCAAATCAGCTTATTTAATAAAACTTTAACATACTAAAATTTTTGTTATTGCGTTTTGGTTTGCTTTTTGAATGGATTTGAGCACCTTTAAAAAATTGATTTATTCATTTTCGCAGGAATCAATTTTATTTAATCATCAAAAAACCGATAATATGTCTACCGAAAACTTAAATCAAAAAGAAGCGATTGAAAAACTGAAAAAACTTTCTGAAAGCGCAAGAATATGTATGTTCTGTACGGATTTAGATTCTCATCCTAATTCGTGCCGTCCCATGAGTTTACGGGAAACTGATGATCAGGGGAATCTATGGTTTATCAGCAGCGATCAGAGTCATAAGAACTTTGAAATTCAAAAAGACAATCGGGTACAACTGTATTTTATGAACAACAGTGATTCTGAATATCTTTCAATTTTGGGCAAAGCATTTATTTATAAAGATAAAGAAACGATTGAAGAAAAATGGAGTGCAATGGCAAATGCCTGGTTCGATGGGAAAGACGATCCGAATGTCTCTATCATCAGAGTTACTCCAGATGAAACCTATTATTGGGAACCGAAAGTTGGGAAATTTGTTTCAATGCTTCATTTTGCAACCGCGGCCATTACCGGGCAAAAATCTGATAATGATGATGGAAGGGAAGGAACATTACACATTTAATATTAACTCATTAAAATATAAATTATGAAACCAGACTTAGGAATTACGCAAAAAAACTTAAACGCCGTTCACAAAATTTTAAATGCTGTCCTGGCTGACGGAAATATTCTTTACATTAAATTGAGAAAATTTCATTGGAATTTATCCGGTGATAATTTCATGGAATTACATCTTTTGTTCGAAGACCAGTACACTCAAGTGGGTGAAGCCGTAGACGAAGTTGCAGAGAGAATCAGCACTTTGGGTGGAACTGCAATCGGCACCTCGATTGAATTCGCAAAGGAATCCCAGCTGAAGGAAACTCCTGGAAAAGTGCCTGACACACAGGGAATGCTGAAAGAGCTAGTGGCTGATCACGAAACAATCGTAAAATCATTACGTGATAATTTAGATAAAGTGGAAGAAGATCACAATGATGCAGGAACGGCTGATTTCTTAAATGGATTAATGCAGGAGCACGAAAAAATGGCCTGGAAACTAAGGAAATACTTCAAAGAATCATAAAATTCGTCTTTGACCTAAAACCATCAAAGTTTGCATGACATTTACTGTTATTATTAATTAAGATAACTTACTGAAATAAAAAGTACAGTTGAAAAAAAAATCAGCTGTACTTTTTTATATAGAATGTAAATATTATTTCTGGTTTAAGATGGGCCAACGCATAAATAATCCCACAAAATAAAAATTTCCCTTCCGAAAACGAAAGGGAAAAAATCTTTAATAAGAATTGAAATACTATTTAAAAATTTTAGCTAAAAAAGTTTTCATGGCTTCCCAGGATTTCTCGTCGGCTTCTTTATTGTAAGCGACTTTCAAATTGAATTTCTGGCCAATTGCGGTAGACGCAGGATTGGTAAATGAATGAATGGCGTTGGGATAATCGATGAACTGATAATCTATTTTGGCAGAATCCATTTGCTTTTTGAAGGCAGCAATTTCTTTGGCGGGAACATAAGTATCTGAGGCGCCATTTAAAACTAAAATTTTGACATCGTGATTTTTGGGTTTGATTCCGGTCATTAAATTTCCATGAAACGAAACAGCGCCTTTCAATTCATCTTCCAACCGAGCCATATTTAAAGCTTGCGCTCCACCAAAACAATATCCGATTACGCCAATTTTATCATAATTGGCATTAGGGAATTTCAGAAGCTGCGCCTTTGCCTTATCAAATTTCAATTTTGCATCGATGGGAATTTTATAGAATTCTCCAGATAATTTTGCGGCTTCTTCGGGATTATCAACGGTCTTTCCATCGCCGTAATAATCCACGACCATTGCAAAATAGCCTAATTCAGCCAGTTGTTTAGCTCTATTTTTCACATAATCAGTTAAGCCCCACCATTCCGGAAGAACCATCACGACTGGCCTCACCTCGTTTGCGTCTCCTAAATAAGCGACAAACGACTGATAACTTTTACCATCAATATCATAGGTCACTTCTTCCGTAGTCATTTTTCCGGTGGTAGATTTTACAGAATTTAAACCATTTCGTACGTCGTCTTTTTTCTCCTTACAGGAAAAAATAAAAAGCAGCAAAACGATTACCGCGGATATTTTGAGTATTCTCATGATTAAAATATTTTAAATTTGATTGATTAAAGGTAAGAATTCTAAAGTTCAAATAATAAAAAAACGCAACGGTATCGCTGCGTTTTTTTATTATTGTTAAAGTTGATTTTTTAATGAATATGTTTTTCGGCATGGTAAGAACTTCTCACCAATGGCGAACTTTCTACGTGACGGAATCCCAGACTTCTGGCAAAATCACCGAATTCATTAAACTCTTCCGGAGTAATAAATTTTTTCACGGGCAAATGTTTCTTCGTCGGCTGCAAATATTGACCGATGGTAATGACATCTACGTTGGCATTTCTTATGTCTTCAATGGTTTGGAAAACCTCAGCGTTTTCTTCACCTAAACCAAGCATTAACCCGGTTTTCGTCCTTTTTTGTCCGGCTTCTTTTAAGTAAGATAGAACCTCTAAGCTTCTTTCATATTTAGCCTGAATCCTCACTTCTCTGGTTAATCTTTTCACGGTTTCCATATTATGGGAAATCACTTCCGGATGAACTTCGATTAAACGGTCAATATGTTTGGTGATTCCCTGAAAATCCGGAATCAGAGTTTCCATGGTTGTCCCCGGCGAAATCCGGCGCACAGCATTTACCGTTTCTGCCCACAGAATGGAGCCCATATCTTTCAAATCATCACGATCTACAGAAGTTAAAACTGCATGTTTGATTTTCATCAACTTTATAGATCGCGCTACCTTTTCCGGTTCATCCCAATTGACATCCAAGGGTTTCCCTGTTTTCACACCGCAGAATCCACAGCTTCTGGTACAGATATTTCCCAGAATCATAAAGGTCGCAGTCCCTTCACCCCAGCATTCACCCATATTCGGGCAACTTCCGCTTTGACAAATGGTGTTGAGTTTATATTTATCAACCAAGGTTCTGAGCTCTCGATAATTTTTTCCTGTAGGAAGTTTTACGCGAATCCATTTTGGTTTTTGTATCGTTGTATCGGTAAGTATTTCGTTCATTTTTAAAGATAAAAAGCAAATTTACAAATTTCTTTCTCTATGGAATGAAATCCGTGGTTGACATATTGGCTTTGGAATAATTTTGAGAGATTAAATAGGTAGTATATTCTATGAAAATACCGAATCAATCATCAAATTCTTTATTTCTGAGCAATTCAGCGAGTAATTTTTTAGCGCGCATAATCCTGACTTTCGTATTGGCAACGGTGATATTCTGTTCTTCGGCGATTTCTTTAATGCTTTTTTCTTCGAAGAAGCGAAGTTGAATAATATCCTTGTAATTAGAATCCAAACTTTCGATAATGGATAGGATTTGTTTTTGATCTTCTTCAGAAATCAGAAGTTCTTCCGGTGAAAGTGCCAGATGATTTTTGAACCCGTCAAAATTATCGGTAGAATCCTCATTTTCCCTGGATTTTTTTCGCCAGTAATCGATGATAGAATTTTGCGCAATGGTGAGAATCCATGTTTTAAACTGAAAATTTGGATCAAATAAATCCAGCTTTGCCAATACTTTTGAAAATACAGAAACTGTAAGTTCATCAGCTACATATTCGTCCTGTACTTTTTTCATTACAAAACTGAAAACATCTACCCAAAACAGATTGATAAGCTGGGTTTGTGCTTTCTGATTTTTATTTTTGGCAAAAGCAATCAGGGTTAAAAGGTCTGTGTTTTTCATGAATGAAACAAAGATAAGGAATTGCAGAATTAACTTCAGTAGAATCGGCGCTAAATTAGTTTGATAAATTTACTTTAAAATCTTATCTTGCATGACTATAAATTAAATGTATAAAACTGATTATAGGCCAATCATTAATTTCTAAATATAAATAAATAGAAAATGGATAAAACGAATAAGAAATATAAGAAGCAGGTTCTGGCATCATTGGAGGAATTGGCTAAAACTGAACATGTTCTATTAGAAACAATGACTAATTTAATGTTACTGAAAGAACTAAAAGAAAATCAAATTGAATTCAAAGAAGGAGACACTTTTTCTTTTGACGATAACATCTTTGATTACAGTGACGACAAAAATGTGAGAAGAGTCGCCAAGCTTCGCAAAAAAATTGTGAAAACTATGCAAAAACTGGTTGAAAACAACGATTTCAAAGATAAAGAAATCGAATTTTTAGCATAAGATTATGTTCATAAATAAAAAACGGCTTCAATAAAATTGAGGCCGTTTTTTTTATTAAAATTTAGAAAGTATGGTCTTGATCTCAAATTAAATTTCTTTTATTTAAAAAAAATAAAAAAACACCTGTTTTTAATAAGGAAGTCCACTGAAATAGGTGATTAAATAATAGGCACTCCAACCCGCGATTAAAATGATAATAATCCACATCCAGACAGGGATGGTCTGTTGAGTTTCACTTCCTCTGATGACGAAACTTTTTTGATTTCCTTTGTCGTACGCATTGATCATTAAAGGCAGAATACCATCAACGACATCGTCTTCGCTGAGTCCTTCAACACTGATCGAGGGACCGTTTCTAACGGTGAAATTTATTTTCCGAATTCCTTCCCGGCCAGCTGGCGACTTGCTCACTATTTTCAAAACATGATCTCCATCCGTTAATTTCGAGGTATCAAAATCAAATACTATTGGCGTCTTCAATTCTGCCAGCGGTTTTGCATCGTCATCAATAAAGAGGAAAACGGAACTTCTATCTTTAGTCATCTTCTGCTTTTTTATGGGATTAATTTAAAATAGAATTCTTAATATGATCTTGGTCTTTTTCCCCGGGTTTTACCAAATACTTTAAAGAATAAATAAAAGTAAATACGGTAAGAGCCGCGATCACAGCAACGATTATCCAGTCAAAATCACCACGGGGTCCTACTCCGTGGGTAAAGTCTCTGGTTACTTTTGGCTGCTGAAGTTTACAGGCTTCACATGCTAACGCAAAATTTATCATTAGTAAAAAAAAGACAACTGCGGTATTTCTAATATTTTTCATCGGTTTGATTTAATGTTTATTTAATTAGTAAAAAGCAATTATTATCTTCATTTACTTGAGTTGGTCCATGACCGCTTTTACCTGTTCCAAAGTCACCGGTTTGGCATTGTTTCCCCACGAAGATCTTTCATGATTCATAAGTGCTGTCACCATTTCGGGTGTAAAGTTGGCGTTCTTCCCGACGGCAGGCATTGGTCCATATCCTGGTCTTCCGGTGTAGCCGGTCATAATAATAGTCACGTACACTGAAATATCGTCCCCTGTAACAATCGGGCTTCCCTTGAGTGGTGGGAAAGCTCCCGGTAATCCTTCGCCCGTAGCCTGATGACAACTTGCGCAGTTCGCAGTGAATAATTCTCCGCCATCTGGCAGAGCACTTGCACCGCTACCGCCAGCCGTTTTCTTTACTTCTTTTTTATAAAGAAATTCCTGCGGTTTGATACCTTCCGGTAATTTTGTCTGTTTCAAACTTAATAGGTACGCAACGAGTTGAAGTGCTTTCTTGGTAGGAACGATTTTTTTAAATTTATTCTTAAGAAATTCCGGTGGTACCTTAACTTCAATATCGCCTTTGTCTAAATAATCTTTTTCTTCAAAAAGAAATGAAAAAGAAGGCATTATTGATTCTTTCACCACGGCTCTGGGCTGGTATAGATGAAGCAATTGCCAATCGCTGCTCGGTTGTCTTTCGCCAATAGCAGTTAAATCCGGACCGGTTCTTTCTGACCCTAATAAATTGGCCGTATTTCTCCAAAAATCCATCCGGTGATTGCCAGCATAATCTGCAGGAATACTTGGCCTGCTTCCGAATACTTTGTCCATTTCAACTTCTCTTACTTGCTGCGTATGGCAAGCGATACAACCATTTTCCACATAAATTGCTTTTCCGGCAAGCTCATCTTTGGTTAAAGGTTTTGCATCGGGAAGGGGTTTATAAATTTGCTGATTGGTAAAAGCAGGCAAAATCGCGATCTGTAAAGTAAGGAACAGAAATAAGATCAGGGCTGACCAAAACAAAGTTTTATGATTATTTAAAAATTCCATTATTTCCAATTTATTTTGTTGGGAAGTTTTTAAGCTGTCTTTTGGCTTCCAAAATTTCTGCGGGCGTTTTTGGAATGATGATCTTTTGTTTTCTATTGACCATTATATAAAAATTATACGCAAATACAAAGTGAGATATCCACATCATTGTACCGCCAATTGCCCGCCATAACCAGTATGGAGCCATGAGTACCACACTTTGAATAAACGGTTTACTGTCCATCCAAAGCAATCCTTTCTGTGTAGAGCCGATCATGAGTGAAACGGTATAAAACAGCAATCCGATTAAGGCCAACCAAAAGTGAATACCTACCATCGTTTTGGGTGGTTCTTTTCCGGTAATTCTTGGAACCAAAGTATAAATAAATGCCCAAAGCATAAAGGTGATAATCCCATACATCGTTAAATGCGAGTGAGCGACTGTAAAATCGGTAAAGTGCCAAATTAAATTCGTAAACCTAAATGCTTCTACAGTTCCCTGCATTGAACCCGTGAAGTAGAAGACAATACCTATAAGATAAAATGGAAGAGTATAAGAAGTTTTCACCTGATGCCAAGCTCCATTAAAAGTAAGTAAAAAATTGGCCGTCCCTGCCACGACGGGAATCACCATACCAACACTCGCCACAATAGCAACCGTCTGCATCCACCACGGAATGGCACTGAAAATAAAGTGGTGACTTCCGATTAAAGTATAAAATATAATTTGGGTCCAAAAGGCCAGAATTCCTAAACTGTAAGAATAGATCGGTTTATTAAGCTGTTGGGGAAGAAAATAATACATCAAACCCAATGTGAGAAACATGAACCACATTCCTACGCCCTGATGCATATAATAACCCTGAATGATTGTTTCTGCCAGTCCATCTTGCCACAAAGGAATATAAGCCACGACCAAAATAACAATAACGTACATCATTGCGGCAATAATATACCAGTTGGAAACATAGATTTCTTTGGTAACACGTTTCGCTACGGTCATCAGAAAGTTATAAAGTGAAAGAACAATTCCTGCAGCAAAAATTGCCATTATCGGCCAGATATACTCGCGGTATTCGCCACCGCCATTATTAATTCCTGCCATTAATGAAACCGTTCCCGCCAATACTGCAACGTTCATAAGGATTAATGTATACCACCCTATTTTAAGACTGTGAATCTCTACATTGCTCACCCGTGGAATTACATAATAGGAAAGTCCTACCATGGCAGCTGATGCCCAGCCCCAAAAAACCATGTTGGTGTGCACGGGACGAAGCCGCCCAAAACTTAACCAGCTGACATGATCCGCATCCGGCGCAACAAATTTAATACCCAGATACTCCCCGACTGTAGTCCCAAAAAGCAACCAGAAAACAGAAAAGCCCAGAAAATAAAGAATCAATTTTGCTAATTCCGGAGAAATATACTTTTGTGGAACGAAACTTTTTTTATGCGGAATAACCCTCAACTCTTCGATGGCGTTGATATTATGGATAATTCCCTTTTCGTCTGAAGGAGGAATTTTACCAGAGAGTTGATTGGGCGGAAGTTGATAAGCCTCCTCGATTTTTCTTTTTTCGTAGAACGCAAGTTCTTCGGGAGAAAGGTTTTCTAATTTTTTGTTGAATTCAGACAGCTTGCGCCGGTTACGCAGGTCTTTGTACGTAGCATAAGTCTTCACGACGGCGATCAGCAAACCAACAAGTACCGGTATTAAAATAAGCAGTACGGTAATCTGAATTCCGGATTCCCCAAATATTGAATTATTCATATGGAAATATTAAAAGATAAAATTGTCCTTTATTGCAGTAAAAAAAGCTACCGTTTCAAAAACGTTATTCCATCAGAAACCTCTTCAGCCAGTAATTTCAAAGAAGTATTACTCAAGGTTTCTTTCATTTCCTCCCGAATCTTTCTAAAATTGAAGTGCATTGGACAAGGCTTCTGTCCATCACATCTTCTAAGACCAAGAGTACAATTTTCAAAAATCCCATCACCATCAATCGCCAACACAATGTTTAAGAGTGATATTGTATTTAAATGTTCTTCCGTTATAAAAAAACCTCCGGTAGGACCTTTTAAGGAAGAAAGTATTTCGGTTTTAGTTAATTTCTGTAAAATCTTCGCCATAAATGCAGGCGGAGAATCAGTATGTTTTGCAACTTCTATTAGACTTACTTTATGATTATTGCGGGAATGTTTAGCGACATAAATGGCTGCACGAATTCCATATTCGCATGATTTTGAAAACATATCTTACTAAGTAACAACAAATGTAGAAAAAATAATAATAAAAGACAACACCGTCTTCTATTATTTTTCTTTGAATTTAAAAATAAATGGAATTTTAATTTAAGCCATCAAAGGAATATGAATATTCATTTTGAATTCTTTATTGATGGCTTCAATAAAATGAGCGGATAAAAGCGGAGATGCTTTTTCGATATTCTGATGGACAAAGAAATACAGATTTTCTAAACCTTCTTTTTCCCAAATTTTAATGCGGTCTATCCAATCATCGAGTCGCGTGTAATCGCTGTCTGCATTGGCTCCGACGTATCTGATAAATGCAGTCGGTGTGGTAAGACGCATGTGCAGCATATCTCTTCTGCCCGCCGTATCTACGATGATATTGGTAACAGCATATTTTTCAAAAAGATCCATTGTTTTGTTGAAAATTTCTTCATCTGCAAACCATTCGCTATTTCGTAACTCTATGGCGAGGGGAACTTCTTTTGGCCAGTCGTGCACAAATTTTTCCAACCGCTCATAATCTTTTGGTTTAAAATTATCGTGAAGCTGAAGGAAAACCATTCCCAGTTTTTCATCAAAATTTAAAACGGAGGTTGCAAATTGCGTAACGACATCTGTAATGTTTAACAATCTTCGAAAATGTGAAACCGTATTTGGGATTTTCGGAAAGAATTTAAAATCAGCAGGTGTTTTTTCTTTCCAGGTCAGCACCTGATCCGGTGAAGGCATTCCGTAAAAAGTTGCATTCAGCTCAATCGAATTAAACTGTGTAGAATAATAGGTTAATTCGTCTTTGGTTCCTTTTGGATAAAATCCTTTCAGATCGGTTTTGTTCCATTTGGCACATCCAATAAAAACATTTAATTTTTTGGATTTATTGTCCTTTAAAATTTCTTCCGTTCTCGGATGATCTTTGGGAAGGGTAAAATCAATTTGCGATGGGTCTTCAACTTGTCCGAATTTCATAATGGTTATAATTTGAGGCTTAAAGTTATGGAATTTTGAATTTATCCGGTCATCATTAAACCAATTTTAATTAAAAAACCACAGAAATAATTCCGTGGTTTTTCTTTGCTCTTTGCTCTTTGCTCTTTGCTCTAAATTACGCTTCACAACTTGAACACGTCACAAAATTCACCATCATTTCCTTAGAAACAGAAGAACTTCTTTGATAATACAAAGATTTTACTCCTTTTTTCCAGGCTTCGATATACAGGTAATTCACATCTTTCACGGGCATGGTCGATGGAATCTGTAAATTCAATGATTGCGCCTGATCGATGTACTGTTGTCTTTGTGCCGCCTGAGAAATAATTTCCATTGGAGAAATCTCTCTGAACGTTTTAAATACTGCTTTTTCTTCGTCACTTAATTCCGGGATATTCTGAACAGAACCGTGATTCAACATAATGGTTCTCCACGTATCTTCGTTGTCTATTCCTTTTTCCTGAAGTAATTTTGCGAGGTATTTATTTTTACGCATAAAGTTTCCTTTCGCCAAACCTGCCTTATAATAATTGGAAGCAAACGGCTCGATTCCCGGCGAAGTTTGTCCTAAAATTGCAGAACTGGAAGTGGTAGGCGCAATCGCCATGGTGGTGGTATTTCTTAAACCATAACCTTTCAATAATTCCGGTTCACCGTAAATATTTGCCAATTCCTGAGACGCGATCACCGACTGTTCTTTGATCTGTCTGAACGCTTTTGCATTAAACTGAGTTGCCTCAAAACTTTCAAACGGAATCCTATTTTTCTGCAGATAAGAATGATATCCAAGAACTCCCAAACCAAGCGCTCTGTGACGCAAAGCAAAAGTTCTGGCGCCATTTAAATAATAATTCCCTTCTGTTTTTTCAATAAATTCAGACAAAACAGCATCTAAGAAATAGATCGCCAATTTCACGGCATCGGTATCTTTCCATTCGTCATACAATTCTAAGTTCATCGAAGAAAGACAGCAGATAAAAGATTCTGCTTCGCTGGAAGGCAGCATGATTTCAGAACACAAGTTACTCGCATTCACGGTCATTCCTAAATCCTTATAAACCTGAGGTTTGTTTCTATTCACATTATCGGTAAAGAAAATATACGGCAAACCTTTCTGCTGGCGACTTTCAAGCACCCGCGCCCAGATTTTGCGTTTGTCCATATCACCATCGATCATGTCCTGCATCCAGTAATCCGGCACACAAATTCCGGTGAACAAATTCTGGATCGGACTTCCAATATCTTTAATCGATAAAAATTCTTCGATATCTCCGTGGTCCACATCCAGATACGCAGCAAAAGCACCACGCCGAACGCCACCTTGCGAAACCACATCCATCGCAGTATCATACAATTTCATAAAAGAAACGGCACCCGAAGATTTCCCGTTATCGGTTACTGCGGTTCCCCGATTTCTCAGCTCTCCGAAATAGCCGGAAGTTCCGCCGCCAATTTTGGTCTGCATGATCACTTCGCCTAATTTGTGCGTAATTCCTTCGATATTATCCGGTACGTGAACATTGAAACAGGAAATTGGCAAACCTCTTTCCGTTCCCATATTGGCCCAAACCGGTGATGAAAAACTGATCCAACCTTTTCTGATCATTTCTTCGAAAGCAGGTTGCAATTCAGGTTTATATAATCTTTTGGCGGCAGCAGAAGTAATTCTGAGGATTGCACCGTCAACAGTTTCTCCTTTTAATAAATATCCCCGGTTCAACATTTGCTCCGACTCTTCGTTCAGCCACCAAATTTTGTTTTGTTCTTCCATAATTCTCTTTCTCTAAAAATGTACCGCGTACAAATGTGTTTTTTTTATTAATTTTTTTGAAGCATTAAATGTTTGCTTCTTCTAAAGTTCAGTCCCGCTTTTCACTGTACCTTTTTATTTTTCCGAGAAAAAATAAAAAGGATGCCGTTCCAATCGGGGCTATTAATTTCTGTCTTTTGTTTTTCGAAGATTTCTTATCTACAAATAAGTTTCGGCTAAGGCCAGTTCGTATTGATAATGATTTATCTTAAATCTTTGGCATTGCACTTTTCTTTTTTTTAACACCAATCACCTTTTACATTCCCAGTTGCGCCCCGACTTGAACGGAAATCCTTTTTGTGGAGCAAAGCGGAACAAAAAGATTGGGAGTGGAAGGCGGATTAAGGCGCCCAAATAAAAATTTTAAAACAAATCGTTTTCCGTAATACTCTTATCGTGTTTGGTATAATCTACCGGCCTTTTAGCAAAGAAATCATCCATCGAATTGGCGAAAACTTCTTCCTCGAACCAAACCATTGGTCGGTATTGTTCCGGCGTAATATTGTAACGGGTTTTCATATTGATCTTCTTCAAACTGTCATCTACACGGAATTTCATGAAGTTCAACAAGTTTTCTTTGCTGACGTTATCGATTTCGCCCATTTCGAAGATCCAATCCAGAATTTCTTCTTCTACATTGATTGAATGATCAACCAAAGTGTAAATATCTTCGATATCGGAATCGGTTAGCAAATCCGGTTGTTCCTGACGGATTTTGTTGATCAGATAAATCCCGGCGTTGGCGTGAATCTGCTCATCTACGGAAGTCCAGGCAATAATATTGGACACATTTTTCATATATCCTTTGAATCGTGTAAACGACAAAATAATGGCAAACTGAGAAAACAAAGAAACGTTCTCTATTAAAATACTGAACAGCAATAAAGACGATACATATTCTTTCTGCGAGGTAGAATTTGCGTGCTTTAAAACATTGGAAAGAAAATCAATTCTTTTTTTGATGGCAGGAATTTCGATAACCTGGTTAAAAGCATCATTATATCCTAAAACTTCGAGCAAACGGGAATAGGCTTCGGAATGGCGAAATTCGCATTCTGCAAAAGTAGCACCCAATCCGTTAAGTTCCGGTTTTGGCATGTGACTGTAAAGATTCCCCCAAAAAGTCTTGACAGAAACCTCGATTTGAGCAATGGCCAAAAGCGCATTTTTAATCGCGTTTTTTTCATGGGGTTCTAACTGAGAGTGGAAATCCTGGACATCAGCGGTAAAATCCACCTCTGAATGCACCCAAAATGATTTGTTAATAGCTTCCACAAACTGTAAGATTTCGGGATACTCAAATGGTTTATATCCAATTCTTTTGTCAAAAATTCCCATAGTAAAACTTAATTTTTAGAGCACTTCTCCTGGAAAAGTGAAATTATATAACGAAATGATTATTAGCTGTTTACAAAATGAATGAACCCAAAAACAGCGTATTTTACCTTTAATGCGTTCCGTACAAAAATAGGAAATGAAACCGTAAGAAGAAAGTCACAATCATTAATTAACTGACTACAAGGGGTAAAAGTTTTCCACAATCACACAGACCTTGCTTTCCCATTACCTTTATCTGACGAAGCTAACCGGATTACGTCCTAAAGCGCAAAAACACATCAAACAAAACACTACAAAACACCTAAACAATGTATATAGGAACTAAACACTCTATTTCCAGATTATGATATTAGCCATTTCAACACCAATTAGTTCACGTGAAAAGAGCGCTTCTGGTTTTAATACATTTCGATTTTGAGACCAAAAAAAGTTCCCAATATAAAAATTGGAAACTTTTGTATTTACTTTTATTTGTATTTTAAAAAAAAACAGTACTTGTATCTTTAAAAACATTTTAAAAATTATCGTACCAGGTTACTACTTCCAAAAGCTCCAGACTGCCCCATTGTAGCAAGCAACCTGTTTTGCTCCGGAGAGATACACCATCATTCCTGGCGAAGGACTTACAATATCAGTGTAAGCATTGACGGTGGGCAAAATCATGGCTTTATTCGCATCAGACAAAATCAGGATACCGTTGGCTGTTTCTGCTGCAGGATTAGATCCGATGATTACTTTAGCACTTGTCTGCTCTGATTCGAAAGCAGGTGTGGCGGGCACAACACCCGAGTTTACAATTGTCAGGTCTTTCCAGGAACCGGTTAATTTCACCTTGATTTTTTTATCAGCAGCATCAAAAATAATTGTTCCAGGAACTGCTGCTGTTACGGAAGCAGCTGCATCTACATAGGGCAAAATTATTCCTTTATTTTCGGTCCCAAATTCCAGAGACACCGAAGTGTTGGTTGGTGATGTCTTGCCTGTTCCGATGATGACCTGGCCATAAGTTAAAGTTGAAAACAAAACCAATGCTATAAATGTTGTATTTTTCATGTTTGTGTTTTTATTATTAGTTTGTGCATGTTTGTGTTTCGAGGCAGGTCCAAGCTGTTCCTTTATAGATTTTCAAACAGCCCTGACCAAGATTTTCGTCGGTATCAAATACCAGCATTCCTTCTACGGGGTTAGAAATGGTTGTTTCTGGTGAAACCATTCTATTAATTACAAAACCTTTTGTTTTTGCTTCCAGGGCCGTATGCGCACCAGACCGGATCATTGGCCAGTTACCATTCTGGGAACCTGCACGCTGTAGTGCTGTAATGCCATGATTGGTTGGCAATCCTGTACCCATAGTTGCAGGTTTGTAGCATGCACATGCAGGATCTCCCGCAGGATATACCGTTACAGTTACCGTTTGGTTACCGGAAATATCATAACCCAATGTAGATCTATAATACACTTTAAGATTAAAAACATACGTACCAGCTATAGTAAAAGTGACAATCTGTGTTGCAGTTGTAGATCCTATAGTGGGAAGCGGGGGAGTAAAACCCCCAGCAGGACCACTTACCAAAGTCCAGAGAAAATTTTTATCAGCACGCACATCAGCATCAGGTATAAAACCGGTATATGACCCGGATAAAGTGACAGAAGTTGCACCACTTCCTAAACAAACTGAGTTAGGGGTTGCAGAAGGTATAGCGTTAATACTTCCTCCATTAGAATTTAATTGCCAAAAATTATAGGTAGAATTCGAACCTCCACACACAGCAAAATTTAACTCCGTTGTTCCGTCTACAAACTTAATTTGTTTATTTCCGGTACAATTTCCTAACACTGACCTTTCTGGCTGAATTAGATTAGTTCCTGTATTACTAGTTGCCCCGTTATAGTTCGTTAAAATTAGACTTGAACCTAATTTAAGCTTCAGTGTCGTACTATTTTGGGAAAAGTTTATAATACCCCCCAAAACATATACATCCTGATTTGCTCCTAAGAGAGCCAATGTCGCCATATTGGCAGATAAAGTAATTATTCCTTTATCAATCGTTAAATTCGTTACCGGCAAATCAGCAAGAACATATAAATCTCCAAAATAATAAGTTTGCGTACCAGTAACCGTTACATTTGTTCCCGGTGCTATAAATACTTTGTAAGTCCCTTGTGCAGTTGCGGTCGTATTCTGTCCCGGATATTGAGTGGCCGTAGCCCACCCTGTAGAAGTGTAAACATTCCAGGTTGTGGTAGCAGTCCAGGCGCCTGTAACAGCAACTGATTGATAATCACCAATTTGTGGTGCCGGAGCCGATTGGGCTGAAGACATCCCAGCCATGGCTAATACTAAAAAGAATATAATCCTAAGTTTCATAATTATTTGTGTTTTAAAAAATGAATAAAAAGTGTTATCTCGATAAATAACATAACGAGGTATAAATTTTTTTCAAAACTTTTTTTTGGCAAGATATTACGAAAGAGAAAATTGAAAAGGATATATTCCCTGACAATAGAAAATTATTTTAACAATTCCATCATTTAAATTTCTGGAATTAATTAAAACTATTATCTGTATAAATCATACGCTGAAGTATAAATTTTTTTCAAAATTCTATTTGTAATAAATTACGAAGCAGAAAAAATAATTGAAAAAATTTATCCGTAAGAAGAAGTGGGTAATTTAATTAATTTCATCATTTGTTGTGTTATTTGTGTGTTTGTGTCTTTACGATCGTAAAATTAATATATTTTTCTGACATACACCGATTTAAATGCTAATTTATTTGAAAAATAATTTTCTGTGGAACAAATCACCCAGAGCAAATTAAAAATAATCAGTAGCATTCTGCCTTATCATTATTAAAGGATCACGGAATATATAAGGATTATCCCCAGTGATGTAACAATTAAAATAAATTGCCTACTTATTATAAAATAAATCTCCACTTGATGTTAGTAATTAAGGATCTCAATAAATCATACGACACCGGAAAGAGCAAACTTCATGTTCTGAAAGGAATTAATCTTTCGATTGATGAAGGAGAATTTGTTTCGATTATGGGTAGTTCGGGTTCTGGAAAATCTACTTTATTGAATATTATTGGAATTTTAGATGAGAAAGATTCCGGAATTTACAACCTCGACGGGATTCCCATTGAGGATTTATCCGAAATAAGAGCCGCAGAATACCGGAGTAAATTCCTGGGTTTCATCTTCCAGTCCTTTAATCTCATCGGTTACAAAACCGCTCTGGAAAATGTAGCCCTTCCACTCTACTATCAAGATGTTCCGCGAAAACTGCGCAACCAAAGAGCCATGGAATATTTGGAAAAAGTAGGACTGGCAGACTGGGCGACCCATATGCCCAATGAACTTTCAGGTGGGCAGAAACAGAGAGTTGCCATTGCCCGTGCTTTAATTACAGACCCAAAAGTAATTTTGGCCGATGAACCCACAGGAGCTCTGGATTCTAAAACAACCTATGATATTATGAAGCTCCTTCAGGAGATTAATCGTGAGGGAAAAACCATCATTGTAGTCACCCACGAACCTGATGTTGCTGCTGAAACAAAAAGAAACGTCATCCTGAAAGATGGCATTATCGAAAGTGACAAATTTATTACTCAAAGGGTTTTACAATAACAAATTCACTTCGCATTAAATAAGCAAATGGTGAAGTTCATTATAAAAATAAATAGAATTAGAAATTATGTTTGACCTGGACCGTTGGAGAGAAATATTCGAATCGATTCGCAGTAACATATTGCGAACGGTACTTTCTGGGTTTACGGTCGCTTTAGGTTTATATATTTTCATCGTACTTTTTGGTATTGGAACCGGTTTACAAAACGCCTTTACCAAAGGTTTTGCCCGGGATGCAACCAACCTGATCACTATTTTCACCAGAAAAACAACCATCGCTTATGGCGGTTTACAATCTGACCGGCAAATCATTCTTAAAAATGATGATTACGAGAAAATAACCAGTGAGCAACCTGAAAAATTAGAAAGTGCAACGCCGAGATATTCCGCAAACATGACTGTAAAATACGGTAAAGAAAGCGGCAACTATCAAATCAGTGGCGCGAATCCTGATGAGATTATCATCGAAAACCGTAAAGTGACGGAAGGCCGTTACCTCAACCCTTTGGATCTTAACCGCAAACAAAATGTTGCTGTGATTGGAAGAATGGTTCAGCGCGATTTAATAAAAAACGGAAGTCCCATTGGAAAAAACTTAGATATTAATGGCAGCATATTTAAAATCGTGGGTGTTTTTTCTGATGACGGAGGCGATTTCGACGAACGAATGATAACCATTCCCATCACCACTTTGCAGCAACTGAAAAAAGGTTCAGATACCGTAAGCACTATTTTTCTGACTTATAATACCAACCTTACACCCGACCAGGCGATTAAATATGGTGAACAACTGGAAAAAGAGCTTAAAGCCAAACATAAAGTTTCTCCCGATGACGAGAACGGCGTTGTCGTAAGAAACAATGCTAAAAATATGGGTCAAACTTTTCAGTTCTTATTCATCATTACGCTTATAGTTGGTTTTATCGGCATGGGAACACTGCTCGCCGGAATTATTGGAATCAGCAATATCATGGTTTATATTGTTAAAGAAAGAACGCAGGAAATAGGAGTCAGGAAAGCCATCGGAGCCAAACCGAGCAGTATCGTCAGTTTGATTATGCAGGAAAGCATTGTCATCACCGTAATTTCCGGTTTAATAGGTGTTGGTCTCGGAATTCTCACTTTGCATTTAATCGGCGACAGTTTAGAAAAATATTTCATCGTAGACCCTTCTGTTGGTTGGGGATTAGTGATCGTGGCTTTTATCAGTTTAGTCATTTCAGGGCTGATTGCAGGATTTGTACCTGCCTATCGTGCCAGTAGAATAAAACCGATTGAAGCGTTGAGAAGCGAATAGATTTTTTTGAGAAAGAACATAAATAGATATTACAAACACCATTTAAATTAATTTCGAATTAATTAGTGAATTTACTCACTTAAAGAAATCGACATCATGAACATCATTTTCAAAATAGATACCTGGCAAGAAATTTATTATTCCCTGAAGAATAATAAGCTTCGAACGTTTCTTACCATGATTGGCGTGGGTTGGGGAATGTTTCTTTTTGTTGCCCTTCTGGGTGCGGCGAAAGGGATGGAAAATGGATTTGATAAAGTGTTTTCAGGCTTCGCAACCAACTCTATTTTCCTGTGGGCGCAGAATACCTCGATTCCTTATGATGGATTTCCGAAAGGCAGAAAAATGGATCTGCATTTAAGCGATCTTGATTTACTTCCCCAAAAAATTCCGGCCATTGATTATATTTCCCCTCAAAGTACCCGCGGAAATTTCGGTACCCCGGGTGAAGCTTTTTCCAGAAACGGAAAAAATGCAACTTACACTTTGACCGGTGATTTTCCGGTAGGAAATAAAATTTCTGAAAAAAAACTCATCTTCGGAAGGTATATCAATGATGCCGACATCTCCGGGAATAAAAATGTAGCCGTCATCGGTGAAGAAATCTATAAAAACTTTTTCGATGCCAAAAAGAACGAAAACCCAATCGGACAGTCCGTTAATATAAAAGGTATTTTCTTTAACGTCATCGGTGTTTTCCGGGTAAAAAAAGGAGGCGGTATGGAAAATGACCAATCCGCTTTTATTCCTTTTACAACGTTTTCTAAAATGTATAACAATGGGGACAAAGTGGGATTCTTCGCAATCGTAAGTAAACCAAATGCAGACTTAAAAATTGTTGAAGATCAGGTAAAAGCTGAACTCAAAAAGAAATATAATGTCTCGCCGGAAGACACTAATGCTTTTGGAAGCTTTAACCTCGGAAAAGAATTCGGAAAACTGACTGGCTTCCTTACAGGAATGCAGTTGCTGACCATTACCGTGGGAACTTTAACCATTTTAGCCGGCGTAATCGCCATCTCGAATATCTTATTAATTACAGTAAAAGAAAGAACGAAAGAAATCGGCATTCGTCGTGCCTTAGGCGCAAAACCGGCTGAAGTGCGAAATCAAATTTTATTAGAAAGCGTGGTGATTACTTTATCATCAGGACTTTTGGGATTTATGCTGGGCATTTTTCTGCTGATGATTCTCAATGCGGTGACCAAAGGCCAGGATTCTTTTCCTTTTTATAATCCGACGGTGAATTATGGACAGGTTTTCGGCGCGATGGCAATAATGGTTATTTTAGGTTTAATTGTCGGAATGATTCCGGCACAAAGAGCGGTGAAGATTCGACCGATTGAGGCATTGAGGTCGGAGTAGGAAGTTTTTGAGTAATTGGATTTTTGAGTGATTGGGTTTTTGTGATATAAAGCTTTCCATTTAAAACTAATAAATTCTAAATAAATACCTGATTTTGTATATAAAACGAAATCGCGACCCGGCCTGAATGGAGCTCTTTTTGCGAGGAGGCACGACGAACAAAAAAGCGGGAATGGAGTACGGAAACAGTCGCCCAAAAAATATTAAAAAATAAACGAAGTATATGAAAAAGAAGTTCACTTTAAAAAAAGCAATTTATATCCTCTTAGGATTAGTTTTTGCGGTGGCATTGATTTCGGGAATTAGCTATCTGATTTCGTCGAACACCAAAGAAAGCGAGGCATTCCTAACCAAAAAACCATTTGTTCAAAATATGGACGACAAGGTAATGGCAACCGGAAAAATTGTACCGCGGGAGGAAATTGAAATCAAACCGAATATCTCAGGAATTATCGATAAAATCCTGGTGACAGAAGGTGACAAAGTAACCGCCGGACAGCTGGTTGCAACGATAAGAATCGTCCCAAGTATCCAAAATGTGAACGCAGCGCAACAGGAAATTAATAATGCAAATCTGCAGATCAACAATGCGCAGATTAATGTTTCGCAACAGCAAAAACAGTTTGCAATGCAGGAAAGACTGTATTCCCAGGGTGTGATTTCTAAACAGGAATATATTTCGGCTCAACAGCAGTTGCAGTCAACACAGCAAGTGTTGAAAAATGCGCAGCAGCAAAGACAGACCGCCCTGAAAAACCTACAGATTGCAAAAACCGGAGCGACGCCGGAATTGGCAGGTCTGGCAACGACACAAATCAGATCTAAAGCCAATGGAACCGTATTGGAAGTTCCTGTAAAAGTCGGCAGCCAGGTCATCGAAGCCAACTCCTTTAATGCCGGAAGTACGATTTGCTCGATTGCAGATTTGAATTCTCTCATTTTCCAGGGCACGATTGATGAAGCACAAGCCGGGAAATTAAAAGAAGGTTTGGAGATGAACGTGGTAATTGGTGCTTTGCAAAACAAATCTTTCCCGGGACGTGTAACGATGATTGCACCAAAAGGAAAAGAAGAAAATGGAACGATTAAATTCCCCATTGAAGCCGATGTTTTTAATAAAACCAATGAATATATCCGTGCCGGATTTTCAGCAAACGGCGAAATTATACTGAGTTCGCAGAAAAACGCTTTGCTTTTGGATGAATCTTTAATTCAATATGATAAAGTAAACGGAAAAGACAATTCCTTTGTAGAAGTGAAACAGCCCGACGGAAAATTTAAAAAAGTAAATGTAAAACTCGGCGCAAGTGATGGAATAAATGTTCAGATCTTATCCGGCATCAACAAAGATGCTGAAGTGAAAGTCTGGAATCCGTCTGATAAAGATAAAGAAGCTTTGAAAGAAAAGAAAGGTAAATAAACAACGATTCTTAGTTCAACAACAGATAATCCCGGAAATTCCCGGGATTTTTTTATTTTCAATTTTTCTGGATAGTTGTTTTAAGTATTTGTAAAAACGAAATAGATAAGATCATTTAATCAAAAAGCAGGAACTATATTTTCCTGATAAAACTTGTTGTAGCAATTTTTAATTATGGTTTAGAAAAAAGACCTATAAAAAAAAAGGTGTTGTCTCTCTTCAACTTAGGTGGTTTCCTCCGATAGTTCGGCCCACATTATGCTCATCTTTGCAATAAGAAAAACAGAACATTTTATTTGACCTCAAATGAAATGTAAATAAATCACAGTTATGAAAACCTTTAATTACGATATAGACGATTGCTTTGATGCTGCCTGTAATTCTTTGGGCAAAGAAATGGGAATTTCTTCAAAAACAAATTCACATTTAAGCATAGATAAAAAATTCTTTGTAACGAAAAAAAAGAAAATATCTTTATATGAAAAATTTGAATTTGCTTTATTACTAATTTTTGTAAAACTCTTTATTTGAAAATATTTTTATAACCAAACTATCGATTTATAGTCCTTATTTTTTCCTAAAAAATAAGGACTATATTTTTGATTTGGCTTTTCTGAGCAGCAAGCCCAGGTTTAAGAATAAAAGAAGCAAGCCTAAAGTCATCCAGATCGCCGTTTTGATATTGTCGAATTTGAGTTGTTCTATATGCGTTTTTGCAATTTCTGCCAACTTAGAACTCTGAACAATATAATTTTGAACCTCAATAATCTGGTCTTCATTTTTATTTGGCACTGAATGCTGGGAGAAATAAACCATATTTTTCTTTCCCATATAGCCGGCAATCCAATACTGATCGGCGGAATCCATTTTCAAATAATCAATTCTGTAATAATTGTTTCTGATATTTCCGACGTGTCTGGTTTCGTACCGCAAATCAGGATCGGCATGGTTGTTTACTTTGATAAGATAAAAATCCAGCGGGAAAGGCAGTTTGTTGACCACCTGAACGGTCATAGAATCCGCTACAAAGTGATCTAGACTTTTCTGAATGAAATAATAAGAGAAAACAATGATGGAAATCCCGACGATTATCATTCGAAAAACCTTCGCCCAAATACTGAACCTGCCGGTTTTGATCACCGAAAAAAACAAGCCAAAGGAAAGCAATACTGCAAGCAGAAAAAACAAATAAAACATGGCGTAAAGATAAATAAAATTAACAAGTACCCGTTTAAAATTTAAAAGAGCTGCCTCTTAGTCTACATTCCATTCCCGATCGAACTGTTCTAAGAAATTCAGCATAAAATCATGTCGTTCTTCTGCTAATTTTTTTCCGGTGCCGGTATTCATCAAATCTTTTAACAGCAACAATTTCTCATAAAAATGATTAATGGTTGTTCCGTTCGATTTTTTATATTCTTCTTTCGTCATATTCAGTTTTGGATGAATATCGGGATGATACATTAAATTATTTTTAAAGCCACCATAATTAAAAGTCCTTGCAATCCCGATCGCACCAATGGCATCGATGCGGTCGGCATCCTGAACGATTTGCAATTCGATGGGTAAAACATCTGGAATCTCGCCTCTATTTTTAAAGGAAATATTTTTAATAATGAATAAAACCTGTTCGATTATGTCATCCGAAACATTTTGACTTTCCAGAAATTCCCGCGATATTTTAAGAGCCAAAGTTTCATCGCCGTCGTGAAATTTCGGATCTGCAATATCATGAAGCAGCGCAGAAAGTTCAACGACTTCCAGATTACAGGTTTCTGCAGCAGCAATTTTTTGCGATAATTTCCAAACTCTTTCGATATGAAACCAATCGTGACCGGCTTCGGCACCTTCTAATTTTTCTTTAACAAAAGAAAGTGTATTCTGAATTAAATTTTGGGACATTCTTCTTTTTTAAATTATTGGGAAACTTCTACAAACTGAAAAACCTGTTGAGTTTTAGGATTATAAATAACCGTGCTGCTGTTTGGAAATCTTTTCAGTTTGTAATATTCAATGCTTTTATCATTTTTCAGATCTTCCAGAAAACTCATATCGATGGTATTTGCAGGCAGAAACTTCTCTACAAAACTCAGTTGGTCAATGATACTTTTACCATCAATTTTTTTGACCACTTGATCAGATTTCTCTTCGTTTAAAGTTTCCTGTTGCTCCAGAAAAGGAATCAACAGTTCTTTATCAGCTTTATACTTAAAAAAATAAGCGGGCGATCCGTTCGGGAAACTGAATTTCTTTCCTTTAAAATCAGAAATCATGGTTGGTTCACTCTGAGGAAATACTTCCTGAAACTGAGCATTCTCAGCACCGGTTATCGAATTTATAGAATTACTCACGGTTTCATTCAAGGTTTCATGAACTGCATTTTGTGCTTTTTGTTTGACACTTTCAGTGGTTTTATCGATGGTTTCAGTAATTGTTTCTTCGATTTTAGAGCAAGAAGTCCATACGAATAATGGAAGGATGATGACAATATATTTTTTCATTTTTAAATTTTAAAATTAATTTTCTTTAAAGGAACTGATGAGTTTATCGAGATTAAGACTCCGTGCAGAAGCATCAAAAATTTCGCGGTATGAGCCGTGAAGACTGATGAGTTCGTCGTGCGTTCCACTTTCCACGACCATTCCTTTTTTCATAACGTAAATACAATCCGAATCTAAAATCTGCGATAAAGAATGCGAAATGATAACGACGGTTCTGCCTTCTTTAATGGCATCCAGCGAATTTTTTATCTGTTCTGTAGCAACGGAATCCAGGCTTGCAGTTGGTTCGTCGAGAAAAATGATCGGCGGATCTTTCAGAAACAGTCTGGCGATGGCAATACGCTGCTGTTGTCCACCCGAAAGCTGTGTTGCATCGTGATTATACTGTTGCGGCAAATCGACAATCTGCTCGTGCAAGTACGCTTTTTTCGCCGCAGTTTCTATTTCTTCAAAAGTGGCGCTCATATTTCCGTAGCGAATATTGTCCTCAATACTTCCCTGAAAAATATGGTTCTTCTGTAAAACCAAACCGATATCGTTTCGCAACGAGGTATTATTGAAATCATTTAAATCGACCTCATCCAATAAAATATGGCCCGAATCCGGAAAATAAAATTTGCACAAAAGATTTATAATGGTTGATTTCCCGGCGCCACTTAGACCGACCAGCGCCGTAGTTTTTCCGTTTTCTATGGTCATAGAAACATTATGCAAAGCTTTCGTTCCATTAGGATAAGTGAAATCGACATTCTGTAACTGAAATTTTCCTTTGATATTTTCTTCAATGAAAGTTCCGTTCGGTTCGGTTTCTTCATCTGCGTTTAAAATATCGAAATATCCTTCCGCATAAATCATCGCGTCATTCATATCATCATAAATACGGTGAAGCTGGCGGATGGGCGCAGAAACATTATTAAATAAAAGAATATGCAGCATAATTGCCCCGATGGTCATCTGCTGATCGAGTACCAGATAAACAGTGAGCAGAATAATTAAAACCACTCCAATCTGTTCGATAAAAGTTTTTAAACCGTCATAAATAAAATTGGTTCTTCGGGTAAACATCTGACTATCCATCAACTGCATCTGCAAATCGTACTGTTTTTTTCCTTCAAACTTTTCACGAACGAAACTTTTGATCACCATAATCGAACTGATCAAATTTAAAAGTCCGGAAGTTTTTTGCTCCCGCTGATTACGCAACTGCCGGCGGACGCCTGATAATTTTTTAGCCTGTAAAGAACTTATAGCAAAATAAACAGGAACCACAATCGTAGAAACTAAACCTACATACACATTTTGCATATACATAATCACCAACGCAATCAGCGCATTGGAAAACATGGGCAAAATATCGATAAAGAAATTCTGAACTAATTTGGTTAAACTTTCAATTCCGCGGTCTATCCTTTGCTGAAGTTTTCCGGACTCGTGGTTCTCATCATTATAAAAGGCAACACTGTACGTCAGTATTTTATCAATGGCCGTTTGAGCGAGAACTGAACTCGTGTTAATTCTGATTTTCTCCCCATAGAATTTCTGGCCAAACTGAATGAAAATATTCATGACTTCTTTCCCAAGTAAAATGGCGGATATGATAACCAAAACATGAATCCCTTCGTCCATCGGATTTGGAAGCAGCGTAAGTTTGGTGACTTCGTCAACGGTATATTTTAAAACCAAAGGATTCACCTGCGCCATCAGGGCACCGATAAATGTCAGAAATAAAGTGCCGTACATCATCAACCGGTAAGGTTTAATGAAAGGCACCAGTTGCTGATAAATATTATAAAGCGTAATCGTTCTGTTGAATGGTTTAGGCATCGTTTAAAATAGAAAAAATTGGAAATATTCTAACCTACAAAAAACCGACCACGATCAATTAATAAAAATGAAAGCGATAAAAAATAAAAAACAATCCTTTACAATTCAAAACTGAAACTGGTTAAATAATGCAGTTCGGGTTTGCTGACCAGTTTTGAATTTGATTCTGCTTCTTCCAAAGAATAATTGCTGTTGATTTCTTTCTTTTGAAACAGAAAAGAATTATTGGAATTTTTGTCTACCACTTCATTAAAGATATGTTCAATTTCAGAATTCGCTAACGATGCAAAACTGATGTCTTCAAAACCGTACATCAACCGCAGATTATCGGTATTCTGAAAATTTTCATCTACAAAATGTTGAAACTGATTTTTAGAATCAAAATTTCCGGCCCAGATATTATAGACAAAAGATTTTTTCTTCGGTTTATTTAAAATATCCTGATAAACGAAGTTTTCGCCAAGATAAGCATCTCGAACCTGCGGATCATTGGCCAAATCATGCGGAAGACCTTCTTTCAAAATTCTGCCTTCAAACATGATATAGGTTTTATGCGTAATCGCTAAAGTCTGCTGAACGTTGTGATCTGTAATTAAGATCCCGATGTTTTTATCCACCAAACTTCTCACAATTTTCTGAATATCTTCCACTGCAATCGGATCTACGCCCGCAAAAGGTTCATCGAGTAAAATAAAATTCGGGTTGGTCGCCAGACACCGGGCGATTTCCGTTCTTCTTCTTTCACCACCGGATAATAAATCACCACGGTTTTTGCGAACATGCTGCAAGGAAAATTCTTCGATGAGTTCGTCGCACTTGATTTGTTGCTCCCGCTTTGAAAGTTTCGTCAGCTGCAGAACGCCCAAAATATTATCTTCTACCGAAAGTTTTCTAAAAATAGATGCTTCCTGCGCCAGATAACCAATTCCTTTTTGAGCTCTACGGTACATTGCATCGCTGGTAATTTCTTTATTGTCTAAGAAAATTTTACCTGAAGTTGGTTTTACCAAACCCACGATCATATAAAAACTGGTGGTTTTCCCGGCTCCGTTGGGACCCAGAAGTCCTACGATTTCACCTTGCCGGACTTCGACAGAAACCCCTTTTACCACTTTTTTCGGGCCGTATTCTTTAATTAAATTTTCTCCGCGTAGAATCATGGAGCAAATATAATAAATTAGATGCAAGATTGAGTGAAAACCTCCGCGAGTGAAATCGATAATTGAATGTTTGTCTCTGAATTTCTTTAGTTTTCAATTTAAAAAAATTATCTTCGCTTTTTAGAAAAATCTTCAGATTTGAGTGCCAAAGAAAAGGAATTTGCGAAACTAATTAAGGATAATCAAGGTTTGATTATCAAGGTTTCCCGACTTTACACCAATACTTTGGAAGATGAGCAGGATCTTTTTCAGGAGATTGTGTTACAACTGTGGCGTTCTTACGACTCATTCAAAGGACAATCGAAAATCTCTACCTGGATGTACCGCGTGGCTCTGAATACTGCCATTACGCTTTTCAGAAAAAAAACAAAGTCCCCGCAAACCGATGAACTGATGGATTATCATCACAGCGATTTTGTGGAAATTGACGATGAAAAACAACAGCACATTTCGACCCTTTATAAAGTCATCAAAATGCTGCCAACTGTAGAACGGGCAATCGTAACCATGTATCTGGATGATTTGCCCTACCGCGACATTGCAGGAAACTTAGGAATTACAGAAGTTAATGCAAGAGTAAAGATGAACCGGTTGAAAAAAACTTTAAAACAACTAATGGAAAAACATGCCTGAATTTGATTTAGATAATTTCAAAAAAACCTGGCAACAGGAACCTGTCCGGCCAAAATATGACAGCAAAGATATAGAATCGATGCTGAACAAATCGTCGCGTAATTATGTGAAATATATTCTCTGGATCAGTTTAGCTGAATTTATCATTATTCTTTTGGCTAACCTGTACTATTCTTTTTTAGGAGACGACACTTCGGATTTAATGAGCGTTTTGGGCAAATTAGGAATCGATCATTCTGCGGGTTTTGAAAGAACAATATCTAATCTTTATCTTGTTTTAAAAATGGTCAGTCTAGGTCTCACAGGAATTTTCGTGTACTTATTCTATCAAAATTACCGAAAAATAAAAATCGAATCGAATCTTAAAAAATTGATTCTACAGATTATTAAATTCAAAAAAACGGTTCAACTGTTTATCGTTGCCAATATCGGTTTGGTGATCTTATTTACGCTGATTTTAGGAGTATTCACGATCACGGTTTTAATCGAACAAAATGTTGAATTTACAAATCCCACAATAACTGGTTTTATCACAGGTTTAATCCTAACCATGGGAATCAGCGTTGTTTTAATCTGGATCTATTACCGCATCGTTTACGGATTCATCCTCCGAAGATTGGGGAAAAATCTGAAACAGCTACAAAACATAGAAGAGGAGAATTAATTAAAATCCTCCTCTTCTTTTTCTGTTCTTTACTGTGAAATTTTACAATTCTTTTCTCAACCGGGCCACCGGAATATTCAGCTGCTCGCGGTATTTCGCAATTGTACGTCTGGCGATATTATATCCTTTTTCTTTCAAAAGGCCAACCAGAGCATCATCTGTATGAGGTTTTCTTTTGTTCTCATTTTCTATCACTTCCATCAAATGGGTTTTGATTTCTTTGGTAGAAACTTCTTCACCGTCATCATTTGTCAACGAATCTGAAAAGAGACTTTTCAAATAAACGATTCCATTCGGTGTATCGGCATATTTGCTTTTTACCACACGGGAAATTGTAGAAATATCGAAACCCGTAATATCTGCCACATCTTTCAGAATCATCGGTTTCAGCGACTTGTCGTCCGCGGTAATGAAATATTCTTTCTGTAGCTGAACGATGGCAGAAATCGTTTGCAGTAAAGTATTCTGGCGCTGATTAATCGCATCGATATACCATTTCGCCGCATCTAATTTCTGTTTAATAAAAAGTGCTGCCTGCTTGTGTTCCGCCGATTTTTTATCATGGGAATAGGTAGTTAAAATATCTTTGTACTCATCTGAAACCCTCAAAGACGGGGCGTTTTTACTGTTCAAAGAAGGAATAACATCCACGCCTCTCGGTCCGTTATCTTTAACGGTAATTAAAAAATCCGGAATAATTTCATTATTAATGGTAATGGTCTGCGTATCATAGTTTCCACCCACTTTCGGAGACAATTTTGAAATCACTTCCAAAGCAGCTTTTAGATCGTCTTCTTCAATATCGTATTTCTGGATAATCTTATTGTAATGCTTATTGGTTAACGCATCAAACTGATTTCTCAGGATATTTCCCGCTAAAATTACCGCTTTATCGGCACTTACTTTTTTCTCAATCTGCAGCAGAAGGCATTCCTGCAAACCTCTGGCGCCCACTCCCGGTGGATCTAATTTCTGCACGTAATTTTCTAAAATCTCAGTTACTCTTTCTGTAGTTGTAATCAAACCTTGTGAAAAGGCCAAATCATCTACCAACTGCTTTACTTCTCTACGAAGATAGCCATCGTTATCGAGGTTTCCGATGATATATTCTGCAATTTTCAAATCATCACCATCTACATTTGCCAAACGAATTTGCTCTAAAAGGTAATCATATAAAGATTCACCTTCGGTTAAAAGTGATTGATTATCAAACTCTTCATCGTCAGCAGAATAATTATTGGCGGATGATTTATAGGCAGGTTCGTCATCGAAAATATAGTCATTCACATCGAAATCGGTGTCGATACTTTCATTGCCTTCCTCTTCAAATTTCTCATCGAGCGAAGCATAATCCTCTTCTTTATTTTCTTCCTGCACCTTTTCCAAGGCAGGATTCTCTTCGAGTTCGCGTTCTAATTCTTCTTCAAATTCCAGCGTGTGAAGTTGAATCAACTTCATCAACTGAATTTGTTGCGGGGCCAATTTCTGGCCGAGTCTCATTTGAAGATTTTGTTTCAACATATTTTTGTGCTTTTATTTACTGTTTTTCTTTTTATGATATGCTTAAATTTCATCTTGAGTCTCGTGTTAGTGCTTCATCGAATTCCGCAATATCACTATTGCTGAATTTTAAAAGCATAACAACATTTATATTAAAGATAAAATTAAAAAAAATTTCCTTAAAACTCTGCACTATTAGGCGTTCTTGGGAAAGGAATTACATCTCTGATGTTAGTCATTCCCGTTACGAAAAGCACCAGCCTTTCTAATCCCAGTCCGAAACCTGCGTGCGGCACAGAACCGAATTTTCTGGTATCCAGATACCACCAAAGTTCCTCCTCATCTACGTTCATGTCTTTCATTTTGGCTTTCAGCACATCGAATTTATCTTCTCTCTGAGAACCTCCGATGATCTCACCAATGCCCGGGAATAAAACATCCATCGCTGCAACAGTTTTGCCGTCTTCATTCAGTTTCATGTAAAATGCTTTGATATCTTTCGGATAATCAAAAAGAACGACCGGACTTTCAAAATGCTTTTCTACCAGGAACCGCTCGTGCTCACTTTGCAAATCTGCGCCCCATTCATCAATAGGAAACTGGAATTTACCTTTTTTATTTTCTTTCGAATTTTTCAGGATATCAATCGCTTCGGTATAAGAAACCCGTTTGAATCTTTTCTGAATTACGTTTTGCAGTTTCTCTATTAATCCTTCGGAAGCTCTGTCTTTCTCAGGTTTTTGTTTTTGCTCTTCTGCAAATCTCTTGTCTAAAAACTCCAGATCATCTTTGCAATTTTCCAAAACATAATTAATGACGTATTTTAAGAAATCTTCTGCAAGATCGATATTGTCTTCTAAATTATTAAAAGCAACTTCAGGTTCTACCATCCAGAATTCTGCAAGGTGACGGGTAGTATTCGAATTTTCTGCACGGAAGGTTGGTCCGAAAGTATACACTCTGCCCAAACCCATCATTGCCGTTTCTGCACTTAACTGACCGGAAACCGTTAAATTGGTTTTCTTACCAAAAAAGTCCTCTGCGAAATCGATCGCACCATTTTCATCACGCGGGATTTCATTCATATCGAAATTGGTAACGCCAAACATTTCCCCAGCTCCTTCCGCATCTGCACCGGTAATAATCGGCGTGTTCATATAGAAAAACTGGTTCTGATTAAAGAACTGATGAATCGCAAAACTCACCGAACTCCTCACTCTGAAAACCGCACTGAATAAGTTCGTACGGAAACGCAAATGCGCCTGTTCACGCAAAATTTCCAATGAATGTTTCTTTGGCTGAAGAATCGTTTTATCTCTTTCTTCGGTAAAGTTATCTCCTAAGATGATAATCTTTTTAGCAATGATTTCGATATTTTGTCCCGCTCCCTGACTTTCTACAACCTCACCGACAATTTTCAATGAAGCCGCGTTGCTGATGTTTTTAAGAATGTTTTCATCAAACTGTTCAAAGTCGACAACCACCTGTAAATTGTTGATCGTGGAACCATCATTCAAAGCGATAAACCGGTTGGAGCGGAATGCTCTTACCCAGCCCTGCACTGTGATATCGTGGTGTATCAGTTTTTTATAATCTCCTAATAATTCTTTAATAGTCGTTCTCATTCGTAAGTATTCAATTTTAATGTGTCCTGCGAATCGCCCAGGCTCCGCATTTCATAATCCTATATATGCAAACTTACTAAAAATTGGCGTAAAATTTGCTCTTAGGCAAAAATTATCATAAAAAAAACGCTTGTTAAAAAGCATTTGAATTGATCGGACTGGATATAAGATTGCTTTATCAAGCTCGATTGGATTATTATATTTCCGAAGATAATCTTGCTGTTTTGGGAAAATTAGGTCTGTAAATTCTTCAATTTTCTACTTTCATTTATGGGGAAATGCATCATAAATATAATGAAATCATTTTAAATGTAACCTCCCATAATATCGAATTAGTAACCTAACTAATAAGCAATGAAAATTTATTTTGAAATCCCAGTTGCGACCCGACTTGAGTGGAGCTCTTTTTGCGAAACGCAGTGGAGCAAAAAAGCGGGAACGGTAGGCGGAAATTGTCGCCCAAAAAAATTAACGAATTAACTTTCGAAGGTATAAGCTGTTGAAAAAAAATAGAAAAAGATTTACTCGTCTTTCTTAGAAGGAATCAAGAAAACATCCATCAAACCTTCTGGCAAAGACATTTTCAGAAACTTTTCTTCGCGGTTTATTTCCAGAATCCAGTCTTTGATAATCGGAATAACGATTTGTTTGCCCGCCAAAGTAAGCACGAAATAATGCTGGCCGGTTTGGTCATTGACCGACTCGATAATACCGCAGGATTTACCGTCTTCTTCGCGGATTTCAAAACCTATAACTTCGTGGTAATAGAATTTGTTACCCGTCAATTTCGGCAAACCGGAAAGCGGAAGGTAAACATCTTTACCCACCACCTGATCTACCAATGCTTCAGTAGAATTTTTGAAAGAAACAATCAGCGTTTCGCCTTTGCTCCAAGACTGTCTGGCAATAAAAAAAGGCACCAATAAACCGTTGATATCCACAAATACGGTGTCTAATTTAGAGTACATTTCAGGTTGATCTGTATCTAATTTCAGGAATACATTTCCATGTAATCCGTGTCTTCGGGTAATTTTTCCTAAAAAATAGCAATCTTCTTTTTTCATGGTGCAAATATAAAGTGTTTTAAAATAACAGAGACGTCAATAATGACGTCTCCATAATTCTTAAAGATAAGAAATTTTATTAAGCCTGAGTTTCTTCAGTTCCTTCTGCTTCTGCAGTTGGTTCTTCAGTAACTTCCGGAGCTGCTTCTTCTACAACTGGTGCATTAGCTGCTTCTTCAGCTGCTTTTGCTTCAGCGATTTTAGCATCAGCCTCAGCTTTTGCGTCATCAACTAATTTCTGTGCAGCAGCTACTCTATCTTGGTTTACTTTTGTTTCAGCATCTAAAGCTGCTTTTTTAGCATCTTCTTTAGATTTTGCCAAACCGTCTTTTTTACCAAGAACTTTTTGCTCTTTTCCTTCTAACCACGCTGCGAATTTTTTATCGGCTTCAGCCTGATCAAAAGCACCTTTCGCTACTCCACCCTGTAAGTGTCTTTTGTAAAGTACCCCTTTGTAAGAAAGGATTGCACGAGCCGTATCGGTAGGTTGCGCTCCGTTTCCTAACCATTTTACTGCAGCATCTACATTAAGTTCAATTACCGCTGGATTAGTGATTGGATTGTAAGTACCAATTTTTTCGATGAATTTACCATCTCTACTTGCTCTTGCATCGGCAACTACGATGTGATAAAAAGGTTTTCCTTTTTTACCGTGTCTCTGTAATCTGATTTTTACTGACATAAATGTTTGAATTTGTGGGAACTCGTCCCGATTAATTAAGGCTGCAAAGATAATGAAATATTCTCATTCACCAGTCCTAATATTTAAATAATTACAGCGTAAGATTTTTTTTTTCAGGAGTCGGGAACCTGCTTTCCGCTGTATCTTTTATTCCGCTGAAGCTCCATAAAAGGATGCCGCTGCAATCAGGACTATGAAGGACGTTCCGAAAGAAAATTAGATTCTAAACTGAGATTTACACCGTTAGAAAATATTAAAATATAATTCAACTTTAAGATCAAAGAAGACAATTTCTTTTCTCTTCAGAAACTCTCATTAAAAAATTTACACTTCGTGTACTTATAATTCTCTATTGAAAGAATACCATAATCAAAGCCAGAACAAATCCAATTCCGGCGTAAATCATTCCTCTTCGGAAGGCTTTTGATTTGAAATTAAACATCCAGAATGAGGAGATCACAAAGAAAAATAAGACAAGTCCAAATACCGCATTCAAAGAAGCATATCGGTGTTTCGAGGTTGATTTATGCAGCTGATTAAATTTCTCCAGCACGATCGGCAACTGCATTTTAGTATATTTTGCCTCGCCTGTTTGGAGATTATAGGTTCCCTGTTCAAAAATTTTCAGATCACCTTCCCCTGGCTGGAACTCAATATTTTTCATTTTGATTTCCTTGGCCAGTTCTTTTTCCGTCATATTGGGTTTCAATACGATTTCGGTTTTATTTTCTTTTTTCAGGAAATTGGTATCGCGGTAAATTAACAATACTCCACTGATGGAATATACGGCCATAATTCCCGCTGCGAAATAACCTAGATAACGGTGCGTGATCCGCATGAATGACTTGGTGTCCTTAATTGCTGCCATAGTTTTCTGTTTTTGTTTTTTGTTTTTTACTTTTAATAACAGAAGTGGAAACCGAAATTTCCACCGCTGTTGCTATGAATTTAAGATGATATGAAGGTTTTAAATTATAGTTTATAAGTTAAGGTCACATAGAAATTTCTTGGCGTAATCGGGTTTACCGAGTAATTTTCGTGAACATTGTAATTCACGGTGTCAAACAGATTTCCAACTTTTCCCATGATGGAAAACTTCTTCCAGTCATATCCGGCAGATAAAGATGCGGTTACATAATCATCCACTTTGAATAATCTGGAAACGCCGTCTCTTGTAGCATTGGTGGCTTTTGTATCATTCCAGCCGGCAAGTCTGTCTCCTACGAAGTAAACACTTGCGCCTAATTTTAATCCTTTCACATACTGATTAAAGGTATAGAAAACGGATGCGTTTGCTGTGGTGGCAGGAGTTCTCACGAGTCGCTGGTTTTCAACATATCCGAAATCAGCAGGCGTATCCAAATAAACTGAATGGTTATAAGATGCTCCCGCGATAATCGACAGGTTTGGATAAGGATTTCCTGTAATATCTAATTCTACACCCTGGCTACGCATTTTACCCGCAAAATCTTTAATGTTTGAATCAACATTCGGCGTTCCATCTGCTTTAAATTCTGCTGTCTGATAAAAATTTCTGTTCTCAATCTGATAAACGGAAAGATTTAAAGCGACTGCGTTATTCCAGAAATTATGTTTCATTCCCACTTCAAACTGGTCGATTAACGAAGGTTTCAGAGAATTCCCATTGATATCCTGTCCCGTATTGGCGGAGAAGGAATTGGTATAAGTTGCGAAAAGTGATAAGTTATTGTTGGGCATATAAACCAAACCTCCTTTTGGAGAAAAAGCTCTATCCACAGTTCCTGCTCCGGGAGTGATTTTTCCATCGGCAAAATTTACTTTCTCAGATTCTTTATTTTCAATGTACGACCACCTTAAACCAGCCAATACTTTAAATTGATCTGAAAGTTCAATATAATCCTGAGCGTAAATTCCGAATCTTTGGGTTGGAATTCTGTTTCTGTCTTTTTTGATGGCGTCCGGCATTGCGCCTGCAGTCCAGGTTGTTGGATCTTCTAAATAAACAGTACCGTCAGCCGCGCCATTCGTTCCGTATAAATAAGAGGTTCCAAAAGTTTTTCCGTTTTTGGGATCAAGATAAGTGTAAGAATCAGCCGTTCCGTAGTCTCCATCGGTACCCACCAAAATTTTATGACTGACACTTCCGGTTTTTACTTCACCATTTAGGTTCACCTGTAATGAAGTATAATTCTGTTCATTATAAGTTCTGTTGAGCGGACGTTTCCAATTCAATCGGTCTGCCACATCATAACTCCACTGCACTCTTTCTGTTGAAAAATAATCCTTAGTATAATTCTGATAAGATGCAACCGCGTTTAAAGTCCAGACATCATTAAACTGATGATTAAAAGTTATTCCCGTCGTGGCCTGCTGTACATTTTGAAATTGCCAGTCGGCGCCAAAAAATGCATTTCTTGGCAATAAAGTATTTATGGAGTAAGAATCATCTTTATTGATAATTGAGCCAACTCCGAAATCCGGTGTAAAATCATTTTTCAAATAATCTGCTTCTAAAATCAACTGAGAATTTTCCCCGATATTAAATAAGAATGATGGATTGAAATAATATTTTGCCGAAGAAACCACATCTCTAAAACTGTCAGCCGTTTCATAAGCTCCATTGACTCGAAAAGCTACATTTTTAGATAATGGACCGTAAAAATCAACGGTTGGTTTATAGGTATTCCAGCTTCCGGCACTCAATCCGACACTTCCGCCAAAGTCGAATCTCGGTTTTTTCGTAATTAAATTGACCACGCCACCCGCTGCTACGTTTCCGTACAACATGGCATTTCCACCTTTCAATACTTCTACTCTTTCTAAGCCGGAAACTTCAGGAAAAACACCGCTGTTTACCCGAGCTCCATTTTTGAAAATATTATCGTTCCCGAAATTAAATCCACGTCCGCCAAAACTGTCCTGAGAATTTCCTCTGGAAGAAGAAATATACAATCCATTTACATTTTGCAGAACATCGCTCAGCTGTTTTGCCTGTTGCTGCTCGATAATTTCGTGGGTAACAATTGCCACAGGCTGTGGGTTTTCCATCATCGTCAAATTCGATTTCGACGACATTGGTCTTGCTTTATTTGGATTCCCAGTTTTATGAAGATTGATATCTTCTATTTGTTGGATTTTAAGAGTATCACTTATTGGCTCATACTTCATTTGCGCACTTAGTGTGGCGACAATCATTAAAGCTCCAAGTGAAATAATCTGTTTTTTCATAAGACGTTTTTATTTAGACTGAATTAAAATAACAGCGCAAAAGTAAAAAACAGTTTACTATTAGACAAGGCTATTTGTAATTATTCTAAATAAACTTTAGGACAAATGCTTAAAAGTCTGAAAATGAGCAAAATTAAAGACCGTGATTTTTATCATGTTCGTTTCATCAGCAGAAAACCTGCGAGAACGAATACAATATTGATGACGAAGTAAGTGAGTCCATTCGGTGCAGTTGCCGTCCCAAACAGCACCACTGCATTTCCTAAAACAGCAATAATGGTAATCACTTTTTTGAAAAAAGAATTGCTGGTAAATATCTTTTTCTTAAACAATTGAAATAAACCAAGAAATAAAGCCCCATTAACCAAATAAATAAAAACAATAGGAATGGCAGAAAGATCAAAGTTAATCTGCGTAAGATAAGGATGGGTATTGTTGATATAATAGACGAAGAGGTAAAATATAATAATTAATGTTCCGAAAACCGCACTGTTAACGGGCATTTTTGTTTTTTCATTGATTTTATTTAAATTCAGAAATTTCTTCGACTTTTCTAAATTTGAAAACTGGTACGGAACCCGAATCGTGGCCAACAATAATCCATTCGAAGTTCCTAAAACCGAAATAATAATAAAAAGCTGCATTAGTATCGCCCCGGAATTCGATGCAGTTTTCCGTGCAAACTCTGTGATATAAGTATCTTTTAACTGAATAATTTCTTCGCCGCTCATCCGCAGAACGATTCCCAAATAGTAAGCGATATAAATCACCATCACTGAAACAGTTCCTATAATTAAAGCTTTCGGCAGGTTTTTCTTTGAATTTTTAATCTCGCCAGAAATCTGCGTGGCAATATACCAACCGTCAAATGCAAATGAAATAGGAATAAAACTCGCCGCCACCAGAAGAATAAACGATTGATTTTGCAGCCCGCTTCCAACCTGAGTAAAAGTGTTCACCTCACTTACCTCTCCTTTAAATAAACTTAAAATTCCTATTGAGGCGATAAATATTAAAGGTAAAACTTTCAAAACCGTTGTCAGCTGCTGAAAAACTCCACTGCTTTTCGGTCGGAAAATGTTGATGAAAAAGAAGATCACTAAATTAACAAACCCAATCAGTGCAAAGTGCAAAGGTGTGGGTTCGAAATTCATGAACTCTGCCAGCAAGTGTGCGATATAAATTCCGGAAACCGTGAATAGAACGGCTGTAAGAGCGGGATAGAATAAACTCATATACATCCAGCCCACAAAGTAACTTGTCGTTTCGCCGAATCTGTAATTCACGTAATTTAGAATTCCCCCATCTTTCGGTAAAAGTTCTGCATAATTCGCCATTGAAATTCCCGCGAACACAACGCTGACGCCTACAATGATAAAACCTAAAAGCCCGGCCAGAACATTTCCCTGTGTTGCCAATAGAACATCGTCTACTTTAAAGAAAATGCCGGAACCAATTACCTGGCCAATCACCATCGAAATGGCGGTAAACAATCCGTATTTGGCTTCCAGTTTCTGATCGTTGCTCATTTTTAAAAATTTTAACACAAAGAAAGCAAAAGCATTTTAGTTATTAAATAAAAAGCATAAGATCCTGAAAAAAAACATTGCTTTTTTGCCACGAATTCACGAATTTATTTGCAAATGCTTTTTACTGCTTTAAAAAAAACCGCGAATCTAAGATTAACTTTATCCTTTTAAAAAGAAAAATTCGTGCATTCGTGGCTTCTGCTTTCAAATAGTCCGCGATTTTTCCGTACTATTTTTTTGCCACGAATTAACGAATTTCTTTGCAAAATGCTTTTTGCTGCTTTAAAAAAAAACGCGAATCTAAGATTAACTTTATCCATTTAAAAAGAAAAATTCGTCCATTCGTGGCTTCTGCTTTCAAATAGTCCGCGATTTTTCCGTATTATTTTTTTTGCCACGAATTCACGAATTTCTTTGCAAAATGCTTTTTACTGCTTTAAAAAAACCGCGAATCTAAAATTAACTTTATCCCTTTAGAAAGAAAAATTCGTGCATTCGTGGCTTCTACTTTCAAATAGTCCGCGATTTTTCCATTTTATTGTTTTGCCACGAATTCACGAATTTCTTTGCAAAATGATTTTTACTGCTTAAAAAAAAACCGCGAATCTAAAATTAACTTTATCCTTTTGAAAAGAAAAATTCGTTCATTCGTGGCTTCTGCTTTCAAAATAGTCCGCGATTTTTCCGTATTATCTTTTTGCCACGAATTCACGAATTTCTTTGCAAAATGCTTTTATTGTTTGTAAAAAACCCGCTATCTTAATCAAAGTTAATCACTTATAAAACTAAAAATTCGTGCATTCGTGGCTTCTGCTTTCAAAATAGTCCGCGATTTTTCCGTACTATCTTTTTGCCACGAATTCACGAATTTCTTTGCAAAATGCTTTTATTGTTTGTAAAAAACCCGCTATCTTAATCAAAGTTAATCACTTATAAAACTAAAAATTCGTGCATTCGTGGCTTCTGCTTTCAAAATAGTCCGCGATTTTTCCGTACTATTTTTTTGCCGCGAATTCACGAATTTCTTTGCAAAATGCTTTTATTGTTTGTAAAAAACCCGCTATCTTAATCAAAGTTAATCACTTATAAAACTAAAAATTCGTGCATTCGTGGCTTCTGCTTTCAAAATAGTCCGCGATTTTTCCGTACTATTTTTTTGCCGCGAATTCACGAATTTCTTTGCAAAATGCTTTTTGCTGCTTTTACAAAAACCGCGAATCTAAAATTAACTTTATCCATTTAAAAAGAAAAAATTCGTGCATTCGTGGCTTCTGCTTTCAAATAGTCCGCGATTTTTCCGTATTATTTTTTTTGCCACGAATTCACGAATTTCTTTGCAAAATGCTTTTTACTGCTTTAAAAAGACCGCGAATCTAAAATTAACTTTATCCCTTTAGAAAGAAAAAACTCGTGCATTCGTGGCTTTTCCCTCCGCCATTAATCCTGAAGTTCCAGCCAACGCATTTCTAAAGACTGAAGCTTCTCTGCAATGGTTTCTAAATCTTTCGAATAGACTGCGATTTTTCCGTAATCTGTTTCGTTATTTAATTTTTCCAGAATTTCAGTTCTCTGTTTTTCTAACTTGGGAATTTCTTTATCGATTTCTTTAAGTTCCTGCTGTTCTTTGAACGATAATTTTCTGGTGATCACTGTTGGCGCTGAAACCACAGTTTCTACTTTTTTAGGAGTTTCAACTACCGGAGCAGCAACTTTTTTATTCTGTTCCTGAGATTTCTTTTCACGGTATTCTGAGAAGTTTCCAACAAAATCTTTGATGATTCCGTCGCCTTCAAAAGCCAGAACGTGATCTACAATACGATCCATAAAATACCTATCGTGAGAAACGATAATCAAACTTCCCTGAAACTGCAAAAGGAAATTTTCTAAAACCGTCAAAGTCGGCAAATCCAAATCATTGGTCGGCTCATCGAAAATCAGGAAATTCGGATTCTGATACAAGACATACATCAAATGCAGACGTCTTTTTTCGCCACCTGATAATTTCGAAATCGGCGAATATTGTGTTTGGTCATCAAATAAAAACAAACGTAAAAACTGCGAGGCAGAAATCGTCCGTCCGTTTGCCAACGGGAAATTTTCTGAAATATCTTTGATAAAGTCGATCACTCTTTGATCTTCTTTATATTTTAAACCTTTTTGGGCGAAGTAACCGAATTTAATGGTTTCACCGGTTTCAATAGATCCGGAATCATAAGGTTCCAAACCTTGAATAATATTTAAAAGCGTCGATTTTCCGGCACCGTTTTTTCCAACGATTCCCACTTTTTCGCCGCGTTGAAATTGGTAAGAGAAATCTTTTAATAATAAATTATCTCCGTAGCTTTTACTGATATGATGTAATTCAAGAATCTTTGTTCCGAGTCGCTTCATTTCAAAATCAAGTTCCAATTTTTCTTTTCGGGTATCGGTTTTTGCTACTTTTTCGGTTTCGTAAAAATCGCTTTGTCTTGATTTAGATTTCGTCGTTCTTGCTTTTGGCTGACGGCGCATCCACTCCAATTCCTTTCTGTAAAGGTTTTGCGCTTTGTCAATCGTAGAATTCATATTGTCTTCGCGGATGATTTTATTCTCCAGATACGTTCCGTAACTTCCGTTATGAACATACATATTAAAATCTTCAATTTCCCAAATAATATCACAAACCGCATCCAGGAAATACCTGTCGTGAGTTACCAGAAGCAAAGTCACCATCGCTTTCGACAAATAATTTTCGAGCCATTCCACCATATCAACATCCAGGTGATTGGTCGGCTCATCCATAATCAACAAAGTATGACGATGTTGCGCGCGGGTTTCTACCAAAAGTTTTGCCAACGCAACTCTTTTTATTTGGCCACCGGAAAGGGTTTTCATTTTCGAAGTCAGATCCGTGATTTTTAACTGGCTCAGAATCTGGCTCATTTCATTTTCCAAATCCCAGGCTTCGTGAACTTCCATTTCGTTCAGCGCTTTATCCATATCATCAGGATTTTCGGAGATCAAAGCGTGATGGTAATTTTTCAACGCCATAATCGGCGCAGAATCCAAAGTCATCATGAATTCTTCAACATTCAGTTCGCCTTCGAAATCGATTTCCTGATCAAATAAAACGACCTGAATATCTTTGTTAATGGTAACTGTTCCCGAATCGGCAATTTCTTTTCCCATCAAAATTTTGAGCAAAGTAGATTTCCCGGAGCCGTTTTTGGCAACGATGGCAATTTTATCACCTTCATTGATATGGAAAGTAATGTCTTTGAAAAGTGTTTTTACTCCGTAAGATTTCGTAAGGTTTTCGGCTGAAATGTAATTCATTATGTATTTGGACTGAGTGATTTTTGAAAGGTGCAAAAGTACGGAAATTAGATGAGAGATTTTTAGATGAGAGATAAAAGACTTTTTTTGCGCTTTGTTTTTAATCAAAAGAGAGCACATTTAATTTCTAAAATTTAGTTAAAGTCACCGACTTTAACAATTCTTTAGCACAAGCCTAAAGATAATTTTAGAATATTTGCCAAAATTAATTTATGAAAAAAGCATCTTTACTTTTTATTCTACTTTTGGGATTTTTAATAAATGCGCAAATTATCTCCGGAACCATTTTATCTAAAGAAGACAGGCAACCCATTCCTTACGCGAAAATTGGAATCGAAAACGAAAATGCCGGAACCATCGCCGATGAAAACGGCCATTTTAAAATTGATTTAACCAACATCGACATAAATAAAACTTTAAAAATTGAAGTTGGTGGTTTTGAAAAATATGCAGTTTCAGTTAAGGAATTTGGTCAAGCAAATCCCCGTAACTTAATTTTAAAAGAAAAGGTACGAGACATTCAAGAGGTTAAAATCAGTCCACGGAAATTTGTTCAAGAAAACTGGGGAATAAACACGAAAACTAAGCGCATAACAATTGGTCATAATCCATCCAAAGGTCAAGAAGATCAGTCCAAAGAAATAGCGGTGCTTTTTAAAAATAACAAAGCAGCAAAAATTGAAAAAATAAACATCAATATATCGAGATTTACAGCGGACAAACCGGTTTTCATAAGATTTACTGTTTATGATAAAGAGCTCAATTCCATTTTAAATGAAGATATAACAGATAAAATCACCGCTGAAAAAATTATAAATGGTACTTATACTTATGATGTTTCTAAAAATAATATATGGATTAATGAAGACTTCTACGTTGGAATTCAACTCCTCAATTATTTCGAAGGCTCTTTCTATATGAGTGGTGCACATATGGGAAATAAAACCATTTACAGAAATTATCTAAGTGGCTGGATTAGTGTCCCGATGGTAAGTCCGGCAATCAATATCGATGTGAAAGTTCAAAAATAAGTCGTACTTTTAATCTTATTATTTACAGAATACCTTATTTTTACATACTAATAAATTTTAAAAAAATGAAAAAGACATCATTGATATTATTGGTTCTTTTCAGCATCATCACCTTCGGTCAGGGAATGAAATTTGAGGAAAACAAAACCTTTAAAGATTTATTGGCAATTGCTAAGAAAGAAAATAAATTACTCTTTTTAGACGCTTACACCACGTGGTGCGGACCCTGCAAACTGATGGCAAAAAATGTTTTTCCACAGGCTTCCGTGGGAGAATTCTACAATGCCAATTTCATCAATTCTAAAATTGATATGGAAAAAGGTGAAGGAATTGATATTGCGAAAAAGTATAATGTGCGAGCTTATCCAACTTATCTTTTCATTAATGGTGACGGCGAACTGATTCATCGTGTCTCTTCGTATTATCCACCGGAGGACTTCATCAATGTTGGAAAAGATGCCATAGATCCTTCCAAACAAATGGGCGCGCTTAAAAAGAAATTTGAAGCTGGAGAAAAAGATCCGGAATTTCTGAAAAGTTTCATTAAAGTGTATGCTTATACAGATCCCACTTTAACATCAAAAGTAGCCAAAACCTACTTTGACGGTAAAAAAGCAGATCCTTTGACTCAGGAAGATTTATCTTATCTTTTTTCACTGACAAAAGACAGCAACTCTCCCCTTTATCCTGAATTCATCTCGCGCAAAGACGAATTATTGAAACTGATGCCAGAAGAAAATTACAACAGAACTGTTTACAATTTTAAACTGAACGCTATATTCAATACTTCTTTTGACCAAATCACAAAAGTTCTTGATGAGAAAAAATTTATCACAGAAGCTAAAAAAATAATGTCCGAAGAGAAAGCAAAATCCTTATTATTAAAAGCAAAAATGAAAATTGCTGCTTCGGCAAAAGACACCGCTGCTTATCAGAAATATGCTTTGGAATATTATAAAGACGGAGCATCTTCAGAATTTACTTCGGATGAACTTAATTCTGTTTCCTGGAACTTTTTTGAAAATGTCACCAACAAAATAGCTTTAGAGAAAGCGATTCTTTGGGCAAAGCAGTCAGTGAAACTCAATGAGGGTTATGCAAATACCGATACAGTAGCCAATCTTTATTTCAAGACCGGAGATAAAGTAAATGCCAAAACATGGGCAACGAAAGCCATTGAACTGGCCAAAAAAGAAGGCGAAGATTATGCAGAAACTCAGGCTATACTGGATCAGCTTAAATAGACCATTTCATTATATTTATATACCGAAGAGGATGCCCAAAAGCATCCTTTTTCTGTTAATCTAAAGTCAATCTTTTCAGCGACCACAGATTCCCGTTGAAAACATTCAGATCCACTTTGGTATTGATTCCATAGACGATTCCATTTTCGGTGAACTGCCAGATTTTCCAATCTGCGTCGGGCGACGGTTGTGGCACGTCATTATAATTGGCCAGCCACATCGGATAATCATCGAACTCCCCTTTCAGAAAATCTTTGTGGTAATGGTAATAGGTGTAAATAATCGGTTTCACGCCATACGCTTCTTCGACAATCCGGCACCAGATCTTCAGATCTTCAATTAATTTTTTGGTCGATTTTCTTCTTGGAATTTTTTCAATATCTAAAATCGGCGGCAGATCTCCAGATTCCAATTTCACATTTTCAAGAAAATTATTGGCCTGCATCACAGGATCTTCATCGGCTCTGTAAAAATGATATGCACCGCGGATAAGATCATGCTTTTTAGAAAGCGTCCAGAATTCATCGAAATGTTTATCTGCCGATTTATTGCCCATCGTCGCACGCAGCACCACGAATTTTATTGGAATAGCCCGGTTTCCGATACTTAAACTGTCCCAGGTAATATCTTCTTTTCTTTGGTAATGGGAAACATCCATTCCGAAAGTTTTATCGGCATAATCTCCGATAATCCTGTTGATTCTGTTTTCTTCCCTTTCCGAATTCGACAGTTTTTTATGTTCGAATTTATTGAAATACATCGCATAGTAAAAGGAGATTTTCTGCTTTAAATAAAAGCCGGTTCCCAATAACGTCAAAGCTAAAAACAGCAACAGAATTTCACGGCGCAGAAGAAAATGTCTCCTGCGTTTTTTATGAATTTTCCGGGTGGTTCTTCTTTTAACAGTTCTCTTGGCCATGGGTTTGCAAAAATAGATTTTTTAGGGTAAAAAAAACGATGAAAAAATGCAGGTGGAAAAGTTTCGACTCAAATCCTCCTTAAGAACTTTTACAACCTTAGCTTTTAAAACATTAATTGAATTAAAAATAAAATGAACAGAAAGGATTATTTAGAAAAATAGTAACTTCTCATCAAATTAAATTTATGAAAAAAATTCTGCAGATTTCCACCTTGTTTTTTATCCCATTTCTATACGGACAACAAGTTTCGGATTATCAATATATTTATGTTCCGGAAAAATTCAGTGATACCGAAGTCAACAAATTCGGTTTGAATGATTTGCTGAAACTCAAATTAAAACAGAAAAAATTCACAGTAATTACCGAATCCAAAGAAAAATGGCCTGCAGAATTATTACAAAACCCTTGTCACATTCTAACAGCAGAACTATTGAACAGCAGTAATATGTTCAAAAACAGACTTAAGATTGAATTTAAAGACTGTCAAACTACAACAATCAGTTCTTTGGAAGGAAAATCTTCTATCAAGGAATTTGAACCCGGAATGCGAGACGCGTTAGAAGATGCCGCGAAAAAAGTGCCGGTTTCAATGCCTGTTGAGAAATCGATGGTGACTGAAAAAGTAGAACCTGCAAAAATAAATCAGAAATCAGAAATTGTCAAGAAAGATTTGCCGCTCGTTTCAGAAAGTAAAAACATTAAAGTGGTACCGGCTCCAAAAGAAGGCGCGACCGCGGGACAAAAAGCAGAAGTTTACAGTAACGGAACTTTATCGGTGAACAGAATTTTGCTAGCCAATGGAGAATTTATTTTAGTTCATCCAAATAATTCGGTTCCGTATGCCACCTTCAAACCTTCCACTAAAAAAGACGTTTATCGGGTTCAACTCGCTGATGGAACGGCAACTTTGGGTTATTTTGAAAACGGCGAAATCATCGTAGAATTAGATAATTCAGACGGAAGTTTCAGAAAAGAGGTCTTTTCAAAAAAGTAATCTTTAATTCGGATTAAAATACTCCCAAACCACTTTCCCTTTCGATTTTCCCAGAATTTCTTCCAGAGTCTCTAAATTCGATTCTTTAATTCTCTTGACTGATTTCAGTTTCTGAAGCAACATTTCAATCGTCTTTTCACCCACTCCGGGAATTTCATCGAGTTCGGATTTGATGGTTGAATTTTTGCGTCTGGTTCGGTGATGTTTCACGCCAAAACGATGCGATTCGTCCCGAACTCTTTGCAGTATTTTTAAAGTTTCAGATTTTTTATCGAGATATAACGGAATAGAATCTTCGGGGAAATAGATTTCTTCCAAGCGTTTTGCAATTCCGATGATGGTGATTTTTCCGTACAGACCGAGCAGCTTCAAACTTTTTACAGCAGACGAAAGCTGGCCTTTTCCACCATCAATTAAAATAAGCTGCGGCAAAGGTTCTGCTTCTTCTAAAAGCCTTTTGTACCGCCGGTAAATCACTTCTTCCATCGTCTTATAATCGTCCGGACCTACCACCGTTTTAGGATGGAAAATACGATAATCGGCTTTGCTGGGTTTTCCATCTTTAAAAACGACGCAAGCGGAAACGGGATTTGTTCCCTGAATATTCGAGTTGTCAAAACCTTCAATATGTCGCGGTTCCACAGGCATCCGAAGCAGTTTCTGCATCTCTGCCATGATTCGGTTGGTATGTCTTTCGGGATCTACGATTTGAACCTGTTTCAGTTTTTCAACACGGTATTCTTTGGCATTTTTTTCAGACAGTTCCACGATTCTTTTCTTATCCCCGACTTTAGGAACAATCAGTTTCACGTTAGGAATTTCTAATGTTAAATGAAAAGGAATCAGAATTTCTTTAGAATCAGAATTAAATTTCTGGCGAATCTCAATCATCGCTTCTTCCAGCATATCTTCGTCAGATTCCTCCAGAATTTTCTTTATTTCTGTGGTGAAACTCTGGATAATATTTCCGTTCTGAATTTTAAAATAATTAATGTAGGCCGCAGTTTCATCGCTCGTCATCCCAAAAACATCTACATCATCAATGTTTGGATTGACCACCGTGTGCTTGTGCTGAAAATCTTCCAGCAAATCGATTTTCTCCTTTATTGTCTGAGCATTTTCAAATTCCAAATTTTTAGCAAAAGCTATCATCTGATTGGTCAGATATTCTTTCGCCGTCCGGAAATCACCTTTAATAATTCCGCGTATCGCATCAATTTTTCTATCATAACTTTCTTTCAATTCCAGCATTTCGCAGGGACCTTCGCAGTTTTTGATATGATATTCCAGGCAAACCCTATATTTTCCTTCCGCAATTTTTTTGGGTGAAAGGTTCAGATTACAGGTCCGGATTTTATAGAGGTGTTTGATGGTATCGAGCAAAACCTTGGCTGGGCGGACTTTCGCATAAGGTCCGAAATATTCTGAACCATCTTTAATTTTCGTCCGCGTTAAAAAAACACGCGGAAAATCTTCATTTTTAATGCAGATCCAGGGATAGGTTTTGTCATCTTTGAGCATGACATTGTAAAACGGCTGATGTTCTTTAATTAAATTATTTTCCAACAAAAGCGCGTCGTATTCGCTATTCACGACGGTAGTTTCCAGCCGGAATATTTTGGCGACCATAATTTTCGTACGGTAACCCGGCTGATTTTTATTAAAGTAAGAAAGTACTCTTTTCTTTAAATTCTTCGCTTTTCCAACGTAGAGTAAATTACCTTTTTTATCATAATACCGATAAACTCCGGGATCGGATGGCAAAGTTTTCAGTTGAAGTTCAAGATCAGCATTCATGATACAAAAATAGGGATTTGCTTCGTAAAAAAGAACCGCTAAAAATAAAACCAGCCTGCCGAAATGGACAGACTGGTTTAAAATTAAATTTTAAAAGATCACGGCTTTACATTTTCAGGAATCTCGAGAGCGATTATTTCATTTTTATAATCAGCCAGCTGAAGTTCCACCGTTTTTATATTCTTTTTGAAAAAAGGAGTTTCTGCAAATAATTTTTCGTAATAATTCACGCCTTCGATCAAATTGGTTTTAAAGGTTTTCCATTTTTTAACCTGAGCATTGGTGAAACTGTCGGAGAATTCCTCGATTTCATTTTTCAGATAATCTACATACATTTTCAGTTCATTGACGAAAATATTCGGACGGTTCTGCTCCGGCATTACGTTTTCGTTTCCGTAAATATGTTTCACCATATCAGAAAGCGAAACTTCTTTGTCGAAATAAGCAAGATTAGGTCCGGGACAAACCACGACTCCCTGCTTTTCTCCTTTAATCTGGATTTCGCTTTCGAGATAAGACGAATTCACCAAACCAACACATAGGCAGGATTTCTCTGTGATTTTTGATTTTCTTTTGTCGTATTCTTTTAAAGATATTTCCTCTTTAACCTCCTCTAAATCATTCAGTTTTACGGTTTGATATTTTCGGGAAGCGGTACAAATTCCTTCGGGTCCAAATTCTTTGCTTAAAGCCAAATACTTTTTCGGGCAAGAACTTCCGGCTTTTTCTTTATTAATTTTTTCCTGTTTGAAAAACTCATTCGTACTTCCTTTAATCGTATTAAAAGGAATCCCGAGCGGAGAAATATTGCTTAAATAAAAATCTTCTTCTTTAGATTTTGCTAACAGTTCCCGCGTTTCTCTGTCCACAGAAGTCGCTTCGGGAACAAGTAAAAAAGGCGATCCCCAACCGATGCTGTCAACTTGGTAATTCTCCAGCAAAAACTCGTGTTCTTCGGCGGTCCCCACTCCACCCTGAACGGTGATTTTCATTTCTAATGGTTCACTCGGACAAGGAATTTCCTTTTGAGTCAAAGCATTTACCATCAATTCATGAGCAGACGAAATCAGATCGTTTTTCTTTTGTTTGAACTCTTCCATAATCGGTCCCAGCAATAAACCATCTGTTGCAAAGGCGTGACCTCCACAATTCAAGCCCGATTCTACCCGATATTCCGAAACCCAAAGCCCTTTTTTTGCCAGGAAATTCCCCTGAATCATCGCAGACCGGAAATCACTTACTTTCAAAATAATTTTCTTTTTGAGTTCTCCTTTTACATTTGGAAAAAAATCGGGGAAAGATTCAAAATAACTGTATAATCTCGGATTCATTCCTGCAGAAAGTACAATGGAAGACGAAAGTTTACTGTTGGCAAAACCTCTCAAAGAAACGTGCGCATCATTATAAATGACTGGCAACTGCTCCCCTTTTACGAAATTATCCTTGTCTACTTTGGTCATGATATTCACATCAATACTTCCGGGAGAAAGGTGACTTTCTAAAAATTTCCGAACATTTTCGGTGAAATTTTCCTTTTGATCAGCGAGGTTCTCCAGTCCCTTTTTAAGTTCAGATTTGTTGGGAAGAATATCGATGTACTGACTAAGTGCTTCCTTGCTTTTACTTAATTCCTGCTTGAAATTTTCGAATTTCATATTCACCACATCGTGAACCATATCCAGGTAAGCGGTGATTCTTTTGGCACGGTAATCTTCAATCTTATTGGAAATTCCGGTATAGCTGAAATTATTTCTTTTGTGATAAAGACAGTTCATTTTCTCGATAATCTCGTCATCGATAATTGAAATTACAGACGAAATTCCGTATTGTGCAACTCGAATCGGACTGTCGATTGTATATGCCAATCCCATTACCGGAATGTGAAAATTGTGCGCGGGTTTTTTCTTATTCATATTTTTTATTGGTCCTTTTATTAATTAGATAATTTTAAACACCCATCAAAATTAGAATTAAATTTTTAATTATGTATCGGATAGCAACTTTAATAATACGCTGATTGTATGACTTTTGTCAGCAAATAAAAAAGCTCCGAACTATTCCTGCAGATTGTTAAAAAATTGTATTTTTAGACAAAATCTAATTAATGAAAATTTACGGCGTAGATACTTTTACAATTACCGATGTAATGGCGATTTTAGACAACCCTAAAAAAGCAAAACTCAACAAAGAAGCCAAACAGAAAATTCTGAAATCTCAGCAAAACGTGCAGAAAATCGTAGCTTCTGACCGAACGGTTTATGGAATCAATACAGGTTTTGGTCCGCTTTGCGATGTGAAAATTTCGGAAGAAGAAACAGCTCAACTTCAGTATAATTTAATTATTTCGCATGCAGTAGGCGTTGGAAAACCAATTGCCAAGGATTATTCGAAAGTGATGATGATTGCAAAAATTCATGCGTTGTCAAAAGGATTTTCAGGCGTTTCTCTGGAAGTGATTGAGCGATTGATTCTGATGCTTGAAAATGATATTATTCCGGTGGTGCCTGAGCAAGGTTCTGTAGGCGCTTCCGGAGATTTGGCTCCGCTGGCGCATTTGGTTTTACCGCTTTTAGGTTTGGGAAAAGTTTGGCAAAAAGATGAAATTCAAGAGACTGGAAAAGTTCTGAAAAAGCATGGTTTAAAACCGTTGCAACTCGGTCCGAAAGAAGGATTGGGTCTAATTAACGGTACCCAGTTTATTTTAGCACATGCTATTTTAGGTTTGCATCGATTTGAATATTTACTCGACCTGGCAGATTTAACGGCGGCTGTAAGTTTGGAAGCTTATCGCGGTTCGGCAAGTCCGTTTAAAAAGGAACTTCATGATATCCGTCCGTTTGACGGCAGCCGGAAAGTGGCATCAAGGATGCGGAAATTTTTAAAAGATTCTGACAATTTAAAAAGTCATGAATTTTGTGACCGTGTTCAGGATCCTTATTCTATGCGTTGTGTTCCTCAGGTTCATGGGGCGAGCAGAAATTCTTTTGAACATTTAAAAAATTTAGCAGAAACCGAATTGAATTCGGTGACGGATAATCCGATTGTATTAAGTGCGGAAGAGTCGATTTCAGGTGGTAATTTTCACGGACAGTTATTGGCTTTACCATTGGATTACGCCACTTTAGCTGTAGCGGAACTGGGAAATATTTCTGACCGAAGAAGTTATCTTTTACTGGAAGGAAAATATGGTTTACCAAGATTATTAACGGAAAGTTCAGGATTAAATTCCGGCTTTATGATTCCACAATACACTTCTGCTGCGTTGGTTACGGAGAATAAAACCTTGTGTTTTCCGGCTTCGGCAGATTCTATTCCAACGAGTTTGGGACAGGAAGACCACGTTTCTATGGGAAGTATTTCCGGTAGAAAATTCAATCAGGTTTTGGGGAATTTAGAAAATATTCTTGCTGTAGAATTAATGTTTGGAGCGCAGGGATTAGAATTCCGGCGACCGGCAAAATGCGGAAAGTTTGTAGAAAACGCCTATTCATTAATCCGGACGAAAGTAGCCAAATTAGAAGAAGACCGACTGATCGGCGAAGATATGTTGGCAATCGCAGAGTTAATCAGAGAAAGAAAGTTTGAGGTGAATTAAGTCTGACTTCAAATAAAATGAAGTTGTTTAAAAAAAGCAATTTACCACATCATTTTAAGACAAAAATTTCAAAATAAAAAATTCCATCAAAATTAATTGATGGAATTTTTATTTATTATTGAAAAATATAACTTAAGCCCAGGCTAAGCACCTGTTCCGATTTCTTTTTTGCAATATTGGGATCAGATCCCGGTTCATTCATTAAACCTTTGTAGGTATTGCTCAATCCAAGATCATATCTTGCAGCGATTTCAAGTTGCCGCTTCAATGAATAACCCACGCCGAAACCCAAAGCAAAATTAAAACTGTTTGCCTTTCCGTTTACGCCTGGGTAAGCAGACAGTTCGTCAACAGCATAATATGGCTTACTTGGATCGGTGACTTTCTGATTCACCAAAAAATTAAATTTCGGTCCGGCCATTGCAAAAAACTCGGACTCGGCTTCAGAAAAATACGCTTTAAAATAAATAGGAACACTGATATAGTTGTTGGCATAAACTGCATCGTACCCAATTTTTCCTTTCGCATCTTTATCCTTTCCGGTTTCACCGGCTCCCAGATATTCAACCTGAGGCTGAATGTAAAACTGGTTATTACTGTCTACAGGGATCATTGCCAAAACCCCACCATAACCAGAAAATCTGGGACCTGATGGATTATGGGCATTACTTATCCTCGAATAAGTTCCTCCTGCGGTAATTCCGAATCGCGTGCTGCTGAAATCAATTTGAGCTGATAAAACGGCAGCTGCACATAGTGCTGAACTGAGTAATAATTTTTTCATATTGTGTTTTTTAAAATCTGTTTTGTACTTGCGTTCATACAAAGATATAAAAAAATGCAACCAACAAAAAAGCGTCTTGCAAAAATTACAAGACGCTTTATATTATTAAGGAAAATTATCCTAAAACTTTGGCCACCGTAGCGCCGATCTCCGCTGGAGAATCTACTACGTGAATTCCGTTTTCTCTCATAATGGCCATTTTTGCCTGAGCAGTATCATCATCACCACCAACGATTGCACCTGCATGACCCATTGTTCTACCTTTAGGAGCAGTTTGTCCCGCGATAAATCCAACAACCGGTTTTTTAGAACCGCTTTCTTTGTACCATCTTGCAGCTTCAGCTTCTAAGTTACCACCGATTTCACCAATCATCACTACTGCTTCAGTTTCCGGGTCATTGATGAATAATTCCAACGCTTCTTTTGTCGTTGTTCCGATAATCGGGTCACCACCAATTCCGATTGCTGTAGAAACACCGTAACCGGCTTTTACCACCTGGTCTGCTGCTTCGTAAGTTAAAGTTCCTGATTTAGAAACGATTCCTATTTTTCCTTTTTTGAAAACGAAACCAGGCATAATTCCTATTTTGGCTTCATCAGAAGTAATAATTCCCGGGCAGTTTGGCCCAATCAATCTGCTATCTTTGTCAGCAAGGTATGCTTTCACTTTCACCATATCTGCAACCGGAATTCCTTCGGTAATACATACGATTACTTTGATTCCTGCTTCTGCTGCTTCCATAATCGCATCTGCAGCAAATGCCGGCGGCACGAAAATAATACTCACATTAGCTCCGGCTTTTTCTACCGCATCTGCAACCGTATTAAAAACCGGTTTTCCCAAATGCTCAGAACCTCCTTTTCCTGGGGTAACTCCACCTACGACATTTGTTCCGTATTCGATCATTTGCCCTGCATGGAAAGTTCCTTCATTTCCGGTAAATCCCTGTACGATTACTTTAGAATCTTTGTTTACTAATACTGACATTTTTTATTTTTTAAATTTATTATTCAATTAATGATTACAAAATTACTTAATAATATTTGAACTTGCTGGCATCTATAGCCGTTATTTCAACTTCTTAAGCTTCACTTCCTTTCTTAAATACTGCCGGAATTCTTCCGCAATGGGTCCGAAATAAGTTCCTTTTTGCAAATCCCTGTTTACACCGCATTTTGCTAAAAGAACCGTTCCGCTTTCTACACGGACACCTGAGGCCATCCCCACCTGTCCCCAAATGGTGACTTCATCTTCGATGATGCAGCATCCTGCAATGCCTGTTTGGGAAGCAATGAGGCATTTTTTTCCGATAATGGTGTCGTGTCCGATCTGGATTTGATTGTCTAAAACAGAACCTTCGCCAATCACCGTAGCATCGGTAACTCCTCTGTCGATGGTACAGCCGTTTCCTATTTCTACATTATTTTCTATAATGACATTTCCGACTGAAATTAACCGGTCAAAATTTCCGTTAAATTTTCTGTAATAAAAGGCATCACCGCCCACAACTGTATTGGACTGAATGATGACGTTATCGCCAATTACCGTTCGGTCGCCAATCACAACATTCGGAAAGATGATACAGTCGTTTCCGATTTTCACATTATTACCAATGACTACAGAAGAATGAATTTGCGTGCGTTCTCCTACTTCCAGTTCATGCAGCGTTTCGCCGAAGTTGGTAATTTTTGTAAAATGGGTATTGATTTTATTAAAATCCCTGAACGGATCATCAGAAACGAGCAGTGCTTTTCCGGCTGGGCACTCTACTTCCTTATCGATAAGAATAATGGTTGCCGCAGAATGGAGTGCTTTATCATAATATTTCGGATGATTTACAAAAACAATTTCTCCACTTTTCACCCTATGAATTTCATTGGTTCCTAAAACCGGAAAATTTTCGTCGCCAATCATTTTAGCGCCAATAATTTCTGAGATTGATTTCAGGGTTTGTGGTTTTGTAAAAGTCATCGGTCGGTTTTATTAAAATTATTTCACTCTTTCCAAGTAAGATCCATCTTCGGTATTTACTTTAATTTTATCACCAGCTTCGATGAACAATGGCACCATTACTCTGGCTCCTGTTTCTACGATGGCATTTTTCAATGCGTTGGTTGCAGTATTTCCTTTCACTCCTGGATCGGCTTCAATTACTTCCAGATAAACTGTTGGCGGGATTTCAGCTGACAAAGGCGATTCGTCGCTGTCTTTTAAAATGATGGTTACTTCTTCGCCTGCTTTCATAAACTGGGCGTTTTCAATCATTTCTTTATCGAGATAGATTTGCGAAAAATCTTCGTTATTCATAAAGTGATATCCGTTATCATCTTCATACAGATATTGGAATTTTCTGGTAATTACCTTAACCTCATCAATTTTGTGACCTGCTGAAAAAGTATTGTCTAAGACTTTACCGTTGGTAACCGACTTCATCTTTGTTCGTACGAAGGCTGGACCTTTACCAGGTTTCACGTGTAAAAAATCAATAATTTTGAAGATATCGTTACTGAATTCGATACACATTCCTTTTTTAATATCGTTGCTTGTTGCCATATATTATGTTATTATAATCACAGGATTTCATCCTGTCTTTCCTTTCGGGATTTGTTGTTTTTTTTGGTAATAGTAACGGGATTATTTCCTGTTCTTTATTAAATGATCCCTTTCGGGAATTTCTGAAAACCGATATTATTCTTTACCGGTGCCATAGCCTTTTACGATTCCGCGAGGTGAGTTTCTGATAAATTCAAGAATTTCATCGCGCTCTGCAGTAGGCAGCATTTCCTTTTCTATATAACTTGAAGCTTGAGAAACATTCATTTTCATTTGATAAACAGCGCGGTAAATTTTTTGAATTTCAAAAATTTTATCACTGGTGAAACCTCTTCTTCTAAGACCTACGGAATTAATTCCAGCGTAATTCATTGGTTCCCGCGCCACTTTAACATAAGGTGGAATATCTTTTCTTACTAAAGTTCCTCCTGAAATCATGACATGTTTGCCAATTTTACCAAATTGATGTACGGCCGAAAGACCTCCCATAACGGTATAATCGCCTACCTCCACATGACCTGCAAGCGCAGAACCGTTTACAATGATTACATGATCACCCAAGACGCAATCGTGTGCGATATGAACAGTAGCCATGATCAAACAATCTTCACCAATTTTGGTATAACCCAGGGCTTTTGTTCCTCTGTTGATGGTAACACATTCTCTAACGGTTGTTCTATCGCCGATAATCACCTGCGTTTCTTCACCATCGAATTTCAAATCTTGTGGAATTGCGGAAATTACAGTGCCCGGAAAAATCCTACAATTTTTGCCGATTCTGGCTCCATCCATGATGGTTACATTTGATCCAATCCAAGTTCCTTCGCCAATTTCCACATCACCTGCAATCGTTGTAAACGGTTCTACGGTAACGTTTTGGCCTATTTTTGCACGCTGGTCTACGGCAGCTAATTGATGTACCATTTAATCTGGTTTGTTTTTTGCCACCTGCGCCATGAGTTCTGCTTCTACCACAACGCTGTCGCCGACGTATCCGTAGCCTTGCATGTGCACAATTCCTCTTCTAATAGGTGAAATCAGTTCTATTTTAAATACCATAGTGTCTCCCGGCACTACTTTTTTCTTGAACTTTACTTTATCCATTTTAATAAAATAAGTCGAGTAATTTTCGGGATCGGGTACGCTTGCCAGAACCAAAATACCTCCGGTCTGAGCTAAAGCTTCTACTTGTAAAACTCCCGGCATGACAGGTTCTTTCGGAAAATGTCCAACGAAAAACGGTTCGTTCATCGTTACATTTTTTAAACCTACCACATGAGAATCAGAAAGTTCTAAAATTTTATCAATCAATAAAAATGGTGGTCTGTGCGGCATCAATTTCATAATTCCATTGATGTCGTAAACCGGTTCTTTATAAATATCGATATCGGGAACATTTTTCTTTTTCTGGAGTTTCCACTGTCTGTTTAATTTCTTCGCAAACTGTGTATTGACGAAATGTCCCGGTTTGTTTGCAATAACTTTTCCTTTGATTTTAACACCAACCAAAGCCAAATCGCCTATCACATCCAGTAATTTATGACGTGCCGCTTCGTTAGGATAATTTAAAGTGAGATTGTCTAAAATCCCATTTGGCCGAATTGAAACTTCATCTTTTCCGAACGCTTTTTTCAGTCTCTCTGCTGTTTCAGGGGTAAGTTCTTTATCAACATACACGATAGCGTTTGAAATATCGCCACCTTTAATTAAGCCGGCATCCAGAAGCATTTCCAGTTCGTGTAAAAAGCTGAAAGTTCTTGCTGATGATATTTCGGTTTTGAATTCTGAAATATCCTTTAAAGTGGCATTTTGCGTTCCCAATACTTTGGTTCCAAAATCGACCATGGTTGTTACTTCATACGTATCGGATGGAATAATTGTAATTTCTGAACCGGTTGCAGGATCACTGTAACTCAGTACCTCTTTTACAATCAGATATTCTCTTACTGCAGATTGTTCGCTGATTCCTGCTTTCTCTATTGCTTCTACGAAGAATTTAGAAGAACCATCTAAAATTGGTGGTTCTGCACTATCCATTTCCAAGATGACATTATCGATATCGCACCCTACCAGAGCAGCAAGCAAATGCTCGCAAGTATGTATTCTTACGCCCAATTTTTCCAGAGTTGTTCCTCTTTCAGTGGTGGTCACATAGTTGACATCTGCTTCGATATGGGGATTTCCTTCAAGATCAGTTCTTACGAAAACGAAACCTGTATTTTCTTTGGCAGGTTTCATGGTAAGGGTTACTTCGCGGCCAGTATGAAGGCCGATTCCGGAGAGAGAGATCTCTTCGTTTAAGGTTTTTTGTTTATCACTCATTAGTTTTATCTTTTGAGTTGAGCTCAAGATTATTTATTCGTTTAACAATATCGGTGAAATTTCTGAAATGCACATAGTTTCTTCGGTATTCGCCTGCGTTGATGGCAGGTGAGCCGTACAGAATTTCGCCGTCTTTGGTGTTAGAATTCACACCACTTTGTGCCTGTATTTTTACTTGATTGCCGATCTGGATATGTCCTACAATACCGACTTGACCGCCGATTTGATTCCAATCTCCAATTACCGTAGAACCGGCAATTCCTGCTTGTGCGGCAATTACATTATTCTGACCAATCTTTACATTATGAGCGATTTGGATTAAGTTATCGATTTTGGTTCCTTTCCCAATAACCGTCGATCCGATAGTTCCTCTGTCAATACTACAGTTAGAACCAATTTCTACATGATCTTCTAAAATAACGTTTCCTAATTGCGGAATTTTCTGATAGCCATCTTTGGTCGGCTGAAAACCAAAACCGTCTGAACCGATTACCGTATTGGAATGAATGATGCAGTTATCGCCAATCACACAATGATCGTAGACTCTTACGCCACTGTATAAGACACAGTTTTTACCTATTTTCACATTTTTACCAATATATACTTGCGGGTAAATTTGTGAACCATCGCCTATTTTCACCTTTTCAGATACACAGGTAAAAGCGCCTACATATACATTTTCGCCTACCGAGGCGGACTCGTGAAACACTGCTCCGTCTTCAATTCCAGATTTACGTCCCTGCATTTCCTGATACAGATTCATTAAAACCTGAAACGCCAGATAAGCATCTTCGACAGCAATAATAGTGGGTTGATAAGATTTTTCGGTTAATAGTTTCTCAGAAACGATTAGAACTGAGCATTTCGATCGATCAATATGCTCTGCAAATCTTTCTTGCGCGACGAAAGAAAGATGGCCTTCTTCTCCACTTTCTATAGGCGATACTCCCGTGATTAGCGCGTGCTCATCCCCTATGATTCGTCCGTTAATAAAATTTGCAATCTGCGATGCGGTAAATTCCATATCCTGCAAAGATAACAAATTCCCAAATATTGCAAATCATTTTAAGTGACAAAAAACGGCTTTAAATTTCTCGGGGAAATGATAAAATATACTTGGTATTCAGTTGATTGATAAAGGAAGAAAGAATTTGATTCTCAGAATGGTCAAGCTTGGTTTTTTCACCATCCTTTTGCAGTAAATAAATCGGTTGATGCTCTGCATTATAGGGCAGGAGATTTCTGGAGATCTGATCCACCAGTTCGGAACCGATATCCTGTCCAAACTTAAGGTTTGTTCTGGCGATTTTATCCTCAATAAATTCTTTTTCGAAAGGTTTGGAAGACATCAGTGTTTTCGGAAATTTTCTTTGAATAACGCAATTACACAGATAAGACAAAACGACATCATCACTTTTTGTCCAGAATTTTATAGCTTGAATTACATCATTATCATCAAGGTCTGTAAAACGCTGAATGTCTTCTCCGGTTGCTTTTTCAAACTGATTTTTGTGGAGGAAATAAGCCAGGTTTTCTGAGGCGGGAAGTTCTTTGCCCTGAGAAACCAGAAATTTTGCCCGCGCCAAAATTTTTACCAACAGATATTCTGCCAATGCAGACGTTTTATGATAATACACCTGCCAATACATAAACATCCGTGCTGTCAAAAAATTTTCGATGGAATAGATCCCTTTTGCATCAATGACCAGTTCGTCTTCAGAAACATTCATCATCGAAATAATTCTTTGGGTGTTTACATTTCCCTCTACGACTCCGGTGTAGAAGCTGTCGCGTTTTAAATAATCAAGACGGTCGACATCCAACTGGGAGGAAATCAATTGATTAAAGAATTTTCTCTCGTATTTCCCCTGAAACATTTCTATCGCCATTGAAAGTTCGCCACTGAACTCCTCATTCATCTTATTCATCAGCAAAAGCGACAATTTCTCGTGATGCCAGTCATCCATCAGCATATTTTCTAAAGCGTGCGAAAACGGACCGTGCCCAATATCATGGAGCAGAATTGCTAACATTGCTGCTTTTTCTTCTTCTTTAGATATGGTAACGCCTTTCAATTTTAAAGTTTCCAACGCGGTAAACATCAAATGCATGGCTCCTAAAGCGTGATGAAATCTGGTATGTGTTGCACCGGGGAAAATTAAATTTAATAAACCTGTCTGCGAAATCCGCCGTAATCTTTGAAAATAAGGATGCTCGATTACATCAAAAAGAATTTCGTGGGGAATATTGATAAATCCGTGTACCGGATCATTGATGATTTTAAATTTGTTGGTCATAATAGAAACTTCGATATGCAAATTTACAATTTAGTTTTAAGTGCTGAGGTTAGGGATATGAATTATTCGCATCATGTATTTATCAATTATGATTAAATTTAACGCAACTTTAACTTGATTTTACAGAAAAGTTGGCAGTTTTTGGTCGTATTTTTGATGGCGCTTAGATAATAGAATTGCGAGTATTAATCCAGCATTTATACTCCATTCTACAACAATAAACAAATTAAGAAATAGATGTCAAAAATTATTTGGATAGATGATGAAGTAGATTTACTAAAACCTCATATTGTATTTTTAGAAAACAAAGGCTACAAAGTTTCACCGGTGAATAACGTGAATGAAGCCTTAGAAATGATTGAAAAAGAAAATTTTCAATTGGCTTTGCTGGACGAAAATATGCCTGGGATTTCTGGGCTGGAGGCAATTCCGATGATTAAAAATATCGACTCCGCCATTAAAATCGTAATGGTTACCAAAAACGAAGAAGAACTGATTATGGAACAGGCAATTGGTTCACAGATTGCAGATTATATTTTGAAACCGGTAAATCCGAACCAGATTTTACTTTCATTAAAAAAGAATTTGCAGGAGGAAACCTTAATCGAGCAAAAAACCATACTCGAATATCAGCAGGAATTCCGAAATCTTTCGATGGAGCTGTCTTATTTGAAAACCTATCAGGAATGGGCAGAATATTATAAGAAAATCCTGAACTGGGAAATTAAATTTGATAAAGTTTTCGACAGTGAGTTTTCAGATTTGCTGCAATCTCAAAAAGAGGAAGCCAATATTCAGTTCGGAAAATTCATTGAAAAAAATTACGAAGATTGGTTGAATTCATCAGACAAACCGATGATGAGTCATACTTTGTTTAAAGATAAAATAAAGCCGGAAGTAGAAAAAGACAAAGTTCTTTTATTAATGATTGATAATCTGCGCTACGACCAGTGGAAAGTCATCGAGCCGTTATTTACCAAATTTTACCAGAAAACGTCTGAAGATTATTATTACAGTATTCTGCCCACGGCAACCCAGTACGCGAGAAATGCCTTCTTCGCCGGATTAATGCCATCGGAAATCGAAAAGAGATTTCCGCAATATTGGATTAATGATAACGAAGACGGTAATAAAAATGAGCACGAACGTGATTTTTTAGAAGATCAAATGAAACGCCTCGGCTTATCCGGAAAGTCGATGAAGTATTTGAAAATACTCAATGCAGATTTCGAACGCAAAATTTTAGAAGATTTCAACCAGCATAAAAACAACGATTTGTTGGTCATTGTCTATAATTTCATCGATATATTATCTCATGCCAAAACAGACAATGTCATTGTCAATCAACTGATCAGAGATGACAAAACCTTCCGGTCATTGACGTATAACTGGTTTGAAAACTCATCATTATTAAAGATTATTAAACAGGCCGCAGAAAATGGTTTCAAACTAGTCATCACGACTGACCACGGAACTATTTATGTAAAGAAACCCAGTAAAGTGGTTGGCGACAGAGAAACTTCAACAAATATCCGGTATAAAACGGGTAGAAGTTTAACCTACGAAAACAATGATGTATGGGCAATTTCCAATCCAGAGAAATTATTTTTACCGAAAGGAAATTTAAGTTCCAAATACATCTTTGCAAAGAATAATACGTTTTTGGCTTATCCGAAAAATTATAATCATTTTGTAAACTATTACAAAGAAACCTACCAACACGGCGGGATTTCTTTGGAGGAATGCATTATTCCGATCAGTATATTAGAACCCAAATAGTTTTTTTCATAGTTTATTTGATTTTGGGCTCTAGGGCGGAGAGAATTTTAGATTCTTTCCGCTTTTTTATTGACCGCAATTTTCGCGCGCATAATCTTTATAAACATGATCTAAAGATTTCCGTTATTTTTTAAATAAATTCATCTGAGACAAATCATGATAGGCAAAATCTCTGATTCCTTTTTCAATTAATCGATTTTCAGTTTTCTGCAAGCTGGTATAATCCGAAAAATCATCAATCTCAAATACCCAGCGGTAATTATTTTTTAAAATTTTTCTGATGGCTTCTGTTTTGTCCATCTTTTTTTCTAAACTCAAGTGGTCATAGGCCATAATATAGGTTGTTATATTATTTCTGCGCAAGTTTTTTGCCACCTCAATTGGTAAATGCATCGGAACACTTGTACTCAGATCCATGCCGTTATCGCTACACCATTTTTTTGCCTGGGTGTATAATTTGATTTGCCTTTTCGAATAAACCTTTATATTGTCGTGGTAATCATCAAAAGTATGTGGCTCAATATCCAGATGGATTCCTGCAAATCCCAGATCTCTACCTTCAATCATTACTTTTTTCAGGGCGGTAAATCCATCAGCTTCTTCCAGATAAGAATTTTCTCCGATTAAAAAATCGACTTTAATTCCATTTTGTGAAGCAAGAATTTTAAAAGAACGCAGTTTTGCCAAATCCATCGTTGGATTCACAGAAAGAAAAAGAGTTTTGATATTCCATTCCTTTAGTAAAGCCATTAAATAAGCATTGCTTTTCTGATTAAAAAAAGAAGTCCATAAATAACTGTCGCCTCCCTGCCTTTTTTCTAGCTGGGTGTACAACAAATCTTCACCGCTTTTCGTAGATTGAAAGTGTTCTGAAAGAGTTCCCAAATTAAACAAGAGCATCAAAATCAAGCCTTTTACCATAACAATTCTGTAACAACCAGGTCTCAAAGGTATATAAATATAAAGTAAAAACAATTGGATAAACCCGTGATAAAGCAATCAAAATTTTTTGAGATCTCTGTATTTTCTTTTGAATAACTCATTTTCATTACAAGTTACAGATCCTAATTTGTATTTTTGGGCATTAAACAATTTTATGAAAATCATCTCTTATAATGTCAATGGAATTCGGGCGGCTTTTACCAAAGATTTTTTAGGCTGGCTGAATGTTGCCGATCCTGATGTAATCTGCATTCAGGAAAGCAAAGCCGGCAATGACCAAATCGATATCGAAAGTTTAGAAAAAAACGGCTATTTCAGCTATTGGCATTCTGCCCAGAAAAAAGGCTATTCCGGCGTTGGGATCGCTTCAAAAGTAAAACCCAAGCACATTGAATATGGCTGCGGTATTGAAGACTATGATTCCGAAGGTAGAATTATGCGCGCAGATTTCGAAGGTTTTTCGGTGATTTCGGTGTATGTTCCGTCCGCGTCGAATATCGAAAGACTCGATTTTAAAATGAAGTTCTGTTACGATTTCCTGACTTATATTAAAGAATTAAAAAAAACAATCCCTAACCTGGTTATATCTGGTGATTTCAATATCTGTCATCACGCGATTGACATTCACAATCCTGAAGGCTTAAAGAACACTTCCGGATTTCTGCCGATGGAAAGAGAATGGATGACACTATTCATCGAAGAATGTGAGTTAATCGACAGCTTCAGGTTTTTCAATGATCAATCCGATAATTACACCTGGTGGAGTTACCGACAAAATTCCAGAGCCAGAAATAAAGGGTGGAGATTAGATTATAATTTCGTGTCTTACTCCTTGAAGCAGCAGCTTTCGCGTGCTGCGATTTTAAAAGAAGCCGTTCATTCTGATCATTGTCCGGTTATGGTAGAATTGTCGTTGAATTAATTAACATTCTTTTTGTCGAATACACTGAGCGGGCTTTTGTAGTGCTACAGACCAAAAAAATTATCCTGATTTATATTTTGATACCTGGACATTAAAAAATTTCATAAATCGTTTTCAGAATTTTCTGATCCATTTCAGTAAAAGGAACTTTTCTCCGAGCCATGGCCAATTCTGCGACTTCATAGGCTTTTTCCAATTTGAATTTTTCATCGCCTTTCATTCCGCCCCAGGAAAAACTTTCGATTAAGTTTGGCGGAAAGCCGCTTTTGAAAATATTAGCAGCAACTCCTACCACTGTTCCGGTATTAAACTGTGTATTGATCGCCGATTTCGAATGATCACCCATAATCAAACCTACAAATTGCAATCCGGTATTCACAAATTTTTTCGCCTTATAATTCCACAGTTTTACCATCGCGTAATTATTTTTAAGATTCGAAGAATTGGTATCAGCGCCGAGATTGCACCATTCGCCAATGACCGAATTGCCAATGAAACCATCATGACCTTTATTGGTATATCCAAAAATGACGACATTATTCACTTCGCCACCGACTTTGCAATGCGGACCAATCGTTGTCGCACCGTAAATTTTCGCGCCTAAATTAAATTTAGAATCATCGCAAAGTGCGATCGGACCGCGGAGATTACAGCCTTCCATTACTTCTGCATTTTTCCCGATGTAGATTTTTCCGGTTTTGGTATTTAAAGTAGAGAACTCAATTTCTGCACCTTCTTCGATAAACAAATCTTTTTCGTCTCCCAAAAAACCATTGGTTTCAGAAAGTGGCGCCGAAGTTCGCCCTTTTGTAAGAAGTTCAAAATCAAAATCGATTGCTTTTTCATTAAATGAAAACAAATCGGTTGGCTGATTAAAAAACAAAACTTCTTCCTCAATATCAGTCATTTTATTAATGTGACTTAAGGAAAAATTATCCATATTAATTCTAACCGCGAGTAATTCATCTTTGTAAACCAACGCTTCTCCCAATTGCAAATCCTTGATCTGGGCTAAAAGATTGTCACTTGGCAGAAAATTAGGAACAATGAAAAGGCTTTCTTTCAGGTCGTATTTTTTAAATTTTTCCTGCAAATAATCTTCTGTAAGATAAGAAACATCTGACGATTCCAATAATTTCTGCCATCTTTCCGAAAAAGTCAAAATCCCGCAACGCATTTCTGCGACAGGTTTGGTAAAAGTAAGCGGTAAAAAATCTTCCCAAAACTGGGCATCTGAAAATACGAGCTGCATATCGGCTTAAGTTTAAAGTTCAATTTTTATTAAAAACTTTATCAAAGATTTAAAGTTTGACAAAGTGAATCAAATTTACACTAAAAAAAGTCTTTCAAAAAACTTGAAAGACTTTAATTATCATTAAAATTCAAAAATTACTTTGCGAATTTTTTGTACTTGTTCATGAATTTGTCAACTCTACCTGCAGTATCAACTAATTTCACTTTTCCGGTATAGAAAGGGTGAGAAGTTGAAGAGATTTCCATTTTGATCAATGGGTAAGTTGAACCTTCATATTCAATTGTATCTTTTGTATCTGCAGTAGATTTGCAAAGAAACATCTCGTCGTTACTCATATCTTTGAAAACAACAAGTCTATAATTTTCTGGGTGGATTCCGTTTTTCATAACTTATTTTATTATTAATAATTAAAGCTTTGCTTTCGAAATAGTAATGGTATTTCTCTGCTAAATTTTAGACCGCAAAAGTACAAATAATTTTCTTATCTCCAAATAGTATATCAACTTAATTAATAATTTTTATGTTCAACAATTTTAATTAAATTTGAAACCTACATCTATTCCTACATAAATGAACAAATTTAAACTTATTCTTGCTTTTTCTTTTTGGATTCTTATAACGGCAATAAGCTGTAACAGAGACGATATCAACTTTGAATCTCCCACTCAACTGCTTCGTTTTTCGCAAGACACCCTTTTCCTGGACACGGTTTATAATCAGGTCCGTTCGGAAACTTACGCTGTGAAAATTTACAACAACGAAGACAAGGACGTTATGATTCCCAAAATCTCTCTTGAAAAAGGAGCCGGCTCTTTATACCGAATCAATGTTGATGGCAAAGCAGGGACAGATTTCAGTAATATTCCTTTGCGGAAAAAAGACAGTCTGTATATTTTTGTAGAAATTGCACCGATTGCCAACGCGCCGGAAGCGATTGCCGAAGATCGGATTAATTTTCAAACGCCGGCCGGAAATCAACATGTGACTTTGTTTTCAGTCGTTCAGGATGCTGAATTTTATATCGAAAGTAAAACAAACCCGAATATTTTAAGTTCAAATACATCATGGAAAAACAATAAGGCGAAAATCATTTTCGGAGATTTGACTTTGGCGGAAGGAAAAATTTTAAATATTGAAAAAGGAACTAAAATTTATTTCCACAAAAACAGTGGACTGAAGATTTCTAAAAATGCCAAACTCAATATTAATGGTGATTTAGGAGAAGAAGTAATTTTCCGTGGCGACCGAAATGATACGCGCTATGACACGATTCCTAAAAACTGGCAGGGAATTTCAATGGAGGCGAACTCTATTTTAAATATGAATTATGCGAAAGTTTTCGGCGGAACCGTTGGTTTAGAAATGAACCAGACGACTGCAATGATTGATAATTCTATTTTCCATACGCATCAGGAATTTGGAATTATGGCAATCAACTCGGTTGTTACTGCGAAAAATCTGGTGATGAATAATTGTGGGAATGCTGACTTTGCCATTTTTAAAGGCGGAACTTATAACATCATCCATTCTACTTTGGCGAATTATTGGAATCTAAATTCAGCGCTTCCGGGACTTGGATTGTACGCAACCAATGAGTATGACAACGGAACTTCTGTTGAACAGGGAGCTTTAACTTTAAATGTTAAAAATTCGATTATTTATACCGATAATGATAACGCAGTTCTTTTTAAGCCAACAGCCGGACAGACTTTTAATTACAGTTTCCAGACTTCATTACTGAAATACGGAAGTTCCGCAAATTACACTTTGGATGCCGGTTCGGTTAAGAATCAAGACCCGAAATTCCAGAATTATTTTACCCAGAAAATGAATCTGAGATTGAAAGCTGATTCTCCGGCAAAAGGAAAAGGAAATACGGCGACAGCCGCGACGGCGCCTTTGGATATTGTGAAAATTTCCCGATTGGTAAATCCAAGTATGGGCGCTTATCAATAATTCAGGTCTGCCCAAATAAAAGAAATATGGAAATAACTAAACTCCAGGAAGAAGTTGATCAATGGATAAAAACCATAGGCGTGCGCTATTTTAACGAACTCACCAATATGGCAATGCTTACAGAGGAAGTGGGCGAAGTGGCGAGAATTATCGCCAGAAGATATGGCGAACAGAGCGAAAAAGAAACTGACAAAACCAAAGATCTCGGTGAAGAATTAGCCGATGTTTTATTTGTAACTTTATGCTTGGCGAATCAAACCGGAACTAACCTGCAGGAAGCGTTTGACCGGAAAATGAAAGTTAAAACTGTCCGAGACAAAGACCGCCATCAGAATAACGACAAACTGAAATAAGAATCATAGAATTCAAAATTTAATTCGATAAAAGTATGAATATGAGGCTGGAAAAATCAACCTTAAAAGACAATGAAACCATTGAAATAAGCGGTTCGAAAAGTATTTCGAATCGTCTTTTAATTTTAAGCTCTCTTTTTGAAAACCTGAAAATTGAAAACCTTTCTAATTCTCAAGACACTCAACTTTTACACAAAGCTCTGGAAAGCAATGCCGACCTTATCGACATTCATCATGCGGGAACGGCGATGCGGTTCCTCACCTCTTACTTTGCAATTCAGGAAGGTAAGACGACTGTTGTAACGGGATCTGAGCGGATGAAACAGAGACCGATTCAATTTCTGGTCGATGCTTTGCGGGATTTGGGAGCTGATATTTCTTATGTTGAAAAAGAAGGTTTTCCTCCACTAAAGATTGTCGGAAAAAAACTAGAAAAAAGTTCGGTAGCGATTCCTGCGAATATTTCGAGTCAGTTTATTTCTTCCTTAATGTTAATCGGATCGAAATTAGAAAACGGTTTAGAAATTAATTTGGTGGGGAAAATAACATCGAGACCTTATCTTGAAATGACTTTGAAAATTCTTAAAAACATAGGAATTTTAACGCAATGGGAAGGTCAGGTGATTAAGATTTTCCCAAATATTCACAGCGATAAAAGTTCGCAGATCACCAAATGTATTTGTGAAAGCGATTGGAGTTCTGCTTCTTACTTTTATTCTTTAGCGGCCATCGGCAGAAAGTCTATTAACCTTAAAAGTTTTCGGCCACACTCGCTTCAGGGCGATTCTCTAATCAAGGAAATTTATTGGAAGTTCTTCGGAGTCAACACGATTTCTCAAGGTTCAGAAAGTAAGATTTCGCTGATGCCGGAAAGCACATTTGTTTTTCCAGACCATATTTCTTTGGATATGAATGACTGTCCGGATATTGCGCAAACGCTTTGTGTGACGGCGACAGCTTTACAAATCCCTTTTGAAATTACAGGATTATCAACTTTAAAAGTTAAAGAAACCGACCGTTTGGTCGCTTTAAAAAATGAACTTTTCAAAATCGGTTGTATTTCTGAAATCACCGAGGATTCCATCTACTCAGTAAAATTCTTCGAGCCGAATGAAAATATTTTGATTGAAACCTATAATGATCACCGAATGGCCATGAGTTTCGCGCCATTTTGCCTCATCACCCCGCTAACAATTGAAAACGAACAGGTGGTCGAAAAATCCTATCCGCAGTTTTGGGACGATTTTGCGCAAGTTCTTGAACAACATTAAATTACAAAAATGACAATACTTATCACCGGAACTTCTGCCGGAATTGGTTTTACCCTGGCTAATTATCTCGGAAAGAAAGGACATACCGTTTACGGATTAAGCAGAAAAAATGCGGACTCTACCTATTTTAAAACAATAGCGACCGATATTACAGACAATGCTCAGGTTCAGAATGCGGTGAAGGAAATTTTAAAAACCGAAAACCGAATCGACGTTCTGATCAACAATGCAGGAATGGGAATGGTGGGCGCGGTTGAAGATTCTACGCAGGAAGAAATCCTGAAATTATTTAATTTGAATTTAGTGGGTTCAGTTCAAATGATGTCCGCTGTTCTGCCAAAAATGCGGGAGCAGAAATCCGGAAAAATCATTAATATTTCCAGTATCGGCAGTGAAATGGGATTGCCGTTCCGTGGATTTTATTCGGCTTCAAAATCGGCTTTAGATAAAGTGACAGAATCAATTCGCTACGAAGTTTCTCCCTGGAATATTCAGGTTTGTGCTTTGCATTTAGGAGACATTAAAACAAATATTGCTGAAAACAGAGTAAGAACCAAAGTTTCTGAACCTTATCAAAAAACATTTGAGAAGATTTATGCCATCATGAATTCTCATGTTGATGAAGGTACAGAACCTCTGGAAGTTGCAGCGTATATTGAAAAACTTTTAGAAAAAAAATCCTGGAAAGCTCATTTTTATTTTGGGAAATTCGGACAGAAAATTGGGATACCCCTAAAATGGATTCTGGCGCAGAATTTTTATGAGAATTTAATGAGGAAATACAACAAAATGGATTAATTTGTAAATTATCGCAAAAATACTTCTAAGCATCCCACAAATTCGGTTTTTAACCGATAGGATATTTCAATCTGAAATAATAAATCAATAAAAACAACCATGAATACCCGAGGCAGAATCCAGCTGCAACGTCGCTCGGATAATGTACCCGTAAGTAAATTCTGCTGATTCCGATACTTAAAGAAAGTAACATTAAAAAAAACATCAGAAACAATTTTAATGCTTTCGGGATACGACTTAACCAAACGAAATAGGCTAAAGTCCCGTAAAATATAAAACTGAAAGTGGCATGACCACTGGGGAAACTATATCCCGTTTCCGGGAATTCTAAAGGATAGTGCGGTCTTGGCCTGCGAAACAAAACCTTCGCCAGACCAATCAAAACCAAGCCCCCGATTCCTGCCAAAAAAGTAAAAGCAGCTTTTCTGTAATATTTAAAAATCAAAAGTACAGCAATCAATACCGGAAAAGCAATCTTCACAAAAACCGGCGAACAGAGATTGGTAACATCGATCATATAACGGGTAAGTCCGGAACGGATGATATTGGTTCTGAAAAACTCGAAAATCAGTAAATCGTCTTCCTGTTCCTTTTCTAAAAAAATTTCATGAATGATGGACGCAAATAATACGACTGCGCCAAAAACCATAAAGATTGACAATATCATTTTAGGCGACCGACCTTTGAAAAAATAAAAATTCATCCTGTAAATTTATTAAAAAAGTTCGCGCGCAATTTTTTTAATATTATCGCTTTTTCCCATCGAGTAAAAATGCAAAACAGGAACATCAAATGCCAACAATTCCCTGCATTGATTGATGGTCCATTCAATTCCGATTTGCTTTACAGCAGCATTGTCTTTTGCATTTTCTACGGCAGAAATCAAATCTTCCGGTAAATCAATTTTAAAAACCTGTGGCAAAAGCTGCAGCTGCTTCTTTGTTGCGATCGGCTTAATTCCCGGAATAATCGGAACATCAATTCCTATTTCCCGGGCACTTTTTACAAAGTCGATAAATTTTTTATTGTCAAAGAACATTTGTGTTACCACATAATCTGCGCCGGCCTCCACTTTTTGCCTGAGCCATTTCAAGTCGTAATTCATCGACGGTGCTTCAATATGTTTTTCGGGATAACCCGCAACGCCAATACAGAATTTGTTGTTTCCGTCACAGATCTTTTCGTCATGAAGATATTTCCCGCGTCCCAAATCGTTCATTTGATGAACTAAATCCACTGCATTTTTATGACCGCCTTGTGTTGGTTCAAAATACTGCTGGCCTTTCATCGCATCGCCTCTTAAAGCCATAATATTTTCGATTCCCAGATACATACAGTCGACCAGAAGATACTCGGTTTCCTCTCTGGTAAATCCGCCGCACAAAACATGTGGAACAGTATCTACATTATATTTGTGCTGAATAGCAGAACAGATTCCCAACGTTCCGGGACGCATTCTGGTTATTTTACGCTCCATCAAGCCGTTTCCTTTATCCAGATAAATATATTCTTCCCGGGAAGTCGTGACGTCGATGAATGGTGGTTTGAATTCCATTAAAGGATCAATATTTTTATAGAGATCTTCGATCCCCGTTCCTTTTGTGGGCGGCACAATTTCGATGGAAAACAAAGTTTTTCCGTTGGCGTTTTTTATGTGTTCTGTAATTTTCATTCTTAATAGTAATAATTTTATTTTTTGCAGCTCTCCTTCTAAGCCAAATTCGGGCTCAGCCATTTTCTGGCAAATTCCAAATCGATATTTTTCCTTTCTGCAAAATCTTTCAGTTGATCCTCAGCAATTTTTCCTACTCCGAAATATTTTGCTTTCGGGTTGCCAAAATAATATCCTGAAACCGCAGCGGTGGGAAACATCGCCAAGCTTTCGGTGAGTTCTACTCCAATATTTTCTTTCACTTTCAATAAATCCCAAATGGTCAGTTTCTCCAAATGATCGGGACAAGCAGGGTAACCCGGAGCCGGACGGATTCCCAAATATTTCTCAGCAATTAAATCTTCGTTTCTCAGGTTTTCTTCTTTGTCATAACCCCAAAACTCGGTTCGGACCTTATAATGTAAGAATTCAGCAAAAGCTTCTGCAAGCCTGTCTGCCAAAGCTTTTACAATAATCGCGTTATAATCATCCTGATCATCGTAATATTTCTGGGCCAATTCTTCCGTTCCGAAACCAGTGGTGACACAAAAAGCACCGACATAATCCTGTTTTCCGGAAGTCTTCGGGGCAATGAAATCGCTTAAAGCCAGATATTCTTTTCCTTCAGATTTTTTGTGTTGCTGACGAAGTGTCCGGAAGATTGCCAATTCATTTCCGCGTTCATCTTTCACCTCAACATCATCATTTTCACTGGAATTTGCGGGGAAAATTCCGAAAATTCCTTTCGCCGTAAACAGTTTTTCATCTAATATTTTCTTTAATATTTTCTGTGCATCACTGAAAAGTTCTGTGGCGTGTTCACCAACAACCTCATCGGTTAAAATCTGCGGATATTTCCCGAAAAGTTCCCAACTTCTGAAAAAAGGCGTCCAGTCAACAAAATCAAGCAGTTCATTTAAATCCTGATTTTCGATGATGTGAATTCCCATATTTTCAGGAGTTTTAATTTCTTCGTTTTCCCAATCTATTTTGAATTTTTGATTCCTTGCTTCTTCAATTGAAACATATTCTTTGTCGGTCTGCCGGTTGAGAAATTTTTCTCTGAAATCGTCATAATCGAGTTTTAATTCTTCCTGATATTTTTCAGAATTCCTGTCAAGCAACTGACTCACCACTCCAACCGCTCTTGAAGCGTCATTTACGTGAACCACAGTATTTCCATATTTAGGCGCAATTTTCACCGCCGTATGTGCTTTCGAAGTAGTTGCACCGCCAATCATTAAAGGAAAATGAAGATTTTTTCTTTGGAGTTCGTCAGCAACATGAACCATTTCGTCTAAACTTGGCGTAATTAATCCACTTAAACCAATCACATCCACATTGTTATCAATGGCTGCCTGAATAATTTTTTCGGCCGGAACCATCACACCCAAATCGATAATTTCATAATTATTACAACCCAAAACTACGCTTACAATATTTTTCCCAATATCGTGAACGTCGCCTTTTACGGTCGCCATCAGTATTTTTCCGTTAGTCTTTTGGGTTTGATCTTTTTGAGCTTCAATAAAAGGCTGCAGATAAGCCACGGCTTTTTTCATGACTCTCGCCGATTTCACTACCTGCGGAAGGAACATTTTTCCACTCCCGAAAAGATCGCCTACAACGCCCATTCCGGTCATCAAATTAATTTCAATAACATCCAAAGGTCTTGACGAAAGTTGCCGCGCTTCTTCAACATCTTCGATGATAAAACGGTCGGTTCCTTTTACCAAAGCGTGAGTAATCCTATTTTGTAAGGGTTCTTTTCGCCATTCCAGTTCCTCAACGAGTTCTTTTTTGGTTGATTTTACCCTTTCGGAATAATCGAGAAGCCTTTCTGTAGCATCGTCTCTCCGGTCAAGCATCACATCTTCTACGAGGTCGAGAAGTTCCTTTGGGATTTCATCATACACTTCGAGCATTGATGGATTTACGATTCCCATATTCATTCCCGCTTTGATGGCGTGATACAGAAAAACCGAATGCATTGCTTCCCGAACATTATCATTCCCTCTGAAAGAGAAGGAAACATTGGAAACTCCACCGCTTACTGAAACATTCGGAAGGTTTTCTTTAACCCATTTTGTGGCTTCAATAAAATCCAGCGCATTTCTTCGGTGCTCTTCCATTCCGGTGGCAACAGGAAAAATATTGAGATCGAAAATAATATCCTCCGAAGGAAAACCTATTTCGTTGAACAAAATATCGTAGGACCGTCTGCATATTTCAATACGTCTGTCGTAATTATCAGCCTGCCCATTTTCATCAAAAGCCATTACAATTACCGCAGCTCCGTAACGTTTTACTTTTTTTGCGTGATTTTTAAATTCTTCCTCCCCTTCTTTCAAACTGATGGAATTCACCACACATTTTCCCTGAACGACCTGTAAACCGGCTTCCAGAATTTCCCATTTTGAAGAATCGATCATGATTGGGATCCGCGAAATATCAGGTTCAGAAGCAATTAAATTTAAAAACTTAACCATGGATGCTTTTCCGTCTAAAAGTCCGTCATCAAAATTAACGTCAAGCACCAGAGCGCCGCCTTCAACCTGATGTCGGGCAATATCCAGCGCTTCGGAAAATTTTTCTTCTTTTATTAAACGGAGAAATTTTTTGGAACCGGCTACATTGGTTCTTTCCCCAACGTTAATAAAATTGGATTCGGGAGTTATAATTAAAGGTTCGAGACCTGAGAGTTTTAGATATTTCATTTTTTTTTAATCTATTTAAAAGCCACGAAGTGGCGTAATCATCAACATTGGGTGCAGCCCAATGAAATCGATATGAGGTGGAATCAAAGCCACGAAGTGGCGCAATCCTTTCTCCCTCTCAATCCCAAATATATCTCTCATCATATTCAACATTATATTTCTTTAAAAATGCTAAAAATTCGTCCTGAAATGATTTCGTTTTGTGATGTTCTTCTTGGTTAATTATATAATTTTTCACAATTTCAATTTCCTTTGGATTTACAGAAAATGCTCCGTAGCCATTTTGCCAATAAAAGTTTTGGAAATCACTACCTTTTGTTTTAATCCATTTTGAAGAATGTGATTTTACCTCTTCTAATAATTTCATTAGTGTAATTTTTTTCGATAATAAACATAAGATATGCACGTGATCTCTATAACCTCCAACTTGAACTGGATCGCATTCCAGACCTTTACAAATACCTCCTAAATATTTAAACAGTTCTTCCTGTATTGCATCCGTTATCATAGGATTTCTGTGTTTGGTTGAAAAAACCAAATGCACATAAATTTTATTTAAAGATTGCCCCATTGTGTATATTTTTTAATTAACCATTTCATCGGTGACGTTAGATTTCGGTCTTTCAGACCTCTTCTAGTCATTTTCTCTAATTTTCATTGGGCGGCGCTCCGCTTACCCAATGCTTTTGATTTCGCCACTTCGTGGCTCTATGATCACATTCAATAATTATTGATCTAAGATTTTACACTAATTTTACGAGGCAGATAATCTTTCACCAAATCAGCGATGGCTTTGATGTGAGGCGGCGTTGTTCCGCAGCAACCACCGATGATATTGATTAAACCTTTCTCAGCATATTCTCTGATTTGTTCGGCCATAAATTCCGGGGATTCGTCGTATTGCCCGAAAGCGTTCGGAAGTCCTGCATTTGGATAGGCCGAAATATAAAAATCAGAATTATTGGAAAGTGTTTCCAAATATGGGGTGAGCTGCTCTGCACCAAGCGCGCAGTTGAAACCAACACTTAAAAGATTTAAATGTGAAACTGAGATGAGAAATGCTTCCGCAGTTTGTCCGCTTAGTGTCCGTCCGGAAGCGTCAGTAATCGTTCCGGAAACCATAATTGGAATTTTTATGTTTCTTTCTTCCTGAATTTCATCAATCGCGAAAAGTGCTGCTTTTGCATTCAGCGTATCGAAAACAGTTTCTACTAAAAGAATATCTGAACCGCCGTCTAAAAGTGCTTCTGACTGCTGTTTATAAGCAATTCTTAATTCATCAAAAGTAATTGCACGAAAACCCGGATCATTAACATCCGGACTTAAACTTGCGGTTTTATTGGTTGGACCGATTGATCCGGCGACAAATCTTGGTTTTTCGGGATTTTTTGTGGTGAATTCGTCGCATACTTTTCTTGCAATTTTTGCAGATTCATAATTGAGGTCGTAAACTAAATCCTCCATATGGTAATCAGCCATCGCGATGGTCGTTCCGGAAAAGGTGTTGGTTTCGATAATGTCGGCTCCGGCTTCCAGATATTTGCGGTGAACTTCTTCGATCGCCTGAGGCTGCGTAAGGGAAAGCAAATCATTGTTTCCCTTTAAAGGATGTTCCCAATTTATGAATCTTTCGCCGCGGTAATCTTCTTCTGAAAATTTATAGCGCTGCAGCATCGTTCCCATCGCACCATCGAGCACGAGAATTCTTTCGTTTAAAGCTTTATAAAGTGATGTTGTATTTTTCATCTTTTTTCTTTTTCCTATGAATGAATTCATAGGTTAATATATCGTTCGTCGCGCTGCGACTTGTTAAGTTTAAATAAATAAAAAAGGAACCTATTTGTTTTCCGACAATCTTAAAATATCTCCGAAAACGCCCCGAGCAGTTACTTTTGCACCTGCGCCGGCTCCCATAATGACAATGGGATTATCGCCATAACTTTCAGTATAGATTTCAAATATAGAATCTGAACCTTTTAACTGTCCAAGAGCAGAATGGGCAGGAACAGAAATCAACTGAACATCGAGCTCGCCTTTTTCCTGCTGCAAATCGCCATGCAAATCGCCGACGAAACGCAGAACATGATTTTCCTTCTGATTCTTTTTCAATTCTTCAAAATGCGCATCTAAAAGATTTAAATTGTTAAGAAATTCACGTTGATCAATCTTTGACAAATGTTCAGGAATTAGACTTTCAACATGGATGTCGCTAAATTCATTACTTAAATCGAGCTCTCTGGCCAGAATTAATAATTTTCGGGCGACATCATTTCCTGAAAGGTCTTCACGTGGATCGGGCTCTGTGAATCCTTGCTCCATTGCTTCTTTTAAAATCGTAGAAAATTTCTCATCCCGAACTGAAAAATTATTAAAAATATAACTGAGAGAACCGGAGAAAACGCCTTTAATCCTGGTAATATTTTCTCCCGACAAATGCAGTAATTTAATCGTATCAATTAACGGCAATCCAGCTCCAACATTTGTTTCATATAAATATTTTTTATTTCTCTTATTTAAAATACGTCGGAAATCCCGGTATTCAGAAATCGATAAAGTGTTGAAAATCTTGTTGGATGAAACCAGATCGAAACCGTTTTCTGCCAAGAGCGTATAGTTTTTTACAAAATCGGCACTTGCGGTATTATCGACGACGATTAGATTTTCGAGTTGATTAACTTGTGAAAACTGTATTAAAGAATCCATGTTCGATTCATGTTCCGCGACTAAAACATCCTGTTCCCAGTTTTCATTAAATCCACTTTTATTAAAAGCAATTTTTCGGGAATTTGCCACCGCAATAATTTTTAAATCGAGATTTTTACGACTTCGAATTTCTTTTGAATTTTTTAAAACCTGCTCAATTAATGTCGATCCCACTTTGCCATGTCCGATCACCGCTAAATGAACCGTTTTAGGTTTTAAATTAATTTCGGCTTCGATGATGTTTTTCGCTTTCTCGTCCTGCAAAGAAGTGACCACGATATTTACTCTATTTTCAGCCGCAATCTGATTGAGAATCAAAGGGAAAATATTATTCCGCGCCAATTCCGACATGATCTTATTAAAATCCTGCGCGACAAATCCTAAAACAGAAACATTATTAATGCTGAAAATCTGACTTACTTTTCCGGATTTTCTTTCTTTTTCAAATTCATCGATCAAACAGTTCACCGCTTTTTCGGAATCACTTTCGTTCACCAAAACTGAAATCCCGTTTTCTATTGCCTGCTGGGAAATAACGCCCACGCTGATTCTCGCGTAAGTCAGTGCTTTGAATATTCTGCCGTCGATACCGACTTCGCCTGAGAAATCTTTTCCTTCAAATTTGATGATGGATCTGTTTTTTAAAATCTTTATTTCGGTTTTATTTTTCATGAATGATGGTATTTAAAATTTGATTAAGTTGATCGTATTCCATTAAAAAGGCATCGTGACCATGAATGGATTTTATTTCGTGATAGTAAGTATTTGATTTTGACTCGTGTAAAAATTCATAACATTTTTGCATTTCAAAAGCAGGAAAAAACAAATCGGAATCGACAGCGATGAGATGAATATTGGCTGTAATTTCCTTTAGTTTTTTTTCATCTGTATTAATGGTCATCAGCAGATGATTCATTAACCGATAAGCATTTAGACTAAATCTTTCGTTTAATTTTTCACCGTGGAAATTGAGCCAATCGTGGGATTTAAGAATCTGCTTTTCTGCATGCATTTCATTTTTAAATCTTTCATTTAAAGATGCCGGCGTCCGGTAACACAACATGGCGTGGATTCTGGCTTTTTGCAAAGGTCGATCAGGCTGATTCAATAAAAATTGCTGAACCAAACACTGCGCATGCAACCAGTCGGCGGTTTTATAATCACACGCAACCGGAATGAAATTTTCGGCCAAGTTGGGTTTTAATGCTAACATTTCCCAACCGATCGCACCGCCTAAGGATCCTCCAATTAAAGTATGAAGTCTGGAAATATTTAAAAATGATAAACCTTTAAGGAAAATAGCGGCAATATCTTTTGGTGTAAAATTCTGCTCATTTTCAACTAAATTTCCGTCGAATCCATTTCCTGGAATATTAAAACAGATGACAGAATAAATATTCGTATCAATAATTTTATCCACTCCGATTAAAGAATTCCACCAACCATTTTCACCGGCAACATTAGAATTTCCGGTTAAAGCATGGTTGACTAAAACGATTGGGGCAGAATATAAATCTTTACCAAATAATTGATACGACAAATCGACATCAAGGATTTTTCCTGATACTAACTGGTGGTTTTTGAGTTTGAGATGTTGTAGCGAAGTTTTCAATTTTTCTTAAAATTAAAATTGAAAATGCTACCTGAGAAAGGTAAAATAGGATTCTGTTATCTCTTCCCAAATCGGGATAGAATGTAGCACCTTCTCCGTTTCCGAAGGGTTGCCAAGGTTTCATCGAGTCTAATCTCTCCACCTTTCTTAATAACATTTTCAAATATGTAAATGAACTTATTTCAGTGCAAAGGAAAGCATTAAAATATAACCTCACAAATTTTAGGAATCTATTTTATTCCTTAATTTCGCACCAGAAATTATTTTAGAAAGATGACGGAGAAAGAAAGAATGCTCGATGAGAACTGGAAAACGTGGGGACCTTACGTAAGTAACAGACAATGGGGGACGGTTCGGGAAGATTACAGCAATGATGGAAATGCCTGGGGATATACAACTTACAACCAGGCCATCAGCAGAGCTTATCGCTGGAGTGAAGACGGGATCGCAGGAATCTGTGACTCGAAGCAGCGCTTATGTTTTGCTTTTTCATTTTGGAACCGCAAAGACAAAATGATCAAAGAACGTTTCTTTGGATTGAGTAATCATGAAGGAAATCATGGCGAGGATTTAAAAGAACTCTACTATTATCTTGACAATACACCGACCCATTCCTATATGAAAATGGTGTATAAATATCCAATCAGGGAATTCCCTTACGACCATTTAATTGCAGAAAACGGAAGAAGATCTAAGCATGATCCGGAATTTGAGTTGATCGATACCGGAATATTTAATGACAATAATTACTTTGATTTATTCATTGAATATGCTAAAATAAATCATGATGATTATCTGATCCGTGTCACTGCAGTAAACCGGAGCGGTAACAAAGCACCGCTTGTTATTTTGCCAACCATCTGGTTTAGAAACAATTGGAACTGGGATTACGGCGATTATGAACCTCAGCTAAAATCTTCGGCGACTGGCGACATTGAGATTCATCATGAATCTTTACCCGTAATAAAACTATATTCCCGGGACCAAAATACAGAAGCCCTTTTTTGCAATAACGAAAGTAATCCGGCTAAAATTCATGGTGCGAGCAGTGAACCAAAATACTACAAAGACGGCATCAATAATTTTTTGATCCATAATGACAGAAATTCAGTAAATCCTGACCAAGCGGGAACTAAAGCCTGTTTCGTAATCGATACAGAAATTGAAGCCGGAGAAAGCAAAACATTCGATTTCCGATTGAGTCCGCATGATATGAAAAATGCTTTCTTTGACTTCGACGACGTTTTTAGTTTAAGAAAAAAAGAAGCCGACGAATATTACGAAGTAATCCAAAAAGAGATTACCGATGAAGAAGAAAAACTGATTCAAAGACAGGCATTTGCAGGATTATTATGGAACAAGCAATTCTACCATTATAATGTTTCTAAATGGCTGAAAGGAAATCCAAAACAGAATGCCCCACGAAATTTCAACCATCATGTGAGAAATAAAGAATGGGAACACATGCAGAATAAGGATATCATTTCGATGCCCGACAAATGGGAATATCCGTGGTTTGCGACGTGGGATTTGGCATTTCACTGCGTCCCGTTTGCCATTCTGGATTCAGGTTTTGCGAAACAACAGTTAAGGCTACTCACGAAAGAATGGTATATTCACCCGAACGGACAATTGCCGGCTTACGAGTGGGATTTCAGCGACGTCAATCCGCCTGTTCATGCGTGGTCGACTTTCCGGGTTTTTAAAATTGACCAGATGATTAACGGAAAACCCGATGTTCCTTTTCTGGAAAGTGTTTTTCAAAAATTATTATTGAATTTTACCTGGTGGGTCAACCGAAAAGACAAAAAAGGAAACAATGTCTTTGGCGGCGGCTTTTTAGGCTTGGATAATATCGGTGCTTTTGACCGGAATATGGAATTCAAAAATGGCGACCATTTAGAGCAGGCCGACGGAACAAGCTGGATGGCGATGTTTGCCTTGAATATGATGCGCATCGCTATGGAATTGGCACAGTACAATCCGATTTATGAAGATATGGCCATTAAATTCTTTGAGCATTATTTATATATCGCCGAAGCCATGGAAAATATCGGCGAAACGAAAAACGGTTTATGGAATGACGAAGACGGTTTTTTCTATGATCTTTTACAGTTAAACAATGGCGATTCTATTTCATTAAAGCTGAGAAGTATCGTTGGGTTAATTCCTTTGTTTGCCGTAGAAATTGTAGAACACAGCATGTTGCTAAAACTTCCGAATTTCCTGGATAGAATGCAGTGGATTCTTAAAAACAAACCGCATTTGGCAGATTTGGTTTCGCATTGGGAAATGGAAGGAAAAGATGGTAAACACATGATGAGTATTCTGCGGAAAACAAGACTGAAAAGGGTTTTGAGCAGAATGGTCGATGAAAATGAATTCCTGTCTGATTACGGAATTCGGTCGATGTCGAAAGTTTATGAAAATGAGCCTTATTTATTTACTGTCGACGGCAAAGATTTTAAAGTTAAATATACCGCAGCCGAAAGTGACAGCAGTATGTTCGGCGGAAACAGCAACTGGCGCGGTCCGATTTGGTTCCCGATTAACTTCCTGATTGTGGAAAGTTTACAGCGTTTTCATTATTATTATGGCGACAGTTTGCAAATTGAATATCCGACCAACAGCGGACAAAGCCGCAATCTTGATTTTGTGGCGACTGATTTGAGCAAACGGCTCTATTCTATTTTCAGTAAAGATGAAAACGGAAACCGACCTTTCAATGGTGGAAATGATCTGTTGAACCACAATGAATTTTTCAAAAACTACATTATGTTTCACGAATATTTCAACGGTGATACGGGCGAAGGAATCGGCGCTTCTCACCAAACCGGCTGGACGGCGACGATTGCAAAATTAATACAGCCAAGAATGGGCTCCAGGCCGAGATAAATTTTAGAAAAGAAAAATTTTTACCGCAAAAGCAACAAAAGAATACAGTAGGTATTAAGTTATCCAAAAGTTTGCAAGAGTGAACACTTATTTCATTTTTACAAAATTTTGATTTAATATCTTTCAGAATTCCTTTTTTGCGGTAAAATATTATAAACCCACTTTTTCTCCATTCACAAAAACCTCGTAATTCACCGTCACATTGGGTTCCAGAGTCTTAGAAACCGAACAGTATTTTTCGAAAGATAATGCAGCGGCGCGTTCTGCTTTTTTCGGCTCGATGTTTCCGTCAACAAAAAACTTCACCAAAATGGTTTTAAATGGTTTCGCTTCGTCAACCTGAATTCTTTCACCAACCACTTCTGCAGAAAATTTGGTAATTTCCTGTCTTTGCTTTTTCAAAATCGAAACCATGTCGATTCCGCTGCAACCGGCAACAGCCATTAAAAGAGTTTCCATAGGAGAAACGCCTTTCGTTCCTTCAGATTGCGACGTATTGTCTAAAAGAATTTTGTTGCCTAGCGAATTGGTACATTCGAACAAATAATCGTCGTTGATTCTATTAAGGGTAATTTTCATATCTCAAATTTATTAAAACTTTATTGGATTTCTATAAAAAAGCCAGTACACAAAAGCGATTTGCTCGTTTTTCACACTGAAACTTTGGTCTCTTTTGCGGTAAAATATATCATGTTTAAAAAAATCACAAAATCCCTCTCGCTTTAATTTCCAAATATTTATTGATGACTTCGATATTCAAATTTTCAGGTAAAGTATAAACCGTGTAAATTCCATACTTCCGAAGTTCCTGAATAATTAATTTCTTTTCGTACTCAAATTTTTCAGCGATGATCTCATCATACACTTCCTGAATGTTTTCCGGATTGGTATTGATTAAACTCTGAAGTTCAGCATTTTTAAAGAAAACAATCACCAACAAATGATTTTTCGCAATTCCGCGGAGGTATTTCATCTGTCGGTTTACCGCATCCAAAGTTTCAAAATTGGTAAAAAGAAGGATCAAACTTCTTTGCCCAACCGTATATTTCACATCCTGATACAATCTACTGAAATCACTTTCGAAAAAATTAGTTTGAATATTATAAAGCGCTTCCGAAATCTTTTTCAACTGTCCGGATTTATTGTCGGCAGCAACTTTATGTTCCGTTTTTTTGGAGAAAGTCATCATTCCGGCGCGGTCATTTTTTTTGAGAATAATATGACTTAAAGCCATGGTTGCATTGATGGAATAATCGAGTAAACTTAATCCATTAAAAGGCATTTGCATCGTTCTGCCATTATCGATCAACATGAAAATCCGTTGCGATTTCTCGTCCTGAAACTGATTCACCATCAACTGATTTCTTTTCGAAGTCGCTTTCCAGTTAATTGTTCGCACGTCATCGCCGGGCACATATTCTTTGATTTGTTCAAATTCCATCGTGTGACCCAATTTCCGGATCTTTTTAATTCCACCTAAAAGAAATTCGTTCTGAAGCGCCATCAGTTCATATTTTCTTAAATGAATAAAAGACGGATAACTCGGCAACACGGCATCTTTCTGATAAGTAAATCTTCTGGAAACCAATCCCAAAGGCGATTCTACAAAAACATTGAGGTTTCCAAAATTGTATTCACCGCGTTCTTTCGGTTCGAGCAGATATTCAAAAAGAATATTTTTATTTGGTTTAATGATTCTTTCAATATTGAAATCTCTCTTCTGAAACTGAAAAGGAATTTCATCAATCACTTTCGTTTTAATGGTAAACGGATAATTGTTTTTTAAATCTACTTTTATAGAATTCTGATCGCCGTTTGATAACTTTTCAGGTAAAATTCTTTGCGCTTGAACGGCATTTTTTTGATTAAATAAAAGCATATAATCAACGATAAATACGATGAGAATTAACACCAAAATCCCATGCGCAACCCACATTAAAACAGGAAAGAAAAATGCCAGAACGTAAGTAATTCCCACAGCGAAAAGCGCGTAGAAAAGACGGTTGTTAAGGTATAGGTTTTTCATTTTTTACTGTTTTAATATTTTCACCACAAAATATATTACCTCGGAATTTCAATCGCCTCCAAAATCTGGCGGATAATTTCGTCAGCCGTTAAACCTTCCATTTCACGTTCCGGGGAAACCATCACGCGGTGGCGAAGAACGGCATAACTTGCTTCTTTGATATCTTCCGGCGTTACAAAATCTCGTCCGCGAACTGCTGCAAATGATTTCGAAGCCGTCAGCAAGGCCAAACTCGCTCTAGGCGACGCACCCAAATAAAGGAATTGATTTTCTCTTGTATTCACAATAATTTTTGCAATATATTCCAACAGCTGAGTTTCTACAACAACGTCTTTTACCAATTGCTGATAGGACTTCAACTGCGCTCCGGTAATCACTTTCTGTACGGCATCGGTTTTATCTTCCAGTTTATTTTCATGCTGATTTTTAATGATTTCTATTTCTTGTGAAAGATTCGGGTAACCAACATTAATTTTAAATAAAAAACGGTCGAGTTGGGCTTCCGGAAGGCGATACGTTCCTTCATGCTCAATTGGATTCTGAGTGGCGACGACCAAAAAAGGTTCCTGCATTTCGTACTGTTTCCCATCCATCGTGATCTGGCGTTCTTCCATCACTTCAAATAAAGCGGCTTGGGTTTTCGCCGGCGAACGGTTAATTTCATCAATCAAAATAAAACTGGAGAATATCGGTCCTTTTTTGAATTCAAATTCAGAATTTTTAACATTAAAAATTGAGGTTCCCAAAATATCAGACGGCATCAAATCCGGTGTAAACTGAATTCTGCTGAAACCGACCTCTACCGTTTTCGCCAATAATTTTGCCGTAATGGTTTTTGCAACTCCCGGAACGCCTTCAATCAAAACGTGACCGTTGGATAAAAGTGCGACCAATAAATGTTCGATCATCGATTCCTGACCGATAATCACTTTCCCTATTTCGGTTTTTACACGTTCCAAACTTTGTTGAAGTTCGGTCATATCCAATCGCGGTTGAAATTCGGTATTTAGATTTTCTTGATTTTGAGTTACAAAATTTTCCATAATTATTTTGGGTTGAATGGTCTTTTTTTTTATTAAAGTCGATGCATTTTATTGTAAAATTCCGTCTAACAATGTATTCATTTTTATTAAATCCTCTTTCATCACGCTGGCGTAAGGATCCTGTCCTTTCTTAATCAATTCGGTGGCTTCTGTAATTTCCTCTACACTTTTCCCGGTTTTCAGATGGAGAAGATGAATGAATTTCTCATCTAAATCTTTGGTATCGATTAACAGATCCATTCTCACCCGATTGAGAAAATACTGCGCTTTTTTTGCCATCATATCATGGAAATCTCCTTCCTGTAAATATAAATTCCCGATGCTTTTTACAAATTCGACCGACTTATTTTTCTTGGGTTCAATAATGGGAACAATTCTCTGTTTGCGTTTTGCATTGAAAATGATAAATAATAAAAGTCCGCCTAAAAACAACCACCATGCATAACGCAGTGCGGGTTTCGACAAAATAAAACGCAGTGGCGACCGGGATTCTGTTCTGTTTTTATTGGCTCCAGAAAACCAAACCGTTTCCCGGTCCGGAAGATAAGAAAATACATCCTGAACATATTTTTCATTCCCGGGCTTTAGCAAATAATAATTAGTTAAAATCAATGGTTCTGCATGTAAATAAAGATTTCCTTTGCCGTGACGGACTTTAATAAAATTTGCCATTTTGCTGTCACTTTCTTCTTTCCCTAAGATTTCATCGCGTTTAAGAATAAGTTCAAATCCTTTTCCAGACGGTAATTTATCGACTTTCAAAGAATCCTGAGCGAATTTTTCGTCGGTCAACAATAACAGGTTAGAACCTTCGTAACTTATTCTTGAAGGTGAAAACCCGAGCGAGTCCGCCACTTTTTTATTGAAAGAACCTGAAATGATCAATGCATCGGATCCGTTTTCGATGTTCTGCAGAATTTTATTCCAGGATTCCGAATCGATTTCTGACTGGACGATTAAAATATTATGAGGTTTTAATTTTTGCGTTTTATAGAAATCATAAGGTGAAAGATCGGTTCGCTGTACTTTATTTTTTAAAAGGTGATCCACTTCTTTGCTAAAGATAAACAAACCAAAAGGCGATTTTTCATTAACATCAAAATTCTTGCGCCAATCGGTAACGTCGGATTTCGTCAGTTCCAGCAACGCCAAAACCGCCATCACGATGATGAAAATCAAGCCATATAATTTGAATGTTTTATTCATGTTTCAATAGATCCCGTTGAGATTTTCTATATCTTAAAATTTAAAAATTTCTGTTTAAAATAAAGATAATTCTCTTCATTAACCTCAAATTCGCCATACCAGACATACTCAAAAACGTAAGCCAGTTCTTTAAAACCTGCTTTTAGATCTTTTACTTTTAATTCTGAAAGATAATCTTTATTGGTTTTTTCGGGATTCCAGGTAATCAGTTTTTTATCGGCCAGTTTCTTTAAAACCAATAAAAACTGATAACGGATCGCGGAACGGTACTCTTTCTGTCTTTCGAATTTTTCAATGCTTTCACTAAAATTTATTTCATGGATATTCTCGTGAAGATCCTGATTTTCAATCTTAATTTTTGTTTTCTTTTTGCTGAAAAAGAAATTGCCGTCTTTGCCCAGCAAAAATTTAATTAAAAAATAGAGGACAAAACCACTGATAATAACAGCAAAAATCCGCATCAAATTTTCTGCATACTTTTCGGATTTGTTCGGATCGACTTTTCCAAAAACAGCTTCCAGAATTTTACGAATCCTTTTCTGAATTTTTTGCCACAGCGATTCTCTGGGTTTTACCGTCGTGTAATCATAATCTGAACCTTTATATTTGGACTGAAATTTTTGATCAAAACTTTTTGGAAAAACAATATTATTGGTTGTAGGTTTTTCAAGCAATATAGAATCACTGTAATACTGATCATTAGAAGGGGTTGTGATAGAATCTGAAAAATGAGTAATCGGCGGTGGCGGAAGTTCCTGAGAATTTCCGGATATAAATTGTATTATAAAAAAGAAAAGAAGAATCCTAAATTTCATTAGTGCCAATGGTATCGATTTCTGATAAATCTATATTCCGGTGAAGGTCTGTGCGGCTGTCATAATACTGCAACCCGGAGTTTACAAAAATAACGTTGATCATTAAAAAAGAAAACAGAAGGGAAATTCCGTAAATGATAAAAATAAAAATTCCCATCGGACCTTCAAAAGGGTTTTGCTGCAGTTCTCCCGATTGCGGAACGGTCATCATCCCGCCAAAAATAAACATCATCGGTATCATCGTGAAAATGGACGAAACTGTTTGAATGATTAAATACATCACGACGGTGGAACCCCAATATTTCCAAAAAGGAGATTTTTCTCTGCCGTTTCGATAAGAGAACTGCGCTCTTACGGCATAACTCAAAGATTCAAAAAAACCTTTTCTGGTATTGAAATAATCGAACATTAAAAAATTAACGACGTTCATCAAAGCTGGTCCGACTAAAAATATCAGCAAAAATCCGATCAGGATAAACATCAACATCACCGAGAGCCCGAAAACGATCATTGCCAATGGCGTTACGATAAAAAGCAGTCCGAGAAACAATTTCAGAAACCGTCCGATATTGCTTTTCAAATCACTTAAAATATCGTCGGCTTTAATGTTTTTATCACCGGTTTCACTCAGTCTTTTCAGATACAGAATCGGGTAAGAATAGGAAACCATGGTGACGGCCAAAAACAGAATAAATACGATAGTGGAAACGAAAATAAGCATCGCCTGGTTTTCCTGAAAATAAGCCTCAAAATAATAATTCTGTCCGCTGGTATTGGAACCCATCATTTGTGAGAATAATTCACGATACCCCAAAACAAAAATCAGAACCATTAGAATTAATAAAATCCCATTGATTAAAAGATAATTTTTAAAGTAGTTTTTTCCGTGTTCTTTAAAAAAGGCAAACGTGTCGCTAATAAAGGTTCCGAAGTCCCGTTTCTGATAAAACTGCATCATGTATTCTTGTTTTTTTTGCTACTGAATATGGATAAATAAAATAATAATAACCGACCAATGAAAGCGTGCCGAAAATGATAAGTCCATTAATAATCCCCGGCATTAGCAGGGCGTATCTTGTTACATAACCTTCGATAATTCCCGCGACAATCGTAAAGGGAACGGTACTTAAAAATATTTTAAAGGCATCTTTAAAACCTAATTTAAAGGAATTAAAACGCGAATAGGTTTTCGGAAATAAAATGGAAGCGCCTAAAATCAATCCTGCCATCGCCTCTACAACCATGCTGAAAATTTCGAAAACGCCGTGAAGCCAGATTCCACTCGCACTTTCTTTCAATGCTCCGTGTTCGTGAAAAAAATACTGAAATGAGCCGAGCATAATACTGTTCTGCAACAAAGCATACAAAGTGCCCACGCCACCGAAAACGCCATAAATAAAAAGAACCGCCCCAACTTTTAGGTTATTAAAAATAATCGCGATGGAACTTCCCCAATCCGAACCTTGCTGATAAACGCCTACCGCATTTCCCTTTTCAATATTCTCAATCGTTGTATTGACATATTCATCACCCAAAATAACTCTGACAAATTCTTTATCGTAATACGCTGAAATAAAACCGATTAACGTAAACAAAATAAAAAACCCGAACGCATAAAACAAATACCGTCGGTACTGATGAACCAAAAGCGGAACTTCGGTTTTGAAAAACTCAAACAGGCGGTTTTGTTCGGCTCTTTTTGTTTTATAAATTCTTTGGAAAATAAGGGAAGAAAGATGGTTCAGGTAAACCGTGGTTTTGCTTTTGGGATAGTAAGTCTGTGCAAACGACAAATCATTCACCAAATTAATGTACAGCGAAGAGAGATCATCCGGATTTTTTTTAACTTTTCCCGCGATAACCTGCTCGATTCCCAACCATTTTTCTTTATTTTGTTTGATAAATGCAACCTCTCTCATGCGAGGCTAAAATAATAAAAATATGTCGCTGATTGCTATAAATACTTCACAAAATGTAAATATTAATTTCAATACGGCAAGTATTGGTGAAAGAATCCTGGCTTTCTTTATTGATATATTAATAAAAGCAGCCTATTTATTTGTTCTTTTTTTAGTGTTTTTCCGCATCTTAAATCTCGGTTCAGTCCTCGATGGTATGGACAATTGGTCAAGAATGGCGGTTATTCTCATCATCACTTTTCCGATTTATATTTACACTTTGGTATGCGAAAGTCTCATGGAAGGGCAAACTTTCGGCAAAAAAATCGTTAAAATAAAAGTGGTGAAAATCGACGGATTTCAGGCCGGCTTTGGCGATTATCTGATGCGCTGGTTTTTCCGTCTGATCGATGTTTTTTCCAACTCCGGCGTGGTCGGATTAATCAGCATGATTGTTTCAAAAAACAACCAGCGGTTGGGAGATATCGCTTCCGGAACGGCAGTTATTTCTTTAAAAAATGTAGTGAATATCTCTCACACGATTCTTGAAAACCTCAAAGAAGACTACGTCCCCCTTTTTCCACAAGTCATTGCCCTGACCGATAACGACGTGAGAATCATTAAAGAAAATTATCAAAAAGCACTGAAAATAGACGACAGACAAGTGGTTTCAAAACTTTCTACTAAAATTAAAGAAATCCTGAAATTAGAAATAGATCCAACGAAAATGACGGAGCGACAATTCATCAATGTCATCATCAAAGATTATAATTTCTACACGGGAAAAGATCTTTAATCTAAACCTTATGGTGCAGCGATTTTATCAAAACGAAAAACTGTATTTAAGCAGAAAAACGTCTTTTAATTTATTTTCCTTAAATTTAAAGAACAAAATCGATTATCATGAAATACGAAAATAACAGATCCGGAAACGGCGGCGTACTGATTTTAAGCAATGAAGACGACGAAGTAGGAAGACTGACCTACACGATTTTTCCAGAAGAAAATAAATTAATCATCTCCTTTGTTCTGGTTCATCCAAAATTCGAAGGTCGCGGAATGGGAAAATATTTAGTTGAAGAGGGCATCAAATTCGCCAGGGAAAACGACTGGAAAGTATATCCACACTGTTCCTATGCCCGTTCGGTAATGAAAAGGATGAAAGATGTGGATGACATTCTGCTGGAACGTTAAAAAACAAAACCCATAGAAAATCTATGGGTTTTATGTTTATCGGGGTTTAATTTTTTAATTCTTGCTGATATGATAATACGCCAACATTTTGTAATACAGCTTTGCAGCTAAGAACGCCGTAGGTTTTGGCATCGGAGAATCCATTAATTCTACGATATCAAAAGCAACCACATTGCATTTTTCAAATACTTTTCTCAGTAACTCCAAAGTTGGATACCATTGCAAACCGCCTGGTTCCGGAGTTCCTGTTGATGGCGCAATGGAAGGATCAAAAGCATCCAAATCAATCGTGATATAAACATTCCCTGAAACTTTTTCTAAAACGTCATTAATCCAGTTTTCGTTATTGGCGATTTGGTGCGCCCAAAAACACTGCTCTTTGTTCACATATTCCATTTCTTCAATATCCATGGAACGGATCCCGACCTGAACTAAATTATGTTTTTGGCTGGCTTCATAAACCGCGCAGGCATGATTAGACGTAGATCCGTGAAACTCCGGACGCAAATCGGTATGCGCATCCAATTGCAAAACCGTCAGGTTTTCATATTTTTCACCCACTGCGCGAATGGAGCCAATCGATACAGAATGTTCGCCGCCGAAAAGGGTAAATAATTTTCCGTCGTGGTTGAGAAGTTCTTTGGTTTTATTATAAACCGCTGCCGTCATCGCTTCCGGAGAAGATTTCTCGGTGATTTCCCCTGCGAGAAAAACGCCTTCCAAATAAGGTTCTGTACTGGTTTCGATGTCGTACAATTCCATATTTTCAGAAGCGTCTAAAAAAAGTTCCGGGCCTTTGTCAGCACCTTTTCCCCATGTAGAAGTTCCGTCATAAGGAACGGTTACCAGCATTACTTTCGAGGTTTCTAACTGAGCATTTTCTTCTGGAATATCGGCGTAGGTTTTCATGAGTTTTTAAATTTTAAATGATAAGTTTTCGATTTTCAAAGATAAGAAAATGCCTGATGCTATTTATTACCGTCATCTAAATCTTTAGTGAAAAATTCCGGAAACTCTGCAAAAACCCTTATTTTTACAAAAAACAATCAATGCCATTAAAAGCAGTTTTATTCGACATGGACGGTGTTATCGTTGATACCGAACCGCTTCACAGGAAAGCCTACTACCAGATGTTCGACGATTTGGGAATTGAAGTTTCCGAAGAGTTATACACGACCTTCACCGGTGCATCTACAAAAAAAGTTTCCAATACGCTTATCGAAAGGTTCAGACTTGAGAATACTCCCGAAGAATTAGCGGTTATTAAAAGAAAATATTTTAAACAGTATTTTTACAGCGATGCAGATTTTAATTTAATTCCGGGTGTCAAAAATCTGATTGAAAATTATTTTGAAAATAATATAAAACTTGTTTTGGCTTCGTCCGCCAGCATGACCACGATTGATATGGTTTTTGAAAAATTTGATTTGGGGAAATATTTTCTTGGAAAAATCAGTGGTGCCGATTTAAAGGAATCGAAACCTTATCCTGAAATCTTTCTTTTAGCCTCTGAAATCGCTGGCGAAAAAAGAGAAAGTTGCATGGTCATTGAAGATTCTACCAACGGAATCGTGGCAGCTCACTCCGCCGGGATTTTCTGTACCGCCTATAAAAGTGAACATTCCATCAATCAGAATTATGACAAAGCCAATCTGTTGATTTCTGATTTTTCAGAGATTGAGTTTGAAAAAATTATTAAATACTTTTAACGGAAAGTTGATTTTATTTTTTTTAATCTAAAGACATAAGCGGCGCAAAGTATTTTTAGAGAGGTTGCCTTTGAAAAAAAACCTGAAAGTTGTTTTAGCCCCGATGGAAACGGCATCCTTTTTCTTTTCACGACAGTGAAAGAAAAAGATATAGTGGACAGCGGGACCGAAAAATAAAAAGGAGCACCAATCTGGATGCTCCTTATTTATTTTAATATCCTAATAATTTTAAAACATCTTCCGGTTTTTGCTCTTCCCGGAAAACGGTATATAAAAAATTGCCTTCTTCATCTTTATCGATCAAAATATGTTTCGGCTGAGGCATCAAACAGTGGTGAACGCCGCCGTAACCGCCGATGGTTTCCTGATAGGCACCGGTATTGAAAAAACCGATATATAAAGGTTTTGTGTCGCTGAAAGTCGGTAAGTAAATCGCATTGGTATGCTGCTCGGAATTATAGTAATCGTCTGAATCACAAGTTAATCCGCCTAAGAAAACACGTTCATAGGTATCTTCCCAACGGTTGAGCGGAAGCATAATGAATTTGCGGGAAATCGCCCAGGTATCGGGCAAAGTGGTCATAAAAGAGGAGTCGATCATATCCCATTTTTCCCGGTCATTCTGGCGTTTTTGAGAGATAATTTTATAGAGATGTCCGCCACTTTCGCCAACGGTAAAACTGCCGAATTCGGTGTAGATGTTTGGCTCTTCTACGCCTTCTTCTTCACAGAATTTTTTGATTTGCGACACGATTTCATTCACCATATATTGGTAATCGTAATCGAAATTCAAAGAAGTTTTTATGGGAAAACCACCGCCGATATTCAAAGAATCCACTTCGGGAGCGATTTTTTTCAAACGTGCATAAACGCGCAGACATTTATAAAGTTCATTCCAATAGTAAGCCGTATCCTTGATTCCTGTATTGATGAAAAAGTGCAGCATTTTCAACCGCGCATTGGGATGGTCTGCAATTTTCTGGCTGTAATAAGGAATAATATCTTTGTATCCAATTCCTAATCTGGAAGTATAAAATTCGAATTTCGGTTCCTCTTCTGAAGCGATACGGATCCCGATATTGAAGGTAGAATCAATACTTTCCGTCAGTTTGTCGAGTTCCCGATAGTTATCGAGAATCGGTGTAATATTGTGAAAACCTTTATTAATTAAATCAGAGATTTTTGCTAAATAATCATCGGTTTTAAAACCGTTGCAAATCACTTCTACGCTCTTGTCAAATTTTCCTTTTTCATAAAGCGACCGTACGATATCAATATCGTAGGCTGAAGAAGTTTCCAGAGAAATATCATTTTTCAGTGCTTCTTCCAGTACAAAAGCAAAGTGGCTGGATTTGGTGCAGTAGCAATAGCGGTATTTTTTTTTGTAATCATTGATTTCAAAAGCTTCTTTGAACCAGGCTTTTGCACGCTGAATATTGGTAGATATTTTTGGCAGATAATTAAACTTCAAAGGCGTACCGAACTGTTCAATAACCTCCATCAAAGGAATGTCATGAAATTGAAGAGTATTATCCGCGACGTTAAATTCTTCGGTTGGAAAATACAAAGTTTGATCGATAAGTTCTGAATATTTAATTTTCATTTTGTTGCTGAAATTTTACAGTTTTAAAAATGCAAAGTTGAGGAAAAAAGTTGGGTTTTTATTTTAAAATTCCTTAAAAATTAGCGTTCGTCTGTTTTTCCCACAAAGACGACTAAATTTCCGCTTTCAAATTCAATGGTCACCTCCTCTTCTATAGCGAAATTTCGCGTTCCAACTCGGGAGGTAATATCTAAATTTTCGTTATTTAAAGGCCAGTTCAGACCTTTTGTCATCACCTTTTCTGCCAGAGGATACGGATATAACGAAATCATGCAATTCTTACAGTTTTCTAAGACTAATTTTTTCGGTGCAAAAAAATAGGTGGAAAATTCATCAAAAAAAGTAATCTTTAAATCATCTTTAAATAAAAATGCCACGGTTAGATTCCCTAAAAAATGATCCATTTCACCGCCACTTCCACCGTAAACATCGATCGTTTTAAATCCTTTTCCTTTGATAATCTCGAGTGATTTTTCAAAATCGGTTTTATCCTGATCCGGTGTGTAAATAAATTTATCGTGATAAATTTTTTCGTCTTTTCCGGAATGCGAATCGAAATCCCCTGAAATAAAATCGAGTTTTTCAAATGGGAAATCCATCTCTTTCAAATAATGAAACGCTCCATCGGAACAGGCAATTAATGAATAACCTTCTGTTTGCGGAAGATTTTTTGGCGGGATTCCGTTGATGAAAAGGAGTGCTTTATCGGTCATTTGGATTCCAGTATTCTTCAGTTTCCCCATTTATTTTTGAAACATAACGTGCCAAAACGAATAAATAATCGGAAAGCCGGTTCAGGTATTTGATGAGTTCCGGGCGAACTTCTTCAGATTCATTGAGGAAAACCAAACTGCGTTCTGCACGCCTGCAAACAGTTCTGCAAACATGAAGTGCCGTGGCAGATTTTCCGCCACCCGGAAGAATAAAATATTGCAAAGGCGCCAGTTCTTTCTCAAAAGCATCCATCCAATGTTCGAGTTCTTCAATTTCGGTATCGGTAATCATTAAAGCCAGGCGTGATTTACCGTTTGCTAAAGTTAATTTATCGGTAGGAGTTGCCGATTCTGAACCAACTGTAAATAAGTCAAACTGAATTTTTTTGAGTTGATTTAAAATTTCCTCTTCTATAATTTCACATTTCGCAACACCGATAAAAGAGTTGAGTTCATCGATCGTTCCGTAAGATTCTACTCTTGCGGACGCTTTGGAAACGCGGGTTCCGCCATACAGTGCAGTTTCGCCTTTGTCACCGGTTTTGGTGTAGATTTTCATTGGATTTACTTTGTTGTAAATTTAATGATTTTAAAAGAGTTGCCGTAATAAAGAATTTAATTATTTGACACGGTCAATTTTTTTTCACCCATTTTTGTAATAATTTTAGAATATTTGTATCCAATGTACAGAACCCAGAAAATTTGATTTTATTAACACCAAAACATTTCTAATGAAAAATCACAAATTCAAAATTGACCTTTACAAAATATTCAAAAGATGACTTACGATTTTGATCAACTTTATAAAGAGTTTTCTGCCAGAATATACAAATTATGTTTGAGTTACTCGGGTGAAAAATTATTTGCGGACGATCTTCACCAGGAAACGTGGATTTCAGTTTGGAACAGTTTGCCCAAATTCCGGAACGAAAGCAAAATTAGCACTTGGATTTACAGAATCGCCATCAACACTTGCTTGGTTGGAATTAAAAAGCAAAAAAACAAAGCGGAGAATTCTGAAGTGATTTTATCAAAACTCGTTCATGAAGAAACTTATGACAACTCTACGGAAATCAGCCGATTGTATGAATGCATCAGCAAATTAAAAGAAAGTGAGAGAATTATTATCACTTTGGTTTTGGAAGAAAAGCCTTACGAAGAAATCGCAGAAATCACCGGAATTACCGAGAATAATCTGCGTGTGAAAATTCACAGAATAAAAAAAGAACTTCAGGAAACATATATGAATTATGGAAGAATTTAACGAACTGGAAAACCTTTGGAAACAATCAGAAACCAAGGTTCCAACAAAAAACGCAAACATTTCAAAAATAAAAAACAATCGTATGAAACTGAAAAACACTTACACAAAAGGAGCAATATTACTGATGTTTATAGGGATTTTAATCTTGGTTTTAATGTTTTTTTTAGACGCCAAATTACAAACCACTCCTATTATTTCATCAATGGTCATTATTTCATCAACTTGTTTTCTTCAAGCGTTATTAATGCTTTTCACAGCAAATGAAATCAGTAAAATTGATGAAACTCAAACACCTGGTTTTCATTTGAAACAATGGCAGAATTTCAGAGCTTTTCAGAAAAAACAGAGATCTTGGAACATGCCTGTTTATTACACTTTACTAAGTATTGCACTGGGAGTTTATCTCTATGAATTACTAAAAAGTATAGATTTATGGAAGATGATTCTCGCTTTTGCGATCACTTATTCATGGATGCTTTTTGCTTATTTTTATCTCGGTAAAAAGGAAATTAAAAAACAGGATGCAAAATTAGACAACATCATTTCGGAGCTGAAAAATCTCGAAAATCAATTTCACTAATTTAAATAATTCCGGGAGCTAAAACTTCCGGATTTTTTTCAAAGTTCATCTAATGCAATCTTCCAAAGGCTTTTATTGAAACTTCTGAAAAAATTGATGTGTCCGATTTCGCCTTTTTCAGACTCGTAAACTTTAACTTCTCTGAATGTTGTTTTTAAATTTGGATAAACATTCTTCAGCAGATTTTTCATTCCTTTTTGAGTCACCCAAGTGTCATCTTCGGCGTGGATAATAAAGGTTTCCTGTTTTAATTCCAGAGCATGATTTTCTTTAATTTTTTCATAAAGTCTACTTGTGGATTTTTTATTTAAAATTAAAGTTTGCCAGTCGAAAGCAACTCCTTTGGGTAAAGATTCTCCCAAACCGAAGCGGTGTGCCGGGAAATATCCAAAAAAATGAGTCATCACCGGAAGTGCGATTCCGAAGCCCAGCAAAGCGGTAACCGCAACGCTGAAATTTAAATTTCCAATATAAGCGTCCTGCGTTCCTACAAAAATAAACTTCTTGAAATTAATCGAATACTCGTTCATCCCAAGAATTAAAGCACCAACGGAATGGCCTAAACAAAACTTGGTATAATCCGGATATTCCTTTTGAATAAAATCAGTAACCGCTTTAAAATCTAAAGTTCCCCATATTCTCATTGAGGCTTTGAAACCGCTCATTTTCTCTGGTTTAGACTCGCCGATTCCCCGATAATCGTAGGTGATGACGACAAATCCGTTTTCTGCCAAATATTTTGCAAAGGAAAAATAAATCTGCTGTTTCACTCCAGTTGCAGAATTAATGAGCAATAATTTTCCGTTTGAAGATTCCGGTTCGAAAATCTTTACGGAAAGGTGGATTTCATCCAGAGTATTTAAAGTAAGTTCTTTCATTTAATGAAAATTCCACCTTTCAATAAGTGGAATTGTTTTTTAAAAATATAAATTTTAAATGTAATAAAAGGAAAAACCGATATGCTCAATATAGCAAATTATCCTTCAATTATATCTTTCAGGTACGGAAGTCCGCTTTGGGAACCTCTGTTTTTGGTTACTTTCAAAGAAACATCATTTCCGAATTTCACGCAGTCGTCGATATTATTCCGGTGACAAAGCGCGACCGCAAAACCTGCGGTAAAGGCATCGCCCATACCCATTTTGTGAGATACAGAATCGTGATCATTCCGGTAATACTTCATTTCTGTACCATTGAAATAGGTTGTGGAATTGGTATCATCGCGGACAAATAATTTATTCGGATATTTTCTTAAAATCTGTTCTCTAGGCTCATCACCAAAAATAATTGATAATTCACTGCTTTTGGCAACGATGAAAGAGGCGGTCTCAATCACTTCAGAAGAAAGGTGTTTGGCAGGAGAAGCGTAAATCCCCAATTTCTTATCATTTTTCTTCACCAATTGCGCAGTGTACTCTACAACGTCCATCGGAATTTCAAGCTGAATTAAAACCAGATCGGCGGTAGTAAAAAGCTTTTCAGCTTCCTGAACGTGTTTTGGCTGTAAGCAATAATTCGATGCGGGAACAACGACAATGGAATTAATTCCTTTAGCTGCAACGACGTAAGCGGTTCCTGTCGGAGCGTCTTCAATTTCGACAACATAGCTGACATTTACCCCTTCATCCACTAAATTGCGGAAAATCTGCTGGCCAAATGGATCCATTCCGACTGCTCCAATAAAATAAACGCTGGCTCCCAATCTGGAAGTTGCGACTGCCTGATTGGCTCCTTTTCCACCAAAAAAACTTTCTGATTTTTCAGCCATAACCGTTTCATTAGGCTGTGGAATATGTGCGGTGTTCAAAACTAAATCGATAGATGAACTGCCAATTACAATAATTTTCGGTTGCTCGGAAGTGATATTCATTGTGCTGATAACTTATCTTTCAAATGTACTTAAATATAGAATGATTAGGAAATATTACATCCTAATTAATTTCTACAAATTCAGAAACGACTTTTACAGGATTGTTATTTCGGTCAAATCCTATATAACTTGCATAAAAACCTTCACCATAACCCGTTTCAAAAGCGAACAGATTTCCCGGTTTTTTTTCGTTTGGCTTTAGAAAAGCGTACTGATTGACAGCGCCTTCTTCCTGAAAAAAATGCTCATGAAAAAACTCTTCATAAATCCCCATAAAATCGTCTCCTTTTCTTTTGAACAAATGCTGTTCCAGAAGATTCAGATTTTGCTGGGTTTCGAAATCCATTAAACATCCCATCCCACTTTCTACGGGAAAACCAAAGATTTCTTCTTCCTGTAAATCATCTATATTCTGACCTTCAGAAGTTGCGAGCTTCCAATCTGTAATTTCTGAATCACTGAAAACGATTTCTACATAAGCGATGCAACTGCTTTCGATCTCTTTATGAACCAAAACCGAAAAATCCCCTTTAGGAAAATCCGTGGTAAAAACCGGCATTTCGCTGGTAATCAAAGGATCGCAAATCACCAGCTTCCCACTTGTAAGCGTAATATTTCCTGCGTCGAAAGTCTCAATCAAAGGACTTTCTATAAAATTTCTGGTGAAAAGTTTTTTGATATTTTCGATGTGGTTCATGATAGTGTTTTCAGTTTTTCTTCGAGGAGGATTAATTTATCCTGCGCATCTTTTTTCTTTTTCAATTCATTATCTACCACCTGCTGCGGCGCTCCTGCCATGAATTTTTCGTTGGATAATTTTTTATCTACAGACATCATGAATCCTTTCAGATATTTGATTTCTTCTTCTGTTTTTATTTTCTCTTCTCCTAAATCTAAGTTTTCACTTAACGGAATTGAAACTTCTGTTCCTCCGATTAAGAATGAGAAAGTAGGTTTATCTGTTTTTTCAGCAAAATGGATTTGTTCAATATTCGCCAGTTTCTTTACTAAATTCACATTGTCAAAAGAAGCGGCATTGGTGAAAACTTCAACACTTTCACGTGGCGAAATCCCTTTGCTCTGACGGTAATTTCTAACGCCGGAAATCAATTCTTTCGAAACTTCAAACTGTTTGATCACCTCTGAATTATAAGACTGTACTTTTCTTTGCTGCGCAATTACCAACGCATTTTCTACCGTTCTTTCAGAAATATTCTGCCATAATTCTTCGGATAAAAATGGCATGAACGGGTGCAGTAATTTCATTAATTCTTCAAAATACTGAATCGTCTGATCATAAACTTCCGTAGAAATCGGTTCACCAAAATTAGGTTTAATGGCTTCTAAATACCAGGAACAGAAATCGTCCCAGATTAATTTATACACCAAATGCAAAGCATCAGAAATACGGAATTTTTCAAATTGATCTGCAATTTCAGCAATGGTTTTATCCATTTGATTTCCGAACCAGGCGATTGCCTGTTGATCTGCCTCATTCGCTTTTATCGAATCCTCTTTTTTCCAGCCTTGAATTAATTTATTTGAATTCCAGATTTTGGTGGCAAAATTCCTTCCCTGCAACATTAAATCCTCATCAAAAAGCAAATCGTTTCCTGCAGCCGAACTCAACAAAATCCCGACCCGAACACCGTCTGCTCCGTATTTCTCCATCAGCTCAATTGGATCTGGAGAATTCCCGAGTGATTTTGACATTTTGCGTCTTTGCTTATCACGGACAATTCCAGTGAAATAAACATTTTTAAAGGGAACCTCTTTTCTATATTCAATTCCCGCCATAATCATCCGGGCGACCCAGAAAAAGATAATATCCGGACCGGTCACCAAATCAGAAGTTGGATAATAATAATTGATATCTTTATTTTCAGGATCCGTAAGTCCGTCGAAAACCGACATTGGCCACAACCAGGAAGAGAACCAGGTGTCGAGCGCGTCTTCATCCTGACGAAGATCTGATATTTGAAGATTTGAGATTTGAGACTTTTCTTTGGCAAGAGATAAAGCATCTTCGATGGTTTCTGCCACGACGAAATCATTTTCACCCTGACCATAAAAATAAGCCGGAATCTGTTGTCCCCACCAAAGCTGTCTTGAAATATTCCAGTCGCGGATATTTTCCATCCAGTGTTTGTAGGTATTTTTGAATTTTTCCGGGTGAAATTTCACCTCATCATTCATCACTACCTCCAAAGCGGGTTTTGCCATTTCCGACATTTTCAAAAACCACTGAACAGAAACTTTCGGTTCGATAACCGCTCCTGTTCTTTCAGATGTTCCTACTTTATTTACGTAATCTTCTGCTTTTAACAAAAGATCATTTTGCTCTAATTCTTTTACGATTTCTTTACGAACGACGAATCTGTTTTTACCAGCGTAATGCAAACCATGTTCATTCAAATTGGCATCATCATCCAAAGAATCGATCATTGGTAACTGATGACGCTTTCCGATTTCATAGTCATTGGTATCATGAGCCGGTGTAATTTTCAACGCTCCGGTTCCGAATTCGATATCCACATAATCATCTTCAATAATCGGAATCACGCGGTTTACGATCGGAACAATTACATTCTTCCCTTTTAAATGTGCATATCTTTCATCATTAGGATTGATACAAACTGCAGTATCACCGAAAATCGTTTCCGGACGTGTGGTCGCAACAGAAAGGAAATCTTCTGTGCCCTCGATTTTATATTTTAAATAAAACAGTTTTCCGTTTTGCTCTTTGAAAATAACCTCTTCATCAGAAATATTGGTCTTCGCTTCAGGATCCCAGTTTACCATTCGGTATCCTCTGTAAATCAATCCTTTATTATACAAATCGACAAACGACTTCACCACCTGCTGTGAAAGTTTTGGCTCCATCGTGAAACGGGTGCGCTCCCAATCACAGGAACAACCTAATTTTTTCAACTGCTCCAAAATGGTTCCGCCATATTTGTCAGTCCAGTCCCACGCATGTTTTAGAAATTCTTCGCGGGAAATATCTGCTTTATTGATTCCTTCTTCTTTCAGTTTCGCCACTACCTTCGCTTCCGTCGCAATCGATGCATGGTCAGTTCCCGGAACCCAGCATGCATTAAACCCCTGCATTCTGGCTCTTCGAATCAAAATATCCTGAATGGTATTGTTCAGCATGTGACCCATGTGAAGAATCCCTGTGACATTGGGTGGCGGAATCACAATCGTGTAAGGAGGTTTTTCGTTTGGTTCGGAATGAAAATAATTATGTTTTAGCCAGAAATCATACCATTTCTGTTCTGTTTCCTGGGGCGTATATTTCTCTGAAATCTGCATATATAAAATCTTTGGCTTAATAGTTGCAAAAATAGGGAAATAAAGAAAATTGACCGTACTATTAAAATAATTTTTAACTTTGTTTGTTAAATTTAATCAAAAAACCAATTACTAAAAAATTAAAAAATGAAAAAAATCTTCGCAGGCGTATTTTTAGCCGTAACTTTTGCATTGGCATCAGCACAAACTATTTCTTTTGACAAAACAGTTTACGAATATGGGAATGTTCCAGTTGGCGCTGACGGCCACAGAGTTTTCATCATTAAAAACACAGGAGACAAACCTCTTATTATTTCGAGAACGCAGGCATCTTGTGGCTGTACAACTCCTGAGGTCACAAAAGACCCAATCATGCCGGGAAAAACCGCTGAATTAAAAGTAGGTTACGACACCAAAATCGTAGGACCTTTCACAAAAATCATTGAAGTATATTCCAATGATGCTGAAAACAGCAGATCTGTAATCACCATTAAAGGAAATGTAGGTGAGGCATCAGCTACGATTGCTCCGCAAACAGCGATTAAAGCAGAAGCTAAATTGATGAGTGCTCCACAAACGATGAAAGTTGTTCCTGCAGCCAAAAAAGCAACGGCCAGAAAATTACAGGCACTGTAATTTGTGCTAACAAATAAAAATCTAAAATCATTTCAGCATTGAAATGATTTTTTTTATTTTAGTGGAAATATTACAACAATGGATTTAGATTTTACTGATAATTTCATCGTGAACGGAAAATTCTCTCTCAAAGATTTTCCAACAGAATACGAGGGAAAACTCTCGAAAGACGCTGCAAAAAAAATGCTGGCAAAGGAGAAAGAAAAGCTCCGCGAACTTCAGGAACGGTTGTATAGTGATGGCAGCAAATCTATACTGATTGTTTTGCAAGCGATGGATGCAGCCGGAAAAGATTCGCTGATCAAGCATGTTTTTGGTGGCGTAAATCCGCAGGGTTGTACAGTAACCAGTTTCAAAACGCCAAACGATAAAGAATATGCCCATGATTTCCTGTGGAGACATTATATCGCACTGCCCGAAAAAGGAAAAATCGGCATTTTCAACAGAAGCCATTACGAAAGTGTCTTGGTCTGCAAAGTTCATCCCGAATATAATCTGAGTGAAAAAGTCTGGAAATCAGTGGATGATTTTGATAACGAATTCTGGGAAAACCGCTACAGAAGCATTAGAAACTTTGAAAAAACTTTAGCCGAAAACGGAACGACGATTATTAAAATATTTTTGAACGTTTCCCAAAAAGAACAGAAAAAAAGATTCCTCGAACGGATTGACAATCCCACCAAAAACTGGAAATTCGCCGCAGGAGATTTACCCGAACGCGCCCTGTGGAATAATTACATGTCTGCATACGAAGAAGCCATCAACGAAACCTCAAAAGATTATGCGCCATGGTACGTGCTTCCGGCTGACCACAAATGGTTTACAAGAGTGGCTGCCATTCAGATTATTATCGATGCAATGGAAAAAATGAATTTACAATATCCCACCCTTTCAGAAAATCAAACAACCGAGTTAGCAGATGCGAAGAAGCAGATGAAAAGTGAATAGCAATGGTGTCAATGGTGAATAGTGAATGGTGAATGGTGAATGGTGAATGGTGAATGGTGAATTTATCGAAAAATACAGGATCCATTTTAAACCGGTGAATTTTTAAATAGTTGTTTTCATATTTGTTTTGAAAAATGAAAACAAAATGAAAAAAGCAGAAACCTCAACTTCTGCTTTTTCAATTTTTAAAAAACCCACAAGAAAAACTATAAGCCGGATTCTGTACTTTGACCGAAGTCAAAATGCCTGTTATTTATCTACGCTTTACATTGCTGCAAAACTTTTGCTGTTTACCCCTCGGTTTTTGGAGCGAGCCACTCCTATTTTCATTGCTGAAAAAATCCGATATACTTAACATTGCACCGCAAAGAGTTTACCTGGTTTCACTATAAATTAATATACATACTTTCTGTTGCACTGGTCCTGATCTCGCGACCGACGGATGTTATCCGCTTTGCTGCTCTATGGTGTCCGGACTTTCCTACCCCCAACGAATCGGGAATCAACAAGCCGTTTTTCTTGTGGGCAACAAAGATACATAAAGTTGAAAATTTACAGTAACATTTTTTTGGAAAGAAATTTGCTATTACGACACCTTGAATTATTGGTATATTTGAATTATGAATTATTATGAAATCATTATGTCTGTGCTCGATCGCTGGTACACAAGCTTTGCACAGGCGACCCCTAAACTTGCGGTCGGAATTTTAGTATTCCTGCTCTTTTTAGCGCTGAGCACCTACCTGAGCAAGATATCGGTAAGGATTTTTCAGAAGTTCTTCCCAAAAAACAACAACAGTTCAATTGTTACTTTAATTAAAGTCTTTAAATTTTTAATTATTCTTTCGGGTGCATTTATCTCTTTTGAAATAATGGGATTGGGCGGATTTATTCTAAAATTCATCGGGAGTTTGGGAGTTGCGGGTGTTGTGGCCGGTGTTGCTTTGAAAGATTTAGTATCCTCCATGTTTTCCGGAGCGCTGGTCGGGATCGATAAATCTTTTGCCGATGGCGACTATGTTTCCATTAAAGACGTAACCGGTGTGGTAGAAAAAATCGGATTTTTGACTACGAAGATTATTACAGACGATGGGAAAAAAGTCTTCGTGCCTAACCAATTAATTTTCAGTGCACCCTTTACCAATTATTCATCTTCCGGACAGCGAAAAGTTTTTCTGGAATTGCAGGTGGCCGGCAGTCAGGACTTAGAAAAAACAAGAGAGATTATTCTAGATCAAATCAAAAGTTTTGATTTCACAGACCATATTGAAGAATCGCAGGTTATCATCTTAAAACAGTCCTTGGGTATTTTCTATTTTCATGCCCGATTTTTCATGAAAAGTGGCGAAAACATTATGAAAATAAAGAGTAACGCATTACGGATACTGAAAAACAAACTGGAAGAAGACGGCATCAAACTTTCAAATGCAGATTGACACAAGAATCTCATAGCTTTTAATTATCGAAATTTAAAAGGAAGAAGTCTATTTAATTTAAAAAAATTTCACAAATCAACTTTTAGTATATATTTGTATTGCATAAAAACTAAAAATTGAGTGAAAAAAATTCTATTCTTTTTTCTTTTCTCCAGCTTTTGCTTTGGACAAAACTGGAGTATTTCTTTTGCTGAAAGATCGTCGCTGATCAACGTGTTTAACAGTACTCACGGCGAAAACTGGAGTATAAAATGGGATTTAACCAAAGATCCTAAATTTTGGTACGGCATTAAAATCAAAAAAGGAAACGTAAGCGAAATTAATCTTCGTGGAAATGCCTTGAAAGGAAATTTCCCGGTTGCGGTTTCGGGTTTATCAAAACTCGAGAAACTCGATCTGAGTTCTAATCAATTATCTGGCGAAATTTCTACGGCGGTTTCAGGATTAACTACTTTAACCCGTCTGGATATAAGCAATAACCGTTTTTCCGGGGATCCGACTGCGGCTCTTTTACCACTTTCGCAACTTCAGGAAATGTCACTCGGAAACAATACATTTGTTTTTGCAGATATCGAAACGTTCCTGCAAAATTTTCAGGATGTGGAAATTCTGGATTTAGCACATATTGGTTTAAACGCAGTTCCACAAAAGATTTCCACTTTAACGAAGCTCAAATCTTTGAATTTAAGCAACAATTCGATTTCTCAAAAATTCAATTATCTTTCAACATTAATCACTTTAAAAGAATTAAATCTTTCAGGAAATCAGTTAACGAAAATACCCACAGAATTATCCACGCTTAATCAATTAAACAGTCTGGATTTAAGCAACAATACCATCTCACCTAATTTCACCGCGGCTTTAGCGCAATTAGAAAATTTAGAATGGTTGTCTTTTGCAGGAAACCAGATGATGAATTTCCCAGCGCAACTTTCACAATTAACACAGTTAATTCATTTGAATTTCTCTGATAATAAAATTTCGGGCGGATTCGAAAATTTAGCAGGTTTGCAAAACTTAGAACAGATTTATCTGGATAAAAATCTTATTTCGGGCACATTCCCAAGTGCGCTTCTTCAGTTAAAAAAACTGCAAATGCTGTCGCTCAATAACAATCAGCTGTCGGGTGAAATACCGGAAACTATTCCCGCACTCACTTTTATAGACAACAACCGATTTACAAAGCAGGATATCAGAACATTTTTATTGAAAAATAAATCACTGGCAGATTTCAGCTATTCACCACAAAGATATGACGAGGCGAAAACTGTTTTTGCAGGCATTGGAAATGCAGCGGCTTTACCGCAATCGCTTTCAGGAAATGATTACCAATATTCCTGGTTTAAAAACTTAGATCAGAAAACTCTGCTTAATTCAGAAAAATATTTCATTAGCAATGTTGCAAAGGAAGATTTTACGGATTATACTTGCGAAGCCTATTTTTTCGAAGTCCTTCCAAAAGAACTGATGGAAATTTCTTTCTTTCGGGAACCAGTCACTTTGGCAATAGAACTGTCCACCGCCGAAGTTAAAACAGATTTAACCGTTTTCCCGAATCCGGCGAAAGATTTCATTAACATCAAAACCACCAAGCTCGAAATTGAAAAAGTATTTATTTTTGATTTAAGCGGAAAATTAATTATAACTGACAAATCGAAAAGAATCGACATCAGCCTTTTACCATCGGCAACTTATATCATTTCAATTAAAACTTCTGATGGCTTGAAATCGTTTAAATTCATTAAACTTTAATAGAAAGCCACAATTGATAAAATAAACACGATAGTTTTTGTAAATCGCCAGAAATAGGAAAACCCTTTTACAATCAGTATATTTGAGTTTAAATAAAGATTATGAACAATTCAAAAATTATCGGTTTAGACGAAACCGACTGTAAAAAAATTTCAGAAAAATTAAATGTTCTTTTAGCCGATTATTCTGTTTTTTATCAAAATACGAGGGGCGCACACTGGAATATTAAAGGAGATAAGTTTTTTACCCTTCATCCCAAATTTGAAGAACTCTACAATAATCTGGTTTTAAAAATAGATGAAATCGCAGAAAGAATTCTTACGCTGGGATCTACACCCAACCATAATTATTCGGATTATTTAACGCTTTCTACGATTAAAGAAAGTAAAGAAGTTTCCGATGCTGATAAAGCAGTAGAAAACATTTTAGCCTCCTTTAAAACTGTTATTGATTTGCAAAGGGAACTCTTAGATCTTACTGAAAAAGCGGGTGATGAAGGAACCAATTCCCAGATGAGTGATTATATTACGGAGCAGGAAAAAGAAGTGTGGATGTACAACTCCTATCTCGGAAAATAACGGTTAAAAAAATTACCAACCGAAGAAATCGTCTTTTTAAAGGCGATTTTTGTTTTTGAATTTTTACATTTGTTTGAATATATAATAAACCATGATTGAAGTCCGTCTAAAGTCAATTCTCGATAATGATTTCTATAAAATCACGATGCAAAATGCGGTGATTAAACTTTTTCCGAACGAGAAAGTAAAATACCAATTCATCAATCGCGGTAATCATAACTTCCCACCGGGATTTGCCGAAGAACTTAGAAAATCTGTCAACGCAATGGCAGAGCTGAAATTAAGCAAAGATGAAAAGCAATTCTTAAAGGAAACCTGTCCTTATTTAGACCTTCCCTATTTAGATTTTTTAGCAGGTTATCATTACGATCCCTCAGAAGTACAGATTATACAGACCGAAGATTCTTTAGAAGTTACCGTGGAAGGCGAATGGTACAGGACTATTCTGTGGGAAGTGCCTATTTTGTCTTTGATTTCAGAATTACATTATGAGATGAATCACATGGAGCGTAATTCTAATGAAGCAGTTATTCAAACAACTTTAGAAAAGGCCGATCAACTCAATATTCTTGGCGTTACTTTCGCCGAATTTGGCACTCGCAGAAGACATTCCTATAAAGTACACGATTTGGTGGTGGATTCCCTGGTAAACAACAATCGATCCGGAAATTTCATCGGCAGTTCAAATGTTCACTTTGCGATGAAATATGGCATAAAACCCATTGGAACCCATGCGCACGAATGGTTTATGTTTCACGCTGCAGAATACGGATTCAAGATGGCCAATGCGCTTTCGCTGGAACATTGGGTGGATGTGTACCGCGGTGATTTGGGAGTTGCCCTTTCAGATACTTATACGACTGAAGTTTTCTTTCAGCAGTTTGATAAAAAATTCGCAAAATTATTTGATGGCGTTCGTCACGACAGCGGAGATCCAATCGAATTTGCCAATAAAACCATCGAACATTACCGGAAAAATGGAATCAATCCTTTATTCAAATACATTATTTTTTCCGACGGACTGAATCTGGAAAAAGTGGAAGAAATCACGAAAGCCTGCAAAGGCAGAATCGGAATTTCTTTCGGAATCGGAACGAATTTAACAAACGATGTCGGCTTAAAACCAATGAATATCGTCATGAAACTCATTGCCGCACAATCTATTAATGGCGACTGGATTCCAACAGTGAAACTTTCTGATGAACACGGAAAATATACTGGAGACCCAAAAATGATCGATCTTGCCAAGGAATTTCTGCGCATTAAAAACTAAGAGAATTAATTTCTTTCTGCATTACTGAAATTAACTTTTGTATTTTTGAAAAATGGATTTCATCTCTATTTTCACCGGCTTAATGTTCGGCGCTATTTTCGGTGCGGTTATTCTGTATTTCATATTAAAAGCTTCTCATATTCCCCGACAGAAATTCGATGATTTGAATGAAAGTTTCATTAAAACAAATTCTGATCTAGAGAATTCAAATGCTAAAATCGGAGAACTCATCGCACTCAATTCCGAGGCAAATTCAGAAATAAAAAATTTACAAAATGAAAGGCAGGATTTAATTGCACTCAAATCGCAACTTTCGGCACAGAATGAAAATCTACAAATTCTCAGGGAAAACCAAAAAGAGGAAATTACAAAAATGCAGGAGTTGGCAAAAAATGAATTTCAAAATTTAGCCCATCAAATTTTAGAAGAAAAATCTGAAAAATTCACCATCCTCAACCAAAATAATCTTAAAAACATTTTGGAACCCTTTCAGGAAAAAATAACCGAACTTAGAAATAAAGTCGGCGAAACCTATGATAAAGAATCGAAGGAACGTTTTTCTTTGGGTGAAAAAGTAAAAGAACTTGCACTCCTAAACCAACAAATTTCTGAAGATGCCAAAAAATTAACCCGCGCTTTAAAAGGAGAAAGTAAAACGCAGGGAAACTGGGGCGAAATGATTTTAGAAAGTATTCTTGAGAAATCTGGTCTGGTAAAAGGAAGAGAATATTTTCTGGAACATGAACTTCGGGATGAAGACAACAAAGCTCTTTTTTCAGAATATTCAGGAAAAAAAATGCGTCCGGATGCGGTTGTAAAATATCCGGATGAACGAAATGTAATTATCGATTCGAAAGTTTCACTCACTGCATTTATAGAATTGGTCGATGAAAATGACGCTGAACTTTATCAAATGAAACTCAATCAACATTTGAGTTCCGTGAAAAACCATATCAAACAACTGAGCGACAAAGCCTACGATGATTATGACAAATCTCTGGATTTTGTAATGATGTTTATTCCAAGTGAACCAGCTTATATTGCAGCGATGCAGGCAGATCATAATCTATGGAATTTCGCCTATGACAAAAGAATATTATTGCTTAATCCAAGTAATCTCATCACCTCACTGAAATTGGTGTCAGACCTCTGGAAGCGCGAATATCAAAACAAAAACGCCATGGAAATTGCAGAACGCGGTGCTAAATTATATGATAAATTCGTAGGCTTCGTAGAAAATTTAGAAAAACTGGGGAAAAATATTGATCAGACTAAAACTGTTTATAATGAAGCGTTTAAACAACTTTCTACTGGAAATGACAATCTGATTACCCAAACAAAAAAGCTTAAATCTTTAGGAATTAAGAATAAAAAATCGCTTCCTCAAAGTTTAGAAGAATCCTCGGAGAACTCACTGAATAACAAAGAGTAAAATTGAACTCTCAAAAGTTTTTCACTTCCTCTTTATAGAGATTTACCTTTTAACTACATTTGCAAAATGATTATAGAAAGCACTCAGAACGAAAAAATAAAATATATTACCCGTTTGATATCGGACAATCGTTTCCGAAAAAAAGAAAATGTTTTCGTAATCGAGGGAAAGCAGGAGAATGAAAGAGCGTTACAATTCGGTTTTAATGCTCAGGAATTCTATATCGCCGAAAGTATTTTTAATGAAAATTTACCGGAAGGAAGAGTACATTTGGTCACAGAAAAAATCTACGATAAAATCGCTTATCGGGGTTCATCGGAAGGAATCCTAGGAATTTACCACACGAAAAAATCTGATCTAAAGGATTTCAAACCTAAAAAAAACTCATCGGTGATTATCGTAGAAAGTATTGAGAAACCCGGAAATCTGGGCGCCATATTGCGGAGTTGCGAAGCGTTTGGGATTGATGCTTTAATTGTAACCGATACGAAAGTTGATTTCTATAATCCAAATGTGATCCGCTCCAGTGTAGGTTGTCTTTTTGGGATGAACATTTTCTCTTCCAGCAATGATGAAGTGTACGAATTTCTCACTGAAAACGGTTATGCAGTTTATACGACCATCATGGATAAAGCGTCTGAAAATATTCAAGTCCGAAATTTAAAAGAAAAGAGCGCTATACTCTTTGGGACAGAACATTCCGGACTCACCGATTTCTGGGTAGGCAAAGGAAAGAACACGGTTATTCCCATGTCGGGAAGTATCGACTCTTTGAATTTGAGCAATGCCGTTGCCATCACCTGTTATGAGATTTTAAGACAAAAAATGGCATAAAAAAACCGCTTCTCAAAGAGAAACGGTTAATTTGTAAATCAGTTACTAATTATTTAGTAGCATCTTTAGCGTCTTTAGCAGCATCAGTTGCAGCATTAGCAGCACCTTTAGCAGCATCAGCAGCTCCTTCTACAGTTGCGTTAGCAGCATCAGCAGTAACAGTAGCAGCAGAATCTACAACAGAAGCAGCAGAATCAACAACAGCAGCAGCAGAATCAACTACAGCAGCAGCAGAATCAGTTGCGTTAGCAGTTTCTACAGTTTCAGTTTTGTTACAAGCTACAAGAGCTAAAGCAGCGATAGCAGCTACGAATAATGACTTTTTCATAATAAATTAAATTTAATTGTTTTGTTATTTTAAAATTTGTTTGTTCTCATTTATCATTTCGAACAGGACAAAGATAGGGTGAGAAATAAATTTGCATTCGAAAATTAATTGTAATATCTTTGTAAAATCGTTTTACAAAACAATACGACTGAAAATCAATAAATTACATAAAAATAGCAATTGAGCGATTTAGATTTATTACACTTCGAACAGCTAAAAAATGAGGTTCAATCTCAATATTTAGACCATCACACTCCTTCCTATGATGATATATCAAAATGGAAAGGAATCGATATCATCTATTTTCAAGAAGATTTGCGGAAAATCGCCAAAGGAAACATCAGCGAAAAATCGTTTTATACTTATTTTAAAAACTCGCCGGTTACCCGACTTCCCAGAATTGACATGCTGAACATTCTCAGCATTTATGCGGGTTACGTCTCATGGTACGACTTTAAAAAGAAGCACCTTTTTGCCCATGAAATCTTACAGGAATTAGAAGATAATGACGACAATCCAGAAGCTGAATTGGAAAATAATCCTGAAAAAGCAGAAAATACGGAACAGCAAACCAGAATTATCCGGAAACAGGATATTTCAAGTCTAAAACCAGGAGAAACCGCGGCTGAAGAATCTGATTTACAATTATCCTCACCTGACAGTCAAGGCATTAAAGAAAACAAAGGTGTATTCACCACGTACGATACCACTGAACAAAAATCAACAATATCAATTGTAAAAAAGTATATCTGGTTGGGAATCTCTGCTATTTTAGCAGTTCTGGTCGGACTTTTAGTATTCAAAGAGGAACTCTTCAGTAAGAAATTCTATTATAGTTTTGTTGATGCAGATCGGAATACCACCATCAATGCAGAATTGCAAGTTCAAATTCTCAAAGAAAACGAATCTCCTATTTTATATAATGCCAAACCCAACGAAGCGTTTGTATATACCACCAAATCGAAAAACCTGACGATGGTCGTATCTTCACCCTACTATAAAACAGACACCATACGACGGAATTTGGAAACCGCGCCCGAGGCCGAAACCATCGAGCTGAAACCAAATGATTATGCGATTATGCTTTTCTACTATTCAAAATCGATCAAAGATTTAAAGAAGAAAAGAGAATCATTAAATTATCTTATCAGTGACGATGCTCTGATTTACCAGGTGTATGACAATGAAACTTACGGCGTAGAAACGATGGACAAGCAACGGTACATCAACCTGGTCACCCTGCCTTCGACCTCACTGGAAAACCTGCAGGTCATCGACACAAAGAACGATAAAAACAACAAAATAATAATGATTAAATTTAAAATTGCCACCGATGAAAAACCAAAATAAAATTGTTCTTCTCCTCATCAGTTTACTTTTAATGACTTTTTCCTGCAACAAAGAAAGCAAACAAATATCTGATTTAGAGATCGTTAGAAACAATAATAATAAAAAATCCTATCCTGTTACCAAAATGGACAGCGCGCAAGCAATTACGTTTATCACGAAACAAAAGATTCAGGAGTTGCTCGATCTCTCTACTTTATACACTGCCGGAAACCGGGATACCGAAATTGATTCTGTAATTTACGCTCAGATGAACAGCTATTTCGTAGATCCTGACTCCAATAAATTAAAACCACTGCTCCTGCAGCTCGACAGCTTGAAAGTACAAACAGCAAAAGTCGGCGATATTTCTGTGACCAAAGAAATCAGAGGGAATGACACTTTGGATCTTGCAAAATTCTATGTCGAATATTTCGATTTCAAAAACCGCTTAATTGGGTCATTTGAAAAAAATGCGCAGTACGTACTAAAGCCTTCACCCATCAAATTTAAGAAGGAATTTAAATTTTACTTCGTCGATTTTGATTCCAAATTGCCGAAAGACAGTACTTCTGTTGGGGTAACCAAATAATCCAACGGGACATCAAACTCTGCAATATCTTCCACCTGTTCTTGGGGAGGAAAAAAACTCACGCCCACTTTAACAGCATTCGGATTGACTTCTGAAAAAAACCGGTCATAGAACCCTTTTCCGTAACCTACTCTGTTTCCAAAATGATCGGAATATAAAAGTGGCGTAATGATGAAATCAAAATCTTTGACTCCAGAATCTACTTCGCCAGCGGGTTCTTTTATTCCCCAGGAATTCTTAATTAACGGCGTTTCTTTTGTGATTTCAAGCGCGATTAATTCCGTTTTTATCATTTTCGGTACAAAAACACGGATTTTATTTTCATAAAAATAGTTGAGAAACTCATTCGTATCAACTTCACCTTTCTCCGGAATAGACAGGAAACAATGCACTTTCTGATTTTCCTTCAGTGGGAATTCAGACATAAAACGGGTAAATATTTTCTTAGAGAAGGCTTCAATCTCGACTTTACTTAATTTCTCCTTTTTCGCTAAATATATTTTTCTGATTTCCGCTTTTTTCATATTCAAAAATAGTAAAAAAAATTGCGCTCCTGCGAAACGCCATTGATTATTTATCTGATATTTAAATTTCTTTCACCGAAATAATTTTCACCGGACAGGCTTTTGCTGCTTTTTCACAAGGTTCAAATGCTTCTGGATTTCGAATTTTCAAAGTGTAAAACCCTTTCTTGTTTTCCGTTTTTAATAAAACTGATTTCCCATCTTTTTTTGACATCCGAAAATACTCCGGCGCAAATTCCGCGCAGTAATTACAGCCGATACATTTCTCCCGTTGAAGCGTTACGATGATCATTTTTGAGTAATTGGGTATTTGAGTATTTGGGTATTTCAGAGTTGAAAATATTTACTTAAATCCTCAAATATAAAACACCTTCATTAATTAGCCTGCACAATTTTATACAATTTATCAGAAGGTCTTACTTTAAAGTCCGTTTTAAAAGTAACCACATCGGATTTCGCAGCTTTTTCTGCTTCGGGTTTTTCTTCTACTCTCATTGTTTCCAAAATCATTTCCCGGGAACCTGTTGTAGGTCCCTGAATCAAAACTTTGTCACCAACTTTTAAATCGTATGCTTCAATTAAAAATTCTGCGACATTTGATTTTGGATAAAAATGCCTGCCTTTTCCGATATAGACTTTTTTCTGGGTGGCGGCGGAACCGTTGTCTACAGACCATTCGCCTAGTTCTTGTCCCAAATAATAACCTCCCCAAAAACCTCTGTTATAAACAGTTTCAAGTTGTTTCATCCAGTCTGCTACTTTTACCTGGTTGAAAGTTCCATCTGCAATGGCATCGATGGCTTCGCGGTAACATTTTGTCACGGTTGCAACGTATTCCGGTGCTCTTCCGCGACCTTCGATTTTGAGAACGCTGACTCCTGCGTCCACAATTTGATCTAAAAAACTGATGGTACACAAATCTTTTGGCGACATCATATATTCGTTGTCCAGCTCGATTTCAAAACCGGTTTCCTGATCGATGACGGTGTATTTTTTACGGCAGTTCTGTTTGCAGGCTCCACGGTTTGCAGAAGAATTCGAGGAATGCAGACTCAAATAACATTTGCCCGAAACCGCCATACAAAGCGCACCGTGACCAAAAATCTCGACTTCGACCAAGTTTCCGGAAGGACCTTTGACCTGATCCTTCACAATCTGATCACAGATTTTTTTAATTTGAGTCATGCTCAGTTCACGGCTCATCACCATGGTATCGGCGAAAAGCGCGTAGAATTTTACGGTTTCAATATTCGTTATATTAATTTGGGTCGAAATATGAACTTCAAGCCCAATCTGTCTTGCATATGAAATCACCGCCTGATCCATCGCAATCACTGCAGTAAGATCAGCGGCTTTTGCCTTATCTAAAAGGGCCTTGATTAAAGATAAATCGTGGTCGTAAATAATCGTATTTAAAGTAAGATAAGTGCGTACGCCTTTTTCTGAGCATCTTCTAGAGATTTCCGGCAAATCATCTAAAGTGAAATTCATCGAAGCTCTCGCTCTCATATTCAACTGCTCCACACCGAAATAAATGGAATCTGCTCCGTTATCAATCGCTGCCTGCATGGAAGTAAAATCACCGGCCGGTGACATTAATTCCATTTTTCCACTTTTTGTCATGATCCTAAAATTTTATATAATTTGTCAGACAAACGGATTCTAAACGGAGTTTCAAAAGTGACTTGATCGCCTTCTTTAGCGTTTTCACAAGAACCTCCATTGGCGAACATTTCAGTGATTGTCAGTTCCTGATCTCCCGTTGTCGGACCAGAAATCAGAACCTTGTCTCCTACTGAAAGTTCTTTATTTTCAATTAAAAACTGGGCAATTTTCGATTTGGTGTAATAATGTTCTGCCTTTCCAACCAATACTTTCTTAACGGATATTTTTTGACGGATATTTTTCGTTTCTGCTTTTGCTAAAGGTTTTGCAGGTAAATCACCGGAATTTTTAAAAGTCAAAGCATCTGACTTTCCTTTTCGGAAAACTTTATTTCCTACTTCTTTTCCCTTTCTTAGTTTTACCTGGTCAGCTAAAGGCAAATGGGTTATTTCTAAACATTCGGTAGAACAGCAGTTTTCCATCGCACCTTTGCAATCGTCACATTGAATAAACAATAAATGACAGGCATCATTCGCGCAGTTCGTATGATTGTCACAAGGTTTGCCACACTGATGGCATTGCGAAACAATATCGTCGGTAATTCTTTCGCCTAGGCGGTGATCAAATACAAAGTTTTTACCGATGAATTTACTTTCAATATTTTCTTCCTTGATTTGACGGGTATATTCGATAATTCCGCCTTCCAGCTGGTAAACGTTTTTAAAACCCTGATGTTTAAAATAAGCGCTGGCTTTTTCGCAACGGATTCCGCCTGTACAGTACATCAATAGGTTTTTATCTTCTTTAAAATCCTGTAACTGTTCATTAATAATGGGCAAACTTTCTCGAAAAGTTTCTACATCGGGAGTGATTGCGCCTTCAAAATGGCCGACTTCACTTTCGTAATGATTTCTAAAATCGACTACAATCGTATTTGGATCTTCCAGCAAATTATTAAATTCCTGTGCTTTTAAGTGAATTCCTTTATTGGTCACATCAAAAGTTTCATCATTCAAACCGTCGGCAACAATTTTGTGTCTGACTTTAATGGTGAGTTTTAAAAACGAATGATCGTCTTGTTCCACAGCAACATTCAAACGGATTCCTTTCATAAAATCGTAAACTTCCAGCGTCTCGCGGAAACCGTCTATATTTTCTGCAGGGATACTCATCTGAGCATTAATTCCTTCATGGGCAACATAAATACGGCCGAGCGCATCGAGGGCGTTCCAGGCTATAAATAATTCGTCGCGAAATTTTTTGGGGTTTTCGATTTTGGCGTACGCATAGAAAGACAAAGTAAGACGCTGCTTACCGGCTTCATCAATAAGTTGAGCTCTTTCTTCTGCGCTTAAGGTGTTGTACAGTTGCATGCTATAAACGGGTTAAGTGAGAAAAATAATTTTGCAAAGATAAACATTTCTATCTTAATTTAACTTGAAGACATCTCCATCGTTTTAACAGATATCGGATGAATACTTTAGCAAGCGGCTCATAAAAAGGTTTAATTTAAGATCATAAATTTTGAACCTACCTGCATCAACACGAAATCAAAGATTTACATCGAAATTCATCACCGTTAAAATACCCATAAAGCTGTTTTTAAGCAAAAGATGGAGAAAAGAAAAAAATCTCAATGCTGCTTTCGGTTACTTTAATGATTTATATAAATAAAAATAAAAAACATGTAACCCGCTGTCTTTTATTTTATATATCACGAAGAGCAAACAACGAATAGTAAAGCGTTTTTGCCTTCTTTCAATACTGCAAAATCTCAATCATTTTAAAAATTTAAAATAAGCATCCCCATCATGCAACTCCTTTTTTGGCAAATAAATTGCTGAAATACAGAAAGATAAAAATATAATATTTATTAACATTTTTAAAATCACTATTATGAAAAATTCAATTTTAACGGTTCTCGCTATCACTACATTGGTCGCTTGTAAAAAGAGTAAAACGACAACAATTGATCACTCTGCGGACAGTACCTCTATGATGGCTCCAGCTGAGCATACTACCACGCCAGGAGAACCTGCAAATATGTCAGGAACCAAAGAACATATGAGTCCGATGACCGATCAAGATAAACAGTTCGCTGAAGCCGCCGCAAAAGGCGGAATGATGGAAGTAATGCTTGGAAAAATTGCTGAAACAAACGCTTCTAATGAGCACGTGAAAGCACTTGGAAAATTGATGGTTGATGATCATACCAAAATTGATAATGAATTGAAAAATTGGGCTTCCAAAGTCAGTTACGAACTGCCTACCGTTTTGGATGCCAGCCACCAGAAAAAAGTCGACGATTTAAAAATGAAAAAAGGGATGGATTTTGACAAAGCTTATACTGAGCTGATGATCAGCGATCACAAAATGGATATCGCAGAATTTAAAAAAGAAATATCCAATGGAACCGAAGCTTCTTTAAAATCCTTTGCTTCTGCCACTGTCCCAACATTAGAACATCATCTAATGAAAGCGGAAGAAGCAAAAAAAGCATTGAAATAATATCTCTATATAAAACAAGAAGCCGTCTCAATACTGAGACGGTTTTTTTTGTTTTTTTTCTACATTTTTTTTGGTGAAATTATTAGATTTTATTATCTTTAAGTATTGATAATCAATGACATGAATATTAAATTTAAGGATTATAACCAACAACAAAACTGGTTATTCCCGCCATCAATCGAAGAGTTGATTCCTGAGAGTCATCCGGTTCGGATTGTCAATGGAATAATTGAGCAACTGGATCTGAAATTGCTCATTGAAGAATACAGCAAAGATGGCAAACCAAGCTTTCATCCCAAGATGATGCTTAAGGTGATGGTTTACGCTTATATGGATAATACGTATTCCAGCAGGAAGATCGAAAAAGCGATGCGCGAGAATATTAATTTCATGTGGCTATCGGCTCAACAGGTTGCAGACCATAATACTATTGCCCGTTTTCGGAGCAAGAAACTCAAGACTATTTTCAAAGATATTTTTAAACAGGTCGTCCTGTTATTAGCCGAGGAAGGACTCGTTAGTTTGAAAGAAGTTTTTACCGATGGCACCAAGATAGAGTCTATTGCCGGGAGGTACACCTTTGTTTGGGGCAATGCCATTAAAACCAGAAAAGAAAAGATGGCAGAGCAACTTGAGCAAATGTGGAACTATGCTCAAAGCATTGCTGATGAAGAAGACAGCGATCCTACGCCACCGGAGTTTAAAACCATCGATAAAGATAAAATAGAGAAGACCGCCAAGAAAATAGAAGAGATTATCAGCAAAAACCCGAAGGCTTCTACTAAAGCAAAGGCAAAACTGAGATACATTCAAAAGAATTTTTCTCAGAACCTGGATAAATACGAGGAGCAGGAAAAACTTTTAGCAGGTCGTGGCAGCTACAGCAAGACCGATCCCGACGCTACCTTTATGCGCATGAAAGATGATCATATGCAGAATGGGCAGCTTAAACCCGCCTACAATGTGCAGGTAAGTTCCGAATCCCAGTTCGTCATTCATTATAGTTTGCACCAAACCACCAACGATTTAAATACGCTCAAACCACACCTTAATACTTTTGAAGATCTTTATCAGTTTTTACCGGAAGAACTCACCGCTGATGCAGGTTACGGCAGTGAAGAAAACTATGATTTTCTGGAAGAAAAAAATATAGAAACCTTCGTAAAATACAACACCTTCGATAAGGAACAGGGGATTTTAAAATCGAAAAGAAAGAAAATCAACGAGGACTTCCATCGCGATAAACTCTATTATAACGAAGAGAAAGATCAATACATCTGTCCGATGGGACAACCAATGAACAAAATCACCAACCGAAATCGAAAAACCAAAAGCGGCTATGCTCAGACAAGCTCACTTTACCAAGCTCAAAACTGCAATGGTTGCCCGCTGCGAGGGACTTGCCATAAAGCCCAGGGAAACAGAGTAATAGAACGGAACCAAAATTTAGAACGGCATAAGGACAGAGTTCGGGAAAATCTCTTAAGTGAACTAGGTGAAATAAAACGCAGACAACGCACTGCCGATGTAGAGCCTGTATTCGCGCATATCAAATCCAACCGGAACTTCAAGCGTTTTACGCACATCGGAATAGAAAAAGCAGAACTGGAGTTCGGATTACACGCTTTAGCACATAATCTAAGAAAGAAAAGTGCTTAAATGGAGCACTTTTTTAGACTATTCTGAAAAACCACATTATCATCTAAAAATTTAACGTCTTAAAAAAGAAAATTAAAAACCGCCTCAAATTTTATTTTGAGACGGCTTCTTTAATTTCTTTGTTGCTTAATAAATAGAGTTATTTAATAAAACTCGATTTGTTTACAAATCTCCACCGTGATTTTCCAGTTGTCCTTCCCATTTCGAAACTGCAGAAGTTGCTAAAGCATTTCCTAAAACATTGGTCATACTTCTTCCCATATCGCAGAAATGGTCAATAGGTAAAATCAAAGCAATTCCTTCCGGTGGAATTCCAAACATGGTACAGGTTGCTACAATGATTACCAGACTCGCCCTTGGAACTCCCGCGATTCCCTTGGAGGTTAACATTAAAACCAAAAGCATAATGACCTGTTGTCCTAAAGTCATATCAATCCCGTAAATCTGAGCGATAAAAATTGCTGCGAATGTCATATACATCATACTCCCATCCAGATTAAAGGAATAACCTAAAGGTAAAATGAACGATACAATTCTATTATTACATCCGAATCTTTCGAGTTCTTCAACCAATTTTGGGAAAACCGCTTCTGAACTTGTTGTAGAAAATGCGATCAATAACGGTTCTTTGATTCTCCTTAATAATTCGAATAACCGATTTCCCAAAATCATATACCCTACGATACAAAGCACCAACCACAAGATTGCCAAAGCAAAGAAGAAATCCCGGAGATAAATCGCATATACCTTGAATATATCAAATCCGTTGGTAGCAACAACCGCAGCAATTGCACCTAATACTCCAAGCGGCGCAAACCACATGATGTATCCCACCATCTTTAAAATAGCGTGGGCACAAATATCCAAACCTCTAACAATAGGTTTTGTATATTCTTCGCCCATATTGGCTAATGCAACGCCGAACATAATAGAGAATACTACGATTTGCAAAACCTCATTGGTCGCAAAAGCTTCGAATAAACTTTTCGGAATAATATGAGTCACAAACTGCTCCATAGAAAGACCCTGACTGTGTGCAACCATTTCGCCGGCGGCATCTGCAGCAGGTTTAGGAAGCTGCATTACACGGCCTGGCTCTAACCAGTTCACGAAAATCAACCCAATCATTAAAGAGACTAATGAAGCAGTAATAAACCAAAGCATGGCTTTGGTTCCTACCCGCCCGATCATCTTGACATCGCTCATCTTGGCAATTCCTACGACCAAGGTGGTAAATACCAGGGGCGCAATAATCATCTGCACCAAACGGATAAAGACGGTTCCAAGAAGTTTTATGTTTTTTGAAAATCCTTCGGAACTCTCAGGATATCGCGTATGCACGACGCCACCCATGATTACACCTACTACGAGAGCGATAATGATGAAGACGAATAGTTTGTTTTGACCTTTCATGTGATTTTTTTCTTGTAAGATTTACAAATATATGGTATTTTGTTAAAAAATGGTTAAAATTTAAACTCTGCACAAGCAATTGAAATGGAAATCCTTTCTTTTAGAAGGGGAAATGCAATAAAAAGATTGAAATTAAGACCGCAGTTTTGTCATGAGATTTTTTCACTGGAGTGGCATCAGGCCAATCTTTTGATGGGAGGACCATAAATAAAAACCCCTGAATAATCAGAGGTTCCGTATTTTTACAGTGTTAAAAACTACGCCTGCAAATATCTTGCATAAGCATATCCTTCTTCACCATCAGAATTTCTTACTTTCCACCAATCATCTGAACTTTGTTCTATCAAAGTTACAGTGGAGCCTTTTTCAGCTTTACCAACCACGGCGGCATCTGTAGAAGGTTGTTGTCTCATATTAAGGCTTGTAGACTCCGTAGCTACCGTCAGAGAAGCGCCAGCTGCCAAGCCCGCAACCTGCACATCTACATTGATGTCAGAAGCGGAATACGTAGAATCGATAGCTCCGAGAGCGTTCCATACTGCATCTTTCGCTGCCGTAGTAGTGGTATTACCTGAAATATAAAGAATTCCTTCTTTTTCAGTAACTTGTAAATTGGACACTCCGGCTGAATTTGCCGCAGAAATTACACTTGCGTATTTATCTTGTAAAGCACTCATATTCTATTATTTTACAGTATAATTATAGTTAACTTTCCCAACTTTTAAAGCATCTACAGACATTTTGATTTTTTTTGCCTGCTCCGAAGAAACGTTGCCGGTTAAAGTTAATTCACCGTTTACAACCTCCACTTTCACAGAAGGGAAATCTTTCACAGCATCAGCAACTTTTTGCTGAACTACGGGATCGATAACTGAAACGGTCTCTACCACGACAGGAGCTTGTATTGTTGACATATCATGAACATCTTTAATCCCTGGGATTGCTTTTAAAGAAGCAATCATTTCGTCTCTCGCAGCTTGATCCGTGAATGTTCCGCTCAGATGAGCCTGGCCATCTTTAACTTCAACTGAAGCATTCTGATTAGAAGTTACTATTGTTGTTGCCTGGGTTTGCAGTTCTGCATCTGAAACTTTCTTTTTACAGGCGATTGACCCGAAAGATACTGCGACTGCCAAGGCAGCCATTGCGATTGTTTTTTTCATAATTGATTTTGTTTAATGTTAAAAATTCTATTCAAATGTAATAATAAATAGCATGCCGCTTTCATAATAAAATATAATTTTTTATAAAATTTCGATAATATTAATTGAATTCATTGCCAAAATCGGCAAGCATTCACCTCAAATATAGCGATTAAAAATTAAATTAATTTTTCGCTTTTGTCAATTGTTCTGAAAGTTAAATTGATTCTCGGCGAGAATATTTTTTTAGTTGGCGGCAACCTGTGCAGCCAAAAACTTTGCGTCTGAGCTTTCATAACTAATAAACTGCCATTTTCTAAAACGAGTTCAATTTTGTCTTTAGTTGTTTTATGTTTAAATGAAAATTTTCTTTCAGCTCCGAAACTTAAGGAAGCAATTGCTCCGTTTTTCTTTAAATCTTTTTCACCATCGCTGTGATAAGCCATTCCTTCGCTGCCGTCATGATAAAGGTTAAGCAAGCAGGAATTGAACTGCTCACCGGTTTTTTCTTCAACCAATTGTTTTAGTTGTACTAATTCGACAGTCCATGGAAGTGCGTTTTTTGTCGTTTTGGAATAAGTGTACTCGAAATTCTCCTCGCCGTACCAAGCCACTTTTCTTTTGGTTAAAATTTTTTTTTCAAAAATGATGGCTTCATCATTTTTCCAGTCGATTGTTTGTAAAAGCTTTTGATAAAAATAATCTGCCTGTTCCTGATTAAAAATTTTGCCGTAATAATTGACTGTCCCATCTTGCGGGAGTAAATTAAAATCGGGATCCGGCAGGTATTCAAATAATTCCATCGTTTCATTTTCTCCTTCAAATTTCTACATTTTTTTTCATAAATTCGTTAAAAATAATTTTCATGAAAAAATACCTTCAGATTTTCTTTGCGTTCTATTTTGTCTTAGGAATAGCTCAAAACAGAGCTGACAATAGTTTTGTCAAAGAACATTATACCAAAAAAGAAGTTTATATCCCGATGCGGGACGGCGTTAAACTGTTTACTTCAGTTTATATCCCAAAGGATATTTCTAAATCCCAGAAATACCCTTTCCTGATGCAGCGAACTTGCTATAGTGTCGCTCCTTATGGTGAAAATGAATATAAATCTTCGCTTGGTCCGAATCCATATTTAATGAAAGATCAGTACATCTTTGTTTATCAGGATGTTCGCGGAAGATATATGAGTGAAGGAACATTTACCAATATGACACCTCAGGTTGCACATAAAACCAAAAAAGATGTCGATGAAAGTACAGATACTTACGATACCATTGACTGGTTACTAAAGAACATTAAAAACAATAATGGAAAAGTAGGCCAATATGGAACTTCTTATCCGGGATTTTATACCGCTGCCGGAACACTTTCGGAACATCCAGCTTTGGTGGCATCTTCTCCGCAAGCGCCGATTTCTGATTTTTGGAATGATGATTTTCTTCATAACGGAAAATTCATGCTTGGCTATTTCAGAACATTTCCTGTATTCGGAGTTCAGAAAACCAAAGCCGAAAATAAAGCCTGGTATATGGATACTTCCGTAAAGCAGACTTCTGAGGATGGATTAAAATTTTACCGCGACATGGGAACTTTGAAAGATGGTTATGAAAAATACTATAATGATAATTTCTTTATGACTGAAATTATGAATCATCCAAATTATGACGACTATTGGCAGAAGAGAAGCATACTTCCACATTTGAAAAATATCAACCATGCCGTGATGACCGTTGGTGGCTGGCTCGATGCCGAAGATTTATCAGGCCCTTTGAATATTTATAAAACAATCGAGAAAACAAGTCCAAAAGCGAAGAATACAATTGTGATGGGACCTTTCTCACATGGCGGCTGGTCAAGGGAAGCCGGACATCACTTTCATAATGACATTTATTTCGGAGACAGTATTGCGACTTATTATCAAACCAAATTAGAAACTCCGTTTTTTAAACATTATTTAAAAGGAAATTCAAAAGTTGACGCAGGTTTACCGGAAGCAACAATGTTTGACACCGGGAAAATGGAATGGAAAGAATTCAGTACTTATCCGGCGAAGAATACAGAGAAAATAAATTTCTATCTCACAGACCGAACCTTTAAAAACAATCCTTCCAATACTAGTTCAGAATATTACAGCGATCCGGCAAATCCCGTGGTAAGCTCAGAAAATATAAAAGATTTCAATGGTTTCACTCCGAGAAATTACATGAGTGAAGATCAGCGTTTTGCCGTGGGAAGACCGGATGTCTTAACTTTTACAACCGATATTTTGACAGACGATCTTACATTGACCGGTGAGATTCTAGCAAAACTTAATTTCTCAACGACTTCTAATGACGTTGATTTTGTGGTAAAATTAATCGATGTTTATCCGCAGGATTTTGTACCGAAAGAAAAAAAGGACGGTGTCGTTTATGGCAATTATCACCAAATGGTTCGCAGTGAAATTATGCCGGCAAGATTCAGAAATTCGAGAGAGAAAGGGGAAGCATTGGTTCCCAATGAAAAAACTGCAGTAGAAGTGAAATTGCAGGATGTTCTGCATACGTTCAAAAAAGGACATAAAATACAGGTTCAGATTTCAAGCACGTGGTTTCCGTTGTTTGCAGTTAATCCACAGAAGTTTTTAGAGAATCCAAATTTTGCAGTAAAAGAAGATTATACCAAAGCATTTATTAAAGTTTATGGAGACAGCTTTTTAGAAGTTAATGTGTTGAAATAAGTTGATAAAATACCGATTACAAAAAAACCAAAACTGTTAATTTAGTTTTGGTTTTTTTTATAATCCAATCTAAGATGGAAAATTTGTCTGTGTTGTTTAAAAAAAGACTATAAAAGATAGTGAAAAGAAATTCTTTAGCAACCTTTGCTTAAAGCGAATTCATTAACTCATCTGTAATTTCCATATTGTGAAATACGTTCTGTACATCATCATCGTCTTCGAAACGCTCCAGCATTTTCATATTTATTTTAAAATGTTCTTGCGAAACTTCTTTGGTGTTATTTGGGATTCTTTGAATTTCCGCACTTTTGGGTTCAATACCCAGTTCGTCTAATTTATGAGATAACGATCCGAAATCTTCAAACGCCGTTGTGATGAAAACTTCATCTTCGTCCTGTTCTATTTCTTCTGCGCCGCCATCAATCATTTCCATTTCGAAATCATCCCAATCCAATTTAATTAAAGAACGGTCCAGAGAGAAAATCCCTTTGCGGTCAAAGATGAAAGCCAACTCTCCGTTCTTGCCCAGATTCCCGTCAAATTTATTGAATATTGCACGAACATTGGCGACAGTTCTCGTAGGGTTATTCGTTGTACAGTCTATAAAAAAAGCAACTCCACCCTGTCCATAACCTTCATAGGTAATTTCTTCATAATTTTCCGCATCAGCGCCGCTTGCTTTTTTAATTGCACGCTCCACGTTATCTTTGGGCATATTAGCACCTTTAGCATTTTGGATGCATCTTCTTAATGCAGGATTAGTATCAGGATCCGGCCCTGCTGCTTTTACCGCAAGAGCGATATCTTTACCAATTTTAGAAAACGTTTTGGCCATTTTATCCCAGCGGGCCATCTTAGAAGCTTTTCTATATTCAAATGCGCGTCCCATATTATTTGATTTTTAATGATTACAAAAATACGATTTTGTTTACAAAAAAACACCCTCGAAATTCGAGGGTGTCTATTATTTAGAAAAATAATTTAATTATTTTTTCTTTTTAGCTGGAGCCTTTTTAACAACTGTTTTTTTCTTAACAACTGGTAAATCTGATTTGTCCATTGCTTCAAAAGCTTCTCTGTCAACAGCAGTAACAACTACTTTTCTGTCAGCCATTCTTTCAGCATCTGATGCGTTTTCAGGAACGGTAGCGTTAGCTTCACCTACACCTTTAGATTTCAATTGGTTTCCAGAAACCCCTCTTGCTTCTAGAGCATTCACTACCGCAGCAGCTCTCTGTCTAGATAACTTCAAGTTATAAGCTTCAGAACCTTTTTTATCTGTTTCACCAGTTAAAAGGAATGTTCCACCGTTAGAAGATTTAATAATTTCTGCAGCTTGATTCAATCTTTCGTTAGACTCTGGTCTAATAGTCGCTTTATCAAAGTTGAAGAAAATACCTTTCAATGCTCCTGTCGCTTCATCAGCATAAGCTGTTTGAGGCTTAGGACAACCATTGTATTCTTTAAGTCCGAAAACTGTAGGACAAGCGTCATCTTTATCTAAGATTCCGTCTCCGTCAGTATCTGGCCAAGGACAACCATTGTTCTCTGCTGGACCTGCAACATCTGGACAAGCGTCATCTTTGTCTAGAACACCATCTCCGTCAGTATCTGGCCAAGGACAACCGTTGTTTTCAACTGGACCTGCAACATCTGGACATTGGTCATCGATATCTGGAATTCCGTCTCCGTCAGTATCAGGACAACCTTGGAATTGCGCTAAACCTGGAGTATCAGGACATCTGTCATCTTTATCAGGAATTCCGTCTTTATCTCTATCTGTATTTCCGAATCTAAATAATAAAGATGCAGAAGCTTGCCAAAAGTTAGCAACACTAGATTTATCTCCTGGCGTAGAAACGTAATCTCCCTGAACACCTAAACCGAAGCTTTTAGTAACCCAGAAATTAGATCCGATTCCAGTAGCAAGAGCAAAATGATTAGCTCCGATGTTTTTACCATCTTTGTCAACCGCATTTGCTTGTCCGGTATAGTCATGTCTCAAATAATTGGCACCAGCTCTCAAATATGGATCGAACCAAGAATCTTCATTCCAAAGACCATTGAATTTAAATTGAAGACCTAAACCAGTCATTAGGAAAAATTCTTTCCCCATTCCGATTTTCTTGTTGTCAACATTCCCCACAGAGGTTTGCCAGTCAAGAACAAAGTACTTGCTTAAGTTTCTTGCAACTGTTAATTTTGAAAGTGGAGGTGTAATTGTAAAATTGTTCATGTTATACAACTGACCGTTATCACTACCGCCAAAAGCAGTTGAGAAAACTTTTCCCACACTTCCTCCTGCCGCAGCATGATTTACTCCGTGAGCACCAACCCCGATTAACCACGGGTTGCTGGTAGTCTGAGCGAAAACAGTAGAGGCAATCGTAAGTGCCAATGCTGAAATTCCTAATTTTAGATTTTTCATAGAATTAAATGATTAAATAATTGATAATGCAAAATAAATATAAATTTTCTTCATAAACAAAGATTTTTGGTCTTTTTTTAACTTTTCTTTAATATTCTGTCGAGATTTCGCTTGTTTTCTCTTTCTTTTATGCTTTCGCGTTTATCAAAGAGTTTTTTTCCACGACCGAGAGCAATAAGAACCTTGGCTTTTCCTTTATCATTTATATAAAGTTTTAAAGGAATTATCGTATTACCAGCATCTTTCAGTTTCTTTTCAAACTTTTGCAACTCCCTTTTGTGCAATAGCAACTTCCGTTCCCTTTTCGTCTTATGGTTATAAAAAGTTCCCAATTTATACTCATCAATCATCATATTTATGATATACAATTCACCATCAATAAACTGACAAAAGGACTCGGTGATACTCGCTTTCGATGACCGCAATGATTTAATCTCTGTCCCCGTAAGTACCATGCCTGCTTCTATTTCTTCAGAAAGCTCATATTCAAAGCGTGCTCTTTTATTGTAGATTGCAATTGATTTTTCAATTTTCATTTTGATGGTAAATTTGATATTATTTAATCTGTTAAATTTTATAAAATATTAACATAACACTTTAGAATTTTAGATCGGGCCAGTCATTATCAATTTCGCTGCGTTTAAATTCACACTTTTTAAACAATGTATTAAACCCGATTTCTTTTCGTAATTTTGCATCAAATTTACAAAACTATATGTTAACAGTATCTAATTTATCTTTACAATTCGGAAAAAGAGTACTTTTTGACGAGGTAAATATTATGTTTACGAAAGGAAATTGCTACGGAATTATTGGTGCTAATGGTGCCGGTAAATCGACTTTCCTGAAAATCCTAACCAAACAACAAGATCCCACAACAGGCTCTATTTCTCTTGAACCGGGGAAAAGAATGTCTGTATTAGAGCAAGATCACTTTGCTTACGATAATTTTACCGTGCTCGACACCGTTTTAAGAGGGAACAAAGTATTGTTCAAAATCAAAGAAGAGATGGACGCGCTGTACGCAAAAGAAGATTTCTCTGATGCTGATGGAATTAAAGCGGGTGAACTTGGCGTAATTTATGACGAAATGGGCGGCTGGAACTCTGAATCCGACGCGATGACGATGCTTTCTAATGTCGGCATCAAAGACGATATGCACTATCAGATGATGGGAGAACTGGAAAACCAGAACAAAGTAAAAGTGCTTCTTGCACAGGCATTGTTCGGAAACCCAGATGTTCTGATTCTGGATGAGCCAACCAATGACTTGGATATCGAAACCATCGCCTGGTTAGAAGATTTCTTATCAACTTACGAAAATACGGTAATTGTAGTTTCTCACGACCGTCACTTCCTGGATACCGTTTGTACACACATCGGAGATTTAGATTATTCTAAACTTAATTTATATACCGGAAACTACTCGTTCTGGTACCAGGCATCGCAATTGGCGACAAGACAGCGTCAGCAGTCCAATAAAAAAGCCGAAGAAAAGAAAAAGGAATTGCAGGACTTTATCGCCCGGTTCTCTTCCAACGTAGCAAAAGCAAAACAGGCAACCGCTCGTAAGAAGATGATCGACAAACTAAATATTGAAGACATTAAACCTTCATCCAGACGTTATCCTGCGATAATTTTTGACACAGAACGTGAAGCCGGTGATCAAATTCTGGAAATTAAAGATTTAGAAAAAACCAAAGATGGCGAATTACTTTTCTCTAAAATCGATTTGAATTTAAAGAAAGGAGATAAGGTAGCCGTGATTTCTAAAAACTCCCTGGCAATTACCGAATTCTTCCAGGTTTTAAGCGGAAATACAGAAGCTGATAAAGGAACATTCAATTGGGGAATTACCACGAACCAATCTTACATGCCACTTGACAATACCAGTTTCTTTCAGGAAAACATCAACTTGGTTGATTGGCTAAGACAATTTACAAAGAATGATGAAGAGCGTCACGAAGAATATATGCGCGGATTTTTAGGGAAAATGCTTTTCTCCGGAGACGAAGCCTTAAAATCCTGTACCGTTCTTTCAGGAGGGGAAAAAATGAGATGTATGTTCAGTAGAATGATGTTGCAACGTGCCAATATCCTTTTGATGGATGAACCGACCAATCACCTGGATTTGGAAAGTATCACCACTTTAAACAACTCTTTGGTTAGCTTTAAAGGAAATATTCTGTTGTCTTCTCATGACCATGAAATGTTGCAAACGGTCTGTAACCGTATTATTGAGTTAACTCCGAAAGGAATTATTGATAGAGAGATGACCTACGATGAGTATTTAGAAGATAAGAAAGTGAAAGAATTACAACAGCAAATGTATTCTTAGAATATCTTTTCCCGTATATTTAAAAACAAACCGTTCAAGAAATTGAGCGGTTTTTTCTTTCGAGTCCCACCGCGGCATCCAACTTTTTTCCCTAATTTTGTGAGATTATGAGTCAAAAATGGATTTACAAACCCGAACCCGATGAGGATATTGTCGACGGAATAAGCTCGTCTCTTGGATTTGGAACTTTTGAATCCAAAATCCTCGTCCTTCGTGGCATCGATGATTATCAAAAAGCAAGAGAATTTTTCAAACCCAACCTCAACGACATCCACAATCCTTTCCTGATGAAGGATATGCAATTGGCCGTAGACCGCATTGCAACAGCGATCGAGAACGGCGAAAAAATCATGGTCTATGGCGATTATGATGTTGACGGGACCACCGCAGTTGCTCTGATGTATCTGTACCTCAGTAAAATTGTAGAGAAAAAATACCTGGATTATTATATTCCGGACCGAAATATTGAAGGTTACGGTATTTCTGAAGCAGGAATCGAGTACGCTAAAGAAAACGGTTTCTCTCTCATCATAGCACTTGACTGCGGAATCAAAGCACTCGACAAAATAGATTATGCTAAAGAATTGGGAATTGATTTCATTATTTGTGACCATCATTTACCGGGCGAAAAAATCCCTGATGCCGTGGCAGTTTTAGATCCGAAAAGGAAAGACTGCCGATATCCTTTTAAAGAACTTTCGGGTTGTGGCGTAGGTTTCAAACTCTGTCAGGGTTTGAACACCCTTTATAAAATCCCTGAAGCCGAACTTTTTGAATTGACCGATTTGCTCGCGATTTCTATTGCGGCAGATATCGTTTCAATGTCGGGCGAAAACCGGGTTCTCGCAAAACAAGGTTTAAAAATATTAAGAAAGTCCAGAAATCTGGGACTGCGGATGCTAATTCCCGAAGATAAACTCGCCACTTTTGAAATCTCCAATATCGTTTTCGAAATTGCTCCCAAAATCAATGCCGCCGGACGGATCTCGCACGGGAAAGCCGCAGTGGAATTAATGGTTTCCGACAATCTGAAACATGCAACCCAAATCGTAAATGACATTGTAAATTTAAACGATTCCCGCCGGGAAATGGACATGAGCAGTACCACCGAAGCACTGTTACAAGTAGAAACCAGCGGGCAGGTCGCCAATTTTTCAACCGTCGTTTACGGTGCCGATTGGAACAAAGGCGTGATCGGAATTGTCGCCTCCAGATTAACGGAGACTTACTACAAACCTACGGTTGTTTTTGCAGATGGAAATAATGGCGAAATTGTTGCTTCTGCCCGCTCGGTTTCAGATTTTGACGTACACAATGCTCTGGAAGAATGTTCTGACTTATTTCTAAAATTCGGAGGTCATCCAGCTGCTGCAGGACTTTCTATGGAAAAGGAGAAATTAAATTTATTCAAAGAAAAATTCGAAAAAGTAGTTGCAGAGAAAATCCAGGAGCATCAGAAAGAACCAAGCATAAAAATTGACGCCGTTGTGGAAATTGATGACCTGAACAAAGATTTCTTTAATTTCCACAGAAAACTTGCACCATTTGGTCCGGATAATATGAAACCTGTTTTGGTTCTAAAAAATCAAAAACTTTCGGGTTATGTAAAAACAATGGGGAAAGAAAACAGTCATCTTAAATTTTTCATCAAACAAGATTCTACCGGCAAAAACATCGAATGCGTAGGTTTTAAGTTAGGAAAATATGCGGATGAATTCAGACAGAAAACTTTCGACATCGCCTTCACTGCAGAAGAAAATCACTGGAAAGGAAATGTAACTTATTTTCTGAGTATCCGTGATGTGAAATTCAACTGATTTTTTTTTACAGGTTAAGCTAGACCGTTTCCTGTCTTTTAAATTCTTTAGTTTCATCAAAAAGATAACGGTAAGTCGCCAGTTTTCTGGTGACTTTTGTTTCCAGATTCTCGGCAATCTTAATCATTTTAGGATTGAAATCTCCAATCCACTGCATTTCATAATCTTCAAAAGCGGTGGTTTCACGAAAATGTTTCGTTCCTTCCCAAATCATAAATCCGTCGATCCCTTTTCGCTGCCATTCCGGGATAATTCCGAAAACCAGCCCTACCATTTTTTTATTCTTTCTGAATTTCTTGATGATTAAGAATACGAGTTTCTGAAGAAATCCGAATTTTCCGTTAAAGAATTTAATCCATTGGTTCAAATCCGGAATATTCATCCACATGGCGATGGGCTTTTCATTTTCATAGACGAACCAGGAAATATGTTCATTGATAACAGGTTTTAAACTTTTAAACATTTTCACCGTTTGTATTTCCGTCAATTGCTTTCCTTCTCCATGATTTGCCCACGCTTGATTGTAAACTTCCGTAAAATCCTTCGCGAACTTTTCCAAAAATTTGATCTGAAGGGGTTTTGCCTTAATTTTTTTATTCTTCGAAACTCTCTGATGCATTGCTAAAAAATCATCTCCAACCGGATCATGAATTTTTCTGCCAAAACATAATTGATTGAAAAATATCTTAAATCCATAATTTTCAAAAAGCGACTGATAATATGGCGGATTATAATTCATCCCGTAAAGTGGTTCTGAAAACCCTTCGATCAAAAGGCCCCAAAATTTATCGCGTTCCCCAAAATTGATCGGTCCATCCATCGCTTCCATTCCTTTTTGCTGCAACCATTCTTTTGCAAAATCAAAAATAAAATCCGCGGTTTCCTGATGATCGATACAGTCAAAAAAGCCTATTCCACCCGTGGGCTGATCTTGTTTGTATTTTTTATTAATGAAAACTGCAATTTTTCCGACGGTTTCATTATCATCATTTTTAAAGAGAAAACGCATACACTCGCCGAATCGGAAAAATTTATTTTTCCTGGCATCAAATACGTTTTCAATGTCCTGATCCAGAGGCCGGATATAATTTTTATCTTTCCTAAAAAGGAGTTTTGGAAAGTTCAGAAACTCTGAAACCGACTCTTTCGAAACCACATTAATTACCTTCATTTTTCAAAAATAATAAAGTTTATCTTCAATAAATAGAGATTTTTTTTATTTTTTCACTATTTTTATAAAAATTGAAATTGTGAAAAAAACGCTGGCCATATTTGCCCATCCTTATTTTGAATATTCGACCACGAATATTGAACTTATCAAAGCGTATGAGACTTCTGACCTACTGACTTTTAAAGATTTATACGAAGAGTACCCGGATTTTCATATCGCGACTTTCAAAGAAAGAAAAAGAATAAGAGAATATGAACGGCTGGTTTTTCACTTTCCCTTAATTTGGTTTGGCCTGCCACCACTGCTCCGCCTCTGGATTGACGAAGTTTTCGATATGAGTTGGAAAGCTGAGGATGAAAATGATCATCCACTGATGAATAAAGACGCTATCATTATAGTAACGATTGGAGCAAAAGAAGAAAATTACCAGAAAGACGGATTGTATAAAACTACTATTGAAGAATTGATGAGACCGCTTGCATTATGTTTAGAGGTGACAGGAATTGAGGTAAAAGAAATCATTGCCGTTTACGAATCAGATGATTTGGAAGAAGAACAGTTAAAAAAAATCTGTCATAACATTACAAAAACTTTAGAAACATCATGAATGAAAGTTCATTAACCCAAACAGCCTTAATTTTTTTAGGTGCTGCAATCGTAATGGTTCCACTGGTTCGGAAACTGGGATTAAGTGCGGTGATTGGTTATATATTGGGGGGAATAATCATTGGCCCTTTTGGTTTAAAATTGACCGGTAACGACTCCAATGACATTATGCAAGCCACAGAATTCGGTGTAATCATGCTGCTTTTTCTGGTTGGCCTGGAAATAGAACCCAAAAAATTCTGGAAAATCCGAAAGAAAATAATCGGGATGGGATTAGGACAAATGGCCATCACCGTTGCCCTTTTATTTTTGATTTTTTACCTGGCAGATTGGCGTAAGGATCAGGCATTGGTGGCCGCCTTATGTTTTAGTTTATCTTCCACAGCGATTGTTTTGCAGACTTTAAAAGAGAAAAACATTTTCAGAACTGATGTTGGTGAAGCCTCTTTCTCCATTCTTCTTTTTCAGGATATTGCTGTAATCCCAATTATCGCGCTCTTGCCGGTTATTGCTAAAAAATCAGATACAGACGAGAACCAGTTACTTTTACAATATCTCCCCGACTGGCTGCAACCGTTTTCGATTATTTTAGGGGTAGTTGCTTTGATTATATTAGGACGTTATATTTTCGTTCCGTTCCTCCGGTATGTTTCCCGTTCCGGAATGAATGAATTACTTACCGCCTCTTCCCTTTTCCTGGTCATTGGCGTTTCTGAGTTAATGCATGCTGTAGGATTAAGCCCGGCATTAGGGGCATTTATCGCCGGGGTAATGTTGGCAACCAGCGAATTCCGGCATGAGCTTGAAAGCCAGATTGATCCTTTCAAAGGTTTACTTTTGGCCGTATTTTTCGTGAGTGTGGGATCTACAATAAATTTCCACGTCATTATGGGAGATCCGATGTTTATTTTCACAACAATTATTGTTGTTTTAATTGTGAAATTTGTTGTGCTCGTAGGTGTTTTAAAATTATTCAAATTAAAACTTCATGAAAATCTATTGGTCGCTTTTGGACTTTCACAAATTGGAGAGTTTGCCTTTGTCTTGATTAATTATTCTACAAAACTCTATTTATTTGACCCAAAACTCAACGCACAGTTAATGGCAATCACCGCGATTACCATGTGTGTAACTCCTATTCTTTTACTCATTAATGATAAGTTCATTGAACCCCGCATTCACGATGTAAAAAATGAAATGCCTGAAATGGAAGGTCCGATTAAACAACAAAGAATCATTATCGTAGGTTTTGGGCATTTCGGCAGTACCGTTGGGCGACTGTTACGGGTGAATGGAATTAGTGCAACTGTTTTGGATAATGATCCGCAACGTATTAACCTTCTCCGTTCCAAAGGATTTAAAGTATATTTTGGCGATGCCGCCAAGCCGGGAATTCTGCGTTCCGCGGGTGCAGAAACTGCAGACCTTTTAATTCTGTGTCTGGACAGTCCTGAAAAAAATAAATTTATTCTCGAATATGCGCGCGAACACTTTCCACAACTGAAAATTTACGTCCGAGCAAAAAACCGTCTTGACGCATACGATTTCATCAATAACGGTGTAGAAAATATTTACCGTGAAACGTTAGGAACCGCTGTAGATATGGCCGTTGATATTTTGAAAGCAACCGGAATGCGGGCTTATGCTGCCAGAAGGTTAGGGCAAAGATTTATGGTGATTGATAAAGCGATGACGCGCAAATTAGCAAAAGATCAGTTGAGCGACAAAGTAACTTTTACGATGACAGAGCACCTGGATCGGGAGGCAGAACTTCTCGCAGAAGACAGCCATTCTTTCGACGAATCACAATGGAATGAGTATGAGGAATATCAGAATTAGGTGACAAGCTGCCAGCAATAATGATGAAAAGGTTGGTATAGTTTAAGAAATGATTTTCTGAGAATTCTTTTTGGGAAAAAAATGAAATCCCCTAATGCAAACTCAAGATTGCCAATCGATATCCTTTCATTCCGAAACCACTTAAAATCCCATCCGCATTTGCAGCCGTGACGGATTTCTGGCGGAACTCTTCTCTTTTGTAAATATTACTGATATGAACTTCTATTTTCGGTTGCGAAATATTTTTCAGGCAATCGGCGATCGCATAGGAATAATGGGTAAATGCGCCGGGATTAATCACCAGACTCTCAAAATCATTTTCTTGCAGACGGTTGATAATTTCCCCTTCAATATTCGATTGATAATAGAGAATTTCATGTTGCGGAAATTCTTGCTTTAAGTTTTCGAGGTATTGTTCCATAGAAACGCTTCCGTAAATTTCCGGTTCGCGGGTTCCCAAAAGATTGAGATTAGGGCCGTTCAATATTAAAATTCTCATGTAGAAATTTTTACAAAGATATGGTTTTACAGAAAATATAGGCTTTTAGGCTTAATAATTGTTACAAAAAAAACTGGTTCATCCCCATTTTTCGTAAAACAGGAGCATCGCACGTTTCGTGGATTATCCCTCCTATAGAAAAATGTATTTTTGTAATCACCTCAAACTCTAATTTGTGAATATTTATCGTAGGATTTTAAAATACACCGGAATCTTCATCACCTCTTTTCTGGTGTTATTGATGGTCCTGGTTTTCAGTTTACAATTCCCTTCTGTTCAGAATTTTGCCAAAGGAAAACTGGTGAATTATCTGGAAAAAAAAATAAAAACCAAAGTGATTTTAGACCGCGTTTACATCAGCTTTCCCAATAGTTTGGTGATGGAAAATCTGTATTTACAAGGTCAAAAAGTAGACACTCTTTTATTTGCCCGAAAACTGGATGTCGGGTTAAATATTCCGAAACTTCTCAAAAATACGGCTGATATTACTTCTGTCAGTTTAGAAGGTGTAAAAGCAAATGTAGTCCGCAACGAAAACGGTACTTTTAATTTCGATTACATCATCGATGCTTTTGCTACCAAAGATGAAGAAAAAACGCCTTCGAAACCGTTTATTATTTCTTTGGATAAAATAAAACTTAAAGATATTGGGATTTCATTTATTGATAATCAATCCCGAAATGATATTAATCTTTACTTTAAATCATTCGACACGGGCGTAAAAACTTTCGATCTCGAAAAAAATAATTACGCAGTGAATGATATCAATATGGATGGACTGCGATTGAAATTGAAACAGGATTTAGTAGAAGAAGTTGCCAATAAAGTCGTAGAAAAAGTTGACTCTTTGCAAAAACAAAGCCCTTTGAAGTTAGGTTTAAATAAAATTAAACTCACCAATTTCAATATTGATTATGGCGACGACAATACCAAAACTTTTGCGAAAGTTATTTTCAAAGAATTAAGCACAAAAATAAATCAACTCGATTTAGAGCACCGCAATTTCGGAATTGAAAACCTTTATTTAAAAGGAGCAGACATCAATGCCAAATTATTTCTGCCTGCTCAAAATGCCAGTCCAAAAAAAGAAGAAAAAGTTTCAACCTCAACTGACGAAAAATCATTAGCGCTACTATTAAATAAATTAGTTTTAGACGATGTAAAAGTGGTTTACGATAACACGGCGATCGCCAAAACAAGATCGGGAATGGATTTCAATCACCTGAATTTTTCTAAAATGGATCTCGATCTTTCTGATTTCAAAATGAAAGACGGCACTTTTGCCGGAACGGTAAAATCGGCAGAAATCAAAGAAAACCGAGGTTTGAATATTCAGAAATTCACAACCGATTTTGTGTTTGAAGATCAACAGGCTTATTTGAAAGATCTGTATCTGCAAACTCCGAAGACGGTTTTGAGGGATGAACTTGTTCTGCATTATAATTCGATTGAACAGCTTTCTGCCAATCCCGGCGCGGTGAAAATTGCAGCCAATATTCAAAAATCAAAAGTGGGTTTTTCAGATATTTTAATGCTCGCTCCCACTTTAAGAAATACCGTTCCGTTCAATAAATATCCGAATGCGATTCTAAATATTGATGCCAGATTAAAAGGAACAGTTAATGATTTATTGATTCAAAACCTGCAACTTTCGGGAATCGACCAATTAAAAGTGCAGGCGTCGGGAACCATTAAAAATGCCATGAATCCTGATCATTTATATTATGATTTACAAGTTCGGGAACTTTCATCTTCCGCAAAAACTATTTATAATATAGTTCCAAAAAATACGATTCCAAATAATATTACGCTGCCTTCTCATTTTAAAATTGCGGGAAAAGCGAAAGGAACCACTCAGATTGTCAATACAAATCTAGTCATAACTTCTACTTTAGGTAACGCCGGAATTCGTGCGTCAGTCGATATGAAATGGAAAAATCAGGAACGCTACGATGTTCAGGCGAACCTCCAAAATTTACAAATCGGCAAGATTATTCAGAATAAAGATTTGGGTTCCATTACCGGACAAATCGCGGTGAAAGGACAAGGTTTCGATCCGAATAAAGCGAATGCTGATTTGTCAGGAAACATCAAATCGGTCGCTTACAAAGGTTATACTTACCAGAATATGGCGCTGAACGGAAAAGTAAATCGTGGCGCTTATGTTGTCAACCTCGATTCTAAAGATCCAAATGCGGACTTGAAATTATTGGCTTCCGGTAATTTTACGCAAAAAGAACCCACCATTAAAGTGAACGGAACGATCCGAAAATTGGATTTACATAAACTCGGTTTCTACGAAGATCAAATGATTTTGGCCGGAGATATCGACGGCGATTTCACCAGTTTAAATCCCGATGCGCCGAACGGATATCTGAATTTGAAAAATTTTGCAATTTCTGATACGAAAGATATTTTTGCTTTACAGGAAGTTTTTCTAAAAGCTGTTTCCACCGCAGATCAAAATCAAATTACGCTTCAATCTCAAATTGCTGACATCGATTTGACAGGGAAATATAAATTGACGCAAATTTTAGGTTCGTTGCAAAACACCATTAACCAATATTATCAGTTTCAAAAGCCGGGAACGAAAGTTGAAAAAATCGATCCTAACCAGTTTTTTACTTTTAATGCTAAAATTAAAGATGATAATTTACTTCGAAAATTTGTTCCTGAATTAACAGAATTTGAACCGATCACTTTGGTTGGAAATTACGATGCCGATTCCAGAAAGTTAGAAGTCAATGGACAAATTCCGCAAGTAACTTACGGTGCCAATAAAATCAGCGGCGGCGTTTTAACCATTAATAATCTGAATGACGCCTTGGTTTATGATGTGAAACTGGCAGACTTTAAAAATGAAAAAATTGCTTTAATGAAATTAAGTTTAAATGGCGACATTAAAGACAATCTCATCACCTACAACGCTTCTACAAAAGATGAAAAAGATGCCACTAAATTTCTGATTGCAGGAAATGTTGAAAAGATGGGCGACCTCACCAAGATCAGTTTAAACCCTGATGGCTTAACATTGAATTACGATAATTGGCAGGTTTCGCCGGATAATTATTTGCAGTTAAGCAGCAAAGGAATCTTAGCCAATAATTTTACAATTTCTAATAACGGAAGTGAAATCAGCGTGCAATCGGAAACCAATATCCCAAACAGTCCGCTCAATATTGACATTAAAAATTTCAAGATTGAAACGATAACGGAACTCATTAAAAAAGATTCGCTTCTGGCAAAAGGGAATATTAATGGAACTGCGCAAATCCGCGACTTGCAAAATAATATGACTTTTACATCAGATATTGATGTGACTGATTTATATGTTTACGGTAGTCCGGCTGGAAATTTAGAAATTAAAGCCAATAACCAATCTGCAGACTTAATTCGTGCAGATATCTCACTGTCCGGCTTTGACAATGATCTAAAACTCGAAGGAACTTTCAACACCAAATCCAGCATTTTGGATATGAACCTCAACATGAATCAACTTCAAATGAAAACGGTTCAGGGATTTTCAATGAATGCTATTGAAAAGGCTGAAGGTTATCTTTCCGGAAATTTAAAAATAAGTGGTAAAACCGACAAACCAAATATTTTGGGCGGTATTAAATTTAATAATGTCGGTTTAGGTCTCACCCAATTGGGCAGTAATTTTAAAAACATTAATGATGAAATCAAATTCACGAATCGCGGAATTGATTTTAATGACTTTAAAATTAAAGATGAATCCGGAAATGCAATTGTCATTGATGGATCAGTGCTTACCAAAACGTATACAGATTTTGCCTTTAATTTAGACGTGAATGCAAGAAACTTTAAAGTGGTAGATTCTGAAAAAAATAACGATAAAATGATGTACGGCGTTCTCGCGATGAATGCCGATTTAAAAATCCGTGGAGATTTGGATTTACCAAAGGTTGACGGAAATTTAAAAGTGACCGATAAAACAGATTTCACTTTTGTTTTACCGCAATCTTCGCCAGCTTTACAGGATCGCGAAGGCATTGTAGAGTTTATTGATCAGGATCAAATCGCGTTGCAGAAAACCATTAAAGCAGATTCGCTAACCGACCAAAGCAAATTTAAAGGAATGGACGTGAACGTGAATATCGAGGTCGTTAAAGACGCGAAAATCTCTTTAATTATCGATCAGGCAAACGGTGATTTTGTAAAACTTCAGGGAGAAGCACAGCTAACGGGCGGCATCGATCCTTCGGGAAAAACAACTTTAGTCGGCATTTACCAGGTTGAAAAAGGAGCGTACGAAATGTCGGTAAGTTTACTGAAAAGAAAATTTGAAATCGAAAAAGGAAGCACCATTACCTGGACAGGCGAACCGATGACGGCGAATCTGGACATTACCGCGGTATATAAAACGGATGCGGCACCACTCGATTTATTGCAGCAGCAATTAACGACTGCTTCCGCCAGCGAACTCAATCAGTATAAGCAAAGAATACCGTTCAACACCTTATTGATCATGAAAGGTGAATTGCTGAAACCCGTGATTACTTTTGACATCACCACTTCTAAGGAAAACAATTCCGTCTCTTCTGAAGTGATTGACAATACAACGGCGAAACTGGATCAGTTGCGGCGCGAGGAATCTGAAATGAATAAACAGGTTTTTGCCTTGCTTCTTTTAAACAGATTCGTGGGTGAAAATCCTTTCCAAAGTGAAACCGGTTTATCGGCTTCTACTTTAGCGAAACAAAGTGTGAGCCGTATTTTATCGGATCAGCTGAATAATTTGGCTTCTGATTTAATTGGTGGTGTAGAATTGAATTTTGATTTGGAATCTACAGAAGATTATTCCAGCGGTAATAAAAATGAAAGAACCGATCTGAATGTTGGTCTGACGAAAAGATTATTTGATGACCGCCTGAAAGTGACCGTGGGAAACAATTTCGCTTTGGAAGGTGATGCCAGACAAAATGAACAGATGACCAATATCGCAGGCGATATTACTTTGGATTACAGTCTTTCTAAAAACGGCAGATACATGTTGAGGGCATACCGGAAAAACGATTATCAGGTCGCCTTGCAAGGTCAGATTATCGAAACCGGAGTCGGATTTATCATCACTTTAGATTACGATAAATTCAGGGAAATATTCGAACGTTCCAGGAAAAATAAAAATTACCGAAAACAAAATACGTCTTCAAAATAATGATAAAACTGAACAGCTCTTATTATAAAATAGTTACGACACTTTCTTTGGCATTCCTAATTTCATCCTGTAGCAATACTAAATTTCTGCAGGAAGGTCAACTATTATACACCGGCGCGAAAATCAACATTAAAAATGATACGCTCTCAAAAAAAGAAAAATCAAATTTAAAAGAAGCACTTCAGGAGCAACTTCGCCCGAAACCGAATTCTTCTTTTTTGGGTTTAAGGCCTAAACTTTATATTTATAATATCACTAAAGAGCCTAAAAAGCAAAAAGGAATTGGTTACTGGCTGAAATATAAAATCGGAGAAAAACCAGTTTTGCTAGGTGATGTCGATCGGGAATTCAATAAAAAAATCGTCGTAAATTATTCTGAAAACAAAGGTTTTTTTAATGCAAAAGCATCATCAGACACCATTTCTAAAAATAAAAAAGCGCAGGTTATTTACACCTTAAAACCTGGTGCAAGATATTTGATCAGCAAGGTTAATTTTCCGGGAGATTCTACTGAAATTAACAAAGAAATCCAGTCGGTAAAGGATAAAACTTTTCTGAAAGCAGGAAACCCTTTCGATTTAGCCGTAATCAAAGCAGAACGTGAAAGAATTAATGCCCATTTAAAAAACCGTGGTTTTTATTATTTCAGTCCTGATAACATTATCGTTCAGGCAGACAGTACCGTGACCAAAAAACCAGAAGTTGAACTTTTCGTAAAACTGAAAAACAATACTCCGGCATTGGCAAAAGACCAGTTCACGATAGACAAAACCATCGTTTTTGCAGATTATGATATTAGAGACGTAAAACTGGGAAAATACGGAATCCCTTATAATACCGATTCTGTAGAAATGTACAACAACATTCACATCATCGATCCTAAAAACAAATTCAAACCGAAAATTTTCGACCGTACGCTTTATTTTGACAAAGGAGATCTGTACAACCGAACAGACCATAATCTTTCATTGAACCGACTGATCAGTTTAGGCGTTTTTAAGTTTGTAAAAAATGAGTTTATCGTTTCAGATTCATTAAATCATCAATTTGATGCGTATTATCTTTTGACACCGAGACCGTTTCAGTCGTTGCGTTTAGAAACTTTAGGAAAAACCAATTCCGCCAATTATACCGGTGGAGAAGTCAATCTGAACTGGACTCACCGGAATTTTTTCCGTGGCGCAGAACAGCTAAAAGCCGCCATTTATGGCGCAGCAGATATTCAGGTCGGCGGTCCAAAAGATGCGAACAATATTGTCAGAGTCGGTGCCAATGCGCAACTTTCTATTCCGAGAATTGTAGCGCCTTTTAAATTTCATTCTTCAAGTGCTTATGTTCCGAGAACGAACATCAATATCGGTTATGAATATCTGAGCCGAACTCAATTGTATACTTTGCACAGTTTCACGACTTCATACGGATATCTTTGGAAAGAAAACGAAAGAAAGGAACATGAATTAAAAATTTTGGATGTAACTGTTGTCGCCCCACAAAAGGTAACAGAGAAGTATTTGGAACAGATCAATGGAAATCCGGCAAACGAGATTATCGCAAATCCTTCACTTCAAAGAGTGATTGACAAACAATTGATTTTTGGTCCCACTTACAGTTACACCTATACCAATACGATGCTTCCGAAAAAGAACACTTTCTATTATAAAGGAAGTGCGGATTTGGCAGGAACAATCACCGGTTTAGTGACTGGCGCCGATGCAAAAGCAGGAAAAGAAAAAGAATTATTCAACATTCCTTTCAGTCAATATGCGAAGATGGAACATGATTTCAGATATTATCGAAAAATTAATAATAAAAGTACCATCGCTACCCGATTTATTGCGGGCATTGGATATCCTTATGGAAATTCAATTACAATGCCTTACGTAAAACAGTTCTTTGTGGGCGGAAGCAATAGTATCCGTGCCTTTCGTGCCCGAACTTTAGGGCCGGGAAGTTATGATCCAAGAACTCAAAATGCGTCTTTCTTTTTTGATCAGTCTGGAGACATTAAATTAGAACTGAATGCAGAATACCGGGCGAATATTTATAAATTTCTGAATGCCGCCGTATTCGCTGATGCTGGAAATGTCTGGCTCGTGAATGAAGATCTTACCCGTCCTGGTGGGAAATTTTCTAAAGATTTTGTAAAAGAAATCGCAGTTGGTGCCGGCGTTGGATTAAGACTTGACTTTTCAATCTTGATTTTAAGACTCGATTTGACCATGCCACTCCGCATTCCTTATTATGATGAAGGCGACCGCTGGACTTTTGATAAAATTGATTTTGGAAGCAGCGCCTGGAGAAAAGACAATTTGATTTTGAATATAGCAATTGGTTATCCTTTCTGATAATTTAATGAAAAAAGCTGGACCACATTACTTTTTGAAGTATTCTTTGGTAACTCTATGGTTAAAAAAATAAGTGTTTTACTCTAAAAAAAGATAATGTTATGAAGAAGTTAACTTTTTTCTGGAAGACTTTAATGGAAACCTTCACCGAATGGAATAATTCGCCGGCGGGTAAAGACGCTGCAAGTTTAGCCTATTATGCGATTTTTTCGATTCCGGGATTATTGATCATCATTATTTGGATTGCCGGAAACTTTTTCGGGGAAGAAGCCATTCGTGGTGAAATCAGCCACCAAATCAACAGTGTGATGGGACAGGATGCCGCCCAAAGCATCGAGGATATGGTTGCAGGAGCCTTGATAGACCGGCAGAATATCTTCATGAAAGCACTGGGAGTCGCTTCCCTCATTTACGGTGGAACGACCGTTTTCTTTCAGCTTCAAAAATCCTTAAATAAACTTTGGGATGTAGAAGCAGCACCGAAAAAAGCCATTATCAAATTTTTACTCGACCGCGCCAATTCTCTGGGAATGATTATCGTGATTGGTTTTTTATTAATGATTACGATGGTTCTTTCTTCCCTGATCAGCTTGCTGAATAATTTCATCATGTTTCGGTTAGGATTTGAAACCTATGTTTTAATGGAGACGGTGAATTATTTGTCTGGATTTATCCTGGTCATCCTGGTTTTCGCTTTTATGTTTAAAGTTCTTCCGGATGCAGAAATTTCATGGAAAGCAGTTTGGCCGGGCGCATTTCTTACGGCGGTTCTTTTTACCATCGGGAAATTTTTGCTCAGTCTTTACTTTTCAGAACTGAAACCAACTTCCGTTTTCGGGACCGCAGGTACAATCGTTTTAATTATGATGTGGATTAATTACTCCTGTATGCTCATCTTTTTTGGCGCAGAATTCACCAAAGTGTACTCCCAGAACAAAGGATTTAAAATCGTACCGTCCCGCCATGCAAAATGGAGTGCAGAAAAACTGTATCAGGAATCATTGAAAGAGAAGAATTTTACCGCTAGTGAAATGAAACAGTAATTCTATGCATACTCTCATTGATCAAAATAAATAAAACTTCTGCAGTTGATGCAGGAGTTTTTTGTGGAACGGTTTAAAGCATACTATACAGGAATAGAATACCATTGATTATCATGTTAAGTTTTAAAGGAAACTCTATGACTTTTCTTCAACTCAAACCCTCAAAATAGACCATAAAAAAACTTCCGAAAAATTAATTTCGGAAGCTTGGTAGCCCGTAGGGGAGTCGAACCCCTCTTACCAGGATGAAAACCTGAGGTCCTAACCGATAGACGAACGGGCCAGTGCGTCTTTGTTTTTTATATAATTACGCTAATTTATTAACGTGCTTAGTCAACTTACTTTTAAGGTTGGCTGCCTTGTTTTTGTGGATGATGTTTTTCTTCACCAACTTGTCTAACAAAGAGATTACTGATGGCAACTGTAACGTAGCGGCAGCTTTATCTTCTTCATTTCTCAATACTTTCAAAACTGTTCTAGCAGTCTTGTGGTAATATCTGTTTATTACTCTTCTTTTTTCGCTTTGTCTGATTCTTTTCAGAGCTGATTTATGATTTGCCATATCTTCTTAAAACTTGGGTGCAAAGATAATAATCTTTTTTTAATTACAAAATCTTTTTTAATAAACTTTTCAAAAACTTTCATCTTTAGTAGCCTATAAGGGAATCGAACCCCTGTTGCAAGACTGAAAATCTTGAGTCCTTACCACTAGACGAATAGGCCTTTGCTTTGAGGACTGCAAAAATAGAAATTAGTTTTTAATCCTGCAACACTTTTTCAAAATTATCTTGAAATTTTTTGAATCACCGAATTATTAATTCCTTTTCCCTCCAGATCATTCTGCACTTTCACCGCTTCTTCTAAGCTGGAAAACTTGCCGTAAGTATAGTAGAACTTGCCGTTTTCCTTGGTTCGGATCACGTCTTTCAAGGTATTGAGCACCGCAGAATTAGCACTCAATTTCTGATCACTCACCGCAACTTCTAAAGTATAATAACCAATGCCTAATTTCTGATTGGGTATAAATGATATCGGCACAGCATTCTTAAATCCCGCATCTTTCACGGTTTTTAAATTACTATCTCTTACAGACGCTAGATTTGTGACGCTATAATAATACTTATACAAATCATTATCTTTGATCGTAAGAACGTAATTCAGACCTTTTAAAGCCGGATCACTGCTGTTGTACTTCATCGGCGATGACATCAATAAAATTCTGAAATCATTTTTCAAAGCGACTTCTGCCGGTTTCTCTGGTTGTTTGGGCACATTTACAATGCTTCCATTTCTTTCAATCGCTTTTTTATAACTTACAATAGCATCATAAATACTTTCAGCAATTTCATTTTGACCCTTATCCGAGGCCAAATACATTCCTTCGTCATAATTACTGATAAAACCGGTTTCAATTAAAACAGAAGGCATCGCGTTTAACCTTAACACGTGTAGATTCTGTTGTTTTACTCCCCGCGAAAACCGTTGATCCTTTTTTTCAAAATTCCCTTCTACGAAACTGCCAAATAGAAGGCTGCTTTCTAAATATTTACTTTGTTGGATTTTAAGCGCAATTAAAGATTCAGGAGATTTCGGATCATACGAAGCAAAGGTCTCGCGGTCTTTTTCATCCAGGAAAATCACATCATTTTCTGCTTTGGCCACTTCAAGATTTGTTTTATTCTGATCTGGACCCTGCACAAAGGTTTCGGTTCCGTATGGAGAAGTTTTAGTACTTGCATTGCAGTGAACCGAGACGAATAAATCTGCTTTACTGCGGTTCGCTAAGGTAGTCCGATCGGTCAACGACGGAAATTCATCTATTTTCCGGGTGTATATGATTTTAAAATCTTTGTTTTTTTCGAGCATACGCCCTAATTTTAATACCACAGCCAGGGTAACATCTTTTTCCCGTAAAGTTCCAACTTCACTGTAATACCTGTTTGCCCCATGATCAGAGCCACCATGCCCCGCATCCAGGACAATCGTGAACTTTTTTTGAGCGTTGGGAAGAATGAATATCAAAGAGAAAAAAAGGAATAAATATTTTTTAAAAGAAAAACTATCAGTAATCATCGGTAAATTTTAAAATTTATATTAATTTTGACGGCAATATATAATATATAATAGAATAAAAGCACTTTGGTCAAAACTGGCTTCAAAAATATACCTCTCGTTTTAATTATCCTAATTTTTAACAATTTTTTAGCACATCTGCCTGCTCAAAATTTGACTGGAAATAAGATAGTTGATAAGACTGTACCCAAATCTGATACGGTTATTCTAAAGAAAGAACAGTTGCAGGCAGTGGTGAAAACAAAGGCCGACCGCACCAGAAACGACATCCCAAAAAAGATGACCTATCTGAACAAAAATGCGCAGGTGAAATACCAGGACATGACCATCGATGCCGATTACATCTCGATTGACTGGGACAAATCGCTGGTCTTTGCAAGAGGAGAGCTGGATTCTTTGGGGAAAATTACAAAACCAGCAGTTGCCATTCAGGGAGGCAAAACTTACGAATACGACGAATTCACCTACAACATCAAAACCCGCCAGGCAATCGCCTTCAATGCCCGGACTGAGGAAAGCGAAGGGGTAATCGTTGCCGAAAAAACAAAGAAATATAACGACTCGGTCTTCTTTATGAAAAGAGGGAAATACACCACCGACGAATATTTCATTAAGAAAAAAGATACGATTGCGGATTACTATTTGCTCGCTCCCAACATTAAATTAATTAAAGGAAAAAATAAATCGCAGGTAATTACCGGACCGATTCAGATGTATATCGAACAGGTTCCTACGCCTTTGATTATGCCCTTTGCGATTTTACCTTTTTCGGATAAAAGAAGCGCAGGGATTTTAATTCCAAGTTTTGGTGAAAGAGAAGATGTTGGATTTTTCCTGAATTCTCTGGGCTATTATCAGCCAATCGGGGAACATTTTGATTTCAAAATTCTGGCCGACCTCTACACCAAAGGAAGCTGGAATTTAAAACCGGAAATCAATTATAAAAAGAACTACAAATACACGGGGAATTTTTCTGCAGATATGGGAACAACTGTACGTGGAATAAAGGGTCTCGCCGATTATTCCAAAACCGGAACGTACCGGATTGCGTGGCGGCACCAGCAGGATTCCAAAGCCAATCCGTTTCTTACTTTCTCGGCATCTGTGGATGTGGTGAGCAACAAGTTCTATAATAATACCGTAAATAATAATTACGCCTTTAATCAAAACAACCTCAACGCGCAACAGAATTCATCAGTCAGTATTGTTAAAAGATTCCTGACTTTACCGGTCACCATTACAGGAACTTCTTCTTATTCTCAGAATTTCTCGACCGGATTATCAGATTTAAAACTGCCGCTCATGAATGTGGCGATCAACCAGTTTTATTTATTCAAACCAAAGACGGGAATCAGACAGGGTTTATTAGAAAACATTACGGTAAATACAGGACTGAACCTTAACAATTACGTCCAGACAAATGAGGGCGAGCTTTTTACCAAAGCCATGTGGGATAAAATGCAAACCGGACTCAGAAACAATATTGCTTTAGGAACCAATACCACTATTGCTAAATTTTTCACGTTCTCGGTTTCTGCTAATGTAGATAATGCTTTAACCACCAAAACACTGACCAGAAATTACAATCCGCTCACCAATAAAGTGGAGGATCTGTTAAACAATAAAATCGCAGGCTATTCTTCGTTCTCCACCAGCACGAGTTTACAGACCGTTCTGTATGGAATGTTAAATTTCAAAAAGAATTCATCCATTCAGGCGATTCGTCACATGATGACGCCACAGATCGGCTTCAGTTATTCGCCGGATTTTTCCGCGGCCAGTTTCGGATATTATAAAAATTATTATAATGACCGTGGGGAAATGACGCCCTACTCTATTTTTGACCGAGGAATTATCGGTTCACCTAATTCAGGTTTGGTACAGGCGTTAAGTTTTTCGGTCAATAATAATTTAGAGATGAAAGTAAAGTCTAAAAAGGATTCTACCGGAACGAAGAAGCTGAAAATTTTTGAAAGTTTAAATTTCAATACCAATTACAATTTCGCGGCACCAAATCATAAATGGTCGCTGTTTAGTTTCAGCGGACAAACCACCTTATTTGAAAAATTGAATCTGAACACCAACTTAACTCTGGAGCCTTATCAGATTATATTTGCCCCAGGAAGTGAAACCGGCATCAGGACAGAAAACTTCGGACATTTCAGCGTACAGGGTTTCAATGCACAGCTTTCTTATCCATTGAGTGAAGCCATCTTTGGTGAAAAAGAAGACCTTGCGAAGAAGTATAAAACTAAAGGAGAAATACGGAATGAAGATTATTATTTCGATGAAGATCATTACGCGAGGTTTAAGCAACCCTGGACTTTAAATATAAATGCACAGTATGGTTACACCCGAAGCTTAACCCGATTCGGAAATAATGTAGCGTCATTAGGGCTGGATGGCAGCATTAAATTAACGCCTTTTTGGAATATCACAGGAAACTTATATTACGATATTGTCACCAAAGAAATCGCGACCACGCAGTTAGGATTCTCACGTGACCAAAGAAGTTTTACCATCAACTTTAACTGGATTCCTTATGGACAGTACAAAGTGTATGATTTCTTTATCGGAATTAAAGCCAACATTCTGCGTGATGCAGTGAAATATAAGGACCGAAGTTTCACCCAACCCAACGCGCCATTTTAAATTTTAAAGAATTAAACTTTAGTTTTATATTTGCCAAAAATCAATCCTATGAAATTGCCATTATCAAATACTGTAAACAAACACAAATAGAGAGAGGCGATTCCATATGACCTTAAAAAAAACTACCTACTTATGAAAAAGATCATCTCTACTTCGAAAGCTCCAGCTGCTATTGGATCTTATGCACAAGCGAATTTGGTGAACGGAATCCTTTATATTTCCGGGCAGATTCCCTTTAATTCAGAAACTGGCAAAATAGAAGAAGACATAGACAAAGCGACTCATCAGGTGATGAAAAATTTAGAAGCGATTCTTACAGAAGCAGGACTCACCTTCGATAACGTGGTGAAAGCAACTATTTTCCTGAAAAACATGGATGATTTCGCAGTGATGAATGACATCTATGCCTCTTACCTTAATGCGGAAAGTTACCCGGCAAGAGAAACAGTTCAGGTATCCTGTTTACCGAGAAATGTAGACATCGAAATCTCTATGATCGCACATCAATTTTAAATGAACTTTCTAAGAAATACATTTGCAGTTCTCACAGGCCTGGCTGTGGCAGCAATTCTTATTTCACTGGGAATAAGGCTGAACTCATCGTGGATTACCTATGATGAATATGCCCCTTTTCAAAGATGGGAAACGCTGTTGAAATCAATGGAGCACAAACCTTATTTTTTTGTAGCCTTATTAATTTCTTCAGGCATTGCGGCGACCGTAGGAGGTGTTGTTACTGCAATTATTGTAAAATACGCAAAAGTGGCTTATGCCATTTTGATAGGTTTTATCTTGCTGTTTATGGCTATGCTGGATATCATTATTTTCCCGTACCATCCAACCTTTTATAAAATTTTAATCTTCCTTACCTTCTTTCCTTTTGCCTGGATGGGCGGCAAGATTACAGAAGTAATTTATGAAAGAAAAAAAAGACGGCAGCGGAAACTAAACAAATAAAAAAAACGCAACCTTTAAAAAGTTGCGTTTTTTTTAAATATTAATCAATCCAGTTAAGGCATTTTAAATCCTCTTGTCGTAATTCTGCCCATTTCGTCAACATATTTTACCTGTACGTTTCCGCTGTAACCCTGCAAAATTTTCTCAATGTCTTTTTGGGAATTCACGGGTTTACCGTTCACTTCGATGACGATGTAATTATCTACGATTCCGATTTTCGACATTTCATTGCCATCCTGTACGTTTTTGGCAACAACGCCACTGGTTAAACCATAATCGGTTTTGAACTTTTCACTTAATGGTTCGAACTCAGATCCGATTTTCTCGGTAACGCTTAAATCCGCTTTGCTTCTCAGTGAAGTTCCTCCTGTTTGGTCTTTCAAAGTCACATTTACGGTGTTTTGTTTTCCGTTCCGCAAATAAGTAACAGCTACTTTATCGCCGGGTCTCTTACTTCCTACCGCAAAGGACAGGTCATAATAACTGGAAACCGCCGTGTTATCTACCTTTTTAATGATATCACCGGTTCTTAAACCGGCATCTTCAGCTCCTCCTTTATCAGCAACTTCAATTAAATAAACACCGTCACCACTTTTCAGATTGCTTTTTTTCTGCTGATTGTAGGCGGCAACAGTTCTTTCATCGGAAAGATCCAAAGGCACAACGCCCAAAAATCCTCTCTGAACCAATCCAAACTGTTTGATATCTTCAACTACCTTTCTCGCTAAATTCGATGGAACCGCAAAACCATATCCTTCATAATAACCGGTTTTGGAAGAGATCGCAGAATTAATCCCGATCAACTCACCATTCGGATTAACCAGCGCTCCACCGGAATTTCCAGGATTAATGGCCGCGTCGGTCTGAATAAAACTTTCGATCGGAGATTTAGACTGCTGGCTGAGCAAATCGATACTTCGGCCTTTTGCAGAAATAATCCCTGCGGTTACCGTAGAATTTAAACCCATCGGATTTCCGACTGCTAAAACCCATTGCCCAACTTCTACATTATCGGAATTTGCAAAATTAAGGTAAGGCAATCCTTTTTCTTCGATTTTTAAAAGGGCGATATCAGTGGTCGGATCCGTACCTACCAAATTGGCAACATAAGACTTCTTATTAGAAAGCACGACTTCTAATTTGGTCGCACCGGCAATCACATGGTTATTAGAAATAATATAACCGTCCGGCGAAATGATTACTCCCGAACCCATTCCGGTCGGCATGTTAGACGGGGGAGCCTGTTGCTGTTGTCTTGGATTTCCGCCAAAAGGATTGTTGAAAAAGAAATCAAACATATCCTGATCACTTGTTCTGCTCTTTTTGTTTGAAAAGTTTTTGATACTCACTACAGCGGGAACTGTCATTTTGGCAGCTTTCACAAAGTCATCGCCTACTCCCGCCATATTAAAAGAGGCGTATTTTGCATCACTTGTCTTCGGCGCAAAATAATTAAAATCTGAATCATGGTTTTTTACATTAAAGTAATTGAATGCGCCAAAGGTCGTGGCTCCAGACATTACTCCTACTACTGCATACGGAATCAGTTTTTTTAAGGTGTTTCTCATCGTCATAAAATATTTAAAACGTTATATTTAATTGTTTACTAAACAAATTTAGTGCTAAATCAGTATTCGTAAAAAGGGGTTTGTTTCAACTTTAACTAAACATTAACAACAATTACCATATTTTAAATATTTTTAAATAAATTTACCTTATCGACCCGATTTTTTAACAATTTCTTGAGGATCATTTACAATGACAAAATAGCAGATAAATGATGACGGACAAAAAAATCTTTATTATATTTGAAATCTATTCTTTAATATCAAAGCAAACTAATTACTTCTTTAAATTTCAAATCAGCAATATCGTATGAAACTCAATATAAAAAATGAAACAGGAAGGCTTAAATCGGTTGTTCTGGGGCAGCCAAATTCTTTAGGAGCCGTTCCTACTTTAGAGGAAAGTTACGATGCAAAATCTTATGACACCATTCAGAAAGGAATTTATCCTACCGAAAAAGAGGTCGTACACGAGATGAACGAATTTGAAAAAATACTAAAAAAATACGATGTTCAGGTATTCCGTCCGGAAATTATCGAAAATTACAATCAGGTTTTTGCCCGTGACGTGGCTTTTGTTATTGATGATAAAATGATTATTTCTAATGTGATTGCCGACCGTGCGGATGAACAGGAAGCCTATCGTAAAATTTTCGAAGAAGTGAAATGGAGAGACATCATCAATCTTCCCGAAACGGCTCACATCGAAGGTGGCGACGTGATTGTCTGGAACGATTTTCTTTTCATAGGGACTTGTTTTTCTGAAGATTACAGGAACTTTAAAACCGCCCGGACCAACGAATACGCCATCAATATTCTGAAAGAGTATTTTCCTAAAAAGAGAATTCTCGATTTTGAATTAAAGAAAAATGACCGCGAACCTTACAAAGGAATCCTACATCTAGACTGTACTTTCAATCCTGTCGGGACCGATAAATGCATTATTTATAAAGACGGTTTTGTAGATGAAAGCGATTATCTATTGATTCTGGATATTTTCGGTGAAGAAAACTGTTTTCATGTGACCGATAAAGAAATGTTCGAAATGAATCCGAATATTTTCTCAATTTCTCCGGAAATTGTCGTTTCCGACTCTTCATTTACGAGAATGAACAATCACCTGAGAAACGAATGGGGAATGACGGTGGAAGAAATTCCATATCGTGAGATTTCGAAAATGGGCGGTTTGTTGAGATGTTCTACGATGCCTTTGGTGAGGGAATAATTATTTTTTAGCAACCGTTTTTACCGCAAAAGAAACAAAAGATAATTTATCTTTTTCTGAATGAGTTGATTGTGATTTTACGAACTCAACTGTTTCAGTGTTTTGATTTCATCGTCTGTAACGAAGGTATCATAATCCCTGATCGCAGAAGAATGAAAACTTTTTCCACCGGTAAATCTTTTCAATTCCAAAATATTTTTTGAGCGTACGCCGCCGCCAATCAGAATCTCGATTTTATCGGAATATTTTTCAATTAAAGTTTTCAGCATTTCTTTTCCTTCCATGGCGGTTGGTTTTCCACCGGAAGTGAGTACTGTTTTGAAACCTAATTTAATTAAAGTCTGAACGGACTTTTCCAAATCTGCGGTCCGGTCGAAAGCACGGTGAAAAGTACACGGCGTTTCTCCGGCAAGCTCGAGAAGTTCCTTATTTCTGGCTTCGTCAATTTCGTTGTCTGAAGTTAATATCCCAAACACAAAACCGTCTGCTCCTCCTTCTTTAAAAGTGATTATACTGTTTTTCATCTGAACAAATTCATCTTCAGAATAAAAGAAAGGCCCACCTTTCGGACGGATCATCACATAAACGGGCATTTTATAATTTCTTTTGAGATGCAAAAATTCGTAAAAGTCGGGAGTGGTTCCGCCGAGCTCCAGATTATCACAGAATTCAATTCGATCCGCCATCGACTGGCAGGCGGTTTCTGCAGAGGTAACTTCAAAACAGGCAATTTCTAACATAGGTTTTTTATTGTCTATAAATTTAAGTATTTTTGTGACACAAAGGGGTGAATACCCTGTTAAAACATACAATTCATGCAAACAGCCAATACCGTTCTGATGGTAGAACCAATCGCTTTCGGTTACAATTCCCAAACTGCTCAAAACAATTATTTTCAGGTCGAACAAAAGGAAGCCGATATTCAGGAAAAAGCGCTTCAGGAATTCAATAATTTCGTTGCAAAACTTAGAGAAAAAGGAATTCAGGTGATTACGGTGAAAGATACTTTAGAACCCCATTCCCCGGATTCTATTTTCCCGAATAACTGGGTGAGTTTTCATGAAGACGGAAGAGTGGCTTTGTACCCGATGTTTGCGCCCAACCGGAGAGTTGAAAGGCGCGCCGATATTTTGGACACCATTCGGAATGAAGGTTTTATAATTAAGGAAGTCGACGATTTATCATCTCCCGAAAATGAGGACAAATTTCTGGAAGGAACGGGAAGTATGATTTTCGACCATGACTATAAAATCGCCTACGGTTCTGTTTCCCTCCGTTTAGATGAAGAATTGTTCCGTGATTTTTGTAAGCAGTTTGATTATACGCCGGTCGTTTTCCATTCGTTTCAAAATGTCGGAAATCAAAGATTACCCATTTACCACACCAATGTGATGATGTGCGTTGCAGAACAGTTTGTAGTAATCTGCCTGGATTGTATCGATAATGAACTGGAAAGAGAAAAATTGCAGGAAGTCATCAAATCAACCGAAAAAGAAGTCATTGAAATTTCTGAGGAGCAGCTTCACCAGTTTGCAGGGAACATGTTACAGGTTCAAAACGGGGAAGGAACGCAGTTTTTAGTGATGAGCGAAACGGCTTACAAATCACTGACGCCGGACCAAATTCAAAGAATAGAGAATTACTGCGAAATCATTTATGCTGATTTAAATACCATCGAAGTCAATGGTGGCGGAAGCGCAAGATGCATGCTGGCGGAAGTTTTCCTGCCGAAGAATTAATATGAGTTATTATGGATGAATATGGAACATCTCTTCCACATTATTTATTTATAAGCAACCCAATTTGCAGTTTATTATAAAACAGAAGCCACTTTATTGAGTGGCTTTTTGTTTGAAGTGTTGAATTAAAAATCCACAACATAACGTCGTGGATTTTTTTTACAATTTAATATGAAGTATGAAAAAATTTAAATTATCTCGTTCTGTTCTTAATATCTTTATCTGCGCTATCAATTGTCCGTACTTTTTTCACCTTTTGGTTTCCGAAGTTATACACGATGGCCAGTTCAACGCCTCTTCTGTATTGATTCTGATTGAGATAATTGTAATTACCGTTTTGCTGGTAATATTCAATAACTATTTTGTGCGTGTTTAAAACATCATCAAATCCAAGTGAGAAAGTCCATTGATCCCATATTTTTTTAATATTCAAATCCAGACTCATCAGACTGTGAAGTTGGCCCAATTCAATCTGCTGCCGGTCCACATAGAAATAATTCACGCCTAAAAACCAGGTCTTGTTTTTGTCGAGACGGATATTATTATTGGTTTGAATCAATAAACTGTTCGACGCAATATGATTTTCGTAGGTTGGAAAAATATCGCCTGTCAGGGGATCCTGATTCAAACTTCCATTGTTCATATTTCGTTGTAGACCGATATTAAAATTCGATGTTAAATAGCCTTTAAAGAAAGTTTTCTGCATTCCAAGCATCGCGCTCAACTGCTGTTTGTCGCCGAAATTCGTACGGATGTATCTCAGCTGATTTTTCCCATCAATCACACCTTGCAAAGGAACTTGGGTGATCTGATCCTTGGTTAAACTGTGACTTAATATCAGAAAATAAGAACTTTTATACATATAGGTCAATTCCTGATTATACACCGAAGATGCTTTTACAAAAGGATTGTTTTGGGTATAATTAAATTCGGTTAAAATATTCCGCACCGGATTGAGTTCCCAAAAACTGGGTCTTCTCATTCTGCTGGAAAAGGCGTAGGAAACAGTATTCTTGTCATTAATGGCATAATTCATACTCAGATACGGCAGGAGCTTCTCATAATCTCTTTTGATGTTTCTGAGGTTTTCATCCTGCGCATTATCAGAATGGCCTTCACTGTTGGTCAGCTCATATCGGGCGCCCAATTTACCGGAGAATTTTGGGGAAAATACTTTTTCAACCGTAAGATAACCGCCAAAAATATTCTCATCATATAGAAAATGATTGGGTTGCTGATCTACAACATTTGTAATATAGTTGTAAGTATCGTATTTCGTGTCATTATCGGTTTTTGTCTTGTTGAAGTTTCCACCGAAAGAAACAGTTAAATCTTTTTTAAACTTCTGAACATAATCTGCGGTTGCCGAAAAATTATGGATGACTTGCGGCTGTTCCTGATAAATTTTCAGAAGCCTTCCACCATCATTTCCATTTTGATCAGAAGCGATGGTGAAATTATTCGAATTTTGAAATCGTTTGTACAATAAACCTGCAACATTCAGATTCAGTTTACTTCCCAGAGAATCGGTCTTCAACTCGTAATTTAAGTTCGCGGAATTGTTATAAGAACGGGCATCTTCTTTACTTCTCGTCCAGGTATAATCGGTTTCATTTTTAATGGAATCGGTCGTGGTATTAAAAAGATTGACAGTAGAATTATAACTTCTGTTCGCCCGTGAATTATACGTTAATGCCAAACTGTTCTTATCATTCAACTGATAATCAATATTCAGATAACCTCCTAAATTTTTATTAGGATCGGTAACTCTTCCTTCAGACTGGTTGGAAGCGCTGCTATTTCCGTTTTTTAAAATATAATATTGCTCCTCTATATTTTCATTGGTGTTGATGTTGGTGCTGATTCCTAATTTGTCTTTGCGGTAATTCAGGCTTAAACCGGCGCCTGTAGAATTGTAATAATTTTGCTGATTATTCATTCTCATACTTCCGTTCAGCCCGTTGCTGGCCTTCTTTTTCAAAACAATATTGATAATTCCGTCAGAAGATTCCACTTTATATTCACTTCCGGGCATGGTAATCACTTCGATTTTCTGGATATTTTCTGCCGGTGTATTTTTTAAGAATTGAACCAAAGATTCTGCATCCATCTGCGTAACTCTTCCGTTGATGTAAATGACGGCGTTGGATTTTCCGGCAATTTTTAAAGTTTTATCGTCGGTAGAAGAAACCAAAGGAGTCTCTTTTAACAGTCCGAAAGCAGTATTTCCTTTAGCAACTGGCGAAGCCGCTACATCATATACAAAACGGTCTCTTTCTTTTTTGAACACTTTTTTGGTCATTACGACTTCTTTGATTTCCTGAACTTTTACAGAATCATTTTTTTGAGTTCCCTGTGCTAAAGCAACAAATCCGGTAAGTAGCGAGACGGTGATGATGAGTTTTTTCATGGCGTTTAATTTAAAAAAGAAAAAAAAGGAAGCGGGGTTATTAGTTTAGAGCAGGTTATCAGTTTGGGTTATTGGTTTTTGCTTCCTTCTTTTATTCAGTTATAGTTTTTTTAGTAGTATTACAATGCAAAGATATGTCATTTATTTAGTATCATGCAATACAAAGTAGTAAATGATTTCAATTTAAATGATTAAATACCTGATAATCAACAATAAAAATTTTAGATATTTTAGATACTACAAATAGAAGACAACCAAACAGACCAAAACGTTACCCTAAAAAACAAAAAAAGAGCAGAAATCTCTGCTCTTTTTAATAATTTACTGATAATCAGCTTATTCTCTGTCAAGCCGCGCCAGTTTTTTATCGACCCAAATCGTAGCGAAAGGGAAAAACGCCGACAGTAAAGCAAATACGGTATCTTCATCGTCCCAGGTGTAGATTTTTCTGGCCGGAATTAAAAGTAATAAATACAGTGTAAAAAATAATCCGTGGATATTTCCGATGATGATAATAAAAACCGTCGGCCACAAACCTTCCTGATCATACCGTTTCCAAACCATGGCAACGCAATATAGCAGAAAGCAGGAAATGGCTTCGGCGACGCAAATCTGTTTAAACCATTTAATGATTTGCTCCTGGCTATATTTTGCAAAAAAATTCTCGATAAAATGCATAGAAATCTTTGTTAAAAAACTTTAGTTAAAGTGAAGCAGCAAATTTAAGAATTATAATATTGATAAGATGAACTCCTGTTTTTCAACATTGCTTTTTGTTAACCTTAAGAAATATTTTTCCACACTTTAAAGGCTGATATACAAAACTTTTGTGACTGTTGTGGTTTAAAATTTCCTATTTATAAAAATTACTCCCGTCCAGATACTCAAAAACTTCAGGCGGTAACATCGGTCTTACGTTCTTTCCCTCTTTAATCATGTTGCGGATTTCGGTGGCAGAAAGCTCGATGATGGGTGCTTTAATTAAAGAAACATTTTCGTGCTGTAAATATTCGTGCGCTTTTTTCGACTCCTCAAAAACTCTTGGATATACAATGATCTGATGATTTTTAATTAAAGTTTCTGCGTTTTTCCATTTTGAAAGACCGTTTAAATTATCCTCGCCCATAATTAAAGAGAACGAATAATCGGGATATTTCTCGTGTAAATAAGTCAAAGTATCGATCGTATAACTCGGAATAGGCAAAGAAAACTCAACATTGGAAGCCCGCATTTTCGGATAATTCTTCACAGCAAGCTGCACCATATCCAAACGGTTATGATCTTTCAGTAAAGATTTTTTATCTTTAAACGGATTTTGCGGACTGACCACAAACCAAAGCTCATCCATATCCGTATTTTCAATAATATAATTTGCCAAAATCAAATGACCAATGTGAATGGGATTAAAACTCCCGAAAAATAAACCAATTTTTTTCATAAATAAAACTAATGAACAGTGCAAAGTTAAACACCATTTCATTGCAAACAGTTAATTTGATAAAGATAAAAAAATAGTTGCTGAACGTATAATAAACGCCCACAAATTGAGTTCAAACAAAGAAACAATTTTATTGAAAACTCTATTTCACTTTTTTCTCCTTTTTTCCTGTGTTCTTTTTAAAGCGCAGGTGAAAGAATATTGGTTAATCGACTTAGAGACCAACAAAAAAACGTTGGCAAAAGATTCTGCTTCTGCGGTGAAATTCCTGGATTCTTTAACCCAAAACAATTACTATTTTACCGAAATAAAAAAAGTAAACAAAGAAGGTAATTCAACACAAATCTACTTTAATAAAGGAAAAAACTACAACGAAGCACAGGTGAAACTTTCCGGTGAAATTGTAAAAAACTTTAAATATAAACCTGAATTTTTCACCAGGAATTTAGATTCTTTAAAAAAGGAAATCAGCGCAAAATATAAAAATGAAGGATTTGTTTTTAACCGCGTAAAATCCGAATTTAAAGGGCTGAAAGAGGAAATCCCGCAAGTTGAGATTTCTGTCGTTAAAGGCGACCAACGGAAAATTAATGGTATTGTATTGAAAGGTTATGAGCAGGTTCCGCAACGTTTTGTGAAGAATTTAGAAAAGGAATATCAGGGAAAAAGCTACCAAGAACCGACTTTAGCAAGATTAGGACAGTCTTTGCAAAATCATCCTTTTTTATTATTGCAAAAACCACCGCAAACTTTATTCACTAAAGATTCTACTCAGGTTTTTCTGTTTCTGCAAAAGAAAAAATCCAACTCGTTCGACGGCGTAATCGGTTTTGGAAACGATAAAACGGAAAAATTTACTTTCAATGGAAGTTTGAATCTGAACTTCAGAAATATGTTTAATGGTTTCGAAACCGTGAATGTTTTCTGGCAGCGGAATCCGGACAAAGGCCAGACTTTTGACCTGCAAAGTGACATTCCCTATCTGTTTAAATCGAATATCGGCGGGAATTTCAAGATCAATATTTTCCGGCAGGATTCTACTTATGCGAACGTAAAATTAACGCCGGCTTTCTATCTTCATTTGCGGAATAATCAGAAAATTGGATTGCGTGGAACCTTTGAAACATCCACCGTTCTAGATTCTCTCTACGTTGAGGGAAGAGATTACGATAAAAAAGGAATTGGAATGTGGTATGATTATTCCGAACCATCCGATTTAGAATTATTTCTGTTCAAAACCCGTATCCGTGCCGAAGCAGATTATATCGCGACCAATTATACGGCCGAAAATATCAATGCCAGCCAAACCAATTATTTCTTTTCGGGAGAAAGAAACTTTCATATTTCCGGAAATAATTATTTGAACTTAAGAGGAGAAACGGCGCTTCTGAATTCCAAAAACGATTTTGCGGTCAACGAATTATTGCGATTCGGCGGCTGGAATTCTTTTCGGGGATTTAATGAAAATTCGCTCTACGCTGATTTCTATTATTTCGGAACTGCCGAATACCGCTACCTAGTCGGAAATCAGGCATTCTTTGATGTCTTCGGCCAGTACGGAGAACTGCACAATAAAAACTTGGAACTAAAACCTAAATTATACAGTTTGGGACTAGGTTTTAATTTTATTCTACCGATTGGATTAATGAGTTTTCAAATCTCAAATGGGAGTGAATTTGGAAACCCCATTAAATTTGGTGACACAAAAATTCACTGGGGAATATTGAGTAGATTTTAAAGAATCTCATATCTCTCGCGGATTTTGAAGATTACGCAGATTTTTTTCTTGCAATAATGAGGATGATTTTTTCGTTAAAAATTTCTTTTTCGAAGGAATTACAAATAAGCTCGTCTGGTTCAGCGGAGAATTTTGAGTAGTTTTAAAATTATAGTATCTTATTTTAATTCTTTTTAATATTGATCATTTTAAGGCTATCTTTCTTTTTCTGTTGTGCCTGCCTTCTGAAATAACCACGGAAGAGGAAGTTGTGTTTTAATGCTTCCATATTTTCGTTCAGTTTCTCGGAAGCCTGTTTTATATTAATCATTGTTGAATCGATATCTTTCGCCAAATCCTTATTCTGAGTAATGTAATTTAACGTTCCTTCCCCGGCTTTCATTTTGTCAAAATAATCATCCATTTTTTTGGTGAGGTCATTGATATTATTGCTGGATTTCTCTAGATTGGCAAAAACTAATTTAATTTGGGCAGCAGATGCTTTGTCACTTAGAAGTACAGAAGCGGCACTTTGATCATAATCTACTTTAGAAATAATGGTATTTATTTTGCCAATTGCGGCAGAGGTACCGGCAGTTGTTTTTTCAACTTCGAAAACCGACTGTCGTATATTTTTCGCCATCAAAGTATCACTGAGCATAATTCCCAATGTTCCTTTCCCTACGAGAATTTTATGCGTAATTTTCAATAAATCTTCCGTCAATAATGCGGCATTTTTATTTGTTTTACTCAGTGTAGCAAGCATCTCATCAGTCCCAATCCTAACACGTACCTGAATGGTGTCTCCTGAAACAACGGCCTTTGCACTCTCCTCTTTTCCCGGCACGATGTTCAACACCATACTTCCGACCAACCCATCAGAAGCAACCGACGCCACTGCATTTTTTTTTATAAAGCGTCCCGTTTCAGCGGCGATTGACATTTCAACTCTTATTTTTCCATTTTCAACCATATCGATATCGCTCACCGTGCCTACATTGACACCAGAATAACGAACATAATTTCCCGCTTGTAAACCATTTACATTATTAAAAACAGCATAAAGTTTAATCGTTCTGCTAAACATCTGCTGTTGCTGACCAATGAAATATAGGGCTGCAATAAGAAGTACCGTTCCGACGACAACAAAAATCCCTACTTTTACTTTCTCACCAGATTTTCCCATAATTTTAGTTTTTAAAGAATGCCCGCACTTTTTCGTCTTTAGAAGTCGAAAGTTCCTCAAAAGTTCCTTCAATATAATCAATGCCATCGATCAGCAAAATCATTCGGTTGGCGATCACCCTTGCACAATCTACATCATGAGTGATGATGAGCGACGAAGTACGGTATTTGTCCTGAACCGTTCGCATCAGTTGGATGATTTCCTTTGCGGTAATCGGATCCAAACCCGTTGTAGGTTCATCATACATAATAATTTTCGGTTTCAGAATTAAGGCCCGCGCCAATGCGACTCTGCGCTGCATCCCACCTGAAAGTTCGGAAGGCATCAAATCGATAGCGTTTTCTAAACCGACATTTCCCAAAGCTTCTCTAACCAATATCTCGGTTCCCTGAAAATTTTTAATTTTATCTATATGACGTCGTAAGGGAAACTCAAGATTTTCGCGAACAGTCATCGAATCATACAATGCACTTCCTTGAAAAAGAAAACCGATCTCAGTACGCAGCACATCTAATTCGTCATGTCCCATTGCGGTAATGTCACGATCATCAATAGTTATACTGCCACTATCGGGCTGCATCAAACCTACCAGACATTTAATCATAACCGATTTACCCGCTCCTGATTTACCCATGACCACTAAATTTTCTCCTTCATACAGTTTCAGGTTGAAACCATTAAGTACATGATTGTCACCAAAACTTTTACGAAGGTCTCTCAACTCTAAGACGACTTTTATGTTTTTTTCGGTATTCATTTAGACATCAAAAAAAATATCGGTTACAAATACAGCAATAAAATCAATTATAAACAAAAGCATCGATGTGTAAACGACAGCAGAATTAGATGCATCTCCTACGCCTACAGTGCCATTGGAGCAGTTGTATCCTTTGTAACAACCTACCAAACCAATAGCAAAACCAAAAAAATATGTTTTTACTGTCGCCGGAATAATATCGCTAAAACTAAGTGCACTGAAAACTTTGCTGAAATATAAAATATAAGACACATCTCCTTTCATATTTTCAATAATGGCAGAACCCAGTAGCGAAACGGCATCTCCCATAATGACCAAAAGAGGCATCATAAAAGTCGTAGCCACGATTCGCGTAACGACTAAATATTTAAAAGGGTTGGTGCCGGAAACTTCCATAGCGTCAATCTGCTCGGTAACTCTCATAGAACCAAGTTCGGCCCCAATTCCCGATCCGATTCGACCGGCGCAGATCAGGGCAATTATTACTGGTCCTATCTCCCGTACGATCGAAATACTGACCATATCCGGCATCCAGGACTGCGCGCCGAACTGTATCAAAGTCGGTCGCGATTGCAACGTAAATACCAGTCCCAAAATAAAACCTGTAACTCCGACCAGTAATAAGGACCGGTTTCCCATATTATAGCACTGCCGAATAAACTCCTTAAATTCAAATGGTGGTTTGAAAACTTCCTTGAAAAAGCGTCCCGCAAATAAAGTCATATCTCCTATTTCAGAAAAAAATGATTTTGCGTTAGCCGATATGGAGTTTGGATTGAACATACAAAAAATGTATCACTCAAAGTTAGTAATTATTCAGGCTAATTATAATGACTTTATGAAAGTTTAATACTGTGGAAATTTTATTGAAAAGAGCAAAAAAGCTATTTTATCCATTTACAAATCAGTTAATATTAATGAAAATATATTTAAGCGAAGGTTTTATGTTGGTTTTCCTCACAAAACAATAAGCATTCTGCATGTCGGAAGCCGGTAACTTTTTATTTACTCCTTAATCAATATTGAAAAACTCTGAATTTCAAAATATTGTTTCTAAAGGTTCATCATTGATTCCCCTAAATTTAAGAAGTAAGTTTCTATGTAAGCCAGTGGTAATTTAGGCGCAAAAGCAGCAGTGCAGATTTTTCGTAAAAAGAACTGCTATTGTCCTGCTCTATATAAGAAATGATTTAACTGCAATTCCTATGTTTCCGTTTATTGCTCACTTCCGACGTTTGCGGAAATTACGTGTTGTTTTAACTTGAAAGCAAGGTGGTTGTATCATCCACGTTTTCCAGCTAAATTATATTTAAAGGTTTAAAATCATTTTTTCAAATCATCGTCAAATTTTTCTGTACTAAATTTCTAAACAGGGACAAAATCCCTTCCAAGGGCAATCTGGCGCGTAACCTGAACAATAATCAAAATGAAGCATTCCATGATTTGTGATTGAAGTTTTGGACTCTAAGGTTCTAATTATCATCTCATAAACAAGGGAAATTGGGACATTTTCAGAATAATCAATGGTTAGATTATAGGTCATCATCATTTTTTCAAACGCTCTGCATATCAATTTTAATTCCTCGTCGGAAAAAAAATTGGCAGGCGGAAAAAATTGAGATTCCAGTCCGCAATGATCGCTAAAGGTAGGACCGGAAGCAAACCCATTAACGTAATTTTCTATCTCTGCGAAGTGGTCTTCAATTGTTTGCTCAGTTTTTTCTGCAGGATCACTTTCTAATCTATGCGCGTTATTGATATCAGTAATCAAAAGAGTGGCTAATTCAGGATCAATCCCAAAACTTGGGGAGAAAAGATAAATTTAATAATTTTGTTAGATGCTAAATGAAACAGAAGTCCTCAAATTTTTATTACCTGAATTTTTAATTGACCATTTTGAGATTGTGAAATTCGAAGAAGTAAGTAAAGTGCTACATCTTTATTTTGAAGAAAAAAATACGATTCCAAAGGAGTTTTCTTCTCTTACTTTGCAGTCAAAGGGTTTTCTGCCGGAAATAATGGTAGATGATTTTCCACTGCGCGGAAAGTCCGTGAAACTGCATATCAAACGCCGAAGATGGACGGATGTAAAATCCGCAAACATTATTCAAAGAGACTGGAATCTCATCGCCAAAGGAACTCGCATGACACATGATTTTGCGGAGTTCTTAAAAAAAATCAGCCGATACTAAAGCGCTTCCCTGTAAGACCATAGCAGAAATGTATGGCGTAAATGGAAAGAAATTTCAAAGACAATATAAAAAAAGCATCAGCGATTTTAAAGACTGGGATCAAAAACAACACGCTGAAGACTGGATCTTATATACTGAAAACCTCTCTGACCAGCTTTCTTTAGATGAAGTCGCTCTTTCAGACGGGGAATTATACACCGTTCTTACTTCCAAGAAAGCGAAAGGCAAAAAAGGAAGCATCGTAGCCATTATTAAAGGTACTCAAAGCGATAAAGTCATTGAACAGATTCTGAAAATCAGCAGAAAATTCCGACAGAAAGTTAAAGAGATCACGCTCGACATGGCAGGTTCAATGAAACTCATTGCCAAAAGATGTTTTCCCAATGCCATTCAGGTCATCGACCGTTTTCATGTTCAGAAGCTCGCCACAGAAGCATTGCAAGACCTCAGGATACAACATCGGTGGCAAGCCATTGAATTGGAAAACAACTGTTTGACAGAAGCAAAAGAAAAGAAGAAAACTCCTGAAATTGAAATTTTTGAAAATGGTGATACCAGAAAGCAACTCTTGGCAAGAAGCCGATACCTACTCTACAAGACCAGGGAAAAGTGGACATCAACACAAAATGAAAGAGCGCAAATACTGTTCTCTCACTATCCTGATTTAGAAAAAGCGTATAATTTATCAGACGGGCTGAGGAAAATTTACAATCAAAATATTCAAAAGTCTGTAGCAATCCTAAAATTAGCACATTGGTTCAAAGAAGTAGAGGAATGTGGGTTTAAATCATTTTCAGTACTCATGAAGACCATTATGAATCATTACAATGACATTCTCAATTATTTTGACCAAAGAAGCACCAATGCGTCGGCCGAATCTTTTAATGCGAAAATAAAAAACTTCAGATTACAACTTCGAGGGGTAAGAGACAAATCATTTTTCCTTTTCAGATTATCCAAAATTTTTGCGTAGTCCCCAAGTTTTGATACTGATCCCTAATTCATTCATCATCAATTAATTTAGATCATGACAAATATAAAATAACAAAGTATAATTTCAACATAGATTTTAAAAATACTGTTTTATAATTTCATGTCTTTTGGAACAGTTACATAGCAGATCGTCCACAGCACCGATTTACAAAAGAAAAACATAAAAAACTGATCTCGACTTTTACGACGGGATAAACTGGCGACTAATTCAGTCATTCTCCTGCGTTTAGGTCACAAAAAAAGCCCATCAAAATAAATTGATGAGCTTTAAAAAAACTGGCGGCGACCTACTCTCCCGCGTTAGCAGTACCATCGGCGCTAGAGGGCTTAACTTCTGTGTTCGGAATGGGAACAGGTGAGCCCCTCTGCTAAAACCACCCTAAAGGTTGTTTTGTACAAAAGGATGTACAGTATATGTTATTAGTAGATAAAAGATGATAGAAGAAAGATAAAAGACATTACAGTCTTGCTTCTTTAATCTTGGTTCTTTCAGTCTAACTAAAAAATCGATAAAAACGTTCACAAAGAGCAAACCTTGTTGCACTTCCAAGTACCTTAATTAGGCAATAAATCTACGGGTAATTAGTACTACTCGGCTATGACATTACTGCCTTTACACCTATAGCCTATCAACGTTGTCATCTCCAACGACCCTTAAAAGATGTCTCATCTTGAGGCAGGTTTCGCACTTATATGCTTTCAGTGCTTATCCTTTCCAAACGTAGCTACTCAGCGGTGCTCCTGGCGGAACAACTGATACACCAGAGGTTTGTTCAAATCGGTCCTCTCGTACTAGATTCAAGCCCTCTCAAACATCTAACGCCCGCAATAGATAGAGACCGAACTGTCTCACGACGTTCTGAACCCAGCTCGCGTGCCACTTTAATGGGCGAACAGCCCAACCCTTGGGACCTTCTCCAGCCCCAGGATGTGACGAGCCGACATCGAGGTGCCGAACCTCCCCGTCGATATGAGCTCTTGGGGGAGACTAGCCTGTTATCCCCGGAGTACCTTTTATCCTATGAGCGATGGCCCTTCCATACGGAACCACCGGATCACTATGTCCTGCTTTCGCACCTGATCGACTTGTAGGTCTCACAGTCAAGCACCCTTATGCCATTACACTCTACGCACGGTTACCAAGCGTGCTGAGGGTACCTTTGAAAGCCTCCGTTACTCTTTTGGAGGCGACCACCCCAGTCAAACTACCCACCACGCAATGTCCTTCCGTTAGGAAGTTAGGCTCCAAATAAACAAAGGGTGGTATTTCAACGTTGACTCCACCGACACTAGCGTGCCAGCTTCAAAGTCTCCCACCTATCCTACACATTGTTTATTCAAAGTCAATACGAAGTTATAGTAAAGGTTCACAGGGTCTTTTCGTCCCATTGCGGGTACTCGGCATCTTCACCGAGACTACAATTTCACAGAGCTCATGGTTGAGACAGTGCCCAGATCGTTACACCATTCGTGCAGGTCGGAACTTACCCGACAAGGAATTTCGCTACCTTAGGACCGTTATAGTTACGGCCGCCGTTTACTGGGGCTTCAGTTAATTGCTTCGCATTGCTGCTAACAACCTTCCTTAACCTTCCAGCACCGGGCAGGTGTCAGACCCTATACAGCATCTTTCGATTTAGCAGAGTCCTGTGTTTTTGATAAACAGTCGCCTGGGCCTCTTTACTGAGGCCAGCATTGCTGCTGGCGTCCCTTCTTCCGAAGTTACGAGACTATTTTGCCTAGTTCCTTAACCATGATTCACTCTAGCACCTTAGGATTCTCTCCTCGACTACCTGTGTCGGTTTTGGTACGAGTTGCTTCACTTCGGCTTTTCTTGGAAGCACTTTCCCTACAACAACTTCGCCCGAAGGCTAGGTCTTGACTATTCCGTCAGTCTCCAGTAAGTACGGCACTCCGTCCCCTTTTTAGTGTGAGCAAGTATGGGAATATTAACCCATTATCCATCCACTTCCCCTTTCGGGTTCGCGTTAGGTCCCGACTAACCCTCAGCTGATTAGCATGGCTGAGGAAACCTTAGTCTTTCGGTGAGGGGGTTTCTCGCCCCCTTTATCGTTACTTATGCCTACATTTTCTTTTCTGTCCGCTCCACAACATCTCACGACACTGCTTCGGCGCAAACAGAATGCTCCCCTACCAGATATAATTCAAAAATTATAAATCCATAGCTTCGGTACTATACTTATGCCCGATTATTATCCATGCCGAACCGCTCGACTAGTGAGCTGTTACGCACTCTTTAAATGAATGGCTGCTTCCAAGCCAACATCCTAGCTGTCAATGCAGTTCAACCGCGTTATTTCAACTTAGTATAGATTTGGGGACCTTAGCTGTTGGTCCGGGTTCTTTCCCTCTCGGACATGGACCTTAGCACCCATGCCCTCACTGCTGCGAAACATTTATTAGCATTCGGAGTTTGTCAGGAATTGGTAGGATTTGACTCCCCCGCATCCAATCAGTAGCTCTACCTCTAATAAACTTGTCGCAACGCTGCACCTAAATGCATTTCGGGGAGTACGAGCTATCTCCCAGTTTGATTGGCCTTTCACCCCTACCCACAAGTCATCCGAAGACTTTTCAACGTCAACCGGTTCGGTCCTCCACTTTGTGTTACCAAAGCTTCAACCTGCCCATGGGTAGATCACAAGGTTTCGCGTCTAATACTACTAACTAAGCGCCCTATTCAGACTCGCTTTCGCTCCGCCTCCGTACCTGAAGTACTTAAGCTCGCTAGTAAAATTAACTCGTAGGCTCATTATGCAAAAGGCACGCCGTCACCCAACTTGTGGGCTCCGACCGCTTGTAGGCGTACGGTTTCAGGTTCTCTTTCACCCTTCTATTCGAAGTGCTTTTCACCTTTCCTTCACAGTACTTGTTCACTATCGGTCTTTCAGGAGTATTTAGCCTTGGAGGATGGTCCCCCCATATTCAGACAGGATTTCACGTGTCCCGCCCTACTCATTTATCATCTATGTATGCCTTTTAAATACCGGGCTATCACCGTCTATGGCTGTTCTTTCCAGAACATTCTTCTAAACATATAAAGACTTTTGGGCTAATCCGCGTTCGCTCGCCACTACTTACGGAATCTCTTCGATTTCTTTTCCTCCGGGTACTTAGATGTTTCAGTTCTCCGGGTTTGCTCTCTAATAAATTAGAGTGACTGGTCTTCAACCAGCCGGGTTGCCCCATTCGGACATCTGCGGATCAATTCGTGTGTGCCGATCCCCGCAGCTTTTCGCAGCTTACCACGTCCTTCGTCGCCTCTGAAAGCCTAGGCATCCGCCATACGCCCTTAACGATTTCTTTCCTAATAATATATTAGTTCAGTTTTGTTGTCTAACATTGCTGTTAGACTAGTTTTATTTAAACTCGGCACTCGAAAGTGCTCGGTTTTCTCTTTGTGATGTTCTTATCGTTAATGTCAATGATCTTGTATCTTATTACTTCCCTGATGAACAGAAATTGTTTTTGGCTCTTTCCGTAACTTTTAAATCAAAGTCATAATATGTGAATAATATAGGTATCGATCCTATCAAACTTACTAATTACTTAGTCCGCTCTGCCTCCTGGCATAATTCTTAAATCTGTAATGTAATTATCTTCTATGCTTGCTTCTTTTTTGAAGCTTTTCGTTACATTTCTGTAACTATTCCCGTTATATTCCTATAACTTGTGGAGAATAAGGGAGTCGAACCCTTGACCTCCTGCGTGCAAGGCAGGCGCTCTAGCCAACTGAGCTAATTCCCCGCTAGTATGAGACTTTGAAGAGTAAAGAATAAAGAGTAAAGACTAATAAATCGTCTTTTATCTTGCTTCTTTTACCTTCCCGTCTTATTATTAGTAGTCTCGGGCAGGCTCGAACTGCCGACCTCTACATTATCAGTGTAGCGCTCTAACCAGCTGAGCTACGAGACTTCATTTAGATTTGAGATTTTTAGACTTTAGATATTAGACTTTATGTCTCTCATCTATTATCTACCCATCTCTGGTCTCTCTTTCCCTGATTACTAATCCTAGTGGGTATATTTTTAAATAATCAACCGTCCAAATAAGAAAAAACTGAAGCTAACTTTGAGCAAGTGCTCTGATACTTGCGTATCGTGTTGTTTGTTTATACTCTCCTAACGAAGAGTCTCAAAAATGAGATGTTCCAGCCGCACCTTCCGGTACGGCTACCTTGTTACGACTTAGCCCTAGTTACCTGTTTTACCCTAGGCAGCTCCTTTTACGGTCACCGACTTCAGGTACCCCAGACTTCCATGGCTTGACGGGCGGTGTGTACAAGGCCCGGGAACGTATTCACCGCGCCATGGCTGATGCGCGATTACTAGCGATTCCAGCTTCATAGAGTCGAGTTGCAGACTCCAATCCGAACTGAGACCGGCTTTCGAGATTTGCATCACATCGCTGTGTAGCTGCCCTCTGTACCGGCCATTGTATTACGTGTGTGGCCCAAGACGTAAGGGCCGTGATGATTTGACGTCATCCCCACCTTCCTCTCTACTTGCGTAGGCAGTCTCACTAGAGTCCTCAACTGAATGTTAGCAACTAGTGACAGGGGTTGCGCTCGTTGCAGGACTTAACCTAACACCTCACGGCACGAGCTGACGACAACCATGCAGCACCTTGAAAAATGTCTTGCGAAAGGTCTATTTCTAAACCGGTCATTTCCCATTTAAGTCTTGGTAAGGTTCCTCGCGTATCATCGAATTAAACCACATAATCCACCGCTTGTGCGGGCCCCCGTCAATTCCTTTGAGTTTCATTCTTGCGAACGTACTCCCCAGGTGGCTAACTTATCACTTTCGCTTGGTCTCTGAAGCTTGCGCCCCAAAAACGAGTTAGCATCGTTTACGGCGTGGACTACCAGGGTATCTAATCCTGTTCGCTCCCCACGCTTTCGTCCCTCAGCGTCAGTTAAATTATGGTAACCTGCCTTCGCAATTGGTGTTCTAAGTAATATCTATGCATTTCACCGCTACACTACTTATTCCAGCTACCTCTAATTTACTCAAGACCGACAGTATCAACGGCAGTTTCATAGTTAAGCTATGAGATTTCACCACTGACTTATCGGTCCGCCTGCGGACCCTTTAAACCCAATAAATCCGGATAACGCTTGCACCCTCCGTATTACCGCGGCTGCTGGCACGGAGTTAGCCGGTGCTTATTCGTATAGTACCTTCAGCTTTCCACACGTGGAAAGGTTTATCCCTATACAAAAGAAGTTTACAATCCGTAGGACCGTCATCCTTCACGCGGGATGGCTGGATCAGGCTCTCACCCATTGTCCAATATTCCTCACTGCTGCCTCCCGTAGGAGTCTGGTCCGTGTCTCAGTACCAGTGTGGGGGATCTCCCTCTCAGGACCCCTAAAGATCATCGACTTGGTGAGCCGTTACCTCACCAACTATCTAATCTTGCGCGTGCCCATCTCTATCCACCGGAGTTTTCAATATAAGCAGATGCCTGTTCATATATTATGGAGTATTAATCTTCCTTTCGAAAGGCTATTCCCCTGATAAAGGTAGGTTGCACACGTGTTACGCACCCGTACGCCGCTCTCTCTCTCCCGAAGAAGAAATACCGCTCGGCTTGCATGTGTTAGGCCTCCCGCTAGCGTTCATCCTGAGCCAGGATCAAACTCTCCATTGTATGTTTGTCTGACTCACTCAAAGTTATTATCGCTTTAGTTTTTCCTTACTTTTTTGGTTGTTATTTGTATGTCAATGATCTATTGTTCTTTTCGCGTATATCCGGAAACTCTTTCTGTCGTTGGTTCCGAATTGCGAGTGCAAAAGTATAAAGTTTTTTATTAATGACCAAATGTTTATCGAAGAAATTTAAAAGTTTTTTAAGTAACCATTAAAATCCTCTCATCCTCATTCAATCCGCTTCTACTTCGCTCCCCACTCTTTCGATTTGGGATTGCAAAGATAAGAAGTTTTTGTTAATTCACAAGCTTTTTTTAAATTAAATAAAAGAAAGCTAATCCTCTTATTCTTTCTATATATTACCTGTCCTGTCTACTTCGCTACTCTGTTTTTTAGAGTGGTGCAAATGTAGGCTTACTATCTATATCTTGCAACTTATTTCGGACCTAATTCGAAAATGTGAATAACTAATAATGCAACTTATTAATTAATAGTGAAATACGAACTCAATGGAGTTATCCACTTTATCTTAAAACATAATTTTTTAAGCAGCAAAGGCATAGCCCGGGAACTTCTTGCGGTAGGGATCGAACTGGAAATACAGCAGCAAGCATCGGATAAGCTAACACGAAAGGAATTGGAACGGATACCCCGACCGAAAGTATATACAAGTTGTGTAAGCCCGGAGAGGGGATAAAAAGCACATTTGTGCTGGAGACATAAATAAATTATGGACCACTTTTCTCTATAAACAAATTAAAATACCATCAAAAAGAATGGTATTTGAAAAGTTTTTATAATAGAACATAACGATGGAGTTTTAAGCTAGAAACTACGCATGGATATTGCGGCTTTATAATATAAAGAAGGTATTGCATCTTTATTTTGAAGAAAAAAAACAAGATTCCTGAAGAGTTTTCTTCTATTGCTTTGCAATCAAAAAGTTTTCTACCTGAAATAACGGTGGATAATTTTCCACTTGCATAGGAAGTCCGTAAAACTGAATAATAAACGCCGAAGATGGACGGATGTAAAATTCGCAAACTTTATTCTAAGAGATTGGAATCTCATCGCCAAAAGAACTTTCATAACACAGGATTTTGCCGAGTCTTTAAAAAAAATCAGCCGATACAACTCCTGAAATTGAAATTTTTGAAAATGGTGATACCAGAAAGCAACTCTTGGCAAGAAGCCGATATTTACTCTACAAGATCAGGGAAAAGTGGACATCAACACGAAATGAAAGAGCGCAAATACTGTTATCTCACTATCCTGATTTAGAAGAAGCATATAATTTATCGGGCTGAGGAAAATTTACAATCAAAATATGCAAAAGTCTGTAGCAATCCTAAAATTAGCACATTGGTTCAAAGAAGTAGAGGAATGTGGGTTTAAATCATTTTTAGTACTCATGAAGACCATTATGAATCATTACAATGACATTCTCAATTATTTTGACCAAAGAAGCACCAATGCGTCGGCAGAATCTTTTAATGCGAAAATAAAAAACTTCAGATTACAACTTCGAGGGGTAAAAGACAAATCATTTTTCCTTTTCAGATTATCCAAAATTTTTGCTTAGTCCCTAAGTTTGATACTGATCCGAATCTTTCAATGCCAAAATAAAAAAATTTAAGATTACAACGGCTCATCCTACTTTCATTTCACTTTTTCCATGAGTTTAAGTCATAAAAAAAGCCCATCAAAATAAATTGATGAGCTTTAAAAAAACTGGCGGCGACCTACTCTCCCGCGTTAGCAGTACCATCGGCGCTAGAGGGCTTAACTTCTGTGTTCGGAATGGGAACAGGTGAGCCCCTCTGCTAAAACCACCCTAAAGGTTGTTTTGTACAAAAGGATGTACAGTATATGTTATTAGTAGATAAAAGATGATAGAAGAAAGATAAAAGACATTACAGTCTTGCTTCTTTAATCTTGGTTCTTTCAGTCTAACTAAAAAATCGATAAAAACGTTCACAAAGAGCAAACCTTGTTGCACTTCCAAGTACCTTAATTAGGCAATAAATCTACGGGTAATTAGTACTACTCGGCTATGACATTACTGCCTTTACACCTATAGCCTATCAACGTTGTCATCTCCAACGACCCTTAAAAGATGTCTCATCTTGAGGCAGGTTTCGCACTTATATGCTTTCAGTGCTTATCCTTTCCAAACGTAGCTACTCAGCGGTGCTCCTGGCGGAACAACTGATACACCAGAGGTTTGTTCAAATCGGTCCTCTCGTACTAGATTCAAGCCCTCTCAAACATCTAACGCCCGCAATAGATAGAGACCGAACTGTCTCACGACGTTCTGAACCCAGCTCGCGTGCCACTTTAATGGGCGAACAGCCCAACCCTTGGGACCTTCTCCAGCCCCAGGATGTGACGAGCCGACATCGAGGTGCCGAACCTCCCCGTCGATATGAGCTCTTGGGGGAGACTAGCCTGTTATCCCCGGAGTACCTTTTATCCTATGAGCGATGGCCCTTCCATACGGAACCACCGGATCACTATGTCCTGCTTTCGCACCTGATCGACTTGTAGGTCTCACAGTCAAGCACCCTTATGCCATTACACTCTACGCACGGTTACCAAGCGTGCTGAGGGTACCTTTGAAAGCCTCCGTTACTCTTTTGGAGGCGACCACCCCAGTCAAACTACCCACCACGCAATGTCCTTCCGTTAGGAAGTTAGGCTCCAAATAAACAAAGGGTGGTATTTCAACGTTGACTCCACCGACACTAGCGTGCCAGCTTCAAAGTCTCCCACCTATCCTACACATTGTTTATTCAAAGTCAATACGAAGTTATAGTAAAGGTTCACAGGGTCTTTTCGTCCCATTGCGGGTACTCGGCATCTTCACCGAGACTACAATTTCACAGAGCTCATGGTTGAGACAGTGCCCAGATCGTTACACCATTCGTGCAGGTCGGAACTTACCCGACAAGGAATTTCGCTACCTTAGGACCGTTATAGTTACGGCCGCCGTTTACTGGGGCTTCAGTTAATTGCTTCGCATTGCTGCTAACAACCTTCCTTAACCTTCCAGCACCGGGCAGGTGTCAGACCCTATACAGCATCTTTCGATTTAGCAGAGTCCTGTGTTTTTGATAAACAGTCGCCTGGGCCTCTTTACTGAGGCCAGCATTGCTGCTGGCGTCCCTTCTTCCGAAGTTACGAGACTATTTTGCCTAGTTCCTTAACCATGATTCACTCTAGCACCTTAGGATTCTCTCCTCGACTACCTGTGTCGGTTTTGGTACGAGTTGCTTCACTTCGGCTTTTCTTGGAAGCACTTTCCCTACAACAACTTCGCCCGAAGGCTAGGTCTTGACTATTCCGTCAGTCTCCAGTAAGTACGGCACTCCGTCCCCTTTTTAGTGTGAGCAAGTATGGGAATATTAACCCATTATCCATCCACTTCCCCTTTCGGGTTCGCGTTAGGTCCCGACTAACCCTCAGCTGATTAGCATGGCTGAGGAAACCTTAGTCTTTCGGTGAGGGGGTTTCTCGCCCCCTTTATCGTTACTTATGCCTACATTTTCTTTTCTGTCCGCTCCACAACATCTCACGACACTGCTTCGGCGCAAACAGAATGCTCCCCTACCAGATATAATTCAAAAATTATAAATCCATAGCTTCGGTACTATACTTATGCCCGATTATTATCCATGCCGAACCGCTCGACTAGTGAGCTGTTACGCACTCTTTAAATGAATGGCTGCTTCCAAGCCAACATCCTAGCTGTCAATGCAGTTCAACCGCGTTATTTCAACTTAGTATAGATTTGGGGACCTTAGCTGTTGGTCCGGGTTCTTTCCCTCTCGGACATGGACCTTAGCACCCATGCCCTCACTGCTGCGAAACATTTATTAGCATTCGGAGTTTGTCAGGAATTGGTAGGATTTGACTCCCCCGCATCCAATCAGTAGCTCTACCTCTAATAAACTTGTCGCAACGCTGCACCTAAATGCATTTCGGGGAGTACGAGCTATCTCCCAGTTTGATTGGCCTTTCACCCCTACCCACAAGTCATCCGAAGACTTTTCAACGTCAACCGGTTCGGTCCTCCACTTTGTGTTACCAAAGCTTCAACCTGCCCATGGGTAGATCACAAGGTTTCGCGTCTAATACTACTAACTAAGCGCCCTATTCAGACTCGCTTTCGCTCCGCCTCCGTACCTGAAGTACTTAAGCTCGCTAGTAAAATTAACTCGTAGGCTCATTATGCAAAAGGCACGCCGTCACCCAACTTGTGGGCTCCGACCGCTTGTAGGCGTACGGTTTCAGGTTCTCTTTCACCCTTCTATTCGAAGTGCTTTTCACCTTTCCTTCACAGTACTTGTTCACTATCGGTCTTTCAGGAGTATTTAGCCTTGGAGGATGGTCCCCCCATATTCAGACAGGATTTCACGTGTCCCGCCCTACTCATTTATCATCTATGTATGCCTTTTAAATACCGGGCTATCACCGTCTATGGCTGTTCTTTCCAGAACATTCTTCTAAACATATAAAGACTTTTGGGCTAATCCGCGTTCGCTCGCCACTACTTACGGAATCTCTTCGATTTCTTTTCCTCCGGGTACTTAGATGTTTCAGTTCTCCGGGTTTGCTCTCTAATAAATTAGAGTGACTGGTCTTCAACCAGCCGGGTTGCCCCATTCGGACATCTGCGGATCAATTCGTGTGTGCCGATCCCCGCAGCTTTTCGCAGCTTACCACGTCCTTCGTCGCCTCTGAAAGCCTAGGCATCCGCCATACGCCCTTAACGATTTCTTTCCTAATAATATATTAGTTCAGTTTTGTTGTCTAACATTGCTGTTAGACTAGTTTTATTTAAACTCGGCACTCGAAAGTGCTCGGTTTTCTCTTTGTGATGTTCTTATCGTTAATGTCAATGATCTTGTATCTTATTACTTCCCTGATGAACAGAAATTGTTTTTGGCTCTTTCCGTAACTTTTAAATCAAAGTCATAATATGTGAATAATATAGGTATCGATCCTATCAAACTTACTAATTACTTAGTCCGCTCTGCCTCCTGGCATAATTCTTAAATCTGTAATGTAATTATCTTCTATGCTTGCTTCTTTTTTGAAGCTTTTCGTTACATTTCTGTAACTATTCCCGTTATATTCCTATAACTTGTGGAGAATAAGGGAGTCGAACCCTTGACCTCCTGCGTGCAAGGCAGGCGCTCTAGCCAACTGAGCTAATTCCCCGCTAGTATGAGACTTTGAAGAGTAAAGAATAAAGAGTAAAGACTAATAAATCGTCTTTTATCTTGCTTCTTTTACCTTCCCGTCTTATTATTAGTAGTCTCGGGCAGGCTCGAACTGCCGACCTCTACATTATCAGTGTAGCGCTCTAACCAGCTGAGCTACGAGACTTCATTTAGATTTGAGATTTTTAGACTTTAGATATTAGACTTTATGTCTCTCATCTATTATCTACCCATCTCTGGTCTCTCTTTCCCTGATTACTAATCCTAGTGGGTATATTTTTAAATAATCAACCGTCCAAATAAGAAAAAACTGAAGCTAACTTTGAGCAAGTGCTCTGATACTTGCGTATCGTGTTGTTTGTTTATACTCTCCTAACGAAGAGTCTCAAAAATGAGATGTTCCAGCCGCACCTTCCGGTACGGCTACCTTGTTACGACTTAGCCCTAGTTACCTGTTTTACCCTAGGCAGCTCCTTTTACGGTCACCGACTTCAGGTACCCCAGACTTCCATGGCTTGACGGGCGGTGTGTACAAGGCCCGGGAACGTATTCACCGCGCCATGGCTGATGCGCGATTACTAGCGATTCCAGCTTCATAGAGTCGAGTTGCAGACTCCAATCCGAACTGAGACCGGCTTTCGAGATTTGCATCACATCGCTGTGTAGCTGCCCTCTGTACCGGCCATTGTATTACGTGTGTGGCCCAAGACGTAAGGGCCGTGATGATTTGACGTCATCCCCACCTTCCTCTCTACTTGCGTAGGCAGTCTCACTAGAGTCCTCAACTGAATGTTAGCAACTAGTGACAGGGGTTGCGCTCGTTGCAGGACTTAACCTAACACCTCACGGCACGAGCTGACGACAACCATGCAGCACCTTGAAAAATGTCTTGCGAAAGGTCTATTTCTAAACCGGTCATTTCCCATTTAAGTCTTGGTAAGGTTCCTCGCGTATCATCGAATTAAACCACATAATCCACCGCTTGTGCGGGCCCCCGTCAATTCCTTTGAGTTTCATTCTTGCGAACGTACTCCCCAGGTGGCTAACTTATCACTTTCGCTTGGTCTCTGAAGCTTGCGCCCCAAAAACGAGTTAGCATCGTTTACGGCGTGGACTACCAGGGTATCTAATCCTGTTCGCTCCCCACGCTTTCGTCCCTCAGCGTCAGTTAAATTATGGTAACCTGCCTTCGCAATTGGTGTTCTAAGTAATATCTATGCATTTCACCGCTACACTACTTATTCCAGCTACCTCTAATTTACTCAAGACCGACAGTATCAACGGCAGTTTCATAGTTAAGCTATGAGATTTCACCACTGACTTATCGGTCCGCCTGCGGACCCTTTAAACCCAATAAATCCGGATAACGCTTGCACCCTCCGTATTACCGCGGCTGCTGGCACGGAGTTAGCCGGTGCTTATTCGTATAGTACCTTCAGCTTTCCACACGTGGAAAGGTTTATCCCTATACAAAAGAAGTTTACAATCCGTAGGACCGTCATCCTTCACGCGGGATGGCTGGATCAGGCTCTCACCCATTGTCCAATATTCCTCACTGCTGCCTCCCGTAGGAGTCTGGTCCGTGTCTCAGTACCAGTGTGGGGGATCTCCCTCTCAGGACCCCTAAAGATCATCGACTTGGTGAGCCGTTACCTCACCAACTATCTAATCTTGCGCGTGCCCATCTCTATCCACCGGAGTTTTCAATATAAGCAGATGCCTGTTCATATATTATGGAGTATTAATCTTCCTTTCGAAAGGCTATTCCCCTGATAAAGGTAGGTTGCACACGTGTTACGCACCCGTACGCCGCTCTCTCTCTCCCGAAGAAGAAATACCGCTCGGCTTGCATGTGTTAGGCCTCCCGCTAGCGTTCATCCTGAGCCAGGATCAAACTCTCCATTGTATGTTTGTCTGACTCACTCAAAGTTATTATCGCTTTAGTTTTTCCTTACTTTTTTGGTTGTTATTTGTATGTCAATGATCTATTGTTCTTTTCGCTTATATCCGGAAACTCTTTCTGTCGTTGGTTCCGAATTGCGAGTGCAAAAGTATAAAGTTTTTTATTAATGACCAAATGTTTATCGAAGAAATTTAAAAGTTTTTTAAGTAACCATTAATACCCTCTCATCCTCATTCAATCCGCTTCTACTTCGCTCCCCACTCTTTCGATTTGGGATTGCAAAGATAAGAAGTTTTTGTTAATCCACAAGCTTTTTTTAAATTAAATAAAAGAAAGCTAATCCTCTTATTCTTTCTATATATTACCTGTCCTATCTACTTCGCTACTCTGTTTTTTAGAGTGGTGCAAATGTAAACACACTTAAACGATCTCGCAACTCTTTTGTGAACTTTTATTAATATTGAAGAAAATATTTTTACAATGCTATGATTGACAGAACGCTACAACTTCACAAAGTTATCCACTTTATCTGAGACAGCACTTTTACAGCAGCAAATGCACGATAATCCTAACATTAGTAAGCATTGTAGATGCTGACCGGTCTTGTCTGACCGTTGATATTTGCATCATAACAACTTAAAACCTAAATACGGCAAAATTTCAATCCATGTTTCAAGGAAATGTTGGGAAACATCCTAAAAAAAAAAGATACTATATATATATAAAGATTAGATTGTCTTTAAGAAAAAAAAATCTATTAAAATAGGTATTCCATGATTTGGAATCAAAAGAAGCCGAATAAACTTCTAATAGTGATGTCTCTTCATTATTCCCTGTGCTTTTTTAATAATTATTTCAGTAGCAATTCGGAACCCGCAAGTTCTACCGTCATTAAACATGATAAAGAGATAACTTCCATTAACAAGAACATAATATCTATAACCCTTTTTAGAATTTGCTAAAAACCGTTTAAAACAAAAATCCCACTCTTTCGAATGGGATTTGTATAATTATCAATTAAATTTTACTTATTCAACTGCTTGTTCAGATTAATTGCATCCTGATAAGTAGGATTTAACTGCAATGATTTACTTACGTAATCTTTGGCTTTTGCCGGGTTACTATCCTTATCTAAATAAGCTACTGCAAAATATGCGTAAGAAAGAATCTCTTTGCTGCTTTCAACTTCTGCAGGCTTCACAGTTGCAATAAATTTCTCGTAGGCGATTTTAGCCAATTCTTTATGGCCAGCTTGCTGCTGCGCGTAGCCTTGACTATAATAAGCTGGAGCCCAATCCGGCAACAATCCGCTCATTTTTTGCCAAGAGAGAATCGCGCCGTTCCAGTTCTTAACTTCCTGGTACGCGTTTGCCAACTTGAACAATGCATCAGTATCCTGAGGATTTGCGGCAACTTGTTTTTTCAATGCTTCGATTTCCGGACTGGTCGCGCCTGCATCTACTGCAGCTTGATTGACTCCACCGCCGCCTTTGATTTTCACTAATTCATCATCCCACTTCATGGTTTCATCTTTAGCTGCTTTTGCAATCGCTATTTTTTGTTGCGCTTCTGCATTCAAAGCTGCTTTCTTAACAGGATCTGTTTCTTTCTGTGCTAATCCTGCCGCGATAAGACCTATTAATCCTTCATCAGATGTTTTAACTCTGGACTTGTCCGCTTTGCTAGTGAAAGAATCCATGCTGCTTTTTGCACCGGCATAATCTCCATCAGCATACTGCAGATAAGCTCTTAATTTATATTTAATAGCATCATCTACTTTATCGAATACTTTATCCAAATACATTTTCGAGTTTCCGTAATCTTCATTAGTAAAGAAAAGTTTAGAAATTTCTAATTGGGTATCTGGATCTTCATCTGCATATTTTGCATAATTAATCAAATCCTGAGTTGCCAATGCATTTTCCTGGTATCTGATGTCATAAGCAGCTTTTGCTTTATAAGCAGGAGCATACGTTGGATCTGCCAGAATTGCTTTATCAATATTTTCTTTGGCAGGTTTCCACTGCTGGGCTTGCATCCAAAGTGTTCCGATTCTTGTAAATACAGAAGCTTTATTTTTTGCACTTGGCAAAGCTTTCTCATAAGCAGTCATTGCGGAACCTGCAACCTGTGGACTGTTTGTCAATTTCAAACGGTATGCATCACCAAGCGTATAATAATAATGAGCAGGGGTTCCGTTCTTAGCTGATTTCTCTATGGCTTTATTTAAATAATCAATTGCCATGTCAGCGTTGGCCGTACCGCCGAAAAGGGTGAGTGCTTCTGCTGCCCTGTAAAGAACTTCCGGATCTTTTTCTTTAGAATCCTTCACAATATTCTGAATTTCGCCTATTGCCGCTTTATCTCCTTTTCCTAATTTAATAGATGCCAACCCAATTTTATTAAGATTACTTTTTTTATCTATTTGTAAACCTTTATCGAAATCTTCTTTTGCTTTTTCAAAGTTGGGTTCAAACTGGGTTAAATAGGAATTTCCTAAATAAAAATAATTGTCTGCAGTGGCAGATTTTGCAACCATTTCTGTAAAAATCTGTCTGGCATGCGCATACTTGTGACTGTCTGCACTATTAATCCCTTCCTGCAAAGTTTGACCAAAAGCAAAATTGGACAAAAAACCAACTGAAACCCCGAAAGCAATCTTCTTCGTTAAATTCATTATATCTTTCATTTTAAATTGTTTAATATGTTTGTAAAAACTTCTATCAATAACACCCAATTTTTATACCAAAACTGCAGGTGATGATAGCGAGCGCTAATTTTAAAAAAATTTAACGCATCTGAACCTCTCTTTTAAAAATATAGTAAGGTTGTAAACCCTCTTTTGAAACTACAATCTGGCCGAGTTGGGTACAGGAGAACCGAATAAAACCATTTGCTAAACCAAAATACTTTTCATTGGTCAGAAAATATAAAACGCGCGCAAAAGGGTAAGACATGTCTATCAGGTTTTCTACCCGCGGTTCAAAAGACTTATTATCCTGAACAACCTTCAAAATCTTAACTGACTGTTTTAATTTCTCGGATTCTGAATCGTAAGGTCTGCTGATCGTATTTAAGCCAATAGCTCCTATTTTATCTGGAAATTTATTCAATTGTTCTATTATATTTTTATTACCATTAATAATAGAAAACTTTATTAAATCCGGTTTAGTATTTAATTTCTGAGCAACGAAATTAAGGTTACTCGAATTGGTTCCATCAAAAATAATATTTTTTTTGTCATTGGTCAGCTCCTGCTTAATTTCTTCCACGGTAATTGATTCTCTGGGAGAATCTTTTGGGACGACAAAAACAACAGCGTCAGCGGCAAATTTTGCCGGAAGCCAATCCAGACCGGTTTCTTTATTGTAAGCGTTTTTTTCAACCTTGCTTAATTCCCGTGACATTACAATCACGTCAACTTTTGCTTCCAATAAATCTAAAAAAGAAAAATCTTCCTTTTTAATTTTTAAATTAATTTTGGTGTTGGGATAAAGTGCCATATATCGCTCAGTCAATGCTTCGGAAACACTGGCAAAAGATTCGTCTACTTCCATAGTGATTTCACCTTCCTGCGGACTACCTACAACAACACCCGGTTTCTTTTTGCACGATATTAACAGTACAAAAATACTTATCATTAATACAAGTCTATTCTTCATTTCGCTGTTCTCTGATTCTATAGATTGCTCGAATTATTCTAAAGGCGCCATACAGCACGAACAAGCCTCCTAATGGATAAGCAACATTCGGTTCTAAAAAGATGACGAAGAATTTATAAACTATTACCACGATTCCTAACAAAATATAGAAAAATCCGGCAACTATGGAAAGCCAATTAAATATCATATCCCACAAAACTACAAAAAAAATAAAAAAGAGAAGCTTTCACTTCTCTTTTCTATTCGTATAATTAAAAATCTTATTCGAACTGCATTGTTAGAGGTAATCTGTAACGATATCTTACAGCTTGACCATTAATTTTTGCAGGAGACCATTTATTTTTCACAGACTTCACAGTTCTCACTGCTTCAGCGTTAAATGTTTTATTAGAGCCGTCAGCTTTAACATCGGTAATTGAACCATCCCGTTCAACTACGAAAGTAATTACAGTCTGTACTTTCCCTTCATCACCTTCCATTGCTCCCGTGTCAAAATTGTTTTGAACACTAGATCTAAACTTATTAATTCCACCAGGGAATTCAGCTAACTGCTCTACTTCTGTATAAATCTGCTGTTCTGAAACCTGTGGTTTCACTTCTACCGACTGCACCTTTCCTGTTGATGGAGGTGGCGGTGGCGGTGCATAAGCTGGAGCTTTCACTCCTTCCTGAGCCACAACTCCTGTAGTTGTTTCCAACTGTTTTGAAATTGGCGGCGGTGGAGTCTCTACCTTAGGCGCTTTTACCGGTTCCGGCACTACGTTCTGAATGACCTCAATTTTAGGTTCTTCTTTTGGTGGCGGCGGTGGGGGTGGCGGCGGTTCGTTGGGTGTTTCTATAATTTGCTCCTGTTCCGGAAGAATGTCAATTAAATTGGCATTTACTTCTGTTGTTTCTTTCGCATTCATTTGTTTTATTTTCATAATTACAAATGGGGTAATTGCGCAAACAAGGAATAAAACCGTTCCGAAGATGAAAGCTTTTGTAAGGACTGATCTATAGCTTGTTCTTAAATCAAATGCACCATACGCTTTATTTCTGTTTTCAAATACAATCTCATCCAGGGTAGGAGTCGTATTGTAAGTGTGTTCATCTGCCATTATTCTGTCTTTTAAATATTAAACGTATCTTCTAGTTGGTAGGTTTAGCAGGAGCAGTTTTGGATTGCCCTACTTTTTTCTCATAAATAGCTTCTTCCCAAGGTTTAATATCGGTAATACCGTATATTTCATTTTTGGTAATGGCCATTTCATCTAGCATATCTACGAAATTTTTATATACTGCATCGTCCGTTGGCTTAATGATCACCGTAAATTTGGCTGGATCTTTTGCTCTGGCTTTTGCCTGCTCGATTACTTTTGTAATCCCTTCTCTATCGAAAGTAGTTTCATTAAGATTTGCTTCTGTTAGCTCGTCTTTTGATAACTGGTGATAGAAAATTTTATTGTCTTTCCCTAAAATTATTGAAATAGAGTTGGATAAGTCAATTTCTGTATCAGGTGGTTTTTGGTTTTCTTTCGGTTTTGCCGGAAGACCTAAATCCATCACATTCGGTTTGTTAAAAGTGGTAACTAACATAAAGAATGTAATCAAAAGGAACGCCAAATCCACCATGGGAGTTAAATCTACGTGGGGCACTTGCTTTTTCGAGCGTACCTTTCCGCCTTTCCCGCTGTTGTCTTTTACTTGTACATCTGCCATTTCTTAATTATTTTGCCACTTCCTGACTTGTTATTAACCAGAATTTCAAGAAATCAATATCTCTCAATCCTTCAAATAAAGATTTAACTTTAGGATACTGTGTGTCCACATCCCCTTTGATTGCTAGTTTGTAATCAGGGTTAATGGCTAAACTTTGTTGTACCCAATCCAGTAATTGTTTATTTGTACTATCCATAGGGATTCCCGTTTTGCTTTTAAAAGCTTTACGGTCTTCCTCTGAAAGATCCAAGAATCCTTTAAGTTGATTCATCGGAACTCCAATTGACTGCACATTAGAAAAAGCAACTTTTTCCGGGTCAGTAAATTTCATACCATACTTCTCTCCCATTTTATCCAATAGAGCAATTCGCTCGGTTCCGTTTTCAACTGGTGTGAAATAGAATCTTCCGTCCTGTGTGCTCAAAATAGTCATTAAACTCGCATCTGGAAGAAGTTTTTCAGATATAGAAGATGGCGTGGTTATCGTCTCGATATCAGGTTTTGCAAACTGAGCCGTGAGGATAAAGAATGTAAGGAGTAGAAACGATACGTCGGTCATCGCCGTCATATCTACCCTTATATTATGTCTTTTTGGTTTGACTCTCGCCATTGTAAATTATTTTTTATTAAACTTCTGTTTTTTTGAGATTTTTCGAAATTCAAATCATCTCTATCATTGCTGAATTCTTAGTGGAATTCGGCAAATGACTGCTGGATTGACATTGCGATTTCGTCAATTTTGAACGTTAATCCGTCAATCTTAGAAGTAAAATAGTTATAAAGAACAATTGCAACCGCAGATGTACCAATACCTAAAGCAGTATTTACTAACGCTTCAGAAATACCGATTGATAATGCAGCAGAATCCGGAGTACCTCCACCAGAACCTAGTGCGCTAAATGCTTTAATCATCCCGATTACCGTTCCCAATAGTGCTACCAAAGTTGCTACTGTACCTAAGGTAGAAAGAATCATCATGTTTTTTTCTAACATTGGCATTTCAAGAGTTGTAGCCTCTTCGATCGATTTGTTAAGAGCTACCATTTTCTGCTCTTTGTTCATGGTAGTATCATTGGATAATGCTTTGTAAGTGGTTAATCCCTCTTTCACTACATTTCCGATCGACCCTTCCTGTCTGTCGCATTCTTCGATTGCTTCCTCAACTTTGTTTTGATTCAATAATCTTCTTACTGTTAATACAAAATTATCAATATTTCCTTTTCCTGTTGCTTTACCTAACACTAAAGCACGCTCGATTGAGAATACGATTACGATAATCATAAAAGAAATAAGAATAGGTACGATTGGTCCTCCCATGTAAATAACTCCCATAAAACCATTACCTGGGTGTAATTCTTTGGTATCTAAACCTGAAAAAGCTACAGATGAAAGACCATCAAGCCTTGGGTCAGCTTTAAAATTACCTGGGTTACCTAATACAAAGATGTAAATAGCGACTCCTATCAAGATAAGAACAGGGATTATTAACGCTGGATTTAAACCACCTAATTTTTTAGCAACTACTTGCTCCTCGTTGTTTGAAACATTCATTTCCATACTAAACTAAATTATAATTGTTATTTTAAATTTTCGAGTTGTAAAATAAAGTTAAAATATTTAATAATGCAAGTCTTTAAGGGTCATTAAATTTAATTTTATGTAATGTTATGATACATTAACATTGAATTATTAATAATAATTGAATTAAAAAATGGTTATAATTTTCAATTTCAAAAATACCTTTAAAAAATCACACAAATTACATGCACTTTTTTATGATTGCACCATAAAAATATTTTTCATTATTTATTTTCAGAGAACAATATTAATTATTTTTTTCGGTACAATGATTACTTTTTTTGGATTATTTCCCTGTAATTGTTCCATTGTCCGATTATCAGCTAAAACTATTTCCTGAATTTCAGGTATTGATAACTCTGCGGAAAGACTTAATTTAAATCTCATCTTACCATTAAAACTCACCGGATATTCGATTTCATCTTCTACCAAATGCTTTTCTTCAAATTTGGGGAAAGGCGCAAACTCGATCGACTCGGTATGTCCTAATTTGCTCCATAACTCTTCTGCAATATGTGGCGCATATGGAGAAACAATAATTGCTAAAGATTCCAGGATATTCCTTTTATTGGTTTTCAGCTTTTGCAATTCGTTTACCGCAATCATAAACTGCGAAACTGAAGTATTAAATGAGAAATTATCAATATCCGTCACCACTTTTTTAATTAAAGTATGCAGGATTTTATATTCCTGTTTCGTTGGTTCATCCTCTGAAACTTCAAAATCATCTCCATTAAAATAAAGGTTATAGAATTTTTTCAAAAAACCATAAACTCCACTTAAGCCTTGTGTATTCCATGGTTTTGACTGCTCCAAAGGACCAAGGAACATTTCATACAAACGCAAACAGTCTGCGCCATATTCGTCACAAATATCATCTGGATTTACGACGTTGTATTTCGATTTCGACATTTTTTCGACCTCGCGCTCTGTGATGTATTTTCCGTCTTCTAAGATAAATTCAGCATCAGCGTATTCTGGACGCCATTTTTTGAATTCCTCCGTATCCAGCTCATCAGTTCCTCCTTTTAATAAAGAAACGTCAACATGTATTTTTTGAACCTGATAATCTTTTGCTAAACTTTTAGAAACATATTGGTTTGTTCGGTCAATTCTTAAAACATACGCACTCATACCCAAAATCATTCCCTGATTGATGAGTTTTTTAAACGGTTCATCATGGTTAATGTAACCACGGTCTTTCATAAACATATTCCAGAAACGGGAATACAGTAAATGTCCGGTGGCGTGTTCGCTTCCTCCAATATATAAATCGACCTGTCCCCAATAATCTGAAAGATTCTTATTGGTAAAGACTTCTTCGTTTTTAGGATCCATATATCTTAAGAAATACCAGGAACTTCCTGCCCAACCTGGCATCGTGGATAATTCCAAAGGGAAAACAGTTTGATCATCTATTAATTCTGTAGATACTACCTTTCCATTAAGCTCATCCCATGCGAAATTTTTAGCATTTCCTAAAGGTGGATCGCCATCTTCAGTTGGAAGATATTTCTCAACTTCAGGCAATTCCAACGGCAATGCTGAAATTGGCAAAGTGTACGGCATTCCCTCTTTATAATAAACAGGAACCGGTTCTCCCCAATATCTCTGGCGGGAAAAAATCGCATCGCGCTGTCGGTAATTGGTTGTACCATGACCGATATTTCTCTTTTCAATTTCAGTGATAATTAATGATTTAGCGTCATCATATTTTAATCCATTCAAAAATTCAGAATTCACACAAACTGAATCTTTCGAATCAAAAGACTCTTCCTGAATGTCATTATTGTTTTCAATAACATTAATGATTGTCAAATCGAATTTCTTTGCAAAACGGTGATCGCGCTCGTCATGAGCAGGAACCGCCATTACCGCGCCTGTTCCGTAACCCATCAACACATAATCGGAAATATAAACCGGCATTTCCTGATTGGTAAATGGATTCAAAGCATAGCTTCCGGTGAAAGCACCACTCACATTCTTCACGTCGGACATACGGTCTCGCTCCGTTTTCTTGGAAGTCTGTTCGATATAATTTTCAACCTCTTCTTTTTGACCTTCTATCGTTAAGCTTTTAACCAAAGGATTTTCGGGCGCCAAAACCATGAACGTTGCTCCAAAAATAGTATCGGGACGTGTTGTGAAAACGGAGATCTTTTCAACCGAATCTTCAACATCGAAAGTCACCTGCGCTCCCTGGGATTTTCCGATCCAGTATTCCTGAGCATCTTTCAAAGGTTGTGGCCAATCCAAATTATTTAAACCTTGCAGTAATCTTTCAGAATAAGCCGTGATTCTCATGCTCCATTGCATCATTTTCTTTTGGAAAACAGGGAAACCACCACGTTCAGATTTTCCGTCTTTTACCTCATCATTGGCTAAAACAGTTCCTAAACCAGGACACCAATTTACAGTTGTTTCTGCACGATAAGCTAAACGGTAGTTTAACAGAATATCTTGTTGATCCAACTCAGAAGCACTTTTCCACTCTTCTGCAGTGAAATTTAATTGATCGTTTTGAACCGCTGATAAATTTTGAGTCCCGTGGTTTTCAAAATGATAAATCAATCCTGAAATCGGTTCCGCTTTATCACTCGTTTTATTATACCAGGAATCAAAAAGCTGAATAAAAATCCATTGCGTCCATTTATAAAAAGAGGAATCTGAAGTTCTCACTTCTCTGCTCCAGTCAAATGAAAAACCAATTTTACGCATTTGCTGTTCGTACCGCGTAATATTTTCTTCTGTGGTTACCGCAGGATGCTGACCGGTTTGAATGGCGTATTGTTCCGCCGGAAGCCCAAAGGAATCATAGCCAATCGGATGTAAAACATTAAACCCCTGATGCCTTTTATATCTCGCATAAATGTCTGAAGCGATGTAACCCAGCGGATGCCCAACATGTAAACCCGCACCGGAAGGATACGGAAACATATCCAAAACATAAAATTTCGGTCTATCGGTTGCGTTTTCAGTTTTATAGGTTTGATTTTCTTCCCAGAATTTCTGCCACTTTTTGTCGATGGATTGATGGTCGTAAAACATTTCTTGATTTTAATTAAGTCACAAATTTAAGGTTTTGAAATGAATTTCTGAATGAAACTAATTATCGTAAATTTGAACATTAAACTTTAAAACACTATGCCCGAAGTTTCCATCATTACACCGTGCTATAATTCTGCAAATTTCTTAGAAGAAACCATTCAGTCAGTGCTTAATCAAAAATTTACTGATTGGGAATGGCTGATTACAGATGATGGTTCATCGGATGATTCTGTGAAAATGATTAAGGAAATTAATGATTCCCGAATTATCCTAACCGTCGCAAAAAGAAATGGTGGCGCGGGTCCTGCCCGAAATTTATCTTTAGAAAAAGCCACAGGAAAATTCATTACTTTTTTAGATGCTGATGATTATTGGGAACCGAACTTTTTAGAGGAAATGGTTTCTTTTATGAAAAAAGAAAAAGCCGAACTCGCCTATTCCAATTATGCGAGATGTGATAAGAATTTGAATCCTAAAATAGCAGATTTTCAAGCGGACAAAGAGGTTACTTTTGATAACCTGTTAAAAACCTGTCGCTTATCTTTATTAAGTTCAATGTACGACTCTGAAAGAGTGGGCAAAGAATTTTTTCCGGCCGGAAGCAAACGGGAAGATCACGTGATGTGGCTGAATTTATTAAAAAAAATCCCAGTCGGGAAACCGCTTCCGAAAACGATGGCCAAATACAGAATGCACGCAAGCAGCATTTCCAGAAAAAAGACCAATATCATGAAAGACCAATATCTGGTGTATAAAGATTATATGCATTTTTCTACCCTAAAATCCTGGTATTATACTGCAAATTGGGCGTTAAATGGTTTTATGAAATACTCTAAATTTTTTAATTAATGGAATATTCGAAAGAATTTAAAGAGGCAATTTCAAATTTTACCTCTCAGGAAAAAGATAAATTGATTATTCGTTTGCTGAAAAAAGATAGGATTTTATCACATCGGCTTTATTTCGAATTAATCGATCCGGAAACGGCAGATGATAAACGGAATCAAATGGAGGCTTTAGTTAAAGAAGAAGTTTCAATTGCTGCGAAAAAATTCGGACGAACCAAATATTTCCTGCCCGCAATTCGAAAAGTGAGTGCAAAAATAACGGAACATGTAAAAATTACGACGGATAAATTCGGCGAAGTTTCTTTAACGCTTTTATTAGTGAGTGAAACATTAAAACACGCCCCAAAAACCGGTGATCATTACAAATTATACATTTATCTCCTCAATAAAATTTTCCGCTCTTTCGTTTTAACTAAAAAATTAGATCCTGATTATTATTTAGATTTACGGGAAATTTTTGAAGAGGTTCATCAGCAAATTGTAAAAAATAAAAGCCTGGAAGATCTCACTTTACACAACGGACTATTTCTAAGTTGGTTCGATCCGGAAAACATTCCTGACCAAATTGATTTAATTCTGAAAGGAATCAAGGCAGAAGGATTATTGCGCTGAGAAAAATTTTACGCTACTGTTTAAGCTGATGCTTTTTCACAATTTGTTCAAGGATAATTTCTGAAGCAACCGGCTGTTCTTCAATAAAATTCCGGGCATTATTTCCCATCTTTTTTAAACCGGCATCATCTTTTAATAAACCTAGTAAATAAGGAGCAGCAAAAAATTCGTCTTCAAAAGATTGCCCACCATTTCTGGCGATGAGTTCGTCAGCTTCCGGATTTTTCGTGTATTGATTTCCAAAGAAAACAGGAATTCCGAAAGTGGCTGCTTCTAAAATATTGTGAAGCCCTTTTGAATGAAAACCACCGCCAACTACCGCTAAATCACCATAAGAATATAATTTGGAAAGCAATCCGATACAATCGATAATCAGCACTTTTACATTTAAGAAACGTACAGATTCTTTGTCTGTAATCTGGGAATAAAGAATTGCCGCCGGAAATAATGTTTTCAAATGAGCGACCCTTTTTAAATCGTGAGGTGCGATAATTAACTTCACGTCTTTATTTTTTGAAGCGATAATTTCTGCCAGCCGTTCTTCCGCTTCCCAGGAACTTCCAAAAACAATCGTTTTGTGACCTTGTGTAAACTCCGTGATAAAATCCACTGAATTATCTCTCTCACGCAGCTTGCGAACCCTGTCGTACCGGGTATCTCCTGTGGTCATAGAATTCCTCAAGCCAATTCCTTTTGCCAGCGCAGTTGAATGTCTGGTTTGATGAAAAAAGAAATCCACATTTTTTTTCAGCTGTTTTGCAAACCAACCTCCATAGGCTTTAAAGAAAATTTGTGTTTCATAAAACAACGCCGAGACAACGTATATTTCTGCTCCCTGCTTTTTCAGTTCATCTAAAAGATGATACCAATAATCATATTTTACGGTAAAGAAAATAGCTGTTTTAAAATTTGAAGTAAACTCTTTCACCCATTTCTCAGTATCAAACGGAAGATAACAAACCACGTCGGCAACTGTATCTTTTTTAATGACGTTCTCGTAACCCGATGGTGAGAAAAAGGTAATTAAAATTTTATGATCAGGATATTGATCCTTCAGTTTTTCCAGGACAGGAAGTCCCTGTTCGTATTCTCCCAAACTCGCGGCATGCATCCAGATTACCTGATCTTCAGGAGAAAACTTAGCCTTCACCAGATCACAACTCTGCCTTCTTCCAGCCAAACCTTTCTTTAATTTATAATTAAAAACGGCTCCAATTCTCATGAAGGAAATCAGCAAACGGATGAAAAGGTTGTAAAAAAACATTAATGGGTAAGGTTTTGCGAACCGGTTCTTTTAGCAATCCGAACAGAATAAATCACCATGGTGATTACTCCTAAAAAAAGAACAACGATTAGATAATTGTTAATTGGGCTTAAAGCATCATTTTCGCCTAATCCAATAGAGATACATTCGTAAGTAATGACCGTTAAAAGCAACATGATTATCAGCTGAAAAACGCTCAGCGTTCTCTCTGCCTTTCGGGTCTCCTTTTTATTGTTATTAGGCATTTTCAATAAAAGAGAATTGATGATTTTCGTGAGGTAAAAATTCAGTAAATAAATAAAAGAAGCAACTGCTGCAAAAAGCCAGATCAGTATCCGAGGCACAAAAAAGCTCGGTTTTTCATCCCACCCTAAATGCACAGGAACTGACACAGGCAAACTTCGAAAATTCATAAAAATATAATCCCAGATGAAAATCAACAGACAAAAAGCGATAATTTGCAGATAAAAGGGTAGTTTTTTCATGATGATTAAAAATAAATAGCGAGCCCTAAATTAAGAATTATATTTTTTTTAAAAAATACTGCGCAAAAACCGAAGTTTATGCGTGTGTTTATTCAATTCTTTATTAAAAATTCCGGTGGAATCCAGCGAATCGATTCTTACTTTTCCGTAGGCATGAATTATTTCCTGATTATCGAGCATCATTCCAACATGAGAAATTTTTCCTTCAGCATTTTCAAAAAAGGCTAAATCTCCGGGTTTACTTTCTTCTACGAAACTTAAAACCTCTCCTATTTCCGATTGGTGCTGAGCTTCTCTTGGAAGGGAAATTCCGTGAACTTTATAAATAAGCTGTACAAATCCGCTACAATCGGTACCGAAAAAACTTCTGCCACGCCAGAGATAAGGCACATTTAGAAATTGCTTAGCCGTTTCCGAAATAGTTTCGACCTTTAAAAATGAAGGTTTTGCATTATCAGAATTCACTTCACTTCCTATCGACAATAAGATTGCCCCTTGCGAAGTGTTATACATCTGAACGGTATTCAGAACCAGTTCCGTTTTTCTTTGAAGGAAATATTCCTCGGAAATATCAGAAATCTGCTGTGCATCAATCCAACCTTCATAACCATCAAAATCCATTTTAACTTTGACGAACTTTCCTGTACTTTCAAGAATATCAAACGTCTCGCCGTAAAGAAGCTGCGAAGTCATTTCTGACTGATGAGATTGTTCAGCGCGAATTGCCGCCACCGAAACCGTACAAATTCCTTTGTTCATCGTTATTCCTAAAGTTTTATTTTTTTCTGATTAAGTGAAGTCCGTCCCGCAAAGGTAAAATAACATTTTCGAAATTCTCATCTTTTGAAACCATGTCATTCAGTTCTTTTATTATTTGAGTTGATTTTTGTTTTGGATGTTCTTCTAAAACCTTTCCATACCACAAAACATTGTCAAACAAAATAACCGCACCTGATTTTATTTTTTGCTTTATTAAATTAAAATATTCCACATAATTTTCTTTGTCAGCATCGATGAAAACGAAATCGAAAATGGCATCCGTTTCTTCCAAAAAAACTTTGGCATCTTTTAACTGAAAATCGATCTGACCGGCAAATTCACTTTCATTAAAATATTTTCTCGGTAAATAAGCCAATTCTTCATTAATATCTAAAGTGGTTATTTTTCCCTCCGGTGATAAACCTTCTGCCAGACACAAAGTCGCATAACCGGTAAAAGTTCCGATTTCCAGAATGTTTTTCGGCTGCAACATCTTCGACAAAAGCGCCAGAAACCTTCCCTGCAAATAACCGGAAATCATGTGGGGCTGCGTAGTTTTCTGAAAAGTTTCTTTTCGTAACCTTTTCAGAATATCGGGCTCTGCCGAGGTGTGGCTCTCTAAATAGCGGTCCATTTCGGGACAATTTTCTTCAAAAAAACTCATTGGGTATTAATTTAATTCAAATTTAAGCATTTAAAATAAAAGCGCTGCTAGAGCTTGAAGCTCTAACAGCGCTAAAAATATATCCTGAAATTTATTTAGTTTTTTACTGGAGCAATATCCATTAACTTCATAAATTCATCTAATTTAGGCATGATGATAATTTCTGTTCTTCTGTTCTCCGCTCTTCCGGAAACAGATGCGTTGGTGGTTTTCGGGTTATACTCGCTTCGTCCGCCAGCCGTAATTCTCGCTGGATTTACACCAAATTTTGTCTGAAGAACTTTCGCCATTGATGTTGCTCTCAACGCTGATAAATCCCAGTTATCTTTTGGTAAATTATTAGAACTTAATGGAACATTATCCGTATTTCCTTCGATCAATACAGAATAAGTATCATAATCATTAATCACTTTCGCTACTTTTCCTAACACATCCTGTGCGGCAGGTAAAATGTTATAATCTCCCGTTTTGTACAACATATTGTCAGACAGAGAAATCATAACCACTCCTTTTAAAACCTTCACCTGAACATCGTTATCTGCGATATTATCCAAAGAACGTTTCAGTTTGTTTGACAAGGCCAGGTTTAAACTGTCGTTTTTAGAATTGGTAGAAATCAACTGTTTGATGTATTTATTAGAAGAATTAATCTCTCCAATTAATTTATCAATGTTCGCAGAACCTTTTCCACTATTTGATAAACACGCATCGAGGGAAGATTTCAAAGCATCGTTTTGTCCTTTTAACAAAGCATTTTCGCTTGCCAGACCGGAATTAATACCTTTCAAATCCTGAATCTCACGTTGTCTCTCACCAACATTGGTAATACACTGGTTGTAATTTGTATTCAATGCATCAAACTGCTTCTTGCTTACACAAGAAGTCATCAATACTGCCATTCCCAAAACGGCTCCTATTTTTCCAATATTCATAATAATCTTTTTGTTCGTTCAAAAATAGAGAATTCATTTTGAACAGAAGAATTATCTTTGCTAAATATTCCTTAAAAAATCCTTAAAAATTGATTAACCCAAAGACTTTTCAGCACGCTTTACATGAACTCTCCGCTGATTACAGGAATGCATATTTTCTACTTGCAGTTAGTGGTGGCGCTGATTCTATGGTGTTGCTCCATTTATTTAGATTGTCGGATTTGAAATTTCAAGTCGCTCATATTAACTATAAACTGCGCGGAAGCGATTCTGATGAAGATCAAAAGTTAGTACAGGAATTTTGTAAAAAGCACACTATTCCTTTTCATCTTTATGAAGTTTCCGAAAAAGACAACCGGCCCAAAAATTCGATACAGGATTGGGCGAGAAATATTCGGTATGATTTCTTTCGAAAAATTCAACAGGATCAAAAACTGGACTTTATTGTCACCGCACATCATCTGAATGATCAACTCGAAACTTTCATCATCAATCTTTCAAAAGCATCCGGAATTAAAGGATTAAGTGGAATTCCTGCGAATGACCATAATATTTTACGTCCTCTTCTTGGTTTTTCTAAACAAGAAATTTATGATTTTGCTAAAGAAAACAAGATTGAATTCCGGGAAGATTTATCCAATCAAAAAAATGATTACTTAAGGAATAAAATCCGAAACGAAACCGTGCCACAACTGCTGCAAGTCAATGAAAATTTTCTGGAAAACTTTGGAAAGAGCATTTCATATCTCAATCAATCCAAAAATTTCATTGAAGAACAAATTTCAGAAATCGAAAAAGAAATTATCATTCATCAGGAGGATTATTTAATAATGAAGAAAGATCTCTTTTTTAATCAAAGTGATTTTGTCCGGTTTGAAATTCTGCGGAAATATGGCTTTAATGATAGTAAAGAAATTGAAAAAATCCGAAAAGCAAAAACCGGTAAGAAATTTATTTCCAGTGAATATCAGCTTGTCATCGACCGTGAAATCTTAATTTTAAAAAAGATTGTAAATGAAATAGAAACATTGGATAAGGAAGAAATTATTTTGACTTTAAATGATGAAAACCAAATCCTGATTCCCGACCCGGTTCTTTCAGAAATTAATGAATTTGGGAAATTGGACTGGAAATTTAATGCTGCAAAAATCCTATTTCCTTTAAAGTTAAGACGAAAAAAGGAAGGCGATTTATTCCATCCAATCGGAATGATAGGCAAAAAGAAGATCTCAAAATTTTTTAAGGATGAAAAAATCCCTATTTTAGCCCAGCAAAAAATCTGGCTTTTGTGCGATGGAGAAGATCATATTTTAGGAGTGCTCCCGTTGCGCCAGGACCGAAGATTTGCAGCATCCAAAGAAAGCCCAGAAATCATAAAAGTAAAATCATAGTGTTCGGCAAAGCAAACGGACCGAAAAAGTAAAGTGAAAAATGAAATTTAAAAATTGGTTTATCCTCATCGTCCTTTTCCTTTTTCAAGGAATTAGCGCACAAATAAAAGATCCTGTAAAATTCAAATACCAAATTAACTCATTACCAAATAATGAATATGAAGCCGTTTTAACCGCCACAATCGATAAAAACTGGCATATTTACTCCAAAGATTTACCGCCGGATTCCGGGATTCCTACCGAAATGAAACTCAGTTCCAAAGACGGGATCAACCTCATCGGGAAAGTCGTAGAAGTAGGTAAAAAGCACGATGAATTTTCGGAAGCTTTCGGCGCTCAAATCGTTTATTATTCTGACAAGGTTTTATTCAAACAGAAATTTGCACTTAAAAACAATGGAAAACCTGCAAATATCGTTGCAGAAATAACCTATCAAACCTGCAACGACCGCGTATGTCTTGCGCCGAACACTTTAGAATTTGAGCAAAAAATCACTCCCATTGCGGCGACCGAAACAGTAAGTACGACCGAAGAAATCATCGCTACTACCATTACCGGCAAAAATAAAGACAGCATCCAAACTACTGAAATTCAGGAAACAACAATTACCACTCCAATTCCAGCAGTTCAGGAAGGTTTAAAAGTAGCCTCTATTGATTTCGCAAATCCGCAAACAGATTGTGGAATTGTTCAGGAAAGAAACTCAGAAAATTTCTGGACGTATTTGTTATTAGGATTCTTCGGAGGATTAATCGCATTGTTGACGCCGTGCGTTTTTCCAATGATTCCATTAACTGTTTCTTTCTTTACTAAAGGTTCAAAAGACAAAGCAAAAGGAAAAAGAGATGCCTTTATTTACGGATTTTTCATCCTCTTGATTTTTGTTTTATTAAGTGTGCCGTTTCATATTATTGACGGAATTGCCGGAAATGTTTTCAATCAAATTTCCACAAGTGTTTGGTTGAATATTGTGTTCTTCATCATCTTTCTGTTTTTCGCCGGAAGTTTCTTCGGCTACTATGACCTAACGTTGCCAAGTTCGATTGCCAATAAATCTTCGAAAGCAGAAGATGCCGGCGGAATTATCGGAATCTTCTTCATGGCTTTAACTTTGGTCATCGTTTCATTTTCATGTACAGGACCCATTTTAGGAAGTTTATTGGGAAGTTCGCTTACCGGTTCGGCAAATATTCCGATGTTACTGACTTTTGCACTTGCAGGATTTGGATTTTCATGGGCAATTGTTTTTGGATTGCTGGCTTTGTTTCCACAGGCTTTGCAAAGTTTACCAAAATCGGGAGGCTGGATGAATACGGTGAAAGTTGTTTTAGGCTTCATCGAATTAGGCTTAGCTTTAAAATTCTTATCAAAAGCAGATTTGGTTTCCAAAACATTCTTCCTGAAAAGAGAATTATTTATTGTGATCTGGATTCTGATTTCAATCGGTTTAGTTCTTTATTTATTCGGGAAAATCAAATTTCCACATGATGATAAAAAAGCTAAAATTTCGATGACCAGAAAAGTGATCGGCGTTTTAGGAATCGGATTTATCATTTATTTAATTCAGGGATTATTCCCGGGAGAAAGACCGAAGTTGCAATACCTAAGTGGGATTTTGCCTCCAATCAATGTGAGTTATCTCCATGATGAAAAAGACGGAATTTTAGGAATGCATCCGGAACATGATTATTTCAAAGCCATCGAAATTGCGAAAAAAGAAAACAAACCTTTGTTAATCGACTTTACAGGTTACGGTTGCGAAAACTGCCGTAAAATGGAGGAATTCGTCTGGAGCGAACCAGATATTTTACCGATTTTGCAAAACGAAGTAATATTAGCCTCTTTATATGTTGATGATAAAGAAGCGCTTCCAGAAAGCGAGCAAACCTCAGTTGACATGGGGAACGGACAAAAGAAAAAAGTGAAAACGATTGGTGATAAATGGAGTTTGTTCCAGCAGATCAACTTTAATAATAATTCGCAGCCGCATTATGTTTTGGTAACTCCTGACGGAAAAGTAATCAACACACCTGTTTCCGGATATATGCCGAAAGAGGATTTCAAAGCCTTCCTGGAATGTGGGATTGCATATTTTAAGACGAAGAAAAAATAGACTTATAGACGAAGAGAGAATAGATAATAGACCTTTAGTCTTGATATAAAAGTAACCGGCAGTGATTGTCGGTTATTTTTTTTATTAAAGTGGTTTTTCTTCCTTTTCTAATTTCGCAATCAGTAAAGCCTTTATATTCGTAAAAGCATAATCTTTCGCTTCGGCAAAGGAAACATGATACAATCGGTCAAAATTTTTCAGATGTTCGGGAAAAGGTCTCAAAAGCTTTTCATAGTAAGAGTCCAAAACAGAATCGTTCGGCATTTCGAAATTAATTCGGAGCTGAAATCTTCTCAACAAAGCAATATCGATAATTTCGGCGTGATTGGTAGCGGCGATAAGCAGAGCATTGGCCGGATAATAATCGATGAGCTGAATAATTGTATTGACCAGTCTTCGCATTTCGCCGACATCTTTATCATCGCTTCCTCTCTCCTTACCGATTTGGTCGAATTCATCCAGGAAAAGAACTGCTTTTTCCCGGGCAGCTTTATCGAAAACCTGTTTAAGATTCTGTGAAGTCTCCCCAATTCTGGAACAGACTACATTGCTCAGGTTTAAAATCATGACCGGCTTCCCAAGTGCGTGAGCGATGGCTTTTGCGGTCGTGGTTTTTCCGCAGCCGGAATGTCCCTGCAGGAGAATTTTGTTATTCACCGGCAAACCGTATTGGGTGAGTTCGTCAACATATCGGTATTCTTTGATGAGTTGCTGAATATTTTGGTGATTGTATTTATTCAGAAAAACATCTTCTAAAGAAACGGCTTCTCTGTCATTGATAATAAGGTCGAATACATTCATGATTGCTTATTTCTAAGTGCAAATTTAGGGAAGAACATTTCTATGAGCTAACAGAATAAACTTTCGCAAAAAATAATTTTAGGAAATATTCTTTTTGATAAACCGAACGTGTAGATGAGTTACCTGTTTTTCTAATATTCCTGAATAAGAATATCGGCCGAAATATTTAGTTTTTCTTTTAATTTTCTGATCATTGAAAGACTTAACTTTCTTTTGCCAGAAAATATTTCAGATTTTCTGGAACGTGCTCCCAAAATCTCAGACAAATCTGCTTCAGTAATATTCATTTGATCCATACGGAATTTTATTGCATCTAAAGGCAATGGCTTCTCCACGGGATAGTTTTCCCGCTCATATTCTTTAACCAGAATAGAAAGAAATTCTAACTCATCAGAATCTTTTGACTCAGCCACAATATCTTCTTGCATTAGTGCATAGATTCTTTTTAGAGCTTCATCGTATTGTTTTTCACTTTTTATTGGCTTCATCATAATTTACTTTTTTTGCATCTATTTTATCATAGCTTTTGTGGGTACCGAACCAAACTATGAAAACAATTTGTAAGCGATATTCTATGTCCACAATTAAACGATATGAATTGCCATTAATATTAAAAACCACTCTTTTTTCATTCAGAACAGAAGCGTTCCTGTATTGATTTTTTAAATCATTTGGACTTTTCCAATTCGCTATTTCGACTTCTCTATGCCATGACAACAAAGCCTGCTCAGCTTGTGGAAAATCTTCCCGGAATTTTTTCAAAGTCTTAATTGCTATTATGCGCATCAACAAATATACAAAAACGTAACCAATATGGTAACAACTAAAATATAAACTTTATAACGGAGAAATTTATATCGATAAACTGCATTTTTATCTGGCCAGAAATTTACCAAAAAAAAATAACCAACACAAAAATGCCGGTTATTTTGAAAATATAACTGAATGTTATTCTAGCCCGGATTGAACGGGTTTGTCTGAGCTCTTTTTCTGCGGTTCCTGAACCGCAGGAAAAAGCGAGCCGTGAAAGCCGGACCGAATTTCATAAGTAGTAAAAATCCTGTTGCTCCTAAAAAACAAATTAATTTGTAATCGGAAGACTGCTGAATCCAATCGAAGTTTTCACTGAAATATCTGAAGTCGGCGATTGCTTTAAGACATACACCAACCGCTGCTGAACGCTGCCCGATTTCATCATACGGTCTAAAGTAGCCGATGTGCTTACATCCAGGGAAAGAGAACTTCCAACGTTATCCGGAATATCTTCCCGTGAGGCAACCAACACTTCATTGCTGCCATTATTAGAAAGATACACTTTTACCGATTTGAATAGTCCGACACTGGTATTTGAATTCACAGAAAGGGTGGCATTTGAAACGCGGATATCTTTTACATTGGCTCCCGATCCCGTTAACTGATTAATACTTTGTGCCGCAGAAACACTGGATAATGTGGTGTTTGCCGGAGATCGCGAAGTGACCAAAACCGTTGCATTATACGGAAAGGTATTCTGCAAAATCGAAGAAACAGTGGAACAACTAGCAAGAGTCGCAGTGGCAACAATCGCTGATAAAAAAATATTTTTCATAACTGTAGTAATTTAATTGATTTCTCATATCCAGAAATTGTACCAAGTCTTTCTTTTAACAAAATCTTAACGGTAAACGGAAAATATTTTGAAAGTGATTATTCTAAATTTAAGGTGAATTTTCCTTTGGCTTCACCGGACACCATATTGCTTTTCCCAATGATGAGCCAGATTTCTCCTTTTCCTTTGATATCATATTTTATGTCTCTGCCGAAAGGGCCGTCATAATCACCGTTCGCCAATTTAATTTGGTTAAAACGGATGTTCATATCAGAATTTTCCGGAGTTATTTTTCCGGCGAGTTGGCTTCGGTTAAAATCCCGGATTTTCACAACCATCTCCTCATCTTCAGTGGTGAATTCATCGGAAAGCAGTATTGGAAGTTGATCAGCATTAATGGTCTGTATAATTTTATTCCCGTCAACCGTTCTTTCTGTTTTGAATGACTCTTTTAAAGCGTTGTTTTCGTCAATAGACACAATTCCGTTCGCAGCAGAATCCATTTTATTATGAATGGTTTTTTGCTCTGAAAGAATGACAGAATCTTTATTTACGGTGTTTTCCGATACCACTTCTTTTTTCTGACACGACATAATTATTAATGGAAGGATTGCAAGTAATTTTTTCATTGATTTTTATTTTAAAGATTCGTGAAAGAGCGTTTTTGGGAAAGATAGTTTTTCCCATTATATTTTTAATTTGGTTAAAATCTCTTTTTTCTAATGTTGATCGTACTTTTCATCGATATGATTCAACAATTGTCTTTCATTAGAATCAAAACCTGCCGAGGAAAATTGAAGTCAGAACCATATTATTTGCGTTGATTTTTTCGACGAATTAATAAAACAACGAGCCAAAATTGTTCCATAATAAAACCGAAACATTTGACCGATAGAAAGGTATTCGTATTACTATTAATTTTGGATATGGGATTGAATTTTTAGAAAAACCATCATCACCAAGATTACGATAAAGCTACGAAATCGCACTCGCAAAGGTTTGAAATCAATTCAAACAATCTTTTATCTTACCAGAAATCACCATTCCTAAATCTTTTCATAAAAACGCTGTTACTTCCTCACTTTCATTTAATCTTACCGCTGCTAAAATTCAGACAGTCGCTAAAAATAATTATCTTTGTAGTCAATAAAAAAAATGCTGAATAATTTAAGACATAAAATGGAAAGACAATGGTTTGGAGTACTCACAAGAATGGGCGCCAAACTGGGAATTCCTGTTTCTAAACTTCGGGTATTTTTTATCTATTCCACTTTTGCAACTGCGGGCGTTTTCTTTCTCATTTATTTAGGTTTAGCCTTTACCCTTTGGATTAAGGATATGTTTATCACCCGACGGCCAAACGTTTTTGATTTATAAACAATACGAATCCCACGAATTTTCACAAATGAAACGAATACGATGATTTGGCTTGAAGAATTGCAAACGCGTAAAAAACTTTCCAGGATTTATTCTGCTTACGAAAGTACTTTTCCGGAAGACGAACGAAGAGATCAGGAACAATTTCTCGCCTTATTAAAAAATCCCGACTGTTTTATTTTCGCGGTAAAGAACGATAATGATTCTGTCGGTTATTTAATTCTTTGGAAACTAGAAAACGCCAGTTTTTTAGAACATTTCGAAGTCTTTGAAGAATATCGTAATCTGAAATTAGGTTCGCAGATTTTGGCAAAATTAAAGGAAAAATTTGGCAATATCGTTTTAGAATCTGAACCGAAGTCTTTAGGTGAAATGGCAGAAAGAAGGATTAATTTTTACATCAGAAACGGTTTCTCGATTATTTCGGAGGATTATATCCAACCGAGTTACGGGATTGGCAAGAATTCAATCAATTTATTTTTGCTGAGTAATTTTGCCGTGGAAAACGTGAAGGATATTGAAGAAGAACTGCATTCTAAAGTTTATCAATTGTGAAAAAGTTTTGATAAAGCTTTTTGTAGAAATACAACTTTAGCAAAATAAAACATTAATCAACCTCATATTCCAGCTTAATTGTAATACTCGCCTCCTTGTCTTTGGCCGAAGTATTGAAAGTTCCGCCGTAAGAATATTCTTCTGTGGAATTAGGAGCGGTGATTTGAGTAACACCCATCGTAGCTTTTTTCAAATGTCCCAATTTTGAACCGGAATTTTCGGCAATTTTTTCTGCGCGCTGTTTGGCATCTTTTGTTGCATCGGCAATCATCTGCTGTTTTACGTCTGCTAATTTAGTATAGAAATAATTCGGTGGAGAAGAAGTAAATTCGATTCCTAAATTGATAATCTCGGTAATGTTTCGGGAAAGATTTTCGATTTTCGCCACCTCTTTGCTGTTGATAGAAACAGTTTGTGAAAGTTGGTAACCTGCAAAAGTCTGATGACTGGATCCATTAGAATCATTGGTATACGTGAATTGTTTCTGAATATCTACCGCCGAAAAAACCATCTTATCTTTCGGAATTCCTTTGGACACCAAATAATTTTCAATGATCTTTTTATCGTTTGCCAATTCGTCGTAAGCGGATTTCAATTCGAAACTGTTACGGGAAAAATTGCCACTCCAGGTAATAAGGTCTGAGGTAAATTTATTACTTCCCAATCCGGTAACAGAAATGGTATTATCCGCTCTATTTCTATTTTTAATGGCGCTGCCTAAAAATGCAAGACCGATGATGAAACCTGCTGCCGCAATGGCGATGGCGATAATATTTTTATTCATTACGAAGTGTTTTTATGATTTTAATGAAGTTTAAAGGTAGGAATAAATTATTTTACTTTTTCACAAAATAACTCAGCATAAAAAAAGCATTTTAAGGCAACAATCCTCGTTTGCTTATCTGTTTAAATATTGCGGAAGCGTTTCTTCTATGATAAAAAGTACTTTTGAGAGATTTCCTGCTTTGATATATTTATTGATTTCAGGTTTAATACCGATTGAAAACTGAAGGAATTCTGCTATCTTTTCGCCAGGAATTTCCATTTTGATAAAATATTCATCGCCTACTTTTCCCCTGATCCATGAAATATTATCCTGAAGATCTTCATACTTATATAGCTGTCGCATTCTTCTGCCATCGCCGGAAATATTTTTGTATAAAGTATTAAGATTTAAATTACTTGCAGCAAAAGCCAAAATCCCAACTTTTTCAAGTGTCGGAGGTGGTGTTTCTCTTGGTTTTTCGGGCGGTCCCGGAACGCCGATTTCTCTTTGAAGCTGTGCGACTTTATCAAATTTGCTTAAATTTCCCGCATCTCGATTCAAATCACCGGTCAATCGAACAGGCGGAATTTTCACTTCTTCAATTTCCTGAATGCTCCGAATAATGGCGATTGTAAATGGAGCATAAAAATCTGGGGAATTCACGATTCTAGAACCTCGTTGAAAACCCTGTCGGATGAACCGTAATTCATCATTTGCAGCGGCGTCAATCGTAAATTGACCGTTGAGATCTGTGTATCCTTTTTTCTCGGTTTTCATATTAAAAACCAAAACTGCAGGAAGTGGGTTTTTCTCTTCATCGGTTACCGTTCCCGAAACTTGCTGAGCAACCAGCGATGAAAAAGAAAATATTAAACAAAAAATACCGAAGATTCTCCTCATTTATTTTTCTTTTTTTTGGGTGGTACATTCGGTAAATTTTTGCGATAAACTTCTAATTTACTGATCGCTTCTTTGATAAATCTGGAAAGATCATATTGCGTGCAAATACCACGAAACAAGACTTCTCTTCTCTCAAAGTTTTGAAAAACATAGTAAATAAAAGGCTGGATTTCTGATGGGTTGAGTTGTAAATCGTCTGTAAAAAAATCATTTCCCAAATTTTCGATGAGAAATTGCATAAAATCTACATCATCCCATTGTGAATTGGGTCCTCCGATAAAAAAACCCTGTCCGACTGGCTGAACAAATTCGCCAGATTTTGGGGCTAAAACTTCTTCTGTAGATTCTGAACGGATATACTTTGCGGTCTCCCCTTTTAATTTTTTCACAGATTTTGTATCGCCATAATTTTTGAGGTCTTTATTTAAATCTCCTATTGGTTTATAGGCAATTTTCACCTCTTCAATTTCTCCCGGAATCCTGAGAATAGAAACTATAAGAGGATTGGTAAAATCCCGCTCCCGTATTACTTTAGAACGCCGCTCAAAACCCTGACGAATAAATCGCAGTTCACTATTTACAGAAGCTTCGATTGTAAATTCACCATTGAGATTCGTATAGGTTTTCTGTTCGGTTTTCATATTAAAAACCAAAACTGCAGGAAGTGGGCTTTTCTCTTCATCGGTTACCGTTCCCGAAACTTGCTGAGAAAATAGCGAGGCAGAAAAGCAGAGAGCAAACAATAAAATAATTCGAACCATTAAGAACCTACTTTGTGGGTTTTGATATATTCTTTGTAGGCTAATTTCATGAGCATATCGATGGCGGAAACATCGAAATTCTTTCGGTACCGTTTTGCCAAGGAATAATTTTGATCGGCATAGATGAGAAAGTGGTCAATTTGTTCTTCGTCCCAACCTCGGGAAGTATAGAAACTTAGATCAAGGGTGTTTTTTACGCGGCGATAAAACTCCTGGGTTTCCGCATAATTCGCTGTGGTTACAGGTGGATTTTTTGCCTTCCTGACTAATCCGAATACCGCAGAGGCAATCCCTAAAACATTTACCTGTCCTGCATTATAATTCGGCGCGGCAAAAGCGGATGGAGTAGAAAGTTTCGGCGCAACTTCTGTCGGCGGTGTCCTCATATATGATTTCATATCTGAATTTAAAGCGACCACTTTCTTTGGCGGATCTAAAGCTTTACTATCTTTTTTTAAATTTCCGGTTGCCTGAAAAGTCAGGTCAATTTCTGCAATCTCGTAAGGTGATTTTGTCAGGATAATATTTAAAGGTGCAAGGAAATTCTGCGCTGAAATTTTAGAAGAGTTTCTGTCGTAACCACTTTTTATAAAACGGAGTTCATCGGTTCGTTTGGCGGCAATCATGAAATTTCCGTCTTTATCGGATAACACTTTTTCATCGGTCCGTGTATTGAAAATAACAACACTTTGCAAAGCGGTATCGAATTCGGAACTTACTTTTCCAATAATATATTCTTGCGCAAAGACCGTCACTGAACAAGTGAAAAATAAAAGAAAAAGTAGTTTTGTTTTCATTCCGTATATTTTAGTAAAAGTAATCTGATATGTAGTTGGTTTGATGTTTTTATTTTCAGATAGAGGAAATTTTAACCCGCTTTAACGGGTTTTATGATTTTTTTAGAAATTGTGGAATTCTTTTTTGTTAAAATTTATAATGAAATTTTTTCACAATTTTCGAAACAGGATTAATTCCAGGACAAGTTTGGAGATTGGATGCACAACTAGCTGCTAGAATTCGATAAAAAAAATTTGCGAAGAAAGGCTTCTACTTTCCTAAAAAGATTGCTGATCTTTTTTTTCGTGGCTCCCTCTGCTTCGAAATGAATTGGGGTGAGGAAAATAAAAGGCGCCGGAAGTTCGAGCTAACTGTGCGGGAAAGTCCCACATCCTCCATTCAGAATGGAGGATACATATAAAAAATAATACAATTTTGGAATAAATTTTGCTTATCTTTGCAGTCTTATAAACATTGGGGTTGACTGGTTTCGACAGCAAGATCAATGGGTAAGGTTGCATGCAGAGAACCGTGACGCGATCTCTTTAATCCCTTGTCACAAAATTTTAACTGGCGACCAAGAGTTTGCTCTTGCAGCTTAATCCGAATTACAGTAGGATTCAGCGCTCTCCTGAAGATAGTAAGGAGGCAAGATGTCTCTCAAATGCTTCGTTCTGCGGCGTTTGATTTCGAGGCATAGCAATGCGGAAATAAGTTCTGAGAAACTTCGGCTCAGGATCGAAAACCAAAGAAGTTAAGTTGAAAATTGGGTGTCTGTGCTCTGTTTTCAGTCGAAAATCAATTGCAGAATAAGCATGTAGAAGTCTTATGTGTTGCTTGTTTGGACGAGGGTTCGAATCCCTCCAACTCCACTTTTCACAAAAATAACTCACTGAAAATCAGTGAGTTATTTTTGTGAAATCAAAATAACCTGACATCCATATAAGTCATTTGATACTTGTTCTGGATCAGTATCAAAACTTGGGGACTACGCAAAAATTTTGGATAATCTGAAAAGGAAAAATGATTTGTCTCTTACCCCTCGAAGTTGTAATCTGAAGTTTTTTATTTTCGCATTAAAAGATTCGGCCGACGCATTGGTGCTTCTTTGGTCAAAATAATTGAGAATGTCATTGTAATGATTCATAATGGTCTTCATGAGTACTGAAAATGATTTAAACCCACATTCTTCTACTTCTTTGAACCAATGTGCTAATTTTAGGATTGCTACAGACTTTTGAATATTTTGATTGTAAATTTTCCTCAGCCCGTCTGATAAATTATACGCTTTTTCTAAATCAGGATAGTGATAGAACAGTATTTGTGCTCTTTCATTTTGTGTTGATGTCCACTTTTCCCTGGTCTTGTAGAGTAAATATCGGCTTCTTGCCAAGAGTTGCTTTCTGGTATCACCATTTTCAAAAATTTCAATTTCAGGAGTTTTCTTCTTTTCTTTTGCTTCTGTCAAACAGTTGTTTTCCAATTCAATGGCTTGCCACCGATGTTGTATCCTGAGGTCTTGCAATGCTTCTGTGGCGAGCTTCTGAACATGAAAACGGTCGATGACCTGAATGGCATTGGGAAAACATCTTTTGGCAATGAGTTTCATTGAACCTGCCATGTCGAGCGTGATCTCTTTAACTTTCTGTCGGAATTTTCTGCTGATTTTCAGAATCTGTTCAATGACTTTATCGCTTTGAGTACCTTTAATAATGGCTACGATGCTTCCTTTTTTGCCTTTCGCTTTCTTGGAAGTAAGAACGGTGTATAATTCCCCGTCTGAAAGAGCGACTTCATCTAAAGAAAGCTGGTCAGAGAGGTTTTCAGTATATAAGATCCAGTCTTCAGCGTGTTGTTTTTGATCCCAGTCTTTAAAATCGCTGATGCTTTTTTTATATTGTCTTTGAAATTTCTTTCCATTTACGCCATACATTTCTGCTATGGTCTTACAGGGAAGCGCTTTAGTATCGGCTGATTTTTTTTAAGAACTCCGCAAAATCATGTGTCATGCGAGTTCCTTTGGCGATGAGATTCCAGTCTCTTTGAATAATGTTTGCGGATTTTACATCCGTCCATCTTCGGCGTTTGATATGCAGTTTCACGGACTTTCCGCGCAGTGGAAAATCATCTACCATTATTTCCGGCAGAAAACCCTTTGACTGCAAAGTAAGAGAAGAAAACTCCTTTGGAATCGTATTTTTTTCTTCAAAATAAAGATGTAGCACTTTACTTACTTCTTCGAATTTCACAATCTCAAAATGGTCAATTAAAAATTCAGGTAATAAAAATTTGAGGACTTCTGTTTCATTTAGCATCTAACAAAATTATTAAATTTATCTTTTCTCCCCAAGTTTTGGGATTGATCCCTTGTTCTTCTCTGAAACACTATGAACATTCAGAACTTTTAAGAATAGGACTAAAATAACACGAGCAATACTTTATTACAGCGAGCAGATAATAAATATTTTGGTCGCCTACAATCAATGACTCTTTGTAAATCATGTTGCGCATGCTTCCGTAAGCGAGCTATTCCGCATGGCCTAAACTGCTGCCGGTTTTTAAATGAGAAGACAATAAAGTATTATAAAATTTCTGCTAATTTTTTTAAATCCTTACCGTCCGATAAATTCACTTTATTATTTTTAAAATACTGATTTACAGCTTCTTTCTTCTCAGGGAACATGTCTATTAATTTATTTTTGTTCGAAGGCATTTCCACTATTTCACCATTACCTTTTTTTATAAAATAAACATCAGGCAGTTTTTTATAAGCAGCTGGCTTATCAATATCATAAGAGTTTTTCGCAGCAACAAAAGGCGAATAACTAATAGTAGATTTTTTAAAGATCTTCAAATTATCTTTGTCTGCAACTACAAATAAATAACCAAGTATCGTATTATTTTTATAGATATACTGTTCTAATTTTATAATCTCATTAGTTTCTTTGAAATTAACAGTACCGTACGGTTTATCTTTTAAGAGTGCTAAATCCTGATCTCCTTTTTTAAAATTAATCTCATCTATATTAGCATTGTAGCGCATCTTATATGATTCTGGAAAACCTTCGACTCTACCAAGCACATAGTCGGGGTAAATATAAGGTGTTCCCTGAACAACCTTATCCATATTTGGATATAAATAAACACTTCTATATTGTAATTCTGAAGAACTTGGTATATTCTGCCCAAAGGCATTAAAAGCCATAACCAAACCTAGGATTGTAAATAAATTTTTCATTTTTAAATTTTTATACCACAAATATAAATTATTAATTTTACTAAATAATGACTTTTTAGAGCATTTTCTCTTTTTATATTTCCGATATTTTTATAGATATTTCATTAGTTTAAATTTTTATTTGTGGTTTAAATAAGAGCAAGAATTGACCCCATCCTCCATTCCGGTCGTCTTAATAAACTTATGGAAAAGATTTACCACTTAATTACCAGAAACAAAATCTGAAATTATAATTGCTCGAAATTTCAACTACCAATCAGCAGAGAAAATCGGGAACCCAACTTATTGGCTCCGCAGTTGTTTAAAGCTATCCGCAAATGCTAACGACTATATAAAAAAAAGGATTTTGATAAAAAAAATTCCCTCAACAAAAGTTAAGGGAATCCATATATTAAAACAGCAATTCTTACAACTGAGGTCCTGCGTCTACTAATCTTCTCGCTTCATCATTATCACAATATTGTTCGAAGTTTTTGATGTAACGTGCTGCCAGATCTTTCGCTTTAACCTCCCATTCAGAAGCGCTTGCGTAAGTTGATCTTGGGTCAAGGATTCCTTCTGAAACATTTGGCAATGCAGTAGGGATTTGCAAATTCATTACAGGAATTGTTATTTTTCCTGCATTGTCGATTGATCCATCAATAATAGCATCGATGATTGCACGGGTGTCTTTCAAAGAGATTCTTTTTCCAGTTCCGTTCCAGCCGGTGTTTACCAAATAAGCTTTCGCACCGTGTTCTTTCATTTTCCCGATTAAGGTTTTAGAATACATGGTCGGGTGCAATGTTAAAAATGCCTCACCAAATGCCGGCGAGAATGATGGTTCCGGTTCTGTAATCCCTCTTTCGGTGCCTGCTAATTTTGAGGTATATCCACAAAGGAAATGATATTGTGCCTGATCTTCATCTAATACAGAAACCGGAGGCAATACTCCGAACGCGTCTGCTGACAGATAAACAATTTTTTTGGCATGTCCCGCTTTTGACGGTAATACAATTTTACTGATATGATAAATCGGATATGAAACTCTGGTGTTTTCGGTAATTGAATTATCAGTGTAATCCGCCTCTCCGTATTCATTAACGACCACATTTTCTAACAAAGAATCTCTTCTGATTGCTTTGAAAATATCCGGTTCTTTTTCTTCTGAAAGATCGATTACTTTTGCATAACAACCGCCTTCGAAATTGAAAACTCCGTTGTCATCCCAGCCATGCTCATCGTCACCAATCAAATATCTTTTTGGATCTGCAGAAAGCGTCGTTTTACCGGTTCCTGAAAGACCGAAGAACAAAGCAACATCTCCTTCTTCACCCACATTTGCAGAACAGTGCATCGATGCCATTCCTTTTAATGGAAGGTAATAGTTCATAATGGCAAACATTCCTTTCTTCATTTCTCCGCCGTACCATGTTCCACCGATAATCTGTATCCTGTCGGTAAGATTGAACATTACGAAATTCTCAGAATTCAATCCCTGCTCTTTCCAGTTTGGATTGGTTGTTTTAGAACCGTTCATCACGATGAAATCCGGCTCGCCGAAATTTTCTAATTCAAAGTTAGAAGGACGGATGAACATATTGGTCACGAAATGAGCCTGCCATGCAACCTCCATAATGAAACGGACTTTCAGTCTTGTATCCGGATTGGTCCCGCAAAATGCATCAACCACATATATTTTTTTTGATGAAGACAATTGCTTTAAAACCAAATTTTTACAACTTTCAAAAATTTCCGGAGTGGTTGGCAAGTTGACTTTACCATCCCAATGAATGGTATCTTTGCTTACATCATCTTTTACAATAAAACGGTCTTTCGGTGAACGGCCGGTAAAGACACCGGTTTTTACAGCCACAGCCCCAGATTTGGTCACTGCACCTTTTTCGAAACCCGCATTTTTGCAGGACATTTCCGCAGTGTACAATTCTTCGTAGCTCGGATTGTAAGATACTTCTTCGTAACCGGTAATCCCGAGATTATGGAGTTGTTGGATGATTTTAATGTTCTTCATAATGTCTTTATATTTCTGATTTTTTATTACAACACAAATTTAATCATTAATAGGTTTAATGATGTTTTAAAAATAATGATATTCATCAGAATCTGCAAGAAATTTTAAAATTGATAAATACTTGATTTTCAGTAAATTAAATCCTCATACGCAAAGACAGTGGAAAAACCCTTTCCCCGAAAATAATCCTCAAAACCTAAAAACTTTGAACTCATCACAAAATCTCCTCCCCAAGCTCCTAAACTTTTCACGAAACTTGGGCAGTTTTCGAAATGTTTTTCTTTTACCGTTTCAATTCCGAGGAAATCACTTAATTTATTTTCGTGAAGAACCATTAATTCTGAAAAATTTTCTAAAGACTTCGCTTCTAAAACCTGACGGGTAATTTGCGAAAATTCTTCAATGAGTTCAGCTGATTTTTCTCTGGACCGATAGAGATTAATGCCTTCCCGGCTGTTTTGCTTTTGATTGAGATGAATGAAAATTAAATCCTTTTTAAAAACGGGATCAAAATCGATTTTCTGAATAATCCTTTCAGGTTGATTTTGGTAGAGAATCGCAGACTTTTCCTGTGCCACAGCAATATCATAACCGCTTCCTCCCAAACAGGATTCATTGAGTCTGAAAGCGTCGACTGCTGCCCATTGCGCCAAATTATTCATTAAAGTAGAACTGCTCCCCAAACCGAAATTCGCAGGAAACTGTAAATCCGTCTTTATTGAATAAGAAGTGTCACTTTTTAATTGAGAATCGGAAAGTGCTTTAACTTTCATTAAAACCTTTAAAATAAATTCCGCTGACCCGGGAATATTCGTATTGAGAATGGTTCCAGTACGATAATTCATCGTCAACTTCAACCAAGGTTTCCCCTGATGAAGTGCTGTCCAATGAACTAAAGATTTTCCATCGGGGTTTTCTGAAACAAAAAACTCCTGCCCCCATTTTGTAGGAAGAGCAAGAGCCAAGGCGCCATCGAGGACGACATATTCAGAGGTGAGCAATAATTTTCCATGGGAAAAAATCATACCCGTATTTTTTAAATGGCAGAAGAAACTTCTACGGTATTATTAATTTTTTTAATTAATCCCTGCAAAGTTTTTCCAGGACCCACTTCCACGAAAGAAGTCGCCCCTCTCTGAATCATATTCTGTACAGACTGAGTCCATTTTACCGGTCCCGTTAACTGTGCGATCAGATTAAGTTTAATTTCTTCAGGATCAGTCACTGCGGTTGTAGTGATGTTTTGGTAAACCGGCATTGTCGGCTTATAGAACTTGGTATTGTGAATGGCTTCAGCTAATTTTTCCTGTGCGGGCTGCATCAAAGGAGAGTGAAAAGCGCCGTTTACAGGAAGCATTAAGGCGCGTTTTGCACCCGCATTTTTCATGTTTTGGCAAGCCAGTTCTACCGCTGCGGTTTCGCCTGAAATCACCAATTGTCCAGGACAGTTGTAATTGGCAGGAACCACGATTCCGGGAGTTTCTTCGCAGATTCTTTCTACAACATCATCAGCAAGACCGAGGATCGCTGCCATGGAACTTGGGTTGGCGTCACACGCTTCCTGCATTGCTTTTGCACGCGTAGAAACCAACTTCAAACCGTCTTCAAAACTTAAAACTCCGTTGGCCACTAACGCAGAAAATTCGCCCAAAGAATGGCCGGCAACCATTTCCGGTGCGACACCGTTCAGGGCAGTTTTCAGGGCAGCAACCGAGTAGATGAATATCGCAGGCTGCGTAACTTCGGTTTTTTTCAGATCTTCTTCTGTGCCGTTAAACATGACCGAAAGAATATCGAATCCTAAAATTTTATTGGCGGAATCCATCAAATCCTTGATGTCTTTACGGGATTCATATAATTCTTTTCCCATCCCGACATATTGTGAACCTTGTCCAGGAAATACAAGTGCTTTCATAAAGTTATTTACAGATATATTTGGCTTAAAATAATTTTTATCACCAGTGTTTTTTATTAATTAGGAATCAGCCGTATCACGCGGTATCCTTTGTTGACGTATGCTCCGTTTTTTGTCTTTTCAAATTCAAACTTTGTAGCCAACTGTGTTTGCACTTTATTCATTTGTTTGAAAATTTCTCCTTTTTTATTCTCGCGGCTCAACATATCATTGACGACATCAAACCCGATGACCGCGTATTTTGAAGGAGTTTTACAATATTTCTTTTTGTAAGCTTCCAGAATTTGTTTTTCGAAAACGCCGTCGGTATCTATTTTCCGGTCCATTAAATACACCAGATTACTTTGGCTCAATTCATCTACCTTTTTCTCAAACATTGGAGAATAGTACATGCTGAAAGATTTCAGTCCAACGACTTCTTTGGAAAGAACAATCATTCTGTTGGCAAATGCATCTCCGGCTTCATCATTTTTATTTGCTAAAATGGCAATAACAGGCGCGGGTTTACCGGTCATCATATTTTGATCAGGCTGAATATCGGCGGCCGATTTTACCAAAATAACATTTGCGTTTTTTAAATTCTTTTTCAGATTGGTTTCCAGATACTTTGCATAGGTTTGATCTGCGTCTGCAACGATATAGATTTTCTGATCGGAGAAGGCATCTTTTACTTCCTTCACAATCCGGTCTGCATACACGAAATCACTGGTTTCAATAATAATCAGATTCTGGTAAGACAACAGATCTTCTGAATTGGCGAAAGGTGCTACCACAGGTATTTTGCTGCTTTTAACATAATCCAGAACCTGCAAAACATTTGACTTAAAAAACGGGCCGATAATTAAATCAGTATTATCTCTATTGATCTGCGTTAAAGAATTTATAAAACTTTTCTCGCTTCCGGCATCAATTATCTTGATATCCAGATTTTTACCGCTTTTTGTATTTTGTTCAATGGCTAATTTTGCGCCGGCCAGAAAGTCCAGAGACAAAGTTCTGTATTTCGAATCATTGCTGTCAAAACCAAAAGGAAGCATAATTACCACATTCAGCGCATTTCCGGATTTCTTAACATAGGCAGAATCCAATTTCTTAATTTTCAAAACCATTCCGGATTTCAAACCTTGCGATAAGTTCGGGTTCAAAGACAATAAATCATCCAGCGTGATTCCGAATTTATTTAAAATCCCGAATACGGTATCGCCTGCCTGAACGGTATACGTTACATAATCATCTGCAACCGATGTTGTAGAATAAGTGGACGGGGAAGCACTCTGTGAAACGGCCACCGTTTGTACTTCTGACTTCGCTTGCTCAGAAGATCCCATTCCTTTTACCTGAATAACATCACCAGGCTGCAGTCCCTTTTCTTCTAAACCTGGATTCAGTGCGAAAAGTTCTTTTTGATTTAAATTAAATTTGCGGGATAATTTATAGTAATTGTCTTTTGGCTGAACGGTATAAGCGTTTTCGTCTTTTACCTCAACTGTCACGGCTGCAGGTGTTTTTGCAGGTTCGGGATCTGGTTGTGAAACCGTTTTTGCAGGTGCAGCTACTGCAACAGCAGCTTGTTGAGCGTCACCAAATTTCTGAATATTGGCTAATGGTAAAGTTACTTCGTCACCGATTTTCAGGTGGGAATCCAGTTCAGGATTCAAGTTTCTTAACTCCGTTTCGGAAATCTGATATTGCTTGGTAATTCCGTAAACGGTTTGCTTCGGTTTTAGGATAATTTTTCCTAATTTACCGACAGATGATGCAGCTTTTTGCGGTGTAGAAACGGCAGTTGCGGCCGACCTGTTGATCAGCAAAATATCGCCAACCGACACTTTACCGTCTTTTGAACTGGGATTTAATTTCACCAAATCATCAACGGTCATGCTGTATCTTTTCGCGATATTATAAGGAGTATCTCCCTTCACCACAGTATGGGTTTTCTGGGCAGACAAACCTGCTATTGCTGTGAGACCAGCTAAAATAAAAAACTTTTTGATCATCTTGTAGAAAATATTTACAAAAATACTGCTTTAAAATTAAATAGTAAAAATTATTAATTCTGAGTTTTCAACCTCCAATGCGTCATAACAATTATGAAGCCACTCATTGCCAAAGTCTGAGTAAAAGACAGAGAAATTATAAGTTCTTTCCTGCCAGGTGTTTCCCGGATGGATCTTGAGAAATAAATTTTCTAAGCGCTCGAGTTTTTCACTTTGTTTGATTTTCTCGGCACGCAGCAGTCTTTTTCTCATTCGGTCAAAAGATTTCAACTGTCGGGTTTGTTCTGCTTCCACGAGATTCGCAAAGGTTTTCTCCGTTGATCCTGCTTTTGCTTTCAAACGGACGAACTGGTCTTTTAATTGTGTTTCCTGTTGATTTAACAGGGGTAGAATTTCATTGTCGTTTAATAAAATATGATTGGTAACGGCTGCAAAATTTTTGAAAAAATCATTAATTTTTACATCTAAGTTTTCAGCCTTTGAAACCGTTTTTTCAGCAATCATCAACATTGAATTTCTTGGAATAAGGATAGGGAAAGGAAGACCGAGTTTTCCAAAATAATCCCGCAGTTCCAGCCAATACATGATTTCAGCATTCCCCCCGATGTAGGCAATATTCGGCAAAATGGTTTCCTGATAAACCGGTCGCATCAAAGCATTCGGACTGAACCGTTCCGGATGATTTTCTAATTCGTTTAAAATTTCCTCTTTACTAAAAGATCTGTCTTTATCAGCGAGAACAAATTGGTCCTGTTCAAAAGCAATCCTGTCCCGTGTTTCTGAAAGATAAAACAGATTGATTTCGCGCGGATTGACCTGTACTTTCCCGTATTTTTCGCTTAAGAAATCAACGGTATTTTTTGTGGTTTCAAATAAATCCTGATGGACTAATTCGTTTTTGAAAAGCGTCTTCATTTCCGTTTTCAATTTCGCTCCATCTCCATCGATAATCAATAAACCATAATCCGCAAAAAGCTCATGTACAATTATTCTGGTTGCTTGTGAAAGCGTATTTCCCTTTTTATAAGCGCGCTTTAACAATAAAATCAGTTCAGTCCCGAAAACCGAATCTTTAAATTCTTCTTCAAATTGAGAAATGAAAAAGTCATCTTCCACCGTAATTCTGCCGACTGCGCCACCTGACTTTGCCTTGGTTTCGTAATAATGATTTTCTGTTTTGAAATGATTAATTTCTTCGAAATCATGATCTTCCGAAGCCAGCCAAAAAAGGGGAACAAAATAGGTAGTCTGAAACTTTTCATTTAAAAACTCAGCCAGTTTTATCGTCTGCAAAATTTTATAAATGAAGAAAACGGGTCCTGTAAAAAGATTCAGCTGATGCCCCGTGGTTACCGTAAAAGTTTCTGATAACTCTAACTTCTCGAGATTGGATTGCTGATTTTCTGATTGCTCAAAATCTGCATATTGATTCTGCAAAACCTCACAAAGTACTTTTCTTTTGTCTTCGGAAAAAGACTGGCGTTTTATGTGAACCTGTTTTTCGATATTTTCGAGGTTAAAAAACTTTGCTTCGAAGCCGGGAATTTTTTGCGTCAGAAAATCTTTGATCAACAAAGGGATGCTTTCAATTTCTACAAACGGGATGTTGGTTAATTTTTTCAAAATTTCTTATTAGCTAAAAAGATACCATACGATTCCAAGATTCAACCGGAAATCATACAACGGATAATAAGGTGCGGTAAATGACTTATTCTTCATAAAGGTAGTATTGAGGTGCTGCGCTTCGATGAAGAAAAACATTCTTTTCACTTTCATATTAAAATAAACATCGGCAATTGGCTGGCCACCAATCGCGTACGAATTTTCATTAGGCAAAATAAATTCATTCAACACCGGGAAAAATTCACGCGAGGCAAACTTGGAAAAATAATAAACTTTAACTCCGGCTTGAATTTCGGCAGCGTTTTTAAAGGCTTTGGTTTGGTAAAAAAGATTGGCTCTTCCTACGAAATTAGGCATCGGCAAAAGATCTTTGTTTCCGATGGCACCTTGGAAAAGCACTTTCGGATTGAGATGGAATTTACCATAAGAAAATGTTGCTTCGCCACCGATCTGTGAAATATTCACTGAGGAAGAACTCTGCTGTGGCAGCGCTTCTGCATTCAAATAAGCATAATTATCGATTCTGAAATAATTGGCAAAAACGCTGCTTTTAAACCATTTTAAATTCAGGTCACCACCAATTTCGGTAATGCTTTGATTTTTCGGGTCTGCAAAATAATAATTAAATTTTTTATAAACCGAAGGATTGAGCAGCAAATTAAAACTTGGTGAAGCCGACTGAAAGTTCACTTTAGCATTTACAAAATAATCGGGAATGGGTTCAAACCGAACCACGTTTTGAGAACGGACAAAACTGCCGAATTCTTTTCCGGTGGAGAATTCCAGATTTGAATTTAGTGCTATTTTATCCCAAAGTTTCACCACCAAATTTCCAACGGCACCAATTCTGTTTTCCGAAAGTTCCTGAGGAAAACCCAAAGCAGCCGGAAAAGCCGTACCAACTCCCAGTTTGATCATTTGATGGCGAACTCCTGCATCTAACTTAAAGTTTTCTTTATCAAACAGGATGCTTACCGTATTGCTCAAATTTGTTGAATATTTTTTTGAAGAGGCTGGATAATCAAACAATTCCGAAGGATCGCTGAAGTAATAGCGCTCCGGCGAAGATTGATTGTAATAATATTTATTCGTCTGACTGAAAATGGTATGCCGGATTTTAAACGGAAACTTTTCGGAATTGAAAGGTTTGAATTCATGGCTGAAATAATACCGTCGGTAAGCAAACTGTGAATTGGAACCGCTCAGGTTAACCTGAAGATTTTCGCGGTTGTTAAAATCAGAATTTCCATTGAGAAACAAATCCAGATCGGCGATTCCACCATTCTCCTGATTGTTGACATTCTGATGAATAAAATGCGCAAAGGCTTCGTATTTCCCGTTTTTAGAAAGGTAGTGTCCGGAAAACAGGACTTCATTATTGGAAGCCAAGGAGTTTAAATAATGGCCTTGTGAGCGAAGTCCGGTATATTCTACGGCAAAGTTGAATTCTTTGCCAATATTCTGGGTGTAGGTGGATTGCAGTACCGCGCCATTCCGCACCGAATTATGATAAATAAATGCGGCGGTTGGTGTTTTTACATCATAGTAACGTATCTCCTTAATTCCTTTAATAAAATAAGATTTATTGGTGGGAAGCAGCGACAGGTTTTGCTCGGTGTCTACTTCAAATACCAAAGGATTAAATCCTGAACCGACATTGGCGAACTGAACTTTGCCGAAATTATCCCGGTTGTTGTATTGGGAAAATATAAAAGTTTTGTCGTGGGTAAAAACCGTATCAAAGATTTTCTTCTCAGAAAACTGCGTTCTGTAGGTATAATCGTAAATGGTTGGTTTAAAAATTTTCAGTGAATCTTTGAAGCCCGAATCGATAACTAAGGTGTCGCCGGGTTTCACACGATTAGCGTCGGTTTTGTTGACAATCTGTGCATCAAGGTTATAGCAAAAAAGAAATATGCAGAAAAGGATGAATCTCATTCTATTTGTTTGGTGTACAAATGTAAGAAATATAAGGAAATAAAAAAGGGAGGTGATTTTGATAATCAATATACTGAAACCAATAGCGTCCTGAACATTTTGAAAAAAAGGTAAAAAAAAGAGGGTAAAGTTTAGTATCTCAAAGTATCATTGAGTTGCATAACAAAACCCCTCCCTCTCATGGCAAATATAACATTGTTTTCGCAAATAACTGCTAGATAAGACCGTTCAAAAAAGTGGTGTTTTTTCAGTGGCCACTGCAAAATCCTGGTCTTATTTTTGAACAGTAATCCTACTGATTAAGAAATTCCATCATTTTGATCATATCGTTTTCTTTAGAGAATATCAGTTTATTACCTTTAACAAATTTTTCAAATTTCGGTCCATCGGTTTCAAACCGCGCAATGAACTCTTTGCTGTTTTTAGGAAATTTAAAGAATTCATTTTCTTTCTTGACCAAATACAGATCTCTTTCTTTTGCATAATAATCATTCGCATCTTTACTATAGGCATTTGGGCTTTTCTCGCCTTTTAATAATTCCACTTTTTCTCTTTTGTATAAAGAATATTTTGGATTCTCAGCGAGCAGAATCAAGTATCCAAATCTACTTTTGGAGTCGAAGGAATAGTTAAGAATTTGGTAGGTTCTCTTTACATCTTTGAATTCAATTTTTAAACCTTCTTCTTTGTTGGCGTAATAAACTGCCAGGATTTTCTACATAATGAAGCTTAAAAAAAAATCAGAATAGAAAGATTTCTATTCTGATTAGTCTTACAATTGACATAAAAGTCAATTATCATTAATTAATGCAATAAATCATTAGCATCCATTGCTCCTTGAGGGAAAGGTAATTTATATTTTTCACCTTTAAGTTTCAAGTCTTGCCATCTTACCCATTCGAAAGATAACTCAACTCTTCTCTCATTATCTAATGAAAGATTTGATTTTCTTACATTCTGTAATTCTGCTAATCTATTTTTATTTCCCGCCTCTGCAGAAATTAAATACATTTCGGGAATTCTAGAAATTAAGAGGTCAGAGTCATCATTTGGACTATATTTATTGGAGAAAACAAAACCTCCAGTAGATGGTGCTTCTGCGATATCGAACATGGTTTTTCTCGTGTCATTTGCTCCTAACAAAGCTAACAAATCATCTGAAGCCGCGAAACAGTTCCATGTGCTGGCATCGTAACTCATTATCCATCCCCAAGATCCATTCTCTTCAGCTTTATTACCAGCGAATTTTAAAATCACTTCCGATGCATTCTCTTTAGGATTATTAGCAATGCTAAATTTTCCACTTTTAATCAGTTCCTCAGCTTCTACACCTGCAGCGTTAATATCTCCTTTTATTCTTAAAACTCTGGCCAAAAGAGCTTGAGCAGCTTCCTTGGTTGGTGTTAACTGAACTAAAGAAGCGTTAGATGCATTGAATGGCTCAATACTTCCTTTTGCTGCTTTTAAATCTGCAATAATAAAATCTAACACGTCCGCACCTGAGCTTACTGCAATGGGACCAGGAGCCGTATTTTCATCAACAATAGGAACTCCTTCATACAAGTCATAAAGTCTTAAGTATGAAAGCGCTCTTACATATTTAGCTTTACCAATTTGTGAAGCTGAAGAAGAAGGTACTTTAATAATAGTATTCGCTCTTGAGATCGCTGTATAAAAGTCTTTATAATAATAACTTAATAAAATATCTCCCGGAGGTACTACATGTTCGAATAAATACTGAAGCTGAATGAATTGAAATTTAACCGGCTTATAATTGTCTGCCATAACTTCAGTAGCCATAATGCTGAAATAAGGATAACCACTCGGCTCCATAATTCTTTTATAAGCTCCTGTCAATAATTTGTCAACATCCTCTGTCGAAAGTGTTGAGTTTGCATCAAGTGACGCAACAGATTCCGCTTCCAACGCTCTGTTACATGAGGTTAAAAATAAACTGCATGCAAATAATAATATACTTAGTTTTTTCATTGTTTTAATTCTTAGAAGTTAATATTCATTCCTAAACTGTATACTTTCACATTAGGAATACCGTTCATGTCTACACCTGATGAAATCTTAGAAGTATCTGCCGCTGTCTGACTACCGCTTAGTGACTGATCTACATAATAAGTTTCGGGGTCAACACCTGAGTATTTTGTGAAGGTAAAAGGATTTCTAACTTGAGCATAAACTCTCATTGATTTGATAAACCCTAATTGTTCTTTAGAAAGGTTTACTCCTAAAGTAATATCTGTAATTCTAAGGTAATCTGCATCTTCTAGAAATCTAGTTGATCTTTGATTATTCCAAGCAGAAATTACACTCGCATAGTGTGGTCTTGGTACATTAGTATTCATGTTTTCAGGAGTCCAGTAATTCATTTGCTCTGTCAGCATGTTCTCTGAAAACGACGGATATCCCACTGCAGCACCTCCTACTTGATCTTCTTTATACATTGCGTACACTTTTTTCCCAATAGAATATTGCGCATTCGCAGATAAATCAATCATACCATAAGATATTCTGGTACTAATACCACCATACATTGGCGCAATCCCTCCGTTGAATACCTTTCTGTCATTACTGTCAATGATACCATCACCGTTGATATCATTGTAAATCATATCTCCAGCCTGAACAACTTTCGTTACTTTTCCGTTTTTATCTTTGTACTCATACTTTTCATTTGCAACTCCTAAAGCTTCAATTAAGTAGAATGATCCTAAAGGCTCACCTTCTTTTACAATAGATGCAAATCCTGTAGAAAACTGCCCTGTTTTTGTACCAATAGACTCTACAACATTTTTATTGTAAGAAAAGTTAGCTCCCAAATCCCAAGTAAACTTATCTCCTTTGATCAATTTCGTATCTAAAGTAACTTCTATTCCTTTATTATTGATAGAACCAATATTGCTTAGCATATTAAGATAACCTGTTTCTTGATTCACAGGTACTCTATATAAAAGATCATTGGTTGTTTTATCGTATAAGTCAACAGATAAGTTCATTCTTCTGTTAAACATTGATAAATCCATACCCACATCCATAGATTCCCCTTTTTCCCATTTCAACGTTGGATTAAACAAATCCGTAACCGCCATTCCCGGATTTTGGTTGTGATTTTGTCCACTACTAATCAGAGGCAAACCAGCTGAGAACGGAATTCCTGTTTGATTACCGGTAAAACCATAAGAAGCTCTAAACTTAAGTTCATTAATTACAGGAACATTGAAGAAAGCTTCATTAGATGCTGTCCAACCAATTGATGCTGCCGGGAAGTTACCCCACTTATTTCCTTTCGCAAATTTTGAGGAACCATCATATCTTGTTGATAACATTAAGTTATATCGGTTATCCCAACTAAACTGTGCTCTACCGAAGAAAGATGCCAGAGACATTTCATTCATATATGCTCTACCTCCATTAATGGTGGCTGCAGAAACCAACCATTGTAGGTTACTTGACGGAAAGTTTTCACCTTGTACATAAGAGTCTTCATATTGCCAGTTCTGAAATGACTGTCCAGCAATAACATTTACATTCAATTTACCATCAGCAAATTTCTTATTATATGTTGCGGTATTTTCAATTAGATAGTCTCTATTATTCTGCGTACTGTAATAACCATACCCCCATGGAACTCCGGCATTTTCACCTCTTCTAGTATTGGGTGCATCATATCTGTTGTATCTGTTCACAGAAAGATTCCCGCTGATGGAAGTTTTTAAAGTTAAATCCTTTATCGGATTATAGGTTGCAAAAAAGTTAGCTCCAACTCTCTGCCATTTATCACTTACAACTCTTTCGAAAGCAAATAGCGGATTATTAGTACTCATATTCCTGTTGATCTTGCCGTCCGCAGTATATGGAGCTTTGTTTGGGGCAGCTACAACGGCATTGCTATATGGTTGATACGTATTATTATCATCAACGATTGGCGTCGCATCTGACTGAGTATAATATGAGTTAATGCCGATTTTAAATTTATCTGACATCTTTTGCTCAACATTCAATCTTACTCTGGTCACTTGATATTCATCTTTATTGATAATACCTTCCTGACTTACGTTTGAAAGTGACAAATACACTTTAGAATTTTCATTACCTGCGGTAAAACCAATTTGGTTATTCGTAATTGCTCCAGTTCTAAGAACTTGATCCAACCAGTTTGTATTGATGCCCGTAGCCGCCATTGGATTATTCAATGCTGATTGACCTACAGAACCGGCTGCAGGATTAGACAATGTTCCGTTCGCAATGTCATTCAAGTAATTTTGTCTTGCAACATCATGAACTTGCTTATACTGATCTCCGTTTAACAAATCAGGTCTTTTAATAATTTCCTGAATACCATAAGAAGTATTGAAAGTTACCGAAGGTTTGCTATTATATTTCCCCGACTTGGTTTCTACAATAACAACACCATTAGACGCACGCGATCCATAAATTGCGCTTGATGCTGCATCTTTTAAGATCTGCATACTTACAATATCTTCAGGAGATAAATTCCCTAAGTTTTCCTGTGGAACGCCATCTATAATAAACAAAGGATTATTGGAAGCACTTAATGATCCATTTCCTCTAATACTAATTTTGGTATTATTACCAGCTCTACCACCTGTACTTACCACCTGAACTCCAGAAGCCTTTCCCTGGAGAGCCTGCTCAACTGAAGCAACTGGCTGTTCTTGTAAAACATCGCTCTTTACTGTTGCAATTGCGCCAGTAACATCGGACTTCTTTTGCGCTCCATATCCAACAAGTACAACCTCATCAATATTGTGCGTCTTTAGCGTATCTTTCTGCGCCATTACCGCTTGGCCTGTAAAAAACAGAACACCTACGGTTAAAACTCTTAACTTCATTGTCATATTAACACTTTTTAATATTTAAGGTGCAAATATGTTAATTATATTTAGGATAAACAAGCTAGACATGTGATTAACAACATTTTACATAATCAATAAAATTACACTTAACCCAATACATTAACCAACATGATTTAGTATACCCAATAAAACGCATTAATAATTTACAATAACCTAACGTTATTTAAATTTGATTGTGAAAAATAAAATACGCAATTATTTTAAAAAACTTAATTTCATTATGGTAAAATACCTCAAAAAAAGATTTTTTATCTGAACAGCAAACTTCCGAAGTCCTACTAACTACAACCCTTTCAAGTAGATATATTTCGCCATTTAAAACAAAGAAACCGCCATTGCTGGCGGTTTCGTGCTGAAAAAAATCTAAGATTCGTATAAAAGCCTTCTCAAATTTTATTTGAGGCCACTCCTTCGTTTTTTAATTATCTGATTTAGTTTGCATATCCTGGATTAGGAACTACCAATGTGCCCGGAACATTCAGCTCCGCTCTAGGAATTGGGAAAGCTAGTAAGTTATTACCTACTGTTCTAACCGTTCCTGCGACACCTGAGCTACTTCTTTGAGTTACCGGCTTACCTAATCTTAAAAGATCCCAATAACCGAAACCTTCACCAATAAGTTCTTTTCTTCTTTCCATATAGATATCATCCAAAGTAACTGCTACCGCAGGAACAAATACAGGAATTGCTGTTGAAGCTTTAAATCTGTTAGCAAGAATCAAATTATAATATTTTAAAGCATTAACAGTAGAACCCCCAGGCTGTAATTCAGCCTCCGCTCCATTGAGAAGAACTTCTTCATATCTCAAAACGTGAATATTATCAAATCCGTTTAAATACTTCCCATTTAAAACGTTAGCAGTGGTAATACCATCTCTTCTAACATCATTAGCAGAATAATTAGCTCTCATTGCTGTAAGAACCTTCATATTACCATAACCATTAGGAGCTGGAAGTAATTTGTAAGCTATTGATGTTGTTCCTAAATCAGCAAGAGAACCTACAGAAAGTTCAAACATAGAGTTCTGCGCTGCGTTCGCCTGCGTAAAACTTCTCGCATAATCATTTGGTCCTACCACAGAATATCTACCAGAAGTTACCACATCATTCACTAACGTTCTCACCTTCGCAAAATCTCCTTTATAAATATAATAACGTGACATTAGTCCTTTAACAGATAGAAGATTCACGGTAGTTTTGTCACCATACAAGTTAAGAGCAGCAGGAGCCATTAAAGTAACTGCTTTATCAAAATCAGCTTCTATTTGACTTCTTGTAGCTGCTACTGTAGACCTAGTCTGAAGACTAGTAGGGTCATATTTTGTCGGAACAACAACACCTAATAATCCACCAGCATATTCCTGACCGAAAAGCCTCAAAGCGTCAAAAAGCACCAATGCTCTGATAGCATAAGCCTGACCTTTCAAATAATCACTTTTCTGAAGAATAGCAGCAGGGTCCTGAGAAGCTTTCCATGTTAGGGCTCCGGAAGGTTGATTATTAATGATGATATTTGACTTTGCTAAAACCGTATACATCGCCTGATATGGGTTAGTCGCATACTGGTCACTTGAAACCATTGAATACGAAGCAACAGTTTGGTAATATCCTGCACCATTTGCAAAGTCGGAATACATATTATCGCTTCTAACTTCTGGAATCATAAGAAAATCACCCCCATAATAAGATGACGATCTCATTGTAGTATACTGCCCTCTTACGAAAGATTCCAATTCCTCTATTGAATTTAAAGGTGACTGCTGAACTGATTGAAAGAACTGCGAATCAACAAATTCGTCTCTACATGAATTAAGTGCGGTTGCTGCCAAAAGAACACCTAATCCTATTTTTAAAAATGTATTTTTCATTATTTTTCTTTAAATTAATTAAAATTGTAAATTAAAACCTACTGAATAAGTTTTCTGTATCGGAAGGTTTAAATTGTTACCAGCGTTAAGGTTATTTTCAGGGTCAAATCTTAAATTTTTGTCATAAGTATGAGTCAAAATATTATTTCCCTGTGCATAAACTTCAAACCCAGCTAAACCACTACTTTTAAGAAGATTGCCATCAAATTTATATCCAATTCTAATATTACTTAATCTTAGATAATCAGTTTTCGCTAAGAATCTAGTTGAAACTCTGTTTGAAGAATTTGCATTATTATAAACAGGTTTCGGATTAGCTGCATTAGGATTTTCAGGAGTCCAGAAATCCATAGCATCCTGAGAACCAGCATATGAATAAGTATACTGCCCATCAGATTGTGTATATTGACCCCAATCGTTCAATACTTTACCACCAAATCCGTAAGTTCCCAATACAGATAATGAGAAGCCATGATACATTACATTCAAGTTACCACCTCCATAAACTTTGGAGAACGAATTTCCTTGAACTGCTAATTGTGCATTCGCATATTTATTGGTCGTTTCACCATCAACACCATTTACGTACCATAGTGGATCTCCGTTCGCAGCATCTACACCTGCCCATTTTCTCATATAGAAAGTACCTACACCTTCACCTTCACGCAAAATTGTACTTCCAGTAATGATATCCTGACCACCGTAAAGCTTAGTAATACTATTATCTAGCGTACTGAAGTTACCTCCGATACTTAATTTAAAGTCATCTTTTCTAATAATATCTGCATTCAAAGTAAATTCATATCCTTTATTAAGAAGTGAACCTACATTTACATCCATTACAGATAAACCTTGTGATAGTGATAAAGGAACGCTAAATACCAAATCGTCGGTTTTCTTATTGTAATATTCAGCAGTTAAAGTAATTCTATCATTAAGGAAGCCCATATCAATACCTACACTCAGTGGCTTTACAGTTTCCCATTTCAAGTCAGGGTTGTAAACATAGTTGTATGACGCTGCTGGCAAATCGTTATAATTGGTTGTATAGTAAAATAATGAATATGGAGTACTACCAATAGTATTACCTACTTTACCATAAGAAGCTCTAAATTTCATTTGAGAAATTACATCCATATTTTTAACAACGTCCAATCTTGCAATATCAACACCTGCTCCTACTGAGTAGAAAGTACCCCATTTTTGACCTGGTGTAAAATTAGAAAGTGCATCTCTTCTTACCGAAGCGTCTAATAAGAAAAATTTGTCATAGTCATAATTAAACACAGCTGCATAACCTGTTCTGGAAGATTTCCCTTTCTCTCCTAAAAAAGAGGCAGGTTTAATAAAGTTAGATAATGATTGAAGATTAGGAGAACCTACTACGGTTGCACCAGCTCCTACAGCATGATTCTGTCTTTGGTATGATTCCTGAATTAATCGTACATCAAATTTATTTTTCTCTCCAATTTTGAAGTTATAATCTAAGACATTCTGTAAATTCCAGTTAAAGAATCTTTCAATAGATTCAGTTTTTCTACCATTTACACCATATCCATCTCCGTGAATAGGATTGTAATAACTGTTATTTTCTACATTAATATATTCTGTTCCAAAACTAATACGATAATTAAGGTTCTTCACAATTTTATACTCTCCGTAAATATTACCAAACATTTTAGAAGTTTCAGCTCTGAAATAATTATGCTCGGCAAGATAACCTGGATTAAATAAGTTGTTACTTAATCTACCATTCACACCTAGGTAATAACTACCATCTGGATTAAATCCTGGATCTGTAGGACGACCAAATACTTCAAATAATATTGGATTTGCAAATCCCCCACCATTAGGCAATGTATTGATTTTACCATAAGACATTTGAAGATCTGTCCCTATTTTAAATCGGTCAGTAGCCTGATAATCTACCTTCGATGTAAATCCAAGTCTCTTAAAATCAGAACCTTTCAATTCACTTTCCTGTAAAAAGTAATTTGCAGAATTGTAATAAGTCAATTTATCATTCCCTCCGCTAATAGAAGCATTGACAGAATTTTGGTAAGCAGTCCTGCTTGTTACATCTCTCCAATCCGTATTATAAGGGGAAGTAAAAATATATTTGGGAGCAGCTCCTAGGTCACCATTGATAATTTCGGCAGTAATTTGTTCAGGAGTTTCTCCATAATAATTACCGAAAGCATAGCTAAGAACTCTTCTATATTGATCTGTAGTTAATCCTTTCAACCCTTCGACTGCTCTAGAGTTAGTTCCCTGCTCAAAATTTAAAGAAATTTTTGGTTTTCCTTTTTTTCCCGATTTTGTTGTAATTACAATTACACCAGCGCCAGCATCTGCACCATATACAGCAGTAGAAGAAGCATCTTTCAGTACATTGATACTTTCAATATCATCGCTATTAATATTTGCCAAAGCATTTGCAGTAATAGCGCCTCGCGTTAAATCACCACTAGTAACCCTAACACCATCTACGATATAAATAGGACTCACTCCTCCATTTACTGAAGCGATTCCTCTAACTCTTACACTTGCAAACCCTCCCGGCTGTCCCGAAGCATTACCTGTCTGTACACCAGATACCCTACCTTGTAACATCTTATCTACAGATGCTACAGGAATATCCTTAATAGCATCTTGTTTGATGGTACCGACAGAACCTGTCAACTCTTTCACTGATTTCTTTTGCCCAAAACCCACCATTACTACCTCTTCTATATTTTGGGTTTTAATAGAGTCTTTTTGAGCCATTAGTGTTTGGCTTCCGATAAAGAAGCAAACTCCGGCACTTAGAATTCTTAATTTCACATTCATATTAACACATTTTTAATATTTAAGTTGCAAATATGTTAATTAGTTTTAACATGAGCAATAGCGAATTTCATTTTCTGCTATAATTCTGTTCATTTACATGAATATTTTAAAATTAAAAAACATATTATGTATTAATTATTCAAAAATCACACGCTTTAAATAATTTTTAACCCCTGCAGCCTTACCTTTTTAATAATGTAATATTTCAAAAAAAATATTATTTAGAATACTTACAAACAAAGAAACCGCCATAAATGACGGTTTCTTTGTTGTAAAAATTTTATTGATGATTTACTGCATCTTTCAGATTAGCTTTTATAAATCATTCTGCTTAACCAATCCTTTAGAAGCATCAATTTCTCCTTGTGGGATCAACCAAGTCCATCTTTTATCTCCTGCCGGAACAGTCAACAAGTTGTTTGTTACAACAGAGACCTGATTGGTGCCAGTTCTGTCTAACGGCAAGTTCAATCTTTTGAGATCTAAGAATCTAAACCCTTCACCCCAAAGTTCCAGTCTTCTGCTATTAAGAATCTCATCGATATAAGCCTGACCGGTTGTTGTAGCGCCAACATAAGATGGATTTCTATTTTTCTCGAATTCGTTAAAAACAATTTTGGATTGTGCCTCTTTATTATCTCTAGCCAAAGCTTCTGCTTCAATCAAGTACATTTCTGCAGCTCTCATGAATGGAATATCACCTAAACTCACGCTATAATCAACAGATCCAGATGCATTCACAGATAAAAATTTCTGAGATGTGTAAGGAACTAATGTGTAAGCTTTAAATGCATCCTTTATCACTTGAACACCATTTTTCTCCTCCCAAAAAAGACTTAAGTGTTTCCCTGTTGGATCAATTACCTGAGTTCTAACATCTGTTGCTGCAAATTTATTAAACAGCAGGTTGTTTACTACTTTTGGAGCTTGACGAATTTGTGAAGAATTGTAGTTTCTAGACATATATCCCATGAAGTTTCCAAAATAATCAGACGTAGAATCAAGAGGTTTGTAACCCCAAATCCACTCAGAGACGTTATAGTTATTAAATCCTGATTTATAAGTAGCATTATCCATCAAAGCAAAACCTGCTCGTGCATCTTTCGCATAAGTCGCAGCTTCCGCATATTTCCCTTGAGTTAAAGCTACTCTTGCCATCAATCCTTTAACTACATTGGCATTAAAATGCGATTTATCTGATCTACTCTTACCATTTAGCAACGTAAATGCTTTTATTAAATCATTATTGATTGAGGTGTAATTCTCTTCCACGGTCGATCTTGGAATCGGGTCATAACCGTCGTCTAATCTTAAAGGCACCCCCAATTGAGTATTAGCACCTCCTGGCACATATCTTTTACCATAAATCTGAGTAAGCATATAGTAAGACATTGCACGGAATGCATAAGCCTCACCCATCAACTTATCCTTGTCAGCCTGATCTCCAACTACCACAGGTGTTGCCTTCAAAACAATGTTTGCAGTTCTGATCTGTCCATAATAAAAATCATAAGGATAGAATAAATTGCCAGAGTTTGCATTGGCATTATCCTGCCATCTTAGTGTGCTGATATACCAGTTAGGACCGGTAGCAGGGAAAATTAAATCCTCACCCATTACCTCCATGTACATCATGATACCGGTAGCACCATTTTGCCCCTGACTGCTGTTTTGTCTGTAATACATATTTCTATGCATTCCATTGATGATTGTTTTCAGGTTAGCAACGCTTTGAGTTGCCCCTTCTTGACTCACCGCATCCGTCGGACTTGTTTCCAAATAATCTCTGTCGCATGATGAAACCATGCTTAAAACGACAGAAGCCGCGGTGAAAAATATTGTTTTTTTATTGAAAAATTTCATTTTTTAATTTTAAAAAGTTGTACTTAGACCAAAAGTAATAATTCTGGAAGGAGAGTATCTATTAGATGTTGTACCATTGAAAGATTGGTAAGGCTCTAATCCTTCTCTCTTACTACTCATCCAAAGATTTTCACCACTAACGAACAGTTTTAAACTGTTAATACCAACTGATTTCACAACATCCTTGTTAAAGTTATATCCTAAAGTCGCATTTCTTAACATAACATAACTTGCATCAATCAGCCATCTGGAAGAGGCAGCGCCCGGACCTGTAGTGAGTGATGAGTTCAGCACTGGCACATTTGTAATTTGACCAGGTGTAGTCCATCGGTCTAAGATATCTGCGTGAAGAGCGCCACCTTGCGGGTAGGCAGTCATTAAGTTAGCATAATTGGTATCATAAATCTTCCCTCCAGACTGATAGTTAAATGCTGCTGACAATTCCCAGTTTTTTACACTTAGAGTAGTGGATACGTTTCCATAAAAATCAGGAATTGCGGAACCTTGATATTCGTAGAGTGCTTTATTTTGGTTAGTAGTAACAAGTTTTCCATCTACTGTTCTTACATCTGCAGCATTGGCATCGAATTTTTCCTGATCTAATAAGAATAATCCCTGACCATCTGTTGGATCAACTCCTGCCCAAGTTCTTAACCAGAAAGCATACAAATCTTTTCCAGCCATAATTTTTTTCGTTCCTGAAATAAATGACTCCTGAGATAACTTATTTACTACGTTTTTGTAACTATTAAAAGTAGCATCCACTGTCCATCGTACATTCTTGTTTTTTATTACATCAGCAGAAAGTGAAATCTCATAACCTTTGTTAGTCATGTTACCAATATTGGTTTCAATTTCATTATCCGGAACTCCCGCGCTAAATGGTAATTTGGTTGGGAAAAGGACATCTTTTGTTTCAGAGCTGTAATATTCAACCGTTCCTCTCACTCTTCTATTAAGAAGTTCAAACTCTAGAGCCACATCTGACTGTGCTTTAGTCTCCCAGCTAATCAACTCATCAGCAACTCTCGTTAATAGAACCCCTGGCTCATTTCCATTGTTAATTCCTAAAGTAAATAAACTTTTGTAAGCAATATTCGCATCCAAAGCATCATTACCAACTTCACCATATGATCCTCTTAGCTTTAAGAAATTAATAGCTTTCACATTACTCAAGAAATTCTCTTTTGAAATCACCCAACCAGCACCCGCTGACCAGAAAGACTGCCACCTAACATCTGATGCAAATCTAGATGAACCATCCCATCTAATCGAACCTTCTAATAGGTATTTTTCTTTATAATCATAATTTAGTCTACCAAACCAACCTTCCTTACTTCTTCTTGGGAAAGATGATTCGATTGAGGTATTATCTACAAAGTTTGATAAATCAAAAATTCCTTGTACTACCTGATTTCTTTTATAACCGTATAAATAATCATATTTATATTCTATGTTTTCGTGACCAGCAAGCGCTGTAAGGCTATGATCACCGAATGTTTTGCTATAAGTTAAAACTTGATTCCAAGTAAAATCTCTTCTAAAATAAGCAGTTCTACCCGCAGAACCTACCCCAATCGCGTCTCCGATAAAAATATTGGCATAAGTTTTATTCAGTGTGCCTCTGAAGTTATAAGCTGCATTTGTTCTGAAAGTCAATTCCGGAAGAAGTTTAAATTCCGCAAAAACGTTAGACTGCAAATTGTAAGCATTGGTGGTATTGTCATTTAATAAAGTTTCCCATACGACATTTCTCCCGGAAGCAGCATCTGCCCCTCTCATTCCTCCCGCATCATATAATACGTTTCCAGATGCATCATATAACCTTTCACCAGTTACTGGATCATGTTGGTATGGACTATAAATCGGCCCCATTGTTCTGGTCCATCTGTATGGATTAATGAAAGCAGCATTATTATTAACACCATCTACCGCGTTAGATCCGCTTGTTATCGTACCATTTAAGCTCGTTCCTATTTTCAACCATGATTTTACTTGCGAGTCTGCATTTAAACGAAGTCCAATTCTTTCGAAATCTGACTTGATTACATACCCCTCCTCTTTCAAATAATTTAGAGAGCTATAGAAAGTACTGTTATCGGTTCCTCCAGAAAAAGCCACATTATGTTCTTGTCTGATTCCTACTCCCATAAGAGCTTTACCCCAATCGAAATCATTATATTTCAACTGAGCATTTGGATTAAACACTCCATTTACCACTAATTGAGCATCAGGAACATTATAAACATTTGTTTTAAGATTTCCCGCGATTAAGTTGGCAGAAGCATAGGTATTGGCAGCGGCCAAACCATCCTGCGGTCTCGCTGTAAATCTACCATTCCTCATAGACTCCCAAGCTAAAGTATAATAATCAGATGGCCCCACACGATCATATTCTGGCACAAATCTGCTGATAATTCCCGTACTGGTATTTAGAGTAATTCTGGACGAATTCTTTTTACCTTTTTTAGTCGTTACCAAAATCACCCCATTCGCTGCAGAAGAACCATAAAGTGAAGTAGATGCTGCATCTTTCAATACATTGAGACTTTCAATATCATTCGGGTTAATAGAGTTTAAATTCCCTGGAAAAGGGATCCCATCCACCACAATTAAAGGTTCGTTTGAGGCTAAATAAGAGCCTGCTCCTCTAATCCTTATAGTGGGCCCATCACCTGGCTGCCCTGAACCAGCAGCAATTTGAATACCGGCTCCTGCTCCATCTAAAGCTTGAAGAACATTTGAAATTGGCCGATCTTCAATTTTTTTCGCCCCAACCTGTACGTTTGCCCCTGTTAAAGTAGATTTTTTCTGGGTACCATATGCCACAACTACAACCTCCTCAATATTCTGAGTTTTAGTTGAATCTTTTTGTGCCATTACCGCTTGTCCTGTAAAAAACAAAACACCTGCGGTCAAAATTCTTAATCTCACATTCATATTAACACATTTTAATATTTAAGCTGCAAATATGTTAACTAGTTTTAACATAAACAATACTGAATTTCATTTTTTACTATAATACTGTTTGTTTACATGAATATTTTAACGTTAAAAAACATATTATGTATTAATTATTCAAAAATCACACGCTTTAAATAATTTTCAATCCCTGCAACCTTGCTTTTTTAATAATGTAATATTTTAAAAAAACATTATTTAGAATAATTATAAACAAAAAACCGCCATTGCTGGCGGTTCTCTTTGAAAAAATACATTTGATATTCTTATCAAAATCTGACTTTAATTAATAACCTGGATTTTGCTGTGCAGCCAAAACCGGATTAGCACTTGTTTCCAAGGTTGGGATTGGCCATACATACCTATGATCACTATAAGGAATCGCAGGCACATCAGTAGATTTATAAACATATGGAACTCCTATTATATAATCTGCTGCAGTTGGATTCTGCCCATTTCTATATTTCGCAGGAATTCCAGAGGTAGGAGTCAGATTATCTTGCTGTAATCTGTGAATAGTATTCCAGCGAAGACCTTCTGCTAAAAACTCAATCCTTCTCTCCATCAAGATTGCATTAATACCGGCTGTCAAATTTGCGAAAGAGGTATATTGTTCCGTAGAAGGAGAAGCTAAGGATCTGTTTCTTACTGTATTTAAGTCTACTAAATAAGAAGCATCTCCAATTCTTGCCTTAGCCTCTGCTTTGTTCAAAAGAACTTCTGAATATCTTAGAAGCGGTGAAGCATCTGTAAGCGTACCGGTATCTTTATATTTAGCAGTAAATAGTACACCAGCTGCATTTCTAACCATAGTTGCAGATCTTCTCTTATCTGTCGCTAACCAGGTAGGTTGATTCCAGATGACAGGACTAATTGCTATTAAACTTCTACCATTATACATAGAAGCCAAAGCACCATTAACATCTGGATTATTAGTTGCAGAATTTTCTAGAGAAAAAATACTTTCGGAATTCCCATAGTTGTTCGCAAACGGAGTGTTTGGATCGGCTGTTAATGTATAAAGACCGTCTAGCTTATTCGCCTCTACAATAACTTTCGGATAATCTGCTTTGCTTAAATACACCCTGGTTTTTAATGCAATGGCCGCCTCTTTCGTTGCGTATACAATGGCATTTTTAGCAGATCTTGCAGCCTTAGAAGTCATCAAAGTTTCTGCCTTATCTAAATCTGCTAAAAGCTGCGTGTAATTCGCGGCTACAGTTCCTCTTGGAAGGCTCGCATTCTCTTCAATAGTGGGTAGAGAGTTACTTGCTTTCAACCTATAAGGAACTCCAAGATGCGATGCATCTGCCGTATGTTTATACGGCCGGGCAAAGAAGTTAAGCAATTCGTAATGACTGAATGCTCTAAAAAACAAAGCTTGTCCGATATAATCATTTCCTTCTGCTTCCGGGATAACTCCATTCTGGATAGCCTTGGTAACACCTTCAATCACAAGGTTAGCCCTATTAACCAATCGGTAAGTATCTACCCAGTAGTAAACGGTATTTAGTGCGCCCGAAGGATCCCAAGTCCCGGTATAAGTTATCGCATAGAAAGAAGCTGTATTCACCATATCTTCGCCCCGCATGTCATTTTGCTGAAAATAAGCGGCACCAAAAGGATAACCCCTACCCGCGGATGATGGATTTGCGTTATTATACTGCCCGATTGCCGCTGCCTGATACATCCCATTCACCGAGAGGATGATATTTTCTTTGGAGCTGAAAGCCACCTCTTCACTAATTTGATTATGAGGTGCAAGTTCCATAATATTCTCCCTGTTACAGCCGGTGAGCGTGAACGCAGCAACTGCCAGTGACAAAAAATACTTTTTTGTTTTGATATTTTTGATATTCATATTAATAATTTTTAGAAAGTTGCATTAATTCCGAAGGAAATTGTTCTTTGTCTTGGTACTGCATTATAATCCATTCCCAGATTTTCCATCTCAGGATCAATCCCTTTATAATTGGTAAACATTATTGCATTCTGCACAACCCCATAAATCCTAAACTTAGTTAGATTAATACTGGACAGCATCGCAGGATCTAAGGAATAACCGAGGGTAATGTTATCAATTTTCACGAAGTCACCCTTCTCCACAAATCTAGAAGTAGCCTGCCCATTTAAATTAATGAAATTTCCTCTACCCCCATGTAATTTCGGAGTCCAACCATCTCCAGGATTGCTGGCACTTTGCCATCTTCCTAAGATTTCAGATCCGTTGTTATAAAAGTCCTGATTGAGCAATTCTCTTCTTGTAACATTAAAAATATTATTTCCTCCACTAAATCTCGCCATTACACTAAAGTCAAATCTCTTATATTGTAATGCCGTATTCACAGAACCAAAATAGGTTGGAAGTGTATTCCCTAATATTTGTCTATCATCATTTGTCAATGAAGAAGCCGCCCCCAGATTACCCGGATTGGTAGGATCAAATAAATAATAGCCCTGATTGGCAATGTTCGCCTGCACCAAAGAACCATCAGCTTTATAATACACCGGATTACCGTTAGCCGCATTCACTCCCCAATATTTATATCCATAAAGGGATCTTAATGATTCTCCTTCTCTGATAAGATAAGCAGTTTCGCCGTTTTGGGATTGGATGATATCCTTACCATCCACCAAACCTGTAACTTTATTATTCATTAAGGTCAAATTACCTCCAATACTCCATTTCAGATTTTCATTTTTTAAGATATCAGCGTTTGCGGAAAATTCGAAACCACGATTCTCCATACTTCCAATATTTTTATTGACAGAATTGCCTGGAACCCCCAAAGAAGGAGATAATGGCACTGCAAGAATTAACCCGTCATTCTCGTTAACAAAATAATCAGCACTAAAAGTAATTCTGTTTTTCAATAATCCAAAGTCTGCACCTAAGTTTTTCTTGGTATTTGTTTCCCATTTAAGCTGATCGTTCCCTGCCTGCGAGTAGCCAATACCATTATAATCAGCATATTTAAAACTATTATACAACCCTAAATATGGATAATTTCCGATATCGGTATTTCCCACTTTTCCATAAGATGCTCTCAGTTTCAATTCAGAAAGCGTGTTAAGATCCTTCATAAAACCTTCATTTGAAACCGTCCACCCGAGGGAAACTCCTGGGAAATTACCCCATTTATTCGCCGTTGGCAAAGAAGACAAACCATCTCTTCTAATTGTTCCCTGAACAAAGTATTTATTCGCGAAACTATAGCTTAATCTTGCAGCATAGGAAATTAGACCATTTTCTGTGGCACCTCCGCCAGAATATTGAGTTGCATATGAACCGGAAATCACCCCTACATCACCAAAGAAATCAGAGGACAATCCCTGGCCATCAGCAAAAAAACTGTTTGTTTTCTGTTTTTGGTATTCATTAACCAATACGACATTTAAGTTATGTGATCCAAATGTTTTGTTAAAATTCAGGATATTTTGAATATTCCACCGATCAAGGTTCAGGTAATTATTATCGATATACCCTCCTCTTGAAAAACCGTCACCGTGAACCCTGTTCCAATAAAGAAACCCTGTAGTGACAGAACGGTCTTTACTTACTTGCAGTTTGTAATCTAACCAGTCAGTAATTTTCACATCTCCCGCTATACTCCCAATAAATCGGGAAAGATCAGAAGTGTATTTATTATTATTCACCACATAGGCGATGTTTGTAAGATCACTGGTAATTGGGATTAAGTTATCCCACTGACCAACTCTGCTTACGGTGCCTTGCGTATAGATATTATAACCAGTAGGTTTTTTGGCATCATATATCGGTGTATTAGGCAATTGTCGAACTGCACTGAACATTGCTCCGGAAATTGAATTATATCCATTATTCAATCCTTTATAAGATGTTTCCGAGTAGGCAAAATTGGTACTGAGTTTAAACCAATCTGTAACCTTTTGATCGGCGTTCATTCTCAGTGAAATTCTCTCCATTGCATTTGGGATAATCACCCCTTCCTGCTTTGTATATCCTAGAGAAGCGTAATAGTTACCCTTTCCGAGCCCACCTGTCATCGACAAGAAATGATCAGTTTGCGTACCTGTTCTAAGCACCGCTTTTTGCCAATCAGTATTATAATCGCTGCCTTTAGCCCATACTGTTCCAGCTGCTTTTGCTTTTTCATTAGAAATTGTCAAGAAGTCAGGAGTCTCCAATAGATCCAATTTCTTTACTACACTTGCTACACTGAACATGTTATTATACGATACCGTAAATTTTCCGTTTTTCCCTTTTTTCGTAGTAATCAGGACAACTCCATTAGCGGCACGAGAGCCATAAATTGCAGTTGCTGCGCCATCTTTCAGCACGGTCATTGACTCAATATCAGCCGGATTAATGTCCGCCAAGGCATTGGTGTAAGTATTGCCGCCACCGGTATTGCCGGCAAAAATAGGAACTCCATCGACAACATATAATGGCGATGTACCTGACGATATCGTATTCACCCCTCGAATACGTACTGTTGGCGCTCTACCAATATCACCTGAGCTACTTACCACCTGTACGCCAGATGCCCTACCCGCTAATTGCGCTTCGAACGTAGGAGTATTCAAATTGGCGATATCACTTCCTTTCACAGTTGTAATGGAGGAAGTTACATCTGCTTTCTTTTGGGTCCCATAGCCGACTACAACAACCTCCTCAATATTTTGAGTTTTAGTTGAGTCCTGCTGTGCCACTAACGCCTGTCCTGTAAAAAACAAAACACCTGCGGTCAAAATTCTTAATTTCACATTCATATTAACATATTTTAATATTTAATTGACAAATATGTTAATAAAATTTAACGCCAGCAACACCAATTTATAAATTTTATCACAATAACTGAAATCAACAACCTATAAAACATCATTTTAATAAATAAGCAACAGATAACGCAACTTATATTGGATTTTAACTAAAAAATATTAATTTTTAGCAGTTCAAAAACACTGCACTAAACGCTAATCTATATTGATTCTAAATAATTAACCATCAATAATGTGATTTTATTGTAAAAAAGAATAAAATACTTAGGTTTTAATTTGAATTTCACACCAATAATAAGACATCAATGATAAATTGAAAATAATAATTATCAGAGAAGCTGAATATTATGCACCTTTTAAGAACAGTATATATATTGGAATAGGGATCCTTCGAAAAAAATAAAATAGTAAAATACAGCACTTTAAATACTCAGAGGATTCTTTTGAAGAGTTGAAAAGCTAACTTTTTACCTTAGTTTTTTAGCATCGTTCTCATGAACTCCTCATGAACTATCCATGAAGCATCCATCAAGCATCCATCAAGCATCCATCAAGCAACGTTTTGATTTACCCGTCCTGAAATAACTGTACAAGTTAATACATAAATGCTGATGTAAAAATTTATGACATGTCATAGCAATCCTTTTTCTGAGTAAATGCACCGTTTAAAATTACCTAAGGTAAATAAAAAGAGCTGAGATTATTAAAAGATAGTTTGGGGCTTTAAAAGTTTCTTTACGATCTGTAAAACATCTTCATAAAAACAAAAAAACCTGCTAAACTAGCAGGTTTTAATTATATTTAAAGAATTACTTTAATTTTTTCTTTACGGAAATTTCTTCGTAAACTTCCAGAATATCGCCAACTTCAATATCATTGTAGCCTTTAATATTCAGACCACATTCGTAGCCTTTGGTTACTTCTTTTACATCGTCTTTGAAACGTTTCAAACTTTCCAGTTCTCCATCGAATTTTACGATACCATCGCGCAACAATCGAATTTTCGAATTTCGGGTTACTTTTCCGGTAAGAACCATACATCCTGCAATAGATCCTACTTTCGAAATTTTGAACACTTCACGGATTTCTACGTTACCGATTACCTGTTCTTTAATTTCTGGCGAAAGCATTCCTTCCATTGCTTCTTTTACCTCGTCAATGGCTTTGTAGATAATTGAGTAGGTTCTGATTTCGATTTCTTCTTTGTCAGCCAACTCTTTTGCATTAACACCTGCTCTAACATTAAAGCCGATCATAATTGCATCTGAAGCTGCTGCTAACAAGACATCTGATTCAGTAATCTGTCCAACTCCCTGGTGAATAATTTTCACACTGATTTCCTCGGTAGATAAACTTTGAAGTTGATCCGAAAGTGCTTCTACAGAACCATCCACGTCACCTTTAAGGATAATGTTCAATTCTTTGAAGTCTCCTAACGCGATACGTCTTCCTAATTCGTCTAACGTTACGTGTTTCTTGGTTCTAACGGATTGCTCACGCTGCAACTGCTCTCTTTTGGTCGCAATTGTTTTCGCTTCTCTTTCATCTGCAAACACCCGGAAACGATCTCCGGCAGTTGGTGCGCCATCTAATCCCAATACCGTAACCGGCATTGAAGGTCCTGCTTCTTCCATCGGTTTCCCTCTTTCATCAAGCAACGCTTTTACTTTACCGTGATTTTTTCCTGCAAGTACATAATCACCTACTTTCAATGTTCCAGCCTGTACTAGAATCGTAGAAATATATCCTCTCCCTTTATCCAAAGAAGCCTCGATTACGACACCACTTGCATTTTTATTTGGGTTGGCTTTTAATTCTAATAATTCAGCCTGCAATAATACTTTCTCTAAAAGAGCGTCCATATTGTTACCAAACTTGGCAGATACCTCTTGCGATTGAACATTACCACCCCATTCTTCTACCAAAACATTCATTGCAGAAAGTTGCTGGCGGATATTGTCTGGGTTAGAGTTCGGTTTATCCACTTTATTGATCGCAATAATCATAGGAACTCCCGCCGCTTGTGCGTGAGAAATTGCTTCTTTCGTTTGTGGCATCACATCATCATCTGCTGCGATTACAATGATTGCAATATCGGTGACTTGCGCCCCTCTCGCTCTCATCGCGGTAAATGCCTCGTGACCTGGCGTATCCAAGAATGTAATTCTCTGACCGTTCTCCAGTTTCACATTGTAAGCACCAATATGCTGTGTAATTCCACCAGATTCACCAGCGATTACATTTGTTTTTCTAATATAATCAAGTAATGAAGTTTTACCGTGATCTACGTGTCCCATTACGGTAACGATTGGAGCTCTAGTTATTAGATCTTCCGCAGTATCGGTATCTTCTTCCAATGCAGATTCTTCTACATCAGCATCAGAGAATTCAATGGTGTATCCGAATTCATCAGCAACAAGCAATAAAGTGTCTGCTTCTAAACGCTGATTCATTGTTACCATTACTCCTAGAGAGAAACAAGCTGAAATTACTTCCGTCGGACTCACATTCATTAATGAAGCCAATTCACCTACCGTAATAAATTCAGTTATTTTCAGAGTTCTGTCTGCAGCATCGATTTCATCCTGACGCTCATCCTGTTCTCTTCTATAAACTCTTTTCTCTTTTCTATATTTGGCTCCTTTATTTTTCCCTGCCTTGCTGGTCAGTTTTTCTAAAGTTTCCTTAATTTGATTTTTAACTTGCTCGTCAGTCAGTTCGACCGGCATTACAGGGCCTCTTCTTACAGGGCCTCTGTTGGCACCACCACCTTGATATCCAGGACGGTTGCCTCCACCTTGACCAGGCGGACGATTTCCACCTTGACCAGGAGGGCGGTTGCCTTGTCCTTGACCAGGAGGTCGATTTCCTTGCGTTCCCTGTTGAGTTGCCCCGCCCGTAGGATTCGGCTTTTCAATACGCTTTCTTTTCTTTTTGGCCGCTGCTGAATTTGCTGAAGGTTTTGGTTTATTAAACTGTGATAAATCAACAGTTTGTTTCAGGATTTTCACCCCTTCCAACTTTTTATAAACTGTTTCTATTTTATCGGATTCAGGCGGTGTCACCGCTTCCGGTTTCGGAATTTCTACGGCTGGCGGCGCTGGAGTTTCTACCACTGTAGGCACAGCGGGTGCTTCCTGTACTTTTTCTACAGGTGCTTTTTCCGCGATGGTCTCCGGTTTTTTGGATTGATCGTTCTTGGACGATCTTGGCTTATGGCCTTCAATTTTCGACAAATCAATTTTATCCAAAACCTTAAATTCCTGTTTTTCAGAAACAGGTGCTTTTTCAGAAACAGGTGCTTTTTCAACCACAGGTTTTGGCTCTTCCGCAGGTGGAGCTGGCTGCTCTTTCTTCACTTCGGATTTCTTTTGATCTAAGTCTATTTTACCTAAAATTCGGGTTTCAGGTCTAAGACTTGCTTTGGCTCTTATTACCTCAGGTTGTGATGGCTCAATTTCCAGTTTTTCTTCCGGAACTTTAGCGATCACCACCTCATGAGAAGCTTTTCTTTGTTCCCCGTCTTTGCGGAACTCAGCTTCTAATGCAGAATATGCCGATTCTTCCAATTGAGCGTTCGGGTTACTTTCTACCTCGATTCCTTTGGCATGTAGAAATTCTACAAGTCTCGTCATCGAAATATTAAATTCCTTAACCGCTTTATTTAATCTAATTTTTGGCATGTATACTTTATACTTTTATTTTAATTTTTGGCAAAGTTAACCTATTTTAACTTTAGATACAGTATTTAGAATTTTTTAGTCTTCTAACTCTTCTTTCAGGATGCGTTTTACTTCCGCAATGGTTTCTTCTTCTAAATCTGTTAAATTAACCAACGCGTCGGTTTCTTTATCCAGAACACTTTTTGCGGTATTCAAACCTACTTTCCGGAACTCGTCGATAATCCACTGTTCGATATCTCCTTCGCCGGATCCTGCGAACTCTCTTAATTCAACATCATCATCTTCACTTGTTTCCCGGTACACATCAATGTCGTAACCGCTTAACCAGGAAGCTAATCTGATGTTTTGTCCTTGCTTACCGATCACTCTCGAAATTTCTTCAACCGGTGTGTAAACCAACGCATAATTCGTTTCTTCGTTGATCTCAATTTTATTAATGGTAATATTTCCTAAGGCTCTTTTCACCATGATCTCAGGGTTTTTTGACCATTGAATCACATCGATGTTTTCGTTTTTCAACTCTCTGACAACGCCGTGAATTCTAGAGCCTTTTACTCCAACACAAGCTCCCACCGGGTCGATTCTGTCATCGTAAGCATCTACCGCGATTTTGGCTTTCTCACCAGGAATACGAACTACTTTCTTCAAAATAATGGTACCATCCTGAATTTCCGGAATTTCCATTTCCAGTAATTTCTCCAAAAATCTTGGTGCCGTTCTGGATACGATAATCTGTGGTTTTGAACCTTTAAAATCAACACTTTCTACAATCGCACGAACGCTTTCTCCTTTTTTAAAGAAGTCCGAAGGGATTTGATTTTCTTTTGGCAAAATGAATTCATTTTCTTCATCATCTAACAAAATTACATGTTTGTGACGAATATGGTGTACTTCACCAATTACGATTTCACCGATTTTATCTCTAAACTGATCGTATAAAACCGCATTGTTATGTTCCTGAAGTTTGGTCGCTAAAATTTGTTTCAGCGTAAGAATACTTCTTCTTCCTAATTGTTCGATAGGAATTTCTACGGTAAAATCTTCACCGACGTCAAAAGTTGGATCTATTTTTTTTGCTTCTGAGATTTCTATTTCCAGATCATCATCTTCAGACATTTCGTCTGCTACAATCGTTTTATTTAAAAATATCTGAAAATCTCCTTTATCTGGATTTACAATGACATCAAAATGATCATCAGAGTCGAATCTTTTTCTCAGTAAAGTTTTCAATGAGTCTTCGATAATCGCCATCAGATCAATCTTGCTGATGTTTTTGTCTTCTTTGAAATCGCCAAATGCTTCAATCAATGCTAAACCGTCCATTTATCTATGTTTTGTTTAAGGTTTGAAATGTAAAGTTTTTTACCCTTTAAATTTAATTCAATTTATCATAAAAGAGTGCCTAATTATTAAATTATCACTCTTTTGTTTTTAGAACTTTATCGCAACAAGTGCTTTTTTGATATCGGAATAAGGGATCTCTCTTTCTTCAACTACATCTACTTTTCCCTTTCCTATTTCTTTTGGTTTTCGGTATTTTAGAACCAAGGTAATTTTATCTTCCTCCACTTTCGTTAACTCACCTTCAATTTCCGAAGAATCATTCATTAACAACTCCAGAGACCTGCCAATGTTTTTACGGTACTGCCTTGGCATATTAAGTGGTTCACTTAATCCCGCGCTCATTACTTCCATAGAAAAATCATGCTCATCACGATCCATATTAAATTCAATCGCACGACTTGCATCTAGACAGTCCTGAAGCGTAACTCCATGATCACCGTCTAAGATTACCCGAATATGATCGGCCACAGAAAATTTGATATCAATCAGAAAAAGATCTTCTCTTTCTGCTAAAAAATCGTTTAATAGTTGTCCTATTTGCGCTTTAAACTCCATATTTTTCTAAAATACTCTTACGAAAAAAGGCTCTCTTCCGAAGGCCTTTTCATTATAATTTCCGTAAATCTTTTGCAAATATACACATTTTAAATAAAATATCAAAATAATTACATTTTATTGAAAGCGCAATAAACACCAGAGAAACGATTAATTCTTATATTTGCAGCAATAAAAAAACTTGCATTGTGAATATTACGATCGTTGGAACAGGTTATGTAGGCCTGGTTACCGGAACTACTCTGGCAGAATTGGGAAACACGGTTTACTGTGTGGATATCGATGCCAAAAAAGTAGAGCGCATGAAACAGGGAACCGTTCCTATTTATGAGCCGGGTCTCGAAGAAATGTTCCTTAGAAATATTCAGGCACAACGATTATTTTTTACCACCGACATTAAAGAAGCCCTAGATAAAAGCAAAGTCATTTATCTCGCTTTACCGACTCCACCGGGAGAAGACGGTTCTGCCGATCTTTCTTATGTGATTTCTGTAGCCAACCAAATTGGTGAAATGATGACGGACTACAAAGTAATCGTGAATAAATCGACCGTTCCGGTGGGAACTGCGGATAAAGTTCGCGAAACTATTGCTGCTAAAACAAAAATACCATTCGATGTGGTTTCTAATCCGGAATTTCTACGGGAAGGATTTGCCGTAGAAGACTCTATGAATCCTGCGCGCGTGATCGTAGGAAGTGAATCTGAGAAGGCTCAGGAAGTGATGGCGAAAATTTATCAGCCGTTTACCAATACCGGAATTCCTATTATTTTTATGGATGAGAAATCTTCGGAACTAACCAAATATGCCGCGAATTCTTTTCTGGCCGTAAAGATTACTTTCATGAATGAAATCGCCAACTATTGCGAAAAAGTAGGTGCCGATGTCGACAAAGTCCGTTTAGGAATGGGTTCTGATGACCGGATCGGCCATCGGTTTCTTTTTCCGGGAATCGGTTATGGCGGAAGTTGTTTTCCGAAAGATGTGAAAGCACTGATTAAATCCGGAAAGCAGGAAGGCTTTGATTTCCAGATTTTAGAAGCGACGGAAGCAGTGAATCAGAATCAAAAAATAATTCTGGCTTCCGAAATTGAAAAGTATTTTAAAGGAAATATAAAAGGAAAAAAAATCGCGCTTTGGGGGCTGGCTTTTAAAGCAAATACCGACGATATCCGGGAAGCATCTTCTTTAGACAACATCAAAATTCTTCTGGAAAAAGGTGCCGAAATCACCGCTTACGATTCTATTGCCGAAGATAATGTACGCCAGATTCTTGGAGATCAAATTTCTTATGCTAAAGATATGTACTCTGCTCTGGAAGGCGCAGACTGTCTTTTGATCGCTACAGAATGGAGTGAGTTCAAAAACCCCAATTTCGAACTGATGGCGCAGAAGATGAAAAATAAAGCGATCTTCGACGGACGGAATATGTTTGCGCTGGAACAGGTGGAAGATAAAGGGTTTTTCTACAAATCTATCGGTAGAAAAACTTTAAGATAAAGTTTTTAAAAAAACAAAAAGCAATCCAATTTGAAATTAAATTTACTTTCAAAAATTATATTTGCAGTTCTGTTGGCTTTCACAGTTAACAGTTTTGTGTATTTTGGATTCGCGAATATCTACTCTTCCAAAATTTTTACTTACCAGAGTTTTCAGGAACAGTTTCATTCCGGAATTTACCAGTACAGGATTTTAAGCGGATATTTTTTAGTTTGGATTTATGATTTTTTATCAACTTTAAATATTGATTATAAAATATTCAAGTTAAAATTTCTGAGCGCCGATTCTGAACCACAAATGTATCTGTCTTTTTACCTTCTCAATACTTTCTTCATTATCTTATCAGCAATTATATTAACTTTAATTACCGAATCGAAAAACTTTATAGCGACCAATTCTGAAAGAATCCTCATCACTGCGGTGGCGATATTCAGCATTGCGCTATCGCAATTCGTGGTGGTTCCGTACGATATTTCGAGTTACTTTTTTATATTGCTTTTCTTTTATTTCTTAATTCAATATTTAGAAAAACAATCCGTTTCAAAACTGATCCTTTTAATTGCGATCATCATTATCTCCACTTTTAACAGGGAATCTTCAGCCTTATCCCTTTCGTTGGCCGCCACCTTATTATATTCAAAATTTGGGATGAGAAAAGAAACCTTTTTACCAGTTGCAGTTTTGGGAACTGCATTTATCGGCGTGTATTTCGGACTCCGATTGATGAGTGACAATTTCAGTACGAATGATGGAAATTTATTCGTTCAGAATTTAACGCAGCCTAAAAACATTTTAGGATTATTATTTTGGCTGGTGTTTTTTACACTTCCCATATTACTGGCCAAAGATCAAAAAGCGGTAAAGCTGATTCTTTTATTCCACCTGCTTTCTTTTCCGTACTTACTATTGTGTTTCTACACGGGAATATTATATGAAATTCGCTTATATATTCCACTTTTGATAACCTCTTTATTACTAAGCAGGACAGAACTTGCTACAATTCATTAATTTATCTTATTTTTGATAAAAACTTATCAAACACAAATGAGCGAAAATCAACAGCAATGGACGGAAACTATTGAATCCAGCCACTCTTTATTCGACCTGAAGCTTGCGGAAGTTTGGCGGTACAAAGATTTGGTGTATATGTTTGTGAAAAGGGATTTCATCTCAAGTTTTAAGCAAACGGTTTTAGGACCTGTTTGGTTTTTCATCAATCCTGTATTTACCACGATTGTTTACTTAGTGGTTTTTGGAAACATTGCCAATCTTTCTACCGATGGCGCTCCCAAAATTTTATTCTATCTGGCGGGAGTCACCCTTTGGAACTATTTTTCAGCATGTTTAACGGGAACTTCTACTGTATTTACCGGCAACGCCGCAATATTCGGCAAAGTGTATTTTCCCAGACTGGTGATGCCTCTATCGATTGTGATTTCAAACCTCATGCGTTTTGGGGTGCAGATGTTACTTTTTATCGCTGCATTTTTATATTTTTATTTTAAAGGGGAAGTTCACCCGAATATCTGGATTTTAGCAACGCCGCTTTTAATTATACTAATGGCTGCATTTGCATTGGGAATGGGAATGATTTTTTCTTCTTTGACCACCAAATACCGGGATGTACAGATGTTATTGAGTTTTGGCGTAAGTCTGTTTATGTACGTGACTCCTGTAATTTATCCACTTTCGGCTCTTCCTGAAAAATTGAGAACAATCGCTTATTACAATCCGCTTTCGGGGATTTTTGAATGTTTCAAATATGCCTGGTTAGGCGTAGGCGATTTCTCCGCGTGGATGCTGGTCATCAGTACTGTTATTATTTTTATTTTACTGGCAATCGGAACAGTTGTCTTTAATAAAGTCGAAAAAAGTTTTATGGATACGGTTTAAAAGAACCAAGGTAAAAGTTTAAAGAGCCCTGTTGAATAAAAATTAAATTAAAAGAAATGCTCGCACTAAAGGCAGAAAACATATCAAAACAATACCGGCTCGGACAAGTGGGAACGGGAACGTTATCCCATGACCTCAACCGTTTCTGGCATCAGATCCGGGGAAAAGAAAATCCCTATCTAAAGATCGGAGAAGCCAATGACCGAGCTTCCAAAGGAGAAAGCGACTATGTTTGGTCTTTGCGGGATATTAATTTTGAAATCGAACAAGGCGACGCTGTGGGGATTATCGGTAGGAACGGCGCAGGAAAATCAACATTATTAAAGTTGTTAAGTAAAGTCACCAAACCGACGACAGGGAAAATTTTCACCAACGGAAGAATTGCTTCTTTATTAGAAGTCGGCACAGGATTTCACCCGGAAATGACGGGCCGAGAAAACATTTATCTAAATGGTGCAATCCTGGGAATGACGACAAAAGAGATCAAACGTAAATTCGATGAGATCGTAGATTTCTCCGGCGTTGAAAGATATATCGACACGCCCGTAAAAAGATATTCATCCGGAATGTATGTCCGTTTGGCGTTTGCCGTTGCCGCACATTTGGAATCTGAGATTTTAATTGTAGATGAAGTACTTGCAGTTGGTGACGCAGAATTCCAGAAGAAATGTTTGGGAAAAATGGGCGATGTGAGCAAAGGAGAAGGCCGAACGGTTTTGTTTGTAAGCCATGACCTCAACGCGGTTTCTCAAATCTGCAAAACCGGCATATTGCTTAATCAAGGTTTGGTTGAATACAAAGGCAATATAAGAGAAACAGTGACTACTTACCTTAATGCTGACAATGATGACGTTATCTATCTGAATAATAAAAACAATTCGGGCAAGAAAATGTTCATTAAAGAAATTCTGGTAACGAAGGACAATGGAGCGGTAAGCAAACAGTATCTTTACAATGAACCCATCCATTTTAAATTCCAGATCGGCATTAATGAAAATGTACCTAACTGCAGTTTTTTCGTTACGATACTGGACTCCAGAAAACGAAGAGTATTCTCCTGTGAACGGGAATCTGTAACTGATTTAATGACCCTAACAATTGAACCGAATACTTTAGTGAGAGGAAAATACTCCATTCACGCATTTATTAACCAGCCGAAAATTGCTCAGCTCGATGTGGCGGAAGATGTTTGTAAATTTGTAGTCACCGATCCGGATTCTTATTTATCAAAACATGGTGAATATGATTATGGGTCTGTTTTCGGAAGATATAACTGGGAATAAAATGATTAAAAAATTAAAAAAATTACACCAGCTCTATAAAAATGAGCGCTATAAAGAAAATATTCTGTTTATAGAAAATTCTAAAACAGGACTTTCTCCTTTTGAAAAGAATAAAGCACTGCATTATCCTGAATTTACTGAAGGCGAAGCTGTTTTTTTTGGGAGAACATTCCGATTCTCTCATGGTCCATCATTTATTCATTCCGTAGAAGAACTTTTCGAAGAAGAAGTCTACAGATTTGAATCAAATACAGAAAACCCTTATATTATAGACTGCGGGGCAAATATTGGTTTGAGCATTCTGTATTTTAAAAAGCTTTTCCCTCAATCAAGAATTTTAGCATTCGAACCGGACGAAAAAATATTTAATATTTTAAAGGAAAACATTCACGTAAACTATAAACTTAACGATGTTGTTATCAATAAACAGGCAGTCTGGACAGAGGATACTGAACTTTCTTTTTTCTCGGAAGGTGCTTTAGCCGGATCATCGGTCGTTGATTTTGGCAAAAAAAACAACATCATCAAAGTACAGGCGATCGATTTAAAAAAACATCTGCAAGAACCTGTAGATTTCCTTAAAATAGATATTGAAGGTGCAGAAAATGTATTGATTTTTGACATAGAAAAAGAACTCTGCAACGTGAAGCATTTGTTTTTGGAATATCACGGAATGAAAGATGACGCCCAAAATCTGCACAATATTTTGGAATTGATTTCAAAAGTCGGTTTTAGATACTACATTGAAAATGCTAACATCGAGCTCGTGCAATACCCATTTATACAAGAATCGCCTATATCATTTGACATGCAACTTAACATTTTTTGTAGAAGAATATAATGAACAAACTGGTTTCCATTTGCATCCCGACCTACAATGGCGCGCGCTTTCTTCAGGAAGCTCTCGACTCGGTGTCATGGCAAACGTATAAAAACATTGAAGTCATTATTTCGGATGACGAATCTGCTGATGAAACGCTTCAAATTGCTGAAGATTTTAAAAATTCGAGTCCATTCCCCGTCTTTATTTATTCTCACCAACCGGCCGGAATTGGCGCTAATTGGGATAACTGCATTGATAAAGCAAATGGAAAGTGGATCAAATTTTTATTTCAGGACGATATCTTAGAACCAAATTGTCTGGAAGAATTTATTAAGCTTCACAAGCAGACCGGCGAGGAGGTTTTTTTCTGCAAACGTACAATAATAGATGAATTGGGTACGGACATATCTCATCTGTCAGTAATCGCAGATTTGCAAAAGGATATTTTTCTAAACTTCAATGATTATTACACCTTCAAAAAAGAAGATCTCAAATATTTAAGTTCGGATCGGGGATATTTAAGTCGCAATTTTGCCGGAGAACCGGTTGCCAGCTTTGTCAGCAAAAAAGCCTTCCTCCGAACGGGTGAACACAATAGAAAACTTAAGCAGCTATTGGATTTGGAATATAATTTAAGGCTGCTAGAAAAGTACAAATTAGTTATAACCGCACAAAAACTAGTAAAATTTCGTGTCCACCCAGATCAAACGACCATTCGAAACTGGCAAAAGCATGTGAATGAGCACGAAAAGCTAAATGATATTATTATCAAAAAATTCTTTATATATCTTAGCCGCCGTGCGATACTCGGTTATTACTACAACAAATTCCCTTTGCTGAAAAATATCAGGGGAAAAATGCCAATCTGATGCTATCTATTATTGTCTCATCCTACCAGCCTGCACTATTTACAGCTCTGGAAAAGAATATCGCCGAAACCTGCGGTATACCTTACGAATTGATTAAGATTGATAATCCAAATCTTATGGGAATTTTTGAAGCTTATAACAAAGGAGCATCAGCTGCAATTTATGATAATCTGTTATTTCTTCACGAAGACGTAGAATTTCGGACAAAGAATTGGGGTATTGTTCTGATTGAAAGTCTAAAACAGAAAAACGCTGGAATTATCGGCGTTTTAGGGAGCGATTACGTGCCTAATGTCCCGTTTGCATGGTGGGATTTATATGAAAACAACTTCAGCCACTATACCCAATATGAACACGGAAAATTAATCGGTGATTATAATCTTCTTGAAGATAAAAAAGTAACGGTCATAGACGGTGTATTTATGGCAACTACCATAACCGTTTTTGAAAAGTTTAAATTTAATGAACATCTTTCCGGATATCATGCGTACGATATTGAATTTTCTATTAATGTAGCTCATTACTATCAAAATATGGTAACTTCAAAAATTAAAATAGCACATTTTTCATACGCGGTGCAAACATTAGATAAGGACTGGATGGATAAAATGATTTTTTGTCGCCAATTCTATACTGTTCCTAACACCCAATTAGTCATTAAGAAAAAGGAACTTTATTCTTTCCTGAAGTTTTTCGCCTACCTTAAAGAATTTGATTTCCCAAAAAAAAATATAATATTCTTATTGCTGAAATATTCAAAATTTTCTAAAATTGGTTTGCGAGGATTGATCACATCATACAAAATAATTTTAAAGGAAATTTTAAGTTAAATCATGACCAAAATCTCCATCATTATACTCACCTACAACCACGCAAAATTTATCCGGAAAAATCTGGCGGGGATTTTTATGCAAAAGATAGATTCACAAGTAGAATTGATTATTTGCGACGACCATTCGACCGACGAAACCTCACAGGTTATTCATGAAATCATCCGTTCCGTTCCCGAAAATTTTGAGGTGAAATTTTTTCAACACGATCAAAATATTGGAGCTACGTCCAATTTCTATTTTGCCCTTGGAAAAGTAACTGGTGCCTATTTGGCTTTTTGCGAAGGTGATGATTATTGGACTGATCAGGAAAAACTTCAGATCCAATTAGATTTCCTTCGCTCCAATCCAGATTACAGTCTTTGCTTCCACACTGCAGTGAATATTTCTGATGATGTAAGAATTAATGGAACCTTATTTTCTAAAGTTGAAGACCGGGAATATTCGGCGGCAGAAATTTACAAACACTGGATCGTGCATACCGCCACAGTGATGATGCGTGCAGAAGTTTTACAGTCTGAAGCCAAAAAAGCCACTTTGCAGAAATCAGATCTACAATATTTCGATACGGTTTTGTTTTTAGCCGCCTCAACTGTCGGCAAACTTCGGGGAATTCCAAATAAAATGTCAGCATACAGAAGACATGAAGCCGGACTTTCTGCTGGCAAAATCAATTTTAAACGTGATTTGAAGCACAATAAACTGGATGAGATTATCGGTAAATATTACGGCGGAGAAATTAAAAAATCATCTGACTGGCAAATTTTCGCAAGATCAGAACTTAATTTTACTCAATTATTAAAGGAGAATAAATTGCTCCTTGCTTTAAAATTTCTACCTTGGCTTTTGCGGAACCGAATCTTTATTTATTCCTGGTTAAAAAAGTAACTGCTATCATTTTCTATTATTCTAAAAATGACAAAAAAAACCAAAATCGCATTTCTTTGCAGTGGTTCACCAACCGATAAGAAAATCTGGTCGGGAACTATTTATCAAATGTACCAAGCTTTTTTGGCGCAGGGTTTTGAAGTAGAATGGATTCCCGTAAACCGATTCACCTCTTTAGAATCTCAGCTTTTTCTGACCGTTGAAAATCTTCATAAAAAAATATTTAACCGCGGATTCAACCGCAATCATTTTATCCTGAAAGCTTTTTCAGCTTCCCGAAAACTTCAGAAAAATTTAAAAAAATCCGATGCAGATCTGATCTTTGCCCCAACGACCATTGCTGATATTGCTTTTTTGAAAACAAAAAAACCAATTCTTTATTTGAATGACGCTACTTTTCACCAACTTTTAAATTATTACGGCGGCATGAGCGGATTTGGCTGGCTATCAAAAAAGACCACCGTATTTTTAGAAAAATCAGCATTTCAAAAAGCTGATGCGCTGGTGTTTTCGTCAAGTTGGGCGGCAAAACATTCGGTGAATTTCTATAAGGTTCCAGCGGAGAAAGTCAGTGTGATTAAATTCGGGTCAAATTCTACCGCGCCGGAAAAAATTTCAGAAAAAGAGTATCACGGCGAAATCACGTTCCTTTTTTTAGGTGTTGAATGGGAACGGAAAGGCGGTCAAATCGCTTTAGATACCATCAAAATTTTACGGGAAAGAAATTATCCTGTAAAACTTCAGGTTGTGGGATGCACTCCGCCTGTTTCAGATCCTGAAGCGATGAATGTGATTCCTTTTTTAAACAAAAATAATCCGCAGGAAGCACAACAGATTTTTGATTTTCTGCAAAATTCTCATTTTATGTTCATGCCGACAAGAGCAGATTGCACACCGATTTCTTTTTGTGAAGCAGCGAGTTACGGCTTGCCTGTAATCTCCACCGATACAGGCGGCGTGAGCGCAGTTGTAGAATCTGGAAAAACCGGAATTCTTTTACCTTTACAAGCAAAGGCTGAACAATATGCTGATGCAATTGAGCTCTTACTTCGTGATCCGGAAAAGATAAAAACACTTTCTTATAATGCGAGAACTCAATATGAGAATGAATTGAACTGGACGGTTTGGGGTGAGAAAATCGCTCAAATTATAGAATTTCTTTTAAAAAAAACTAAAACTAAACTTTAAGTTTTTCCAGAATTCGGTCTTTAAAATAATTCAGATTTAATAAAAACGGGAAATTCAGAAAGGTTTTAAAAATCGGTTGATTGGTCTTCAGCGCAATATCCCAATAGTTTTTCGTCAACTGCATTTTCTCTTCCCAAAATTTTGCAACCATCAGTTTCGTTTTAAAAGCGAACATCGCATAATTCGGATTATCCAATAAACGCTGATACAGATTTTGACTTAAACCATCTTCCAGATATTCCCCGAAAGCTAAAATATAATCTGTAAAAAGAATCTTATGGTTTTTAATAATCGGAATGAGCTGTACGCTTTCCTGGCAAAACTTCTCATTCTCAAAAACAGGAAATGGATATTTTCTGATCACTTCCATTTTCAAAACATAAACCATTTCCCCGGCAAAATCCCATTGATAGCTGTTATACTCCGTCCATTTTTTTACGCCATTTTGAAATTCCTTACCGTACATTTCTTCTGGAGCATGAATAAAAGTAAAGCCTCCAAATTCATTATTATCCGTTTCGAGCGCCAGTTCTCCGCAAACTTCAAGACAGTTATTTATGACAAAATCATCGCTGTCAATCGGTAAATACCATTTCCCGACTGCCTTTTCCAAAGCGGTATTAATGGCAATATGCTTTCCCTGATTTTTTTGTTTAATATATCGAACCGGAAAATCGGCTTGCGAAATAAATTGAGTAACCACTTCTTCTGTTTTATCAGTAGAACCGTCGTCAATAATCAGCCATTCAAAATTACGAACGGTTTGTTTCGATAAACTTTGAAAAAGCCGGTTGAGCAAGTGACTTCGATTGTAAGTTGGGGTAAAAACAGTAAATAACATCTGTGTTTTGTAATTAAGCCAAAATTACATAAAAATATTACGAATCATTAAAATTAACTCCTAAAACACCATTATGCCTAAAAATTGTAACTTTCAGCATAATTTCCATTAATGAAGAAAAAAATACTTTTTGAAGTCGATATAAAAGATTGGGCTTTCTATTTTATGGTAAAATCATGGTCTTCAAAATTGGCCGATGAATACGACTGTTATTATGTTTGTAATGACATTTACCGTATCAAAGAACTGCCGAAAATGAGTCGGATTAAGATTACTCTTCTGAATACCATTTCTAAAATCCGCTTTAAACTACACCGAACATTTTCCAATCATAATAAAAAAGTTCAGTTTATCGATTCTTCCGGAAATTACTCTTTTCCAAAATATACAAAATCGCTCGTAACGCCTTTTAGTGATGAGACAAAGAAGGTTGAAATCTTAAATTTCGATTATCTGGTTTCGATGGCGTATTTTTTTCAGTACGTTGCGGAAATTCCATTTAAAGGCCGAAAAAATCTGATTGGGATTTTCAATGATTCCTTTCCTCATCTCGGACCCGAAAACGATTTAAAAACTAAAACTCACGTCAATTCGCTTTCTCGGGAAGAGTTTTTTAATAAATATTTAAAGTCATACGATTTTCTTTTGCTTGCCAATGACAATCTCATTCGTGCATATCAGGAATATACTGAAAATTTAGAGTTCGCTTTGGGCATTTATAAAGAAGAATTCTTTGGTAGAACTAAAATCAAAACTGAAGTATTTACCTTAGGCTGGACCGGAAATCCGCACCGTGAGGTGAAAGGTTTTTTTGAAGTTATCGAACCTGCTGTAAAAAAAGTTCTGGAAACCGGCAGAAAAGTTCGGTTAAAAACTTCTTTCAATGCATCTTACGAAGAAATGATCGAATTCTATAACGATGTGGATCTTGCCGTAATTGCCTCGAGTGGCGACGGCGCTCCTACGATGTTTTGTGAAGCGAGTCTTTCAGATATTCCTTCGGTTTCCACGTTTATTGGACTGCCATCGATGGTGATTCAAGATAAAGTTAACGGCCTTTTTATCAATCGTGATATTGATGAAATGGCCAACGCAATAATTTATCTTTACGATAATCGAGATATTTTGGAGGGCTTTTCAAAAAGAATTAAAAAGGATTATTTAGAGATGATGAGCAATGAGAAGAATATTGCCAAAATTAGAAAAGTGTTGCAGAAATTAGATTAGAAGCCTGACTTTATTTACCGTTCATAACGCCATTTAAAAACCATAAATCCTAACTCAGTAGGAAGTTGATTGAATAAATTCAATTTCTTCGAACCACTGGAATAGTCTCGTGATAAATAATCGCGCAAAGAAAGGCTTGAAAGCATTTTATAGTTCGTATAACTCTCTTTCCAAAGTTCTTCATTTTTCTGTGCCTTCCAATTCATCTGAAGCGTTAAGGATTTGTAATGAATCAAATACTTAAGAATTAAATTTTTCCGGGCCCTGTCCGTTTCCTTCTTATACTCATCATCGATGTACCGGCCGATGGTAAACCAATTATCAAAGTTTCGCTTATCACGGTTATGGATTACGGACTTATCATGTAAATAATAAGTGTAGGTAATATCCTTTTGAAAAGCCACTGAATTTATTTTTAAAGTGAGCTGAAAGGTCCAAAGTTCATCTTGGGCGAATAACCCGGGCACGAAGTAAATTTTTTCCTTCTGCAAATAACTTACAATAAATAGTTTATTGACCGCTGAACTCAATATTTTACCCTCCGCAAATGCTTCAAATACCTGCGCATTTCCGAAGATGGTTTCTAAGTGATTCAACTGGCCCATGCAGAAATGTTTATGTCCAGTTTTAAACTGCTCACATTCGATTTGCGAAACGACCATTTCTGCTCCGGTACGTTCTCCAACCTCTACCAGTTTCATGATGCAATCTGGCGTGATGGTATCATCACTGTCCAAAAAAAACAGATACCTTCCCTTTGCGGTATCAATCCCTTTGTTTCTTACAACTGATAAACCCGAATTTCTTTCTAAATGAATAATTTTCCATGTTTCAAGTTGGTGTTCTGCAATAAAATCCTCTGCAATCTGTACGCTTTTATCAGGAGTATTGTCATTGATCAAAGTCACTTCGATATTAGAGTAAGTCTGTGCCAGAACTGAATCCAGACATCTTTCCAGAAAATCGACACACTTATAAAGTGGTATGGATATGGTGACTAAAGGATTCATCAATTTCATTTTTTCAAAAATACTTAATAATTCGTAAATTCATATCTTTGAAATGTTGAAAAAAAAAGGAAACACCGGCAGATCTGCTGTATTTAAAAATTTTATATGTTATTCTCCATACTTGTAGCGCATTATAATAATTTTGAATATTTTAAAGATTTCTATAAAAGCGTTCTGAACCAAACCTATCAAAATTTCGAAATCATCATTGTTGATGATTACTCCACCGATAATTCTTTAGAAAAGATAAAAACGTATACCGCTGAAGATCCGAGAGTGAAAATTTTCGAAAATGAAACAAACAAAGGCGTTGGCTTTACGAAAAGAAAATGTGTAGAAATGGCCAGTGGCGAAATTTGCGGTTTCATAGATCCTGACGATGCTGTAACCGAAGACGCATTGGAATTAAGTATTAAAGGTTATCTGGCCAATCCCAAAATTGTAGGAACTTATTCACAAATCATGTTATGTGATAACATGCTTCGTCCACAAAAGGTGTACGCAAGAACCAAAAAGGTGATCAATGGAAAGCCACTTTTCTTTAACATTAATAATGAAATTTCCCATTTTTTCACTTTCCGGAAAGAATCCTACCTTAAAACCGCTGGCATCAATCCAAATCTTACAGCTTCTGAAGATTTTGATCTGTATTTAAAAATGTACGAAGTTGGTGATTTGGTTTATATCCCTAAACCCTTATATTTTTACAGATTACACGATAAAGGAATTTCCCAGAACAAATCCAAAACGGAAAAAGTTCACAAAAGCTGGAATGAGATGTTGAAGGAGGCTTGTAAAAGAAGGAATATTACAAAAATTGGAAATATTATTTTAACAGAAAATAGTGATTTATCAAAAATTATATTTGAAAAAGAAAACACATTTGCCGCTAAAGTGAAAAGAAAAATAACCGCGCTTTTACAGTGATCATTTTTCATTTTAACTTAAAGCAAATACCTGCCGTCCGGTATTGATTATCGCGTAAAAATGCACTTTTATTAATTATATTCGCATAAATATTCATCATCACAAATGATAACCATCCTCATCAAATCCTTTAACCGCCCGTTTTATCTGGACCGTTGTTTAGCCAGCATTCATCGATTTGTGAAGGGAAATTATAAAGTGAATATCCTGGATGATGGAACGCCAGAAAAATATTTGAATAAAATCAAAGCGAAATATCCAGAAGTCAACATTCAACGATCCGGGCAATATCATCAAAAAGTTAAGATCGTTCAAGAAAACTTAGAAACCGGAAAAGAAATAGATGGTTTTCAGATTCCCACTCAATTGTGGATCGATGCCGTAAAAAATGCGACCGATTTCGTTTTGGTCACCGAAGATGATGTTTGGTTTACAAAGCCAGTTGATCTTGAGGAAATAACCACTCAGATGAAAAATCATGAAATGGCTTTGGTAAAACTGGGCTGGCATGGAAATACAGATGCTTTTAAAGAACTGGATACATCGGCGATATCAGAACATTTAAACCGTTCCTATCCGAAGAAACTATTCACTTCCAACCGTTGGGTGATGGATTTGTTTATGCACAATAAATTCAAATTTTTCTCACTCCTTTATCGCTTGGGTTTAGTAGACCACCTTACCCAACAAAAATATTGGCAACTGAATTCTATTTTGATGGGAGTCTGGCAAAAAGACTATTGGTTATACGTTTGGAAAGACGTGCACGGAAGAGTCGACGAGAAAATGCAGTTGCGAAATGCGGCGGTTTGGTTTCATGAACATAAAAAGAATCTCAACATGGTTGCGATGATCCGGGAAGAATGTATGAAAACAACCTTTCAGTCATCGGCAACGAACTCTTACCACAAATCTGATTTTGATTTTGATGTCAATTACTTTAATCACTTAATAAACGAAGCTTGGCTTAATGAATCTTTTGATGTGATGCAAAATTTCCCGCAGGATTTCAGTTTAAGTTACTTTGAGAAATTTTTAGATAAGAAAATCAATATCGAAGAATTTCAAAAGTGGGTTGCACAATTTAAAGATTTATACCGAAGCTTAGGGGCGATCGTAGACTAAACCGAATGGAACAAAAGATACCTAAAAAGAAAATTTTATTTCGCCACCGTTCATTGGAGATGGGCGGAATCGAGAATGTATTGCTTGCCATTTTAAATCATCTGGATCAGTCAAAGTATGAAATTACTTTATTGTTAAATTATAAACAGGGCGATTTTCTGGATAGAGTTCCTGAAGGAATAAGGGTTTTGAGTATTGGAAAAGGCACCCAAAATTTCTCTAAAAACACAACTATCTATCTATTGCAAAAGAGTTCGCGAAGATTAAAGTATTTTCGGTTTCAAAAAAATCCAAAAGCATTTTACAGAAAACATCAACTTTTAAATTTAGATTTTGAAGTAGCATTCAGTCATTATATGTTTGATGATATTTTGAACAGTCCGAATCTGAAAAGTAAAAAGATATTTTGGTTTCATGGTGATTTAAGAAATTCCGGTTTTACCGTTGCAGAAAACAACCGGTTCGTGCAGCAAATGACGCAATTTGATACAGGTGTTTTTGTTTCTCACTTTTCTAAAAACAGTATCGAAAAGACTTGGGGCGTTGTTTTAAATAATTCACAGGTTATTTATAATCTAATGCCAATAAATGAAATCCTGGAAAAATCACAGCAGACTCAACAGGATTTCGGTAAAATTGATTTCGTTTCTGTTGGCAGATTGTTTCATCAAAAAGGTTTTAAGGATTTGCTGTCAGCACACATTCGTCTCATAAAAGAAGGATATCCTATTAAAACGTTGTTAATTGGTGAGGGAAATCAGCGAGTGGAATTAGAAAAAATAATTCAAGATAATAACGTGGCAGATAGTTTTATTTTGGGTGGCTATCAACAAAATCCCTATTTTTATATAAAAACAGCATCCAGTTTTATTTTACCATCTTATAGTGAAGGTTACGGCCTTGTAGTCGCAGAAGCACTGTTGCTGGACACTTACGTTTTATCTACCAATGTCGGAGGAATTCCTGAAATTATAGCATCTGAGGATAACGGGGCATTATTTTCACCTGGAGCTGAGAATGTTTACACCGCAATGAAAAAAGTTTTAAATGAGAAAAAGTCTATTACTGAGAACAGCAATTCTAAACAAAAAATTATCAAAAGAAATCAAAACACTTATGATCAATTAAATGATCTTTTTAAATAATCATAAGTTGCCCTATTCATAGTACTTATCACGAATTATTATTTAAATAAGTTCGGTTTTTCCCGTAAATATCCTAAAGTTTTCAATTTTCTCATCAAAGCATTTTCGTATTAATATTTTCGATGGCCATCTTGTAAGAATTTCATAAAGCGTACATTTAAACCTATGTTTTCCAAAATTTCCAAAGTATATTCTCACAAAAAAACTCAGTATATTTGCTATGGCAGCAAAAAACCAGCAGATGAATTTACTCTACCGAATTATTCTAAAAGTTGAAGACGTCTTTAAAAGACTTCGCGACAAAGCATACATCGAAATCTGCAAATCCCGCGGATTGAAAGTCGGAGAAGACGTAATTTTTATCGAAGCGCCAAAATTTGGGTCAGAACCGTATTTAATAGAAATCGGTAACCGCACAAAAATTACTGCAAACTGTACTTTCATCAATCACGATGGCGCAATGTATGTGATTCGTTCTATGGAAAAATACCGGGATGCCAGAAATTTCGGTCGGATAAAAATTGGCAAAAACTGTTTCATTGGAAATAACTGCACCATTCTTCCCGGTGTTGAAATGGGCGACAATTGTATTTTGGGAGCCGGTTCAGTTTTGAATTCATCAACTCCACCCAACTCGGTTTTTGCCGGAGTTCCTGCAAAATTCATTTGTACTGTTGAAGAATACGGCGATAAAGCCTTAAAAAACAACGTGATTTATCCGAGAGAACTGGAAAAAATCCGTCCAAATTTAGATGCTTATATTAAAGAAAATTTACCGCATACGTACAAACCAGTAAAATAATTCTGTGGTTGCAAAAAAGAAAATCCTCATCAGAATTGGCTCTCTCCGTCACGGTGGCGCAGAAAAAGTATTGGTGACTTTCCTGAAAAATCTGCCAAAAGATAAATATGAGATCGATCTTTTATTAAATTTATATTCGGGAAAATATCTCGCCGAAGTCCCAAGCTGGATTACTGTTTTGTATCTGAATAAAGGCGAAATGATTACCACCAACCGACTTCAGGATTTACCGGTGAAAGCATTCCGTGTTGCATATCAAAAGGTTTTGAAAAGGTTTCCAAAACTGCTTTACCAGTTTATTTTAAAAAAGAAAAAATACGATATTGAGTTTGCAGCCATCCATGGAATGCGGGACGAAATACTGAATTCACCCCTGAAATCTTCCAAAAAAATGATTTGGATTCATAATGATTTAAAGAAAACCGAATTCCATCATTATACCGATCAAGAAATCCGGAAGTTTTTCTCATTCGATAAAATAATGGTCATTTCCGAAAAAATACAGCACGATTTCGAAAATTTAGCGACGACAGCAAAAGAAAAACAGAAAATTGTAAGAATCTACAACCCACTGGATACAGAGGAAATTTTGGTAAAATCAGCAGTTGGAAGTTGGAAGCAGGAAGAAGAAACTGAAAAAAAAGCACCGGTTTTCCTTTCAGTCGGAACAGTTTTCCCTCAAAAAGGATTTGACCGGTTGCTGAAAGTTCACAAACGACTATTGGATGAAGGATTTAGCCACAAAATTCTCATTCTGGGCGATGGTTATGATTTTGAAAACATCAAAAAACTAAAAGAAGAACTAGGCGTTTGTGAAACCGCTACTCTTTTGGGGTTTACCGATAATCCTTATCCTTATTTTAAAGAGGCTGATTATTATATTTTAAGCTCGAGATATGAAGGTTTCCCGACGGTTTTGTTGGAAGCCATTACTTTAAAAAAGAAAATTATTGCGACAGACGTTTCCGGTGTCCGGGAGATGTTGGAAGACGGAAAACTCGGATTAATCGTAGAAAATTCAGAAGACGGAATTTATGAAGGTATGAAAAAAGCGCTTCAGAACCCTGAAGATTTTAAGGCGTATTCTGCACAACTGGAAAATTATGAAATGCCTTTCAACTTAGAAAATTCGGTCAATGCGATCATCAAAATTATGGATGAATTATAAATCTTTTATCTTTGTTCTAATGTCTGAAAAAACTACCCTTCAAAAAGATTTCTATCGCGAAAGCGGAAAATGGCTTTCTACATTTCAAATTTGGATGAAATGTTTCAGCCCCAATCTGCATTTTATTTATCTTTTAAGAACTACCCAAAAATATCCGAAAAATACTTTTTTAGGGAAAATCTGGCGTTTGATTTTAAGACATTATCAAATTAAATATGGCTTCCAAATCTATCCGGAAACCCAAATCGGCGAAGGATTATATCTTGGTCACTGGGGAACTTTGGTCATCAATCCGAAAGTGAAAATCGGCAAAAACTGCAATATTGCTCAAGGCGTTACGATTGCGCAGGCGAACCGCGGTAAAAATGAAGGCGTCCCCGAAATCGGAAACGAAGTCTGGATCGGTCCCAATGCTGTGATTGTTGGGAACATCAAAATCGGCAATAATGTTCTGATTGCTCCGAACGCTTATGTAAATTTCGATGTGCCAACAAACTCAGTTGTAATAGGAAATCCCGCCACTTTTTCAATGAAAGAAAACGCCACATCCGGCTATATCAATAACAAAATTTCCTAGAATTTTTCACCACAAGTCAATAATGGTGACCAAGCTATCCGCTTGCAGAGCGGTTTCTATACCATCATTTAAATAGAAATATGGTTTAAATGCTTAAGTACAACTGTACTTTGGCGCGTCATTTTGTGCAGAGAAATTCAGAGAAACTACAACCGCCAGGGCAACTAGTGGTTTGAAAAGCTTAAGATTCATGTGAGTGATTTTGATAATAGGTTTAAAAAAAACCCAACATTGTTACAAATGATGGGTTTAACTTATCTATTCCTTTGCTAACTAACTGCATTTATTGCAGAACTTAAGGTGGCGACTGAATAGTCCCCATATGTTTAAACGCATTTCCTAAAACTGCCGCAATGATAACGGTTCCCACTACAACCGAACCTCCAACATATAAAGCAGCTGTTTTAGCAGCTGAAAACTTTCGTTTTTTCGGGTTGGTAAATTCGCTATTTGCGATGGTAAACTGTTTACTGTTTTTTAAAACAACCAGCGAATCCTGCCTAATTTCAATAAGCTGTATTTTACTAATTCTTTTATGTTCATCTGTTATCTTATAAATCCCTCCACTTTCTGTTGGTATATTCTGAAAATTACGGTAAGAATAACAACTCGAAAGGGCTAGCAACACAACAACCAGGATAATTGACATTCTCATAATCATTTGATTTAAAATTTATTTTCTTTATAAAAAGCCTTTAACCACAAATAACAATGTTAAAACTACACAAAAACAACTTTAAAAAAGATATTTTATATGGTTATAAAACTTAAATTACCCTCCAAAACATTGCTAATTTGATTTTTTCGCTTTAATCATCGCCTCCAACATATCCCACATTTCCTGCGGAATTTCTTCGAGCATATTGAATTCTCCGGCTCCCTGCAACCATTCGCCACCATCGATGGTTACGACCTCACCGTTCATATAAGCGGAATAATCTGAAACCAGATAGGCCGCCAGATTCGCTAATTCCTGATGCTCTCCCACTCTTCTCAACGGAACTTTTTTGCGCATATCGAATTTTTCCTGCAAGTTTCCGGGCAGTAATCTATCCCAAGCGCCTTTGGTTGGAAATGGTCCTGGTGCAATAGCATTGAAACGGATTCCGTATTTGGCCCATTCTACCGCTAAACTTCTGGTCATAGCCAAAACCCCGGCTTTTGCACAAGCGGACGGAACAACGTACGCAGAACCTGTCCAGGCATAAGTTGTGACAATATTTAAAACGGTTCCCGGGATTTTGTTATCGATCCAGTATTTTCCGATGGAAAGGGTGCAGTTTTTTGTTCCTTTCAAAACAATATCCAAAATGGAATCGAATGCGGAGTGCGTTAACCGCTCGGTAGGTGAAATGAAATTTCCGGCCGCGTTATTTAAAAGAATATCGATTTGCCCGAATTCTTTCACAGCAGCATCTTTCATGGCTTCAACCTCCTCCCAGTTTCTGACGTCACACGCCACACACAATACTTTTCCGCCGGTTTCATCTTCGAGTTCTTTTGCAGTGGCCTGGAGTTTTTCTAAATTTCTTGATGTAATCACTACTTTGGCTCCTAACTGAAGGAAATATTTGGTCATTGCTTTTCCAAGTCCGCTTCCGCCGCCGGTTACGACTGCTACTTTATCTTTTAATGCATCTTCTTTGAGCATCGGCTGAGTGTATAAGTTCATAATTTTATTGTTTTTGTAAATTTAAGAGAAATTGCCGGAAGAAAGTTACGAACAATTATGCGGAGGATAAAAGGTTTTAGGCGCGAACGAAGCGGGCACCGAAAAGAATGTTGGTAAAGCGCTGTTAGAGCTTGAAGCTCTAACAGCGCTTTGCGAAATATCGAAAGTCGTGGAACGTAAACCTGGTTTTGGAAACGGGCTTTGAAAAACCGCGGAATCTGCGCCCCGGACTGAGTGGAGCTCTTTTTACAGGATTTTGGCGTTGGCATCAGCAAGGAAAAATCCTGTAAAAAAGCGGGAATCCTTCGACAGGCTCAGGATAAACTTAGGACGGAAAAAGGCGCCCAAAAAAAATAAAAAAAAACTGCTCCAATTTTGAAGCAGTTTTTAAGTTTATCAATTATTTAGTTCGTTTAATATCCAAAAAGGTCTTCGAGAGAAATTTTCTTTACTTCGCCCAGTTTCTCCATATCTTTTAAAGGAACTTTTTTCTCTGACGCTACGATGGCGTAGGTGTAAGGTTTCCCTGAAAAATGGGTCTGATGGAAATTCTTCAAATCCTGCATATTGATTTTATCTACAGAATCGTAGATTTTTTTTCTAGGATCTTCGGTCAAACCTAACTGTTGTGCCGCAAGATAATTGAAGATGATTTTGTCTTCGGTAATTCTTTCGGTCTGAATATCTTTTCTAACCTGAATTCTTGCCAAATCTAAATTGACAGGCAAATTAGGCATTGTGGTTAAAAGTTCGTTCATCGCCGTGGTCGCATCATTAAATTTATCAGCCTGGCTTCCGACATAACTCATCATATAATATTCCTGATCTTTTTTCTGTGGCTGCACATAAACACCGTAAGTACTGTAGGCCAATGCCTTGCTCTCTCTAATCGTCTGGAAAACAATGGAGCCCATTCCACCGCCAAAGTAATTGTTAAAGACTTTGATAATGGTATTTTTATTAGAGTCAAAATTTTCGGTATTTCTGATCCATCGTGTTTCTGCCTGAACCATTTCGTAATCGGTAAAGAGAACCTGGTTTTTGGTTTGTGCTGTTTGATTGAAAACTTTTGCAGGAGAAGCTACTGCAAACTTTGCAGGAATCTGATGTGCGGTTTTCAGTTTGTTTTCTAAATCTTTAATGGAAACCGGTCCATAATAAATCACGGTTTGCTCATAGTTATTCAGATTTTTAATTCTGTTGACCAACTCCGCAGAAGTTACAGAAGCCAAGTCGGAATCGGAAAGAACATTATTAAATTTATTGTCTTTCCCGTAAATAGCATAACTCGTTAAACCCTGAAGAATAGCACCTTTATTGGCTTTCACATCTTTTCTCGATTTTGCGATTCTTTCTTTTAATCCTTTTAATGCAGCATCGTCGGCTTTTACATTTTGAATTAAATCTTCATATAATTTCACTGCCTGATCGAAATTTTCCTGTAAACCTTCAATAGAAACCGTGGTATATTCTTCGCCTGTCGAAACATCGAAACTACACGCGATCTTGTAAAATGCTTTAGAAATTTCTTCGGCAGACATTTTATCGGTGCCCAAAAACTGAAGATACTGCGAGGCCAGCGGCTGTTTCAAATCGTTTAGAGAACCCAGTTTATAGCGGTATTTCAAACGGAAAATCTGATTGTCTTTATTGGGAACATACAATATTTCAGCTTTTCCTACTTTTGCTTTCTGAATATCTTTGTTATAATCTAAAAACACAGGCGCTGACGGAGAATTCGGCATATTTGCAACCTTTTTCACAAAATCAGACTGCAAATCCGCATTGGTTTCCACCGGTGTAATCTGTGGTTTTTCGATCTTAACGGTCTGAGTAGACTCGCCTTTTCTTTTCAAAATGGCGACATAATTTTCACCTAAATATTTGTTCGCAAAACCTACGATATCTGCTTTCGTAATCTTAGATAAATCATTCACATAAGCAACCTGATCTCTCCAGTTCAGTTCAGAAGTAAACGCATCCATCAAAGCACTAGCACGGTCGCCATATTTTTCTGATTCGTAGATTTTACCCTTTTTAATATTATTAATAATGGAAGTTATCAAACTGTCATCGAAGTTTCCTTTTTTCAGATTATCGATTTCACCCAAAACCAGAGTTTTCACTTCTTCCAGACTTTGTCCGTTGGTTGGTGCCGCATTCAGATATAGAATTCCGTAATCGATCAATGTAAATGTAGAAGCTGAAGCGCGCAACAGTTTCTGTTTTTTCACCAAGTTAAGATCCAATAAACCTGCTTTTCCGTTGGTTAAAATTTGCCCAACCAAATCGGCGATCAAAACATCTTTGTCTTTATTTCCCGGCAATCTGAAACCAATGGTTAAATTTTCGGCATCCGGACCGGTAATTTCTTTGACGATTGGTTTCGCAATCGGCGTTTCCGGAATGAAAGTGTATTTTGGAACTTCCTTAAATTTCATATTTGAAAAAGCTTTATCCACTTTCGCAATTACTTCATCTGGATTAAAATCTCCGGATAAAATCACACCCATATTATTGGGTACATAATAATTGTTGAAATATTTCCTGATTTCTACCAATGAAGGGTTTTTCAAATCTTCTACAGTCCCAATCGTGGTTTGCTGTCCGTAATTGTGATTTTTGAATAATTCAGAAAAAAGAGTTTCGAAAACTTTACTGCCATCGCTGTCTAAACTTCTGTTTTTCTCTTCATAAACCGCTTCCAATTCGGTATGGAAAATTCTTAAAACAGGATTTCGGAATCTCTCGCCCTGAACCGCCAGATATTTATCCAGAGAACTGCTCGGAACGTCATCGGTATATACGGTTTGTTCGAAACTCGTAAACGCGTTTGTTCCCTGCGCTCCCATGGAAGTCATCATTTTATCGTATTCATTCGCGATCGCAAATTTACTCGCAACACCGGAAACGGAATCGATTTTCTTATAGATTGCTTTTCTTTGATCCGCATCTTTGGTTTTGTTATATTGCTCATACAGCGCATCAATTTTATCCAACTGCGGTTTTTCTTTTGCCCAGTCCAGAGAACCGTATTTGTCAGTTCCTTTGAAAAGCATGTGTTCCAGATAATGCGCTAAACCGGTATTGGTTCGCGGATCGGTTTTACTTCCGGCTTTCACGGCAACGTACGCCTGAATTCGCGGATCTTTTTTTGTTGGACTTAAAACAACTGTCAAGCCATTTTTCAAGGTGTAAAATCTGGCATTCATGGGATCATTGGTCACGTATTTATACGTGTATCCGTTTCCTGATGCTTCTTTCCACTGAAACTGATTCTGTGCAAAAATCTGCATGGAAATCAGCAAAGCAGCAAGAACTAAAGTGAATTTTTTAAACATAGATTATATTTTATGAGATTAGACGAAATTATTTCCAAATTGTTTCAAGAATGTGTAAAATTATAGTAAAAAGTTTTTCGGAGTGACTATATTTAACAAACCTCAGGCTCAACTTTTTTCGGATTGAAAAGAATTACCTTTCAAAAAGCAATCTTTCGCCATGCTTTTCTCCAGAAACTTTTCCGTTTTCGAAAGCCAGAAATCCATTGACAAAAGTGTGCGTGATTCTGGAATGAAAAGTGGTTCCTTCAAAAGGACTCCATCCGCATTTGTATAAAATGTTTTCTTTGGAAACCGTGTAACTTTGGTTCAAATCAACCAAAACCAAATCAGCTTTATATCCTTCTTTAATAAATCCCCGCTTTTCAATCTGGAAAAGAATGGCCGGATTATGACACATCTTTTCGACGATTTTTTCTAAAGAAATTTTATCGTTTTTAAAGTTTTCGAGCATGAGATTTAAAGCGTGCTGTACCAAAGGTCCGCCGGAAGGTGCTTTTAAATATTTTTGCGATTTTTCCTCTAAAGTATGCGGCGCGTGATCGGTCGCAATCACATCAATTCTATCATCCAGAAGCGCTTCCCACAAACCGTCTTTATCTTTTTGAGTTTTTACCGCAGGATTCCATTTGATGAAATTTCCTTTGGTTTCGTAATCTTCATTAGTAAAAGTGAGATGATGAACACAAACTTCAGCCGTTATTTTTTTCTCTTTTAAAGGAATATCATTTCTAAATAGTTCGGTTTCTTTTGCCGTAGAAACATGGAAAATATGCAGTCTCGCTCCGGTTTTTTTTGCCAGCTCAACCGCTTTTGAGGAAGAAATAAAACACGCTTCTTCGCTTCGGATTAAATGATGGGCAGTTACAGGAATATCTTCGCCATATTTTTCTTTAAAGATTTCGGTATTTTTTCTGATGGTCGCTTCATCTTCGCAATGAACGGCGATCAGCATTTTCGTACTGCTGAATATCTTTTCTAAAGTTTCAGGATTATCAACCAACATATTTCCGGTGGATGAACCGAGGAATAATTTTATTCCCGCCACATTTCGCGGATTGGTTTTCAGAACTTCTTCCAAATTATCATTCGTTCCGCCCATTAAAAATGAATAATTGGCAAATGATTTTTCAGCGGCAATTTTATATTTATCTTCTAATAACTCTTGAGTTACCGCATTTGGAACGGTATTCGGCTGCTCCATAAAACTCGTAATTCCGCCCGTAATTGCGGCTCTGGATTCGCTTTCGATATCGCCTTTCCAGGTTAAACCCGGTTCGCGAAAATGCACCTGATCATCAATAATTCCCGGGAGAAGATATTTTCCAGAAGCTTCAATGATTTGATCCACGTTTTCTTCAGAAATATTTTTTCCGATTTTAGAAATCAAATCATTTTCGATGAGAATGTCACTTTCAAAAATTTGATTTTCATTGACGATTTTGGCGTTTTTAATTAAAATTTTCATTTTGCAGGAAGGGAGATTTAGTGGTTGGGGAAATTAAGATTCGTTTTCGGAAATCAGCTTCACAAATTTAATATTTAAAAACGATTAATAAATGCTTCCTCTTCATTTCAAATAAATTAAAATTATGGAAAGAATCAAAGCCACGAATTCACGAATATCTTTTATTTTATTCTTTATTCTTTATTCTTTATTCTTTATTCTTTAAATTAAAAATCGGTAATCCATTTAAACAAAGTAATATAGATTCGTGTATTCGTGGCAAAAAAACTTAATGCATTTAAGGCAATCCGAAATTTGAAATGTTTTCAGCTCAAATCTATTTAATTATATTTGCAGAAATTCATAAATTTTGTATAAAAAATTATTGGGACAAACTGCGATTTATGGTCTTAGTACTGTTATTATCAGATTATTCCCATTCATCATCAGTCCTTTTGTCACTCACGCATTTGGTCCGCAGTCATTGGCGCCGTTTATCGATTTTTATTCGGTGGCCGGAATCATCATTGTTTTGCTTTCTCACGGTATGGAAACTACGTTTTTCAGGTTTGCCGAAAAAGAGGACGATACGCAGAAATTAATTTCTACTTCTACGTTAAGTGTCGTCGGAGCCTCATTTTTATTTATGATTTTCTGTTATATTTTCCGGCAGGATTTAGCAATCGCCTTCAAAACACCAGATCAGATCAATCTTTTAACCATGATGCTTTTTGTGCTTGGTTTAGATGGACTTTCTACGATGCCATTTGTCATTTTAAGAAAAACAGGAAGGCCGAAAAAATTCGCTTTAATTAAAATTATCAATGGAATTATCAATTTTTTATTGGTTTTATTCTTCATCGTGATTTTACCAAAACTTGGCGAGAATGGAATTTTGGGCTTCAGTTATAATAAAAACTTTGGAATTGGTTATGTTTTCGTAGCAAATTTGGTTGCGAGTGCGGTTACTTTTCTTCTTCTTTTTCAGGAAATTAAAGCGGTTCGAATTGCTTCTTTCAGTTGGAATCTTTGGAAAAAAATGATGGCATATTCCTGGCCAATTACGATTGCCGGTTTAGCGGGAGTGATTAATGAAACGATGGATCGCCAGTTTTTGAAATACCTTTTACCGGACGGAACCAACACCGAACAAATGGCAATTTACGGAGCAGTTTGTAAAATCGTAACTTTCCTTACCTTGTTCCGGCAAGCGTATCTTTTGGGAATTGAACCTTTCTTTTTTTCCCATGCTAAAAATGAAAACTCAGGACAAGCTTATGCGAAACTGATGGATATGTTCGTTATTGTAAACTGCATTATTCTGCTGGCTTTGTGCGTTAATTTAGATTGGCTTGCGAAATTATATCTCGCAAATCCTGCTTATAATGCAGGAATATCAATTGTGCCAATTGTTTTGATTGCCGCTGTTTTTCTGGGGATTTATCTGAACATGTCAGTTTGGTATAAACTTTCTGACAAGACAATTTTTGGTGCTTATATTTCGGTTTTAGGAGCCGCCGTAACAGTTGCGGTGAATGTGTATTTTATCCCGTCTTACGGATATTGGGCTTCAACATGGGGAACTTTTTTAAGCTATTTCTCGATGATGACGGTCTCGTATTTCCTTGGTCAATATTTTTATCCGATTCCTTATCACATGAAAAAAATAATGGGATATTTGAGTTTAAGCATTTTCTTCTCTCTTCTCTCTTATTATGTACTCGGCGGCAATTTACTCATAGGAAATTCATTATTATTAGTATTTTTAGCCATTGTTTTTTATGTGGAAAAAGAAACTTTAAAAAAAATAAGAAAAGCTTAATATGAAAATAAAAATCATCAATAAATCACAACATCCTTTACCAAAATACCAGACAGCACTTTCTGCGGGAATGGATCTGTACGCTAATTTGGAAGAAGGCATCACTTTAAAATCGTTAGAAAGAAAGTTAATTCCCACCGGACTGTTTCTGGAACTCAGCGAAGGTTTTGAAGCACAGATCAGACCGAGAAGTGGATTATCTATAAAAAATGGAATTACGGTATTGAATGCGCCCGGAACCATCGACGCGGATTACCGCGGAGAAATTGGGGTTATTTTAGTAAATTTGTCAACCGAAGATTTCAAAATAAATAATGGTGACCGGATTGCTCAAATGGTAATTGCCAAATATGAAACCGCAGAATGGCAGGAAGTTGCTGAAATCAGTGAAACCGATCGTGGAGCTGGAGGATTCGGAAGTACCCAATTATAAATAATTAAAAAAGTCTCTTTCTATAAATTGATTTCAATCATAAAAAATCAGACAAAAAAAACATACAAACTATGAAAATTATCGTTCCTATGGCTGGTCGTGGTTCCAGATTAAGACCACATACTTTAACCGTTCCGAAACCATTAATCCCAATTGCAGGCAAGCCCATTGTTCAACGTTTGGTTGAAGATATTACAAAAGTAGCCGGCGAAAAAATCGACGAAATCGCTTTTATCATTGGAGATTTCGGAGCAGAAGTTGAAGCATCTTTAATTCAGATTGCAGAAAGTCTAGGAGCAAAAGGAACCGTTTACACGCAAGATGAACCACTGGGAACGGCGCACGCAATTAAATGTGCGGAACAGTCAATGCAGGGCAATGTAGTCGTTGCTTTTGCGGACACTTTGTTTAAAGCAGATTTCAAATTAGATAAAAATTCAGATGGTGTAATTTGGGTGAAAAAAGTAGAAGATCCTTCTGCATTTGGCGTCGTAAAATTAGACGATTACGGGTTCATTACTGATTTCGTAGAAAAACCGACAACATATGTTTCGGATCTGGCCATTATTGGAATTTATTATTTCAATTCTGCTGAAAAACTTATGAGCGAAATTAATTATATCATGGATAATGATATTAAACAGGGCGGTGAATATCAACTGACAACCGCTTTAGAAAATCTTCGCCAAAAAGGAGCAAAGTTTTCATTAGGCAAAGTTGATGACTGGATGGATTGCGGAAATAAAAATGCAACCGTGGATACCAATGGAAAAGTTTTGGAATACGAAAGAGAAAATGTTTCGCAATTTCCTGCTTCTGCAAAAATTGACAACTGTATGATTATCCCACCGTGTTTCATCGGTGAAAATGTAGAAATCTCCAACTCCAAAATTGGACCGAGGGTTTCTATAGGAAACAACACGAAGATTATCAACTCGAATATTGACAATTCTCTGATTCAGGAAAACACCATGATCGACCACGGAAATCTAAGCAATTCTATGATCGGAAATTCGGCAGAATACTATGGTGTTGCCCGCGAGATCTCTTTGGGAGACTTTTCTGTTCTGGATTTTCTTTCGAACCATAAAAATCTTTAAACCATATCAAACTGATTCGCCATCAGCCACACGAAACAATTTGTGTGGTTTGGCGTTAATATTGTAAACTTTCCCGAAAGTTTAAATAAAATTCAAATGAAAAAATACATCCTTGCATCTGCATTCATGATCACGCTGATTTCCTGTAAAACAAAAATGGCTGTTGAAAATCCAATCAGCACCACTGCGCCGGTTGCTTCAAGCGCTAATTTTTTCAGCAAAATTAATGAAAAGACAGATTTTCAGCAATTGAAAATCAACTCCCGGATTATCGCAGAAACAGGTAAATTTATTCCTCCATTAGACGCGACCATTTATATTGAAAAAGATCAAAAAGTTTGGATCAATATGGTTGCAATATTTTTAAATGTAGGAAGAGCAATTGCAACTCCTCAAGGAATCAAAGGATATGAAAAATGGAACAAGACCTATATTGAATCCGATTTTTCTTACTTAAATTCACTGTTGAATGTTAATTTCATCGATTATGGTGCTTTACAGAATCTACTGTTAGGTAAAACTTTTATTCCCGTTACCGACAAAGACTTTAAACTTACCAAAAACGCACAAGGTTACCTTTTGACTTCTGAGAAAAATCTAAGCTTCCAGACCAATGGGAAGATTTCGCAATATTCGGCTGCATTGACTTATAATAACGAAATGGACTTGGAGAATGTTTCTTTGCAAAAAATAGACGCACCGGATCAACTCGAAGTTTCCTATTCTAACTGGGAGAATTTTGAAAACATGAAACTTCCAAAAAATGTTAAAATAATAATAAAAGGGTCAAAAAACAGCCAGATCTTACTGGAAAATACGAAATTTGAGAGTTTGAAAATGGAAGCACCTTATTCCGTTCCCAATAATTATACGAAAACTGAGATTAAATGATCAAAAGAATAAGCTTTTTAATAGGAATTTTTCTGTTCGCTTTTTTTTCTGGGCAGAAAAAAGAACAACTTCAAAAGCAAAATGCGGAACTTAAAAAACAAATTTCGTCCATCAATGCCAACTTGGCAAAAACCCAACAACAATCAAAACTTTCCGTTGTTTACTTAAACGAAGTCGAAAAGAAAATTGGACTTCGCGAAAAAGTATATACCAACACCCAAAAGGAAAAACGATTGATTGAGGATGAAATTTACCTTCGCCAATTAGAAATTAACCGCCAAAATCGGGAACTTGCGGTATTGAGAAAAAACTATGCAGAAGTTCTCGTTAAAGCCTATAAAAATAAAGGGGCACAAAATAAAGTAACTTTTATTTTATCCTCTAAAAATTTAGGCGAAGCGCTCAGAAGAATTCAATATTTAAAAGATTACTCAGATTATCAGGATAAAAAAGCGGCAGAAATTTCCACTGCAGCTAAGGTTCTTCAGGAGAACATCACCTTAAAACAGAAATCTGTAAAGGACAAAGAAATGATTCTTACCAATCAGCAAAAAGATTTGTTGACCATTGAAGCTGAGAAAAAAACAAAACAGTCGCTCTTAGAAGAATTTAAGAAAAACGAAGTTCAGCTTACCGCTGAACTGAAACAAAAGCAGGCCGAATCTAAACAGCTGGAAGGTCAGATCCGATCAATTATTGCCGATGAGATAAGAATTGCAAAAGCAAAAGAAGAGGAAAACAGAAAGGCAGAAGCTGAAAAAATACGGGTAGCAAAAATCGCTGCTGAAAAAGAAAAGGCAAAAATCGAAGCGGAGAACAAAGCACGAATGGAAGCCTTGGCTTTGGAAAAAAAGAAAGCAGATGAAGAAGCAAGAAAACTGAAAGAAATCTCTGAAAGAAAAGCAGCAGACGAAGCAGAAAAAGCAAAACTAGCCGCTTTGGCTGATGCAAAAAAAACAGAGGATTCTAAAAAAGCAGCGGATGCGGAAAAAGCAGAAGCAAGAAGATTGGCCGCAGCAAAAGACGCTGCCGAAGCTGCAGCAAACGCAAAAGCCGCTGCCGACAGAGCATCTACTGCCAGAGCAGCAGAAGCGACTATGGTGAAGAAAAACGATGATGAAAAGAAAGCGGCAGAAACAAAAGTAATGACTAATTATGGGGTTACAACAGCCGTAGGAAATAACTTTGCCGCGAACCGCGGAAAAATGGGAATGCCCGCCTATGGCACTATCACCCACCGTTTCGGAAGACAGCCTCACCCCGTTTTTAAAAATATTGTAGAAGAAAACAACGGTATCAAGATTGCTGTATCAAAAGGAACAGTTGCAAAATGTGTAGCTCCCGGAACCGTTTCCCGTGTGGTGGCGTCTGCAGACGGATCCAAAACCGTCATTGTCAAACATGGTGATTACTTTACCATCTATGCAAACCTCTCCAGCACAATGGCTTCGGCAAACCAGCAAGTCTCTGCAGGAACATCTATCGGGGTAATCGGCGAAGATTTCGACGGCAGTTATACCTTAGATTTCCAGATATGGAATGGCAGCAGTCCGGTTGATCCCTTAGGTTGGGTGAATTAAAAAAATAATATAACTTTGTACAAAATTTTAAAAAATGAATACACTTACAATATTGGCACTTTCCTGGCAACATTTATTAATCGTCGGAATCATTATTTTGGTTTTTTTCGGTGGTAAAAAAATCCCGGAAATGATGAGAGGATTAGGTTCTGGTATCAAAGAATTTAAAGATGCGGTGAAAGAAGAAGACTCTAAAAAAACTGAAGAGCCAAAAAGCAATTCCAGCTCTACGACCCCTTAAATTAGACTTAATGAATTTTACAGAAACTGCCTGGAAGGTCTTCAATCAATCGATAATTGACTATCATATTACTGATAATGTAGATACTCCGGTAAATAATCCCTATTCAAAAGATAGTTTGGAACACCTTTTGTATGCAAAGAACTGGATTGATACCGTTCAATGGCATTTGGAAGACATAATTCGTGATGAAAACATCGATCCAACTGAAGCTTTAAAATTAAAGAGAACAATAGACTCCTCCAACCAGAAAAGAACTGATTTGGTGGAGTATATCGACAGTTGGTTTCTGGAGAAGTACAGGAATATTTCACCAAATGTTGACGCTAAAATTAATTCGGAGACTCCTGCCTGGGCAGTGGATCGCCTGTCAATTTTAGCATTAAAAGTCTATCATATGAGACTTGAAGCTCAACGTGAGTCTGCAAGTGATGAGCACAGAAAAAATTGTTCCGTAAAATTAAATACTTTACTGGAACAGCAAAAAGATCTTTCTGAAGCAATTGACCAATTGCTTTTTGATATAGAGAACGGCAATATTAAGATGAAAGTGTATAAACAAATGAAAATGTACAATGATGAAAGTCTTAATCCGATCCTTTATCAAAATGTAAAAAATGCGTAAACTGAACTTTGGCTACATTGTATTATTAATGCTCGCTTTATCCTGTTCTGCGGAGAAGATCAATCTTTCCCCAATTGGTGCAGTGAGTGTTCCGGAGGAAATGTACTCTTATGGTGACAGAAAAAATCTCATCGTTTATTCAGCTGAAATTACCAATCTGATCGCATCATTTCCAAAGTTTAGAAATGATACCGTAAACGCTGAAGTAGCGAAACTCAAATATTATCTAAAAGATTATATCGGTGCTATAGATGCCTATAATATCAACGGACGAAATAGAGCGCAGCGCAATTTCGAAAAATCTTACAAAAACCTTCAGATTCTCAGGAAATATTTGAATAAAGACGACGATCAGGTTCTCAACCGGTACCTGGTAAGAATTAAAACCAATATGACCTTTCTGGAAAGCAACATTTCAAAAGATTCCACATCTACGCCCTCAAAATAGCAACAAAATCCATGTTAAAAATTCAAGCAGAATCAAACGTTCCGACAGAGTACGGGGAATTCCGTATGATTGCATTTTCTGAATCTGACCAAGATTGGATGCCTCATATGGCAATTATTGCCAAAAACACTGATTTTACACAGCCTATTAATGTACGTTTCCATTCCGAATGTATCACCGGCGAAGTATTTCATTCCAAGAAATGCGAGTGTGGCCAACAATTAGATGCCGCAATGAGCTTCATGCACAAAAACGGTGGCATTATCATCTATTTAAGACAGGAAGGAAGAAACATAGGTATCATCAATAAGCTGAAAGCTTATGCTTTACAGGAGAAGGGTTTCGATACGGTAGAAGCCAACTTAGAACTTGGTCTTCCGGCTGATGACAGAAATTTTGGTGTTGCGATAGAAATTCTAAAAATTCTAAATGTTAAGGAAATTAATCTTTTAACGAATAATCCGCAAAAATTAAAATTTGTAACGGACAGCAGCATTCGTCTGAATAAAAGAATTCCTTTGCAGATGGACTCTACAAAGGAAAGTGAAGCTTATTTAAAAACTAAAAAAGATTATTTCGGTCATCTTCTGGATGATGAAAATACCGCCTATTAATTATTTACATTTTAATGGCTGTTTCTAAAGCCAACTCAATCATTGGTGTCAACGCTGTTTCCCGCTGATCGGCAGAAATCTGATCTCCCGTAGGAATCACATCTGAAACCGTTAGAATTGTTGCCGCATTTTTACCCAAATATTGTGCATTAGCGAAAAGTGCAAAGGCCTCCATTTCAACTGCCGTACAGTTATATTTTGAGGCAATCTCTGGAAGCGCCGGATTTTTTCTGTAGAAAATATCACTGGTGTGAATATTTGTTGCTTTTAAATTTAAAGATAATGCTTTCGCAGAATCATTGATTAATCCGAAAGTGCTGCCTTGGTGAGACAATAAATCTTCTTCGATTTCCCAGGCAAACTTTGCATAAGTAGATTCACTCGCCGCATGTTCAACATTTAACAGATCATAAACTTTCAGATCGGTAGTGTATGCTCCACAGGTTCCTATTCGGATAATCGTATCGACGTCAAATTCGGTAAACAGCTCATAGGAATAAATCCCGATGCTTGGGATTCCCATACCACTGGCTCCTACAGAAACTTCTTTCCCTTTGTAAAGTCCTGTGAAATAAAAAACATTTCTGGTTTTACTTACCAATTTCACATCCGTTAAGAAATTATCGGCGATGTATTTTGCTCTTAAAGGATCACCTGGCTGTAAAACCGTTTTAGCAATTTCTCCTTTTTTAGCTGCAATGTGAACACTCATTATGTATTTGTTTTTGATTAATTATTGAAGTGATAAAGTTACTAAAAAATCACCGATTACAGGAATCCAAACCAACACTCTAAACCTGACTTTTAGCACAAAAAAACCACAGCAAAAACTGTGGTTCAAGTTAATTTTAATGATATAAAATCTACAGATTCGTTACTTTAGAATCATCAATTTTAAAATAACTGATCACACTGTTATAATCAGAATAATCTACTTTAGCATTTTTTGCTCCCGAAGAAGCTGGTACCAAAACTACTCGGAAAGTCTGAGCGTTCAAATATTGGGGAGTTGTAGCAATATCATAATTGCCATTGGCATAAATCATTATATCATTTTTAGTAAAGTCAAAATCATAATCCAATTCATTTCCGTTGCTTAAAAAAATTGTTCTTGGAATAGATTGCCAAACCGGAGAACCATCCGATGCAGTTCCGGTTTTTCTGTAAATCAAAACAACATCTGTATTAAACAATGGCTTTGTGAATGATCTGCTGATGAAATATCCATTTTGAGCATCAAACGAAAAATTCACATTATTGATATCCAATACGACTGAAAAAGTATCATTGTCATTTACGAGTACATCATCGTTTCTGTTGTCACAGCTAACTGCTACTATGCTAAATATTGCAATCAGCACTAAGGTTAAATAGTTTTTCATTTTGAAAGGGTTTAAAGATTAATATGTTTTGTCAGTCAATTTGTATGCCATTAGAAAATACGTTTTAAAAATTAAAAATTGTATTTTTGTTTCCATTATTTCTTATAGAATGAAAAACATCAAGATAAAAGCCTTTTTTTTTATAATAGCATTCTTATGCTTTAACCATTTTGCAAATGCACAATATCAACCAGGAAACATTTCACCGGCAGAAATACAAAAAGCGAATCAGTGGGTAGAAAAAACCTACGAATCGCTCTCGCAAGACGAAAAACTGGGACAGCTTTTTATTGTGGCACTGTACACCAATAAAGGAGAAGATTATATCAATAACGTAAGAAATATCATCATCAATGATAAAATCGGCGGGCTGATTCTGATGCAGGATGATGCTGCACGGGAAATTAATTTGGTGAATGAATTCCAGCAAAAAACAAAAATCCCTTTAATGATTGGGATGGATGCAGAATGGGGCGTTTATCAAAGAATTGCTGCAGCACATAAATTCCCTTGGGCAATGACGCTCGGTGCGATTCAGGACAAAAATCTCATTACAGAAATGGCTGCCAAAATCGCTGAAGATTGCAAAAGAATGGGCATCAACTGGGATTTCGCGCCGGTTGTGGATGTGAATACAAATCCCAATAATCCTATTATCGGAAACAGAAGTTTCGGTTCAGAAGTTTCAAATGTTATCAGTTCTGCTTTAGCCTATTCCAACGGATTACAAAACAACACTATTTTAGCGGCCATCAAACATTTCCCCGGACATGGTGATACCGACCAGGATTCCCACCTGGATCTTCCCGTAGTTTCGCATTCTCTTAAAAGATTAAATGAGATAGAACTCGCTCCGTTCAAAGCGTTGATGGATAAAGGAATTGGTGGCGTTATGGTCGCTCATCTTTACATTCCTGCCTTCGAAAAAAAGAAAGGAGTTCCGGCTTCTATTTCTAAAAATATCATAACCGGAATTTTAAAAGAGCAACTGGGTTACAAAGGTTTAATTATTACAGACGCCTTGAATATGGGTGCAGTTGCCAACAAATTTAAAGCCGGCGAATTAGATGCAATGGCTTTCGAAGCAGGAAATGATATTATGTTATTTTCCCAGGATGTTGCCACCGGAAAAAGACTGATTCAGCAAGCGATTGATAAAGGAGAAATTCCACAGCAAAGAGTTGAAGAAAGTGTAAAGAAAATTTTACTGACAAAATATTACCTGGGTTTAACTCAATATGAACCGAGAAATCCGGCCAACATTAATGAAGATTTAAACAATGCCACGCATTCCGAAATCGTTCAGAAAATGTATTCCAACGCTTTGACTTTAATAAAAGATGATAAAAAAATGCTTCCGTTGAATTGCAGAGAAACGTACTATTATGTCCCTTTAGAAGAAGCTCCTTACCAGACTTTTCTGGATCAGTTAAATTTAAACAATACCATCATTGTAAAAAAAGCGACGGAAATTTCTACAATTCCTGCCAATTCGAAAGTAATTGTGGGCTTTCATAAAGACAACTCGTCGGCTTACAAACCCTATACAATATCAGCGGAAAGCAAAAAAATTCTGGCAGATTTAAGTAAAAATCAAAATGTAATCTTAAATGTTTTCGGTTCTGCTTATGCTTTAAAAGATGTTGATATTTCTAAAATCTCTACCGTTTTGGTTTCTTATGAAAACAATGATGATGCGATGACCGCCACTGCAAAAGCATTTTCGGGACAAACAAAAATCTGGGGAAAACTTCCGGTTTTGGTGAATGATCGTTTAAAAGCAGGAATGGGTTTAGAACTCAATTCCTCTTCCAGAATCGACTTGCCTTTAAAAAATTAATAAAAAAACAGAATTGAGTAATTTCAATTTAAAAAAAAATAAATCAAATGAAAATCGGAATTCTCTGTTATCCAACTTACGGTGGAAGCGGCATCGTTGCTACAGAACTTGGTATGGCGCTCGCTGATAAAGGCTATGAAGTACATTTTATAAGTTCAGCGCTGCCGGCAAGATTAGATATTACCAATCCCAATATTTTTTTTCATAAAGTAAATGTTCAGACGTATCCGCTTTTTCAATATCAACCTTATGATATTGCGCTTTCGTCCATGATTTACCGGGTGGTGAATTTGTATAAACTGGATTTACTGCATGCGCATTACGCAATTCCTTATGCTTATGCAGCGTTTACCGCAAAACAAATGTTGAAAGAAGAAGGAAAAGACGTTCCTCTGGTTACGACCCTTCACGGAACGGATATCACTTTGGTAGGACAACATCCAAGTTACAAACACGCGGTAGAATTCTCTATCAATCAGTCAGATACGATAACCTGCGTTTCCGAAAGTTTAAAAAAAGACACTTTACAGTTATTTAAAATCACCAAAGAAATTCAGGTGATCACCAATTTTATCGATAACACTGAATTTAAACATGATAATATCTGTCAGCGCAACCATTTTGCAACGAAAGATGAAAAGATTTTGATTCATGTTTCCAATCTTCGTCCGGTGAAGCGCGTGCAGGACGTTTTACAGATTTTCAAGAATGTCAATGCAAAAATAAAATCAAAACTGATTATCATTGGTGAAGGTCCGGACATGGAAATTGTGAATGAGTTTTTAGAAGACCATCCGGATTTAATTGGAAAAGTTCGCCTGCTCGGAAAAGTAAATGATTTATATAAAATTCTGCAACTTTCAGATGTATTTTTACTTCCGTCGGAACAGGAAAGTTTCGGTTTGGCCGCGCTGGAAGCAATGGCCGCAGAAACGCCGGTGATCAGTTCTAATGCGGGCGGAATCCCCGAAGTGAACATTCAGGGAGAAACCGGTTATCTCGCTGAGATCGGCAACGTAGAAGCGATGAGCAACTACACCATAAAACTCTTGAGTGACGAGGTTTTGTTGGCGAAAATGAAAAAAAATGCCAAAGAACAGGCCCTTAAATTTGACCTGAAAAACATCTTGCCGATTTACGAGAAAATGTATGCCGAAACGATGCACCGTTTTCAAAAATAGTTATTTCACCTTTTTTATTCAGAATTTGCTTTGTTACTTTGTAACTAAAGTTTTCTGACATGAACGAAAAACTGCTTCAATACTTGTGGAATTTCAAAATTTTCAACAGTTTTGACTTTAAAGATGTGGAAGGAAACGATCTCGAGATCTTAGACTTCGGAAGGTGGAATTTCGACTCGGGACCGGATTTTCTTTTTGCAAAAATAAAAACGAACGGTTTAGTTATCGCAGGAAACATAGAGCTCCATGTAAAATCATCGGATTGGATTTTCCACAAACATTCGGGCAATCCCGAGTTTGAAAACATCATCGCCCACGTCGTTTTCATCAATGATGTTGAGATAGAAGAATTCAAAAACAAGACGATTCCAACCTTGGAACTGAAAGGCTATATCGATGAAAATGTGCTTGCAAAATATGAAACGCTGTTACAGGAAACCCAATTTATTCCGTGCGAAAACATTTTTAATTCTAAAAATTTCCCTCTTCATTTTCATGAAGAAACTTTACTGAAAAAATTAGATGCGAAATCCATTGAAATTGAGGAATCATTAAAACAACATCAGAATAATTATGAAGCAATATTATTTCAGCAACTGGCTTACGCTTTCGGCTTAAAAGTAAATGCGCTTATTTTCAAACAACTGGCAGAGAGCATCGACTATAAAATCTTCAGTAAAACAAGGCAAAATCAAACGCAGCTGGAAGCTCTTTTCTTCGGCATCTGTGGCTGGCTCGATAAACCAAGTGATGAACAATGCAAAATTTGGAAACGGGAATTTGAATTTTTAAAAGTTAAATATCAATTACCCGATTTCTATATACATCCGAAATTTTCAAAACTCCGGCCTCCGAATTTCCCGACGGTCCGGCTTTCGCAATTGGCTTCTTTATACCATCAAAACCAAAATCTATTTTCGAAACTTATCAACGCCAAAAACATTGAAGATATTCATCAACTCTTTCAGAAAGTTGAAGCCAGTGAATATTGGGACAACCGATTTAATTTTGGGAAAATATCGCCTGTAAAAGGCAAAAAAACTTTAACTAAAGATTTCGTTGAATTAGTGCTGATTAATGCCGTTCTACCGTTAAAATACACCTATCATAAAAACACCGATGAAAATATTCCTGATGAAATTCTGACCATTTACCAAAGTATTGCAGCGGAGAAAAACACCATTATCAATCAGTGGAAAACTTTAAAAGTAAAACCAAAAAGCGCTCTTGAAACCCAATCTCTTCTTTTCCATCACAGAAACTTTTGCGAGAAAAAAGAATGTTTACGCTGCAGTATTGGAATTCGGTTAATGAACGCTTAACCAACTTACTCGGCTAACTTCCAAATGCTGATAGATTTCATTTCAAGGCATTCCCTATTGCGGATTATTAACAGTAATTTTGTTAATAAACTAAAAATAGAGAAGATGTTTGATTGGTTAAAATTACTTTTATTACCGGGCGAAATCCCAACGGTAACGCAATCTATTGTTGCCATAATGCTCGCCATCGGAACCGGTGTTTTTTTTGGAAGATTAAAATTAGGGAAGATTACTTTCGGTGTTTCGGCAGTGATGTTTACGGGATTAATTTTGGGACATTTCGGCTACCGGATTCAGCCCGGGATTTTAGATTTCATCCGTGACTTCGGTTTAATCCTTTTTGTTTACGGAATTGGTTTACAGGTCGGACCTTCCTTTTTCTCGTCTTTCAAAAATGAAGGTTTAAAGTTTAATATTCTGGCTGTTTCCTGTGTTCTTCTTGGCGGTATTATTACCGTAGGTCTCTTTTATCTCACCGGCCTCAAAATAGAAGATTTAGTAGGAATCATGAGTGGTTCGGTAACCAACACGCCCGGATTAGGAGCCGCTAAAAACACGATCGAAGAAATTACAAATTCGTTCCCGGATAAGAAATTCGGTGACCCCACCATTGGTTACGCGATTACTTATCCGCTGGGAGTTTTCGGAATTATAGCGACCATTATCATCTCTAAACTTTTATTAAAAATCAATCCGGATGAAGAAATGAAGAAATTCCGGAAATCAAAAATTAACCGGGAGCTGCCTTTGGTTCATAAGAAAGTCCGGATTACCAATCCGTATTATTTTGGAAAAACCCTGCACCAAACGATCAAAGAGTTCGGTAGAGAAATTGTTATTTCACGATTAAAACACAGCGGAACCATTGTCGTACAGTCTCCGACCATGGATGTTCAACTGCATGACCGGGATGTGCTGATGTTGGTAGGTTTAGAAAAAGATCTTGACGATTTCATCGCAACCGTTGGCCGACCGTCGTCGGATTTGTTCATCGAGTCTGATAAACAGATTCTGAAGAAAAACATTTTCGTTACCAATCCGAAAATAATTCATAAAAAACTCTCGGAGCTTGATCTATACAACACGTTCGATTTAAAGGTTACACGGGTTTTCCGGGCAGGGAAAGAAATTCTGCCGCGACCTTCCCTGGAACTGTTTTACGGAGATAAATTACGCGTTATCGGTTCTAAAGAAGGCATCGAAGAAGTTGCAAAAATCATCGGAAACTCTGAAAAGAAATTATTGGAACCGGATTTTTTATCCTTATTCGGCGGATTATTATTAGGCGTCATTTTGGGTTCTATTCCGATTGTCATACCAAGTTTACCGGTGCCTATTAAATTAGGATTCGCTGCCGGACCGCTGATTGTTGCGCTTTTGATATCTCGTTATGGAGGGATTGCGTTCATCCATTCTTATATTAATACCGGCGCTACTTATTTCATGAAAGACTTTGGGATCTGTCTTTTCTTTGCGGCGGTAGGCATTCATGCAGGGGACGGTTTCTATGATAATTTTATTCAGTATCATGGTTGGCTCTGGTTATTGTATGGCTGTGCAATTACCTTTATTCCATTGATTTTAATGGTCATTATCGGCCGGTTTATTATGAAAATCAACTTTCTTCAATTGGCTGGCATTATGAGCGGAAGTTATACCGATCCGGCGGCACTTTCCTTCAGCACGAATTATTTAGATTCCGATATCCCCATTCAAACTTACGCTCAGGTTTATCCTTTAGTAACGATTTTCAGGATATTTGTAGCGAGTTTACTGATTCTTTTCTTTAGTTAAATTAAAGAAATTGAGTAGTCATTTAATCATTGACGACTTGACTATATTAAAAGTTTATTGAACTCTGTTTCAGTAAACTTTTTTTGCCCGAAAAACAAAAAAAAGCAACCTCACTGAGATTGCTTTATAAATAGTTCTTTCGAAATATTATTTAGTTTCCGAAGCGTTATCCGGGAAACGCTGTTGTGTAAATTCTCTTGAAATCGCTGCTTTTTCAAACTTCAATTTTCCGGAAAGGGTTTCGATAATAACACCATCTTCCTGAATTTGTGCTATTCTACCGTGCATTCCAGAAGTAGTAACTACTCTGCTTCCTACTTTTAATTCAGACTGAAAGTTTTTTTCCTGCTTCGATTTTTTCATTTGCGGACGGATCATCAGGAAATAAAACCCGACGAACATCAGTCCCATCATGATCATGGTCGGCATCATAGAACCTTCCGGTGCTGCGGCCTGTAAAAATATTGTTATCATTATATTAATTTAATTATGGTTGAATATCTGCAGAAAAGCCAATCACAATCGGTGCTTTTTCTACATTTGCATATATTTCTGCCTGTTTGTTAACGAGTCCGTCGAAATTAGAAGAATCGAATTTCAAAGTAATTTTTCCTTTTTGTCCCGGAAGAATCGGCTCTTTGGTATAATCAGGAACGGTACATCCGCAACCCGGTTTTACCTGAGAAATAATCAGGGGATTTTTTCCGGTATTGGTCACTTCGTAGGTGTGTTCTTTATGTTCTCCTTTTTTAATTTTTCCGAAATCAAACTGCGCTTCAGAAAGTGCAATGTTGGTTAAAGGTTTAGACTGTGCTTCTTTCACCATATCCTCTTGAGAATCGATATTCGGTTCAGCCACCTGAGCAGTTCCCTGCTCGATAACGAGTTGATCTGCGCTCTGGTCTTTTTTACAACTTACTAAAGCTAAAGCCACAACAAGTGGTGCTATTTTAATAAAATTTTTCATATTAACTTCTGTTTAAATCTTTGGTGTATTTATCTAAAATCCCATTGATGAAAATGTTGGAACGGTCGGTTGAAAACACTTTAGAAATTTCGATATATTCATTAATAATAACTCTTCCCGGCGTTAATGGGAAATAATCGAGTTCCGTAATAGCTGCAATCAGAATGATTTTATCCATTAAAGCCACACGGTCCAGCTCCCAGTTATCTAATCTTCCTTCCAGTTTTTTCTCATTTTCTTCCCAATGGTTCAGGGATTGTTTTAAGAGTTTACGGGCGAATTCACGGTCCTCTTCATCTTTAATCATTTTAATTAAAGTATGGCTCGGTTCATTTTCTTTAAAAAAACCAATGGTTTTCTGCATCATCGAATTGGCGATATGGAAATCATCTGCCCAACTCAATTCTTTTCCTTCAAGATGGTCATGAAAATCATCGTTTTCAGCGATATACCTTAAAAATAATTTCCCGATAAATTTCTGGTCAGCTTCGAAAGAATGTCCTTCTTCTTTCATAAAATCCTGATATCTTTTACCGGCCGACATTCTCTGAAACGTCTTCACCAGCAATTCATCATAGATATCCCATTTTAAATCCTGATTTTTAGAAGTAAAAGAAAGGCGCTCGTCATTTTCTTCTAATTTAATTAAAACCTGATTGTTGATGAATTTTTGGTTGGGATTGGTTTCTTTATCAGTTTGAATATACTTATTCTTACCGATTTCGATTTGCCGTTCTGCCAGATCTTTCAGCGCCACCAAAAAATTAAGTTGGTAAATGTAAAGATGATAGATTTTATCGATTTCTGAGAACATGTTTTTCTCTAACACATCGAATTTAATGGGATTTTGATAATATGAATACAGCGATTCTACTACCTTTTCACGGATTTGTCTTCTTCCTAACATTTCAAAGAGCTTTTTAGGGTGCAAAGATAATAAAATTGTTCCAAGTTGAGACTTATAAGATGTAATTTATACCAAACAATAATCTGTTCCGATCATACCCAAGCATCCGTTTTTTCTCAACTACGACAAAATATCAATTTTCAATTTCTTATTTTTGCAGAGGTTTCTAGGCAAGCAAACCGCTAAAAACCTTATGATTTATGAACGCACTGAAAACCCTTAATCCCTATTTCTGGAAACATAAAAACCTGTTGTTTTATGGTTTTCTATTCATTATTGCCAGTAATTTTTTCAATATATTTAAAGTACAGTTCGTAGGAAAATCCGTGGATGAAATATCAAACACTAACAGTTTAGGTTTTAATAAGCAGGTTTTAATTTATGTTGCGATTATCGTAGGTTCTTCATTACTGACGGGATTTTTCACTTTTATGATGCGCCAAACCATCATTGTTGCGTCCAGAGAAATCGAATATGAACTGAAAAATAAAATCTACAATCATTATCAGGAATTATCGTTAACCGACTTCAAGAGAACAACCATCGGTGATCTGATGAACCGCTTGAGTGAAGATGTTGTTGCCGTAAGAATGTATCTCGGGCCGGGAGTAATGTACGTCGTCAATTTACTGATCCTGTTGATCATTACGAGTGTTTATATGCTCAATACGAATGTAGAAATGACTTTGTGGTCTCTTCTGCCGTTGCCTGTTCTTTCTTTTCTCATTTACAAAGTAAGTTCGATTATCAATAAAAAATCGAAAATTATGCAGAAGAGCCAGTCTGCGATTTCAACTTTTGTACAGGACAGTTTTTCGGGAATTCGGGTGGTGAAATTCTTTGCAAAAGAAAGTTACATCGAAAAAAGTTACGGCACCAAAGTAAAAGATTATCAGGATAAATCGCTTGATCTTGCCAAAACAGAAGCCTATTTCTTTACCATTATCCTGTTTGTCATCGGCTTATTAAATGTGGTCATTCTGTTAATCGGCGGGCAGAAATACATGGCGAATGAACTCTCGGTCGGCAAGATTGCAGATTTCTTTCTGTACATCAATATCTTAATTTTTCCTTTTTCTATGGTCGGTTGGGTAACATCTGTGAATCAAAGGGCAGAAGCATCGATGGCGAGAATCAATGAATTTCTCGATATGAAAACCGACATCATTAATACCAATAATGAAGTGTATCCGATAAAAGGAGATATCGAATTTCGAAATGTTTCTTACGTTTACCCAAATACCGGAATTAAAGCCCTGGAAAATTTAAGTTTCAAAATTGAAGCCGGTAAATCATTAGCAATTATGGGAAAAACCGGAAGTGGCAAATCAACTATTGCCCTTTTACTTTGTCGGTTAATCGATCCTACAGAAGGAGAAATTCTTATCGACGGAAAAAATTTAAAAGACCACAATTTAGAAAACTACCGAAAATTCATCGGCTATATTCCGCAGGAAAGTTTTCTTTTTTCAGACACCATTGAAAACAATATTGGATTCGCCATCGACAAACCTTCTCATCAGTTGGTCGAAAAATACTCAAAAAAAGCAGATGTTCACAAAAACATCGTAGAGTTCAAAGATCAGTACAAAACGATGGTTGGCGAACGCGGTGTGATGCTTTCCGGCGGACAGAAACAGCGGATCTGTATTGCAAGAGCGTTAATTAAGGAACCGTCTGTTTTGATTTTTGATGATTCATTATCGGCTTTGGATACAGAAACCGAAGAAAATATCCTTCAAAATATTGAAAATGAAATTCACAACTGTACCTCCATCATTATTACGCACCGGGAAAGCAGCGCTAAACGCTCGGATAAAATCCTGAACCTCACCCCGATAGAAAATGAAAATCTGAATTAAGTGATGGTTTCTTTATTGATAAGCCACTTTTTTTCGTAAATAATTAAAAATAAATTCCACAATTAAAAGAAATCTTTTATATTTGTTACACAAGATTTGAAAAATAGCTACAAATGAGTGATTACAAGGAACGCCATGAAAATGAAATTTTCACCAAGGTATTGAAGGCAGGAAGAAGAACTTATTTCTTTGATGTGCGAGAAACCAAAGCGGGAGATTATTATTTAACGATTACCGAAAGCAAAAAGAACTTTGGTGAAAATGGAGAAGCAACATTCGAAAAACATAAAATTTATCTGTACAAAGAAGATTTTAAAAGTTTCGAAGAAATGTTTAAAGATTCAACAGATTTCATCATCGGTCAAAAAGGCGAAGATGTAATTTCTGAAAGACACGACAAGGATTTCAAAACGAAATCATTTACGATTGAATCAGACGAAGAAATTTAATCAGACTTCGATAAAAGAAAAAAAGCATTTAATTACAATTAAATGCTTTTTTTGATTCTAATGGATCAAACCCAAAGGAGAGAAAAATAGAAATATTTAATTTTGAAGAATGTCAAGTGCCTGAAATCCATCTAGACCTGCAGAAGCTGTAAAGTAAGTGCCAGATCTGCACTGCATTTCATAAAAGTGAAATGACCACAAAAGTCAGCATACAGCCAGTATAAGGTCAGCATACAGTAGGGGTTGCCGGGAAGATGGTTGCGGTTTGGTCACCATAGAAAGGAAAAGACGGAAAAGACCATAAACGAAAAAACGCATTGATAATCAATGCGTTTTAACTTGGGTGAATGAGGGGTCTCGAACCCCCGACCTCCGGAACCACAATCCGGCGCTCTAACCAACTGAGCTACAATCACCGTTTGAGGTTGCAAATATAATACTTTTCGATATACTACAAAATTATTCCGTCAAAATTTTTGAAAGCAATCAACTTTTCTGTGGTAAATCCCTCTGCAAAGGCCACTCCGGAGAGCCGACCCAAGTCCTGAGCCCGGTAAGTGAGGCTTTCCAGGAAGTCTTTGGAAGCAATCGGTGTCATCGGCTCATCCGAATTCGGATCGTAAAACTGGGTTTTGAAAGCAAGACAGGCTTCCATTTTCTTCGGCATGAAATCTGAAATATCAACCACGAAATCCGGCGTAATATGCTTCCACTGAATATAATGGAAAATATGTTTCGGGCGCCACGCTTTCTGATTTTCATTTTCTAAACTGGTTTCTATTTTGACGAGCCCTGAAAGAAAACAAGCGTCAGAAACCAATTTTGCTGCTTTGGCATGATCTGGATGCCGGTCGTCGATGGCATTGGCCAATACGATTTCAGGCTGAAATTTACGGATCATTTTCACAATCTGCATTTGGTACTCTTCTGTATTCAAAAGAAAACCATCTTTCATTTTCAGATTCGTACGGTGAGAAATCCCCAAAATCTTTGAGGCGTTTCCAGCTTCCTCTGCTCTCGTGATATTGGTTCCACGAGTTCCGAGTTCACCTTCGGTTAAATCAACGATAGCAACCGTTTTACCTTCTGAAATCAGTTTTGCTAAAGTTCCGCCGCATCCCAATTCTACATCGTCAGGATGCGCTCCTATTGCTAAAATATCTACTTTCATATCGCTAGAATATCATTATTTAAAATTCTGATAGATGGTGGTCAAAAACTGTCCGTAAGATCGCTCGAGTCTGATGATATCTCCGGATTTCAAATTAATTCCCGGTTTTCCGTTTTCATTCGAATTTACTGAAAGACCGGAAAGTTGGAAATATTGAACCGGTTGGTTTTGCTGCGCTCCAATTTTTATACTGGATCCTAAAAGTTTCCGGGTCGATATGGTATAAACTTCTCCCGGCGCCAATTTTAATTCGGTATAAGTCCTTGGTTCAAAAACCATTTTTTTATTATTAATGGAAATAGTTTGTTTGGTATAAGGCGATGAAATAAAATACACCATGTTGTCTTCTTTAGGAAAATCTGAAGCTGAAACATAATACAGACTTAATTTGTAATGAATCGGATTGAATTTAGATAAAGTTCCGTCAATCTCTTCAAAAGGCTGGTAGGAAAAAGCGTTCGCTCCGATCTCTTTTGCTTTTTTATAGATCATGCCAAATACGTTGGCGTCGTTATCTGAAAAGCCCTGAACTTCAACTTCTCCCAAATATTCTGAAGGAGTCGACTGGGGATTTATTTTATAAAAAACCTTATCACCGTTAGGATGAGATTTTACCACTTTGTTCAGCACCACATTTTGTGCAAAAAAGAACGGTGACAAAGTTATTAAATATAAAAAGAGGAATTTTTTCATTCGTGAGTTGTTGCTAAAGTTTCGATACAATCTTGTAGGGAATGTTCCCAGTGAATGGGTTCGATCCGGTACACCTTTTCTATTTTGTCCAAAGCCATCGTGCTCCGTTTCGGCCGTTTCGCAGGCGTTGGAAATTCTTCGGTGGTAATGGCTTTCAGTTTAATCCCGGAGTTTGAAAATTCCGCAATCTTAGAGGCAAATTCAAACCAATTGGTTTCGGGATAATTTGAAAACTGGAAGATCCCGAAAATTTTCGGATCTGACAGAATAATTTTCATCACAGCTTCTGCTAAATCATTCGCATTCGTCGGCTGGCCAAACTGATCTGCAACAATTCCCAATTCATCTTTCGTTGAAAAGAGATTCAACATCGTTTTTACAAAGTTTTTATTAAACTCAGAATACAGCCAGGAAGTTCTGATCACAATTGTTCTCGGATTATTCTCAAGCGCAAGTTCTTCACCCTTCAGTTTAGAAGCTCCGTAAACCCCTTGTGGATTGGTGAAATTATCTTCTGAGTAAGAAATATTGCTTTCACCATCAAAAACATAATCGGTCGAAAAATGAATCAAAACAGTTCTCGATGTTTTACAGGCTTGTGCTACATTTGCGACTCCGTCAGCATTCACTGCAAAAGCTTTTTCAGCTTCTTTCTCAGCTAAATCTACTGCCGTATAAGCCGCAGCATTAATACAAAAATCAGGTTTATAGTCTTCAAAAAAATCTTCAACTGCACCTTGGTCGGTAATATTTAATTCTTGAGAGTCAGCGAATCTGAATTCAAACTGATTTTCAAAATCTGGTGCTAATTTTTTAAAACAGTTTCCTAATTGTCCATTGCTGCCAATTACAAGTATTTTCTTCATTATAGATTTGCCTTTTTGTTTTGTTTTCTAAAATAGGATGCGCGACTTTTGAAGTCTTTTTCTTCTAAATCGACCAGAAACTTTTCAAATAGCCGTCTGGTATCTTCCGGATGTACATCAGATTTCCGTGTTTTCATATTGAAATAAATCACGGTCACCCACAAAAGACAGTGAATGGTTTTACCGTCTGCACTTTTCATTAAAATTTCAACTTTGGAAAGACGGTCACCCACTTCAATGGTTTTGCTGGAAATAAGGACTTTTGCATTATACCGAACTTCTTTTAAATAGGCGATTTCATTTTGAATCGTAATCCAGGTACAACCGGTTCTTCTGGTATATTCTTCATAGGTAAATCCATAACCGGCTTCTACATGATCTTCTCTGGCGTTGAGCATGTATTCCAAATATTTCACATTATTGAGATGGCCGATCGGATCACAGTCGCTAAACCGAATTTTTGACAGATTTGAAATTTCTTTTTGCATGGTACAAAATTAAAAAAACCATCCCGGATAAATGGGATGGTTTAGGATAATAAAATAATCTCTTAAAGTCCTAATTCTTTCTTTACTGCAGCGGTCGCGTCTGGTCCACCTTTATAAATCAATGCACCTGCATCAATAATAAACTCATAACCGTTTGCTTTAGCTACTTTTTCTACTGCTTTGTTCAATTTTTCGATAATTGGCTTAATCGCGGTGTCTCTTTTTTGCGCTAAATCGCTTTGAGCAGTAGTTTGAATCTGCTGTAGGTTTTGTTGTTTTTTCTGAAGTTCACCTTCTTTAGCCTGTCTTTGGGCTTCGCTCAATTTAGCTCCTTCAGCTTGATATTGTTGAACTTCTTTTTGAAATGCTTCTGCTTGCTTATTTATTTCATCACCTTTAGTTTTACTAAAAGTTTCCAGATCAGTCGTCATTTTCTTAGTTTCTGGCATTACAGCTAATACAGCTTCATAATCCATACTTGCAACTTTCTGCGCTTTTGCAACTCCTACGGTTGCAAACATCATTACTGCTGCAAATAATACACTTAATTTTTTCATAATTGAGGTTAAATAAATTTATAGTTTGGTTTGTTAATTACTTTTATTGTTTTGCTTCTTTACCTAAAGCTTTAATTACCTTTGGCTTTCATTACTCTTATCTTTTCAGTTCTCTCCTCCATCAGATTTCTTTTCGCTGGCTTAGCCTCAGTTTCTGTATTTTTCGCGGGGGAATTTTTCAGCAGCAAATCTAACACTTTATCTGTATAATCATATCTTTTATCAAGAAAAATCACACTGATGTTATTGCTTTTATCAAGAACTATGCCCAAAGTATTTTTCTCTGAAACAGTCTTGATTGCTCCCCAAATGAGATCCTGAAACGGCTTGGTCAAGTTCGATCTCGCATTATTGATTTCTCCCATCGACCCGAAACGATTATTGATCATTCCTTTAATCTTCTTATCCAAATCATCAACTTCTTTTTGACGAAGTTTTAACTGATCACCGATGAGAAGAACTTTTTCATTTTCAAGGGTTGTTTTTTTCTTTTCAAATTCTGTCTGCAAAGTTTGAATTTCATTTTGCCAATTGGTAATCTGCTCATTCAACCGCGTTTCTGCTTCTTTGTACTGAGGCAATTTACTGAGAATGTAATCCGTATCAACAACTCCGATTTTCTGGGCATTTGCAAAGGCTGCAAAACACAGAAGAGGAATGAATAACAATAGAAACTTTTTCATTTTTACTAAATTTATAATGACTGGTTCATCAGGAAGTGTGTTTTCCAACCTGAAGGCTCAGTTCCCATAAGAGTTTTATCAAATCCGTACGCGAAATCAAATCCGATCAATCCGAAAGCTCCCATATAAACTCTAATACCTACACCGGCAGAACGCTTCAACTGGAAAGGATTATAACTTCCGAACGAGTTATACGCATTTCCTCCTTCTAAGAAAGAAAGTGCATAAATCTTCGCGGTTTGATTCATTGATATCGGGTAACGCAATTCCAAAGCAAATCTGTTATAAATGGTTGCTCCACCGTAAGGCGTAACATCATCGATGGTTCCTCCTGTGGAAGAAGCATTTTCATATCCACGAAGCGGCACCAATTCTCTTCCGTCATATCTTCCTCCGAAAAGTCCGGTTCCTCCGACGTAGAATCTCTCAAATGGCGGCGCTCCCAGTTCTTTATTATATCCGTTTAAGAATCCCATTTCAGCGGTACTTCTTAACACCATTTTCCCTACAACGGTATTATAAATATCGGCTTTCATTTTAACTTTATAAAACTCTAACCATTTATACTTGTCAATCGCTGCCATACTTGAATAATCTTTATTGCTAAAGAGTGAATATGGCGGCGTAAATTTCACAGATGCTTCAATATTCGACCCTTGAGTCGGGAATATTGGATCTAAACCAGCAGAGTTTCTGCTTAATCCAATATTCAAACTAAAATTCTTCGCAGATCCGTAATATTCGGTCGTATTCCCGAACTGAAAAGGATAGTTTTGGAAATCATAACTCTGATACTGAATCCCAGTGTACAAAGAGAAATAATCATCCGGCCATCTTAACAGTCTGTTTAAACCGGCACTTGCCGAGAAAATATTTAATTTTTGGGTCGCTCCAAACTGATCTGAATAACGGACTAAAGACTGATTAACTCCGACTGATAACGCAGTAGGTTTTGTTCCAAATAACCATGGTTCGGTAAATGAAATTCCATAATTCTGGAAGAACTGCCCTGCCTGCGCCTGAATAGATAAAGTTTGTCCGTCTCCCTGTGGAACAGGTTTGAAATCTTTAAATTTCAAAAAGTTTTTCAGTGAGAAGTTATTAAAAGTAAGTCCTAAAGTTCCGATAAATGAACCTCCACCATACCCGGCCTGCAGCTGAACCTGCGATGAACCTTTTTCCACTAAAGTCCAGTGTACATCTACCGTATTATCCTGTGGGTTTGGTGTAATTTGCTGACCCACTTGCTGTGGATCAAAAAACTGCATTCCTGCCAAGTCAAAATAAGTTCTTTTTATATCGCTTTTAGCAAATAAACTTCCCGGTTTGGTTCTTAATGAACGAAGAATTACGTGGTCATGTGTTGTGGTATTTCCACTCCAGGTGACACGGTTCCAGGTTGCTTTTTCACCTTCATTAATTCTAATTTCAAGGTTAATGGAATCTCCTTTTACAGATTTTTCAATTGGGGTTACATTAGAGAACAGATAGCCATTATTCATGTAAATGGACTTGATGTCAGAATCATCTTCTTTACCACCGTCTTCGCCAACTTTTTTGTTGAACCCAACAGCGTCATAAATATCGCCTGTTTTGTAACCCAATATTTTTTGTAAATAATCGGTAGAGAATGCGGTATTTCCTAAGAAATTAACATCTCCGATATAGTATTTTTTACCTTCGGCAAGTTTTACGTTAATTTCAAACTGATCTTTTTGATTTCTCCACACGGAATCAGAAACGATTTGTGCATCTCGGAAACCTAAAGATCGGTAATAGTTGATCAAGTTACCTTTATCATCTTCATATTTTTCCTGGATGAATTTAGAAGGTTTTAGAATTCCTTTGATACTCAAACTTTTTTGTTTGGTATCTTTAAATCCGTTCTTGCGAAGTTTATTATCAGAAACGCTTTCGTTGCCTTCAAATTCGATATGGCTGATTTTAATTTTTCTGCCTTTATCAACAGTGATTGTCCAATCTACCAAATTAGGATCGCCTGCGTTTACCTGGTCTTGGATCGTCACTTTAGCATCGGCAAACCCTTTTTTAATATACTCTTGCGGGATATTGGTTTTAAGCGTTGACACTAAATTCTGAGTGATTTTTGTTCCCGGCTTCAGGTTATTGTCTTTCGCCAGTTTTTCACTTTTCGATTTTCCAATTCCTTTGCCTTTAAATTTAACTTCTCCCAGATCTTTTAAATCCTGAAGATTAAAACGCAAAACGACCTGGTCACCTTCGATGCTTTCGACATATACTTCGACTTCCGAAAAAGACTGAGTTTCCCAAAGTTTTTTAATCGCGTTGCTGATTTTTTGACCAGGAATTTCTACGCTCTCGTTTTTATTAAGACCTGTAAATCTTAAAATCTGAGCGGGCGTATATTTTTTTACACCATCTACGACAATGTCTTTCAGGATATAAGTTCCGGCTTCGTCTTGAGCGTGAACAGGATTGTTTTCCTGGGTGGGTTGCTGGGGCGTAATCTGTCCATAAAAATGGGCTGATGCCACAAACATGATGATGGGTAAGAATTTAAACTTCATTTTTTATCTTGCTAACTATTTCTTATTTCTATATTTGTTCGTCAAGCTGCTCGCTTGTTTTACCGAATCGTCTTTCTTTGTTCTGATAATCATAAATGCATTTGAAGAAATCTTCTTTACCGAAATCCGGCCAAAGAATATCTAAAAACTGCAGTTCTGCATAAGCTATTTGCCAGAGCAGAAAGTTACTGATTCTCACTTCGCCACTGGTTCTGATTAATAAATCAACTGGCGGCAAATCTTTGGTATATAAATGATTTTCAAAAACTTCTTCGGTGATATCTTCCGCATTTAGCTGACCACTTTTCACCTCGGCACTTATCTGCTTTACGGCATTCAAAATCTCCTTCTGTGAACCATAGCTTAAAGCCAAAATAAGATTTCCCCGATCATTATTTTTGGTGATTTCTACCAGTTGCATTAATTGCTCCTGAACCAATGGCGGCAGTTTTTTAATATCGCCAATGATGTGCATTCGCAGACCTTTGCTAAATATATCTTCTGCTTCCAAAAGCAGCGTTTCAGAGATCAAACTCATCAGCGTGCTCACCTCATCCTGAGGCCTGTTCCAATTCTCAGAAGAAAAGGTGTAGAGTGTAAGGTAAGGAATATTAATTTCGTTACACGCATTCACTGCATTTCTCACTGCCTGGATCGCGTGCTTGTGCCCGAAGGTTCTTTCCTTCCCGCGGGATTTTGCCCATCTGCCGTTCCCATCCATAATGATGGCAACATGTTTTGGGAGATGATCCGGATTTAATTTTTCTTTTATCGACTGCATTTTTTAATCACAATAACATGGTGGTCTACCGAATGAATAACTTAAACCTATTGAAACGGAGTTCACCCAATCTTTAGAATTAATATTTCCTATTTGTCTGGCTTTAAGAATTTCAGCTACTCTGGCTTCTGCAATTTCCCTATAAGGAGCTTCCTGCAAAAGAGACTTGCTACTACTTCCTGCTGCTAAAATATCTTTATTATAAGTTACTTTTACACTTTTTTCATCAATCACACTATAATCAACAGCGTCTGAAAATGTAGGCCTAAACATGAACTCACCAAATAAAGCCCAGTTATAATTAAATTTATATTTCAAGCCCACTCCAAAAGGAATAGCCATGGTTAATTTCTTTCCTGAACTGTAAGTTGTATTGGTTACAAAATCATTAGGATTATTTGGATCCGGTGCCTTGGCCGCTCCAGACGTTCTGTTAAAATCATTTTCTACAATCAGTTGTGGGGTATTGGCAAGCATGGCTCCCAGACCTCCGAAAATGTACGGACTTAATAAACTCTTCTGCTCATCATTTACCGGAAAAAAATTATACTCGAAAACCAGGTCTGCCTCTACAATTGAATTGGTTCCCCACAGCTTTCTGTTTCGCCGGTATTGTTCCTTTGCTAGAGCATCAATAAACTGAATATGACTGTAGCCTAAATTTAACCTTACCGTTTGATAAGGATTAAAATTCATCCGGTAAAGTATACCTCCATAGAAGGGAATCCCGTAATCGGCAATATTACTAAATACAGGTTTCTGTAAAATATAATTGGTCCGCCCGATATCCCCAACCAAATTACTCATCCCCAGTTGCACTCCTACTTCATGACGCTGACCTTTGTAGCCAACTGAAATAAAAAACAATGCGATGAGCGTGTAGATCACTTTTTTCTGCATGAATGACTGTACATCAATTTTCATAAATAATTTTGCAAATATAAAACATTTTTACCGTAAGGAAATTCTTAATTTTTAGTTAAATAACCTCAAAAAAGCATAATTTCTTTATTTGAAAACGATGGATTTTAGTTTTTATGATTTTACAACTCAATAACCCTCTAAACAGAAAGGTTTATTTATTTAGTTTTTCCTATTATCTTATTAATTTTATTTCTAATTCTGATCAGGGTTGGCTCCTCATAATGAGCATCTTCTTCGAAGTAACCATAGCCATAACCGTAGCCGTAACCATAGCCGTAACCGTAAGTATTGTCCGCCTGATAATCGTTGTAAACCAAACCAAGGTTCTGTACTTCATGGTGATGATACTTTTCTGTAATCATTTTCACCATGTGCTTTTCCGTATATTCGTGTCTTACAACATAAATACTGGCATCTGCGAGCTGCATCAGTTCAAAAGAATCTGCAACCAAGCCTACCGGTGGCGAATCGATAACAATAAAATCATAGTGATTTCTTAATTCTTTTATAAATTCAATATTGCGCTTACTCATTAAAAGTTCGGACGGATTTGGCGGAATCGGGCCCGAGGTCGCCACATCAAGATCCGGGATAGAAGTTTTGTTAATGATTTTATCCATTTCCACTTCGCCAGTTAAGTAGTTAGAGATTCCGTAGTGGTTATTAATTTTAAAATCGCCAAAAATTTTAGGCTTTCTTAGATCCATGCCCAAAAGAATTGTTTTCTTGCCACTTAAAGCCATTACAGAAGCAATATTAATCGAAACATACGTTTTTCCTTCGCCGCCGATTGATGAGGTTACCAGAATAACTTTGGACTGATTATCTTCTTTGTGTAAAAATCTAAGATTCGCTCTGATTCCCCGGAACGCTTCGGAAATGGAAGACCGGGGCTGTTCTAAAACGGTCAGATTATTATCATGATTGCTTCTCCCAATAACACCTAAAAGCGGGATTTTTGTCGCCTGCAATAATTCTTTGATATTTCTTATTCTGCTGTCCAGCAGTTGTCCGAGACCCAAAATAAGCAAAGGCAAAACCAGCAGTCCGCCGATAATGGTGTAGGTGGTTTTGGCAATATCCGGTGCGATAGGTCCTTGTCCCAGATTTTTAGCAGGATCGATCACATTGATATCGGATTTATTGGTAGCAACTCTGATCTGCGTCTCATTTTGCTTGTTAAGCAGCGTGTTATAAGTCGCTTCAATCATGTTATATCCTCTTTCGGCATCCATGTACCTGCGTTCTTTTTCGGGGTACGAGACCAGATCAATATTTGCTCTGGCGATTTCACGGTCTATTTTCGAAATTTCATTAAGATAGGTATTATAATAGTTTCGGAGCGACCCGTTGGAATTTGTTTTCGCTTCATTAATCAATCGGTTAATTTCCCGCATCGGCTCCGAATTTGGTGTATAGATCAAGGCAAGTTCCCGCCGCTTTGTATATAAGGCTTTCAGTTCTGAAACCGTTGCGTTGAAAACACCATCTTCTACTCCGGCAGTATTGGTACTGATCATCCGATCCAAATTCTGCGATTCCAAAGAATTTTTAATACTGTTTAAAGAATGGATCCTTGTGAGGAAATCCGCTTTCCTGGCATCAAGATTTTTTATATTTTCTAATGATTTCTCGTCCCGATCCTTGATGTTATACAACCCTTCTGAAACTTTCATGTGGTTTAAAACCGTCGCGCTGGAATCTAATTTTTTACGGATATTGCCGAGGTTATCCAGCAGATACTTTTCGGTATTTTTATCGACGACATTTCTGTCGATTAATCTTTTTTTCTGAAGTTCATCAACCGATGTATTGAGAAAATTAACCGTACCATTCAGGTTAAATCCTTTTTTACCGATGATCATGATGGTATTGATTTCTTTATCGAAGTCAACGGTAATGGTGCTCACCAAATTATTAACCGCACTATTAACCGTGGTCAGCGATACGATAATATTGTCGAATACAATTTCGCTTGGATGTGGGTTTTTCACCAATTTGAATTTAAGATTCGGCGACGTGTACCACTGATTCAGCGCGATGATTTTATTTGCCGGTCTTTGGTATTTCGGTATGGTTTTGAAACCCTCTGTTTCGTAGGAATACACCGAATTC